>JBBROD010000026.1:0-52073 GCA_038229715.1 Tepidisphaerales bacterium | reverse complement strand
TGGGAATGGCCACCCAGTGCTGGCGGGCCGGACGACAAAGGGTATACACCGAAGAACAAACCTGCCGAAAAAGTGCTGAAGGAGTGGTTCGCCAAGCCGTGGAAGTGAGATTTGTCTGCGGTATAAAATTCGTTATACTTCTTGCCGATGAAGACAGCGATATCCATCCCGGACCGAATTTTCCGCCATGCAGATCGGTTGGCTAAACAAAGCAAGCTGTCCCGATCCGAATTATGCGCGCGTGCGTTGAACGAATATATCCAGCGTCATTCGCCTGAGATACTGACGCAGCAGGCGAATGACCTTGCGCCCGCGACAGATACATCACTGCCAGCCGATTTGCGTCGTCATGTGAACAAGATGCTGCGGGAAGTCGAATGGTAGTCCAGCGTGGCGAAGTATGGTGGTCAGAACTTGACCCACCCATCGGTTCCACTGCGGGCTATTCGCGCCCGGTCATTGTGATTCAGTCTGATGCGTTAAACCGCAGCCAATCCCGCACGACGATCATCGTCCCTCTGGCCAGTAACCTGATTTACTCTAAATTGGGTTCCAACGTCTTAATACCAGCGGACCAATCGAGGTTGGATAAAGATTCCGTCGCCGTTACAACACTCATTGTCGCGATTGATCGTGACCAGTTGCGGCGTCGCATAAGCGTTCTACCCCAGAAATTAATGGATGAACTCGATATCGCTTTGCTCACAACGCTCGGCTTAATGTAGTCAGACCCATTCGCACCCAAGGAAGGCATGCAATACACAAAGACCAAATTCCGTACCCATACCTGCGGCGAACTCCGCAAATCCGATGTCGGCAAGGAAGTCAAACTCGCCGGCTGGGTCAACGTCTACCGCGACTTCGGAAAGCTCGTATTTCTCGACCTGCGCGACCGCGAAGGGCTGACACAACTTGTGTTCGACATCGACCTTTGCGGCTCTGCCGCCCATGAGATGGCGCGCAATGCGCGCAGCGAATGGGTCGTCTCTATCGCCGGCACCGTAACGGCCCGCGATGAAAAACTGATCAACCGCAAGATGATCACCGGCGAAGTGGAAGTCCGCGTCACCGGCATTGAAGTGCTCAGCCAATCGCCCACGCCTCCCTTCATGCTGAACGAGGCTGAAAAGGTGAACGAAGAGCTGCGCTTGCTCTACCGCTATCTTGATCTGCGCCGGCCGGAGATGCAGCAGACGATCAAGACGCGCTATCTGGTGACCAAGATCATGCGTGACTATCTGGGCGATCTCGGTTTTTACGAGATCGAAACGCCTTTCCTTACCAAGAGCACGCCCGAAGGAAGCCGCGATTTTCTGGTTCCCAGCCGGCTCGTGCCGGGGAGCTTTTACGCATTGCCGCAATCGCCGCAGTTGTTCAAGCAAATCCTGATGGTCGGCGGGTGCGACAAGTACATGCAGATCGTCCGCTGCTTCCGCGACGAAGACCCGCGGGCTGACCGCCAGGCGGAGTTTACTCAGCTCGACGTGGAGATGAGTTTTATCGACCGTGAGGACATCACCCATGTGATTGAAGGTCTGCTTCGTAAGATTTGGAAGGAGACGCTCAACGTCGATATCCCGCCGATCCCGCACATGCCGCACGATGAAGCGATGACCCGCTTCGGCTCTGATCGGCCGGACTTGCGGTTCGGGATGGAACTACACGACATCAGCGACCTCGCGCAGCAGACCGACTTCGGCGTGTTCAAAAGCGCCCCGATGGTCAAGTGCATCGTCGTCCCCGGCGGCGGGAAGATGTCGCGTAAGGAAACCGACGCGCTGGCCGAGTGGTCCAAGGGCTTTGGCGCTAAGGGATTGGCCGTCACCAAGATCACCGCGGCGGGCCTAGATACCGGCGTTGCCAAATTCCTCGCGCCGATCGCGGCGGCACTCATCGAACGCACCGGTGCCAAGGAAGGCGATCTCATCGCCTTCGCCGCCGATAAGTCGAAAGTCGTTCACAAGGTTCTCGGCGAGCTTCGCTTGAAACTCGCGAAGGATCTGGCCATCAAGCCGAGTACCGAATACGCCTGGCTTTGGGTGACCGATTTTCCGCTCGTTGAGTTCAGCGAAGAAGATCAGAAATGGGTCGCCACTCACCACCCGTTCACCGCGCCGCTCGATGGCGACCTCGATAAGCTCGACAGCCGCGATCCAGCGGTTCTGTCGTCGCTGAAATCCAAGGCGTACGACATCGTCCTCAATGGCTCAGAATTAGGCGGCGGATCGATTCGTATCCACCGCATGGACATCCAGCAGAAGATTTTCAGTTTGCTGGGCATCGACGCCGAAAGCCAGCGCAACAAGTTCGGCTTCCTGCTGGATGCATTGCAGTTCGGCGCTCCGCCGCACGGCGGGATCGCGCTGGGGCTCGATCGCGTGGTGATGATCCTGCGTAACACCACCAACATCCGCGACGTTATTGCCTTCCCCAAAACCCAAAGCGGAGCCGACCTAATGAGCGGCGCACCGGCCCAACTCGAAGAGCGCCAGTTGAAAGAGGCAAACATTCGGGTGATGATGCCTCCTAAGAAGGAAGGATGAAGATAGAAGGACGAAGTATGAAAAAAGGACAAATGGTGTCTTTTCTCTTTCATCCTTCCGCCTTCATCCTTCAGCCTTGAGTTCCAATGATTCGCACGAAGATTCTCGCCACAATGGGTCCGGCCGTCAGCACGGCGGACATGTTGCTCAAGCTGTTTGAAGAAGGCGTCGATATCTGTCGCGTAAATTTTTCGCACGGCACGCTTGAGAATCACATGCAGACGCTACGCGTGATCCGCGAAGCAGCCGCGCGGTGGAATGAGCCCATCGCCATCCTGGGCGACCTCGGCGGGCCGAAAATTCGCCTCGGTCAAATCGCCGATCAGGACGGCACCGGCGGGATGCCGGTTGCCGTTGGCGATGAACTCATCTTCCAGCGAACGACCATCGTGGGTGAAAAAGGTCGCGTCAGCACCATCTATCCCCACTTTGTTGACGATGTGCAGATCGGACACAAAATCCTGATCGAAGACGGGATGCTCCGCTTCATCTGTACCGAGAAGAATTCCTCCGAAGTGAAAGCCCAATGCACGGTCGGCGGGATCGTTAAAACGTCCAAGGGCATTAATCTCCCCAACACCAAGGTCCGCACTCCATGCATTACGGAAAAAGACTGGCAGTGCATTGACTGGGCGGTCGAAAACGATCTCGACTACCTCGCTCTCTCGTTCGTCCGCAAGGCCGATGACATCAAACTGCTTCGCGGGCACCTGCAATACAAAAAGAGTTCGATCAACATCATCGCCAAGATCGAAAAGGCCGAGGCGCTGGCAGAAATTGACGGCATCATTCAGGAATCCGACGGACTCATGGTCGCCCGCGGCGACTTGGGCGTGGAGATGGACGTCGCCCAAGTGCCGATCATCCAGAAAGACATCATCCGCCGCTGCCAGAGTGCGGGCAAGCCGGTCATCGTGGCGACGCAGATGCTGCAAAGCATGATCGAGCAGGCCTCGCCCACGCGGGCGGAAGTCAGCGACGTGGCGAACGCCATCTATGACGGCACGGACGCGGTCATGCTGTCGGCCGAAACCAGCGTGGGTAAGTTCCCGCTGCAGGCGGTCCACACCATGTCGCACGTGGCGAAGGTGACGGAAGACTACATCAACCAAAAACCTGCGACTCAGCCGGTGAGTTTGGAAGTCACCTCGCCGGCCACGGCGCTGGCGCAGGGCGCGTGGCGCATCGCGAATGATCTGGGCGCCAAGCTCGTTGTCATCTGGAGCCAGAACGGGCACACCGCGCGGGTGTTTTCCAAGCACCGCTTTTCCGTGCCGATTATTGCGTTGTCCAGCAATCATCGCGCGCTTCGTCGGATGGCGATTCATTACGGCGTGATTCCGCAGGAAATGCAGCGGCCGAACGGTTTCAATGAGTTGATCCAGGCGGTGGATTCGTTTCTTCAGGAACAAAAACTCGCAGCCGTGTCGGACCGAGTGGTGCTGGTGGCCGGCTGGTCGCCGGCCATGCCGAACACGATGAACGGTATTATCATCCACACTGTTGGCGAGCAGTGGTCGCCGCTGAGCCCGACGGATCGGCCGCTCATCGAAGAAGGCGAGAACCAGTGACCAAGCCAGCCGCTATTGTTTGTCTGGCGTTCATTCCCACGCTGCTGGCCGGCTGTGTGACCGAATCGCACCCCGCCGCTCCCGGCGCGCTGATCAACGCCAAGCCCGAAACCGCCACTGTGTCCTACTGGGCGCAGAAGCCCGCGACCGTAAGCGTGACGGATAGCAATTATGATCGGCTCTGGGACGCTTGCGATACGGTATCGCATCAATACCTGTTCGCGATCGATCGCACGGATTACCGCAATGGCGTGATGACCACACGTCCTTTGGTTTCCAAGTACCTGACCGAATTCTGGCGAAGCGACGTCGTCGGCGTGAGCGAATTGGCCGACAGCACGCTGGCGGTTTACCGCCGCACGATTCGATACGAAATTGCCACGCACGACGACCAGCATTATTCGGCCGTCGTGAAGGTTGTTGTTGAGCGAAGTTCCACCTTTGATCGACGCATGACGACGGCGATCCAGTACCGCGATGCGTTTTCCGCCCCGCCGCCGGGTACGGAGTTCCATGCCGAAGATGGTTCGACTCAGCCTTTCCAAACGTGGTACGCTGTCGGGCGCGATCCGGCGTTGGAAGAGGCGATCGGCCGATCGTTGCAAGCTACGCTGAAGTAATCAAACGCAACGGCTGCACCGGCGAGGGAATCAGTCCGTGCTTGGCCGCCAACTGATGAAACAATTCGATCGCCTGCAGGTGGCGCGGCGTCAGATCGAAATTGAGGTACTCCGTCAAATACTTTCGGGCCACCGCAATCGGCCAACCGAGTGCCGCCGCATGGCGATCCAGAATCGCTTCGATTCGGGCCATCCCTTGTTCGCGAGCCACCGTCAGCCGGCGCGGCCAGCCGTTGAGATCGGCGGTCGGCGTTGCCATCCACGCGGCGAACACGAACGGCAGTCCGGTCAGCTGCTTCCATGCCTGACCAAGATCGAGTTGATGCTCAAACCCCTGCGGCTCCTGCGTGATGACTTTATCGCCGATCAGCAATCGGGCCGTATTTGGAGATAGCGATCCCGCCCGCAAATCCACCTGAAGCGGACGGCGACCGTACCGCTCGGCCATAATCACCGCCGCCAGCGCGACCGAGGTGTGACTGTCCGGATCGCACGCGAGTGTTTCAATGCGGTCGATCGGCGTTTTGCTGAAAATCCGCACCGTGAGCGTAGGTCCGTCGCAAGCGATCCCGCCGGATGGGATCAGCCGCAAACCGTCCAATCGCTGATAGTCGATCACCGGGAGCAGCGCCACGTCCACCGCGTTGGTCTGCAGCAGGTCGGCCAGTTTAGAAGGAACATCCAGCGTCAGTTTCACGAGCGGCTCTTCATCAAGCCCGTAAATCAGCGGCTTGGCGTTGAGAAAACTCACGCTGCCGAGGCGCAGTTTGGTCTGGATTGCAGGTAATTGCATCGCGACGGAAGTCATACCCGAGTTTAGCACTTGTCGCGCGACGGATCAGATGTTTCAGTCGTTTTGAAAGGTTCAGCCGCCTGACTGATGGACCAGCCGACGCCAGCGGGTCGGCGTGAGGCCGGTCGCCTGCTTGAAGCGACTGGTGAAATGGCTCTGGTGGGCAAAGCCGCAAAGCTCCGCCACTTTTGAAAGCTCGAGCCCGCCCTGACTTAGCAGCGATAGGGCTTTGGCGATCTGGCATTCCAGCAGGTACTGCTTGGGCGTCATGCCGATCAATTCAACAAACTTTCGGTGAAAATGAAATTGGCTCAAGTGAACGCTTCGTGCAATGTTCGCCAGCGACGGGCTGTTACCCGATTGATCGTAGATGAACTGCAGCGCGGGAAGAAACCGCCCGAACTCGCGATCGGCCGGCAGATCATCGGCATGAATCTTCAGCCATTCCTCCACCGTCGGCTGCAACGCAACAATCACCACCGGCTGGCCATCCGAAACCGAATGGCTGGGGAAGGCGTTGTACCGGACGGAAACCATTCGGCCGGTACGCTCGATATGTGCACCGCGTTCATTCTGCGGCTTATCGCTCGCGGAGAGCGTCTTTAACAACTGGCCCATCTTTGCGGTGATCTCCAGTTTCACTTGTGAATCGATCGCGGCCCAATCGTCTTTAGACGCGATCGGCTCGGCCGACGAGTTGAACACAAACAGCCGGGTTGGATGACCATCGCGGCCTTCGCGCGGTTGATTGATCGCAGTCTGAAGTTGCTTGAGTTGATCCACCGTCAGCGCGGGCATTCCCTTCAAGCGGAAGGCGTGCAGCACGGCGGGATATCCTGGCAGGACATAAGAAGGAATGAGCAAACTCGTCCACTGAGCGATACCCGCATCCGCGAGCAACTGTGTGTCGGCAGTTGCATCGCCCGCTGCGTCGATTCGCACATCCTGCGGCGATCCGACGAGCGTTTCCCACGTCATCGCTTCGATTAGCGGTTCCAGATTCGCATCACGCATCGACCGATCCGCCGATAACGAATGCCGTGCAATAGTGGTCGCGCCACTTGGCAAAACCGCCGTAATAAACGCCGGCCCGGTCCCGAGAAGATCGGTCATACGATCCCAAACGTGTGTGGCTAAGGAACGAGAAGCATGGTGTACGCTCGGCAAAGGCGAGTTAAGTGTCATCACCTGGTTCAAGACAACTCCCGGCAAAGCGACCTAAGACAGACCCGGAATTACACACGCTCTTCGCCTTTTGGCATTCTTTCGATGTGGGAAATCGGCAACACGTTCAATCGGGATCGCGTTTAGCCAACTTTCGGTTGATCTCATCACTTTTTAATACTCACGCCTCAAACGGTGATGTGTTGACGCTTATTATCGCTATTTCGGTGTTTATTAGAAGCAGATGAGAGATGAAATCTTTAAGATGGCGTGGTATTTCGGCAACATTCGGCACAAACAGACTTTTCAGGTCAAATGTAAGTCGCGCAATCGGTGCACATTTGCGGCATTGGATGCGAAAAATACAACTTTTCGACGCCTGGCACAAACGTTGCTAAATATCCATCTCAAGGAGCATGAAATGATTCAAATCGTTGCCAATCCGGTGTTTTGGAGCAATAAAATGAAACTGGCTGTTTTGGCGTTGGCGACTTTCGCAGCCCTTTGCTAACTGCGCATCCTCCCAATAACACACCGGGCTTGCCACTTTAGTGGCAAGCCCTGAACCGCGTTCCTTCGTACCCCGCGATATTCTACTTCACTTTCGCTTTCCCCTGATTAGCCTTCGCCTCCGGGCTGATTCCAAAAATGTGGAACTGGTGGCTGATGGGATCAAACCCGTGCTGCTTGCAAATCTCGTCACGCAGCGCCTTGAGACGATCGCTGCTGAACTCGATCAACTTGCCCGTTGAAACGCAGATCAAATAGTCGTTGGTCGCCCGCCCGGCGATCACTTCGTAGTAGCTTTGCTTGTTGTCAAAGAACACTTGCTTAAGAATCCCCGCATCCTGCAGGTGTGCCAGCGTGCGATACACCGTCGCACGACTCACGCGATGGCCTAGCGTCTTCAAATCAGTTGCAAGTCCCTCAGGGTCGAACAATCCTTCCTTCCGCAGGGTCGCATCCAGAATCATCGCGCGCTCGGGCGTAAACTTCAGCTTCTCGTTGTGCAGGTAGCGCCGGAACACCGCACACACCGGATCGAACGGCGTGGCACTTGGATTGGTGTTAACGTTCGGTTTCGGGAGACTCGGCAGGATGCGTTCGTTCAGCGCCATAGGCCGGAATTTTAGGTCGTTCGCCCGTGCGCAGCAATGAATAGCAAGGCCCATAACTCGACTGATACTGGGTCTCAAACGTGATCAATCCGCTTGCGTTGTGAACCCCGCACACGGATACTCGCTCGAAGTGACCTTCCCTCTTGGAAAGCCGATTCTGTTCATGCTGGTGGCGTCCGGTGTCGCGGGCGCGATTGCGGCGTTTCGCCCAGCGCCATCCCAAACCGATCTGGTCGTCTGGACTTTTACTGATCTCAACGCCCGCACCTACCGCGGCGACGGATCGACCACTCAGCCGACGCTCGTAGACCTTTATCAGCAGACAGCCGGCCAATCCGTGGGGGTAAAACTCATCGGCGTGCAGGCACTGAACGTGCGGCTCACGTCGATTTTCGATAACGGCGGCGCGAACACCGAAGTGCCTGATCTCGTTGAAATCGAGATCAGTTCCGTGGGCCGATTCTTCCGCCCGCCGATCGATCAGGTCGGTTTTCTGCCGCTGAACGATCGCCTCGCCGCCAGCGGGTGGGATAAGCGACTCCTCGCCAGCCGGCTGGCGCCGTGGAGCAAGCAAGGCGTGATATTCGGCGTGCCGAAAGACGTTCATCCGGTTTCGCTCGTCTATCGGAAGGACCTGTTCGAGCAAGCGGGCGTTGATCTGCCCGCCGCCAAAACCTGGCCGGAGTTTCAGGCGGCGTGCCTGGAGTTTCAGTCGTACTGGCTTGCGAATGGTCTTCCACACCGCCGGGCGATCGAACTTCCTGCCGCGTCGGCGGATTTCCTTGTTGTCATGCTGCTGCAGCGGCACATCAACTTGTTGGACACCGATAACACCCAGCATCTGACCGACGACCGCGTGGCCGACACCGTGGAGTTCTACGCCCGCTGCGTGGCCGGCGGTCGCTCGATCGGCGGAGATCCGTCGCCGGGCGCTAACCTCTGGGTTCGCGATCTCACCGACGGCGACTTGTGTTCCATTTTTGCGCCCGACTGGCGCACCAGCTATCTCATCAGAACCGCCCCCGATCTGGCGGGCAAACTCGCGATGATGCCCCTGCCGCGTTTCGATCCGGCTGACGCGCCCACCGCCACCTGGGGCGGCACGATGATGGCGATCCCAAAGCAGGCGCGCGATCCGGAAAAATCGTGGAAGCTGCTCCAGCATCTTTCCCTCTCGCCCGCTTCGATGAACGCCCGCCTGCAGTACAGCACCATTCTGCCGCCGGTGATTGAAGCGTGGGACGATCCACGCTGGCACAGGCCCGACGCGATGTTCAGCGGGCAGCGCATCGGCGAGTTGTACATCGCACTCGCGAAGCAATTGCCCGAGCGATATGTCACGCCATTCACCACAGTCGCGACGCAGGCGCTGACCGTCGTCCTCAACCGCGCCGTGTTGGACGTGCAGGCCGGCGACGACAAAATGCTCCCCACCCGCATCCAAGGCTGGCTCCGCGAGGCCGATGATGATCTGCGAAAACGCATCGATTTCGGAAAGTTTGAGTAATGAACCGCACCGCAAGCAAAGCAACACACATCAGCTGGTGGGGTTGGCAGCAGCGGCTGTCGCCGTACTTATTCGTCGCGCCGTTTGTACTGCTGTTCGCGGTGTTCCTACTTTATCCACTGACGCGCTCGCTGGCGCTGAGTGTGCAAAAAACCATCGGCCCGCGCGATTCTCGATTCGTCGGAGCGGCTAACTTCCGCTTCCTGCTTAAAGACCGACTTTTTTGGCTTGCCGTCGCGAACACCACCGGCTACGCGTTGGCTTTCTTGCTTCTGCAGATTCCTGCAGCTCTAGGGCTTGCGATTCTACTCAACAGTCAGCGGATCAAAGCCAAGCCGGTATTTCGATTCGCGTTCTTTTCCACCCATCTCGTCGGCTCGGTCTTCGTCGCGGTCCTCTTTTCGCAGATCCTCAGCCCCCGCAGTGGGCTGCTGAATCATTTGCTCAGTGCGATCACGCGACGACCGATTCAGGTTAATTGGCTGGCCGAGCCGGAATTGGCGCTGCCCTCGGTGCTGCTGGCGGGGCTATGGTTGTCGATCGGCTACGCGATGATCTACTTCCTCGCGGCGTTGCAATCGGTCGATCAGGATTTGTACGAAGCCGCCCGCGTCGACGGCGCCGGCAATTGGTCGCAGTTTTGGCACGTCACGCTCCCGGGCATCCGGCCGGTGCTGCTGTTCATGATCCTGGTCGGTACGATCGGCGCGTTTCAGCTGTTCGAGCTTCCCTACGTGCTCTTCCAGCAAAGCCCCGGCCCGCTCAGTCGCGCGCTCACTATCGTGATGTACCTCTTCATCACCGGCTGGAGCGTCGGCGATCTCGGCTACGCC
This sequence comes from Tepidisphaerales bacterium, assembly GCA_038229715.1. GTDB lineage: Bacteria > Planctomycetota > Phycisphaerae > Tepidisphaerales > Tepidisphaeraceae > JANMES01. The sequence goes on along the minus strand of JBBROD010000026.1, from coordinate 41,924 downwards.
TCGGCGATCGGCTGGTCGCTTGTCGTGCTAATCGCCGGCGTTGCTTTCGTGCAATGGCGGCTAGGACGACGAGGGGACGACACATGAAGCGCCCATTCGCGGATCAACCGGATTCAGTTCTTGATTACCGAGCGATTACACCGCGCCGGACCGACCCAAGACGTGTGCAACTCACCCCGCTCGTCACGTTCCTCCTTCATCTCCCTTTGCTGCTGGGCGCACTGGTCTGCACCGTACCGCTGGTGTGGCTGGTTTGTGCCACGCTCAAATCCGGGCAGGACTTGTTCAAATACGATTTTTTGCCGTGGGACCATCTCGATCACCTTACGCTCGATAACTTCCGCAAACTCGTCGCCCGCGACGGGTTTACTCGCTGGCTGTGCAACTCAATCTTCCTCAGTTGCCTGCAGGCCAGCATCGTCGTCACCCTCAGCAGCCTCGGCGGATTCGCGCTGGCGAAATACAAATTCCGCGGAAAGGCCGTTCTCACCACGCTCATGGTGCTCACCATGCTGCTCCCCGCACAGGTGTTGATGGCCGGCAGCTACGAGTTGATGCACCACCTCGGTTGGATCAACAGCTACGCAGCCATCCTCGTTCCCGGTTCCGTCAGCGTGTTCGGCATGTTCCTGTTCCGCCAAGCGATGCGACAAGTGCCTGATGAACTCCTCCACGCCGGTCGTATCGACGGCTGCAGCGAGCTGCGCATTTGGTGGGACATTTGCCTCCCAATCGTGCGCCCGATGATCGGCGCGTTCACGCTGATGACCTTCATCGGCAGTTGGAACAGCTACCTCTGGCCGCAAATCGTGCTGCAGGATGAAGCGAAATACACGCTCCCGATCGGCCTTGCGAACATGATGAGCCTCCCCGAATTCCAAACCGAGTACGGCGTGCTGATGGCCGGCACACTGCTAAGCGTGCTGCCGGTCGTACTCCTCTTCTTCGTGCTGCAGAAGGATTTTATTGCGGGATTATCGAGCGGAGCGGTAAAGGGTTGATCCGGCGTTCGGTAGGACAGACATTCCTGTCTGTCACAAAGCGATGTACTCATCGATTCGTATCTCGCGCAAGCTGAACGAAGGAGTACGGACGGACGAGTACATCCGCCCGTGACAGACAGGAATGTCTGTCCTACCGCGAAACCGTCGCCGGCTCGCACAGCTTCGCGAACAGCGTTAGATTCTTCGCATCCGTAATCTGCACGTCGATCAACTTACCCTTGAGCGATGAATCGCCGTCAAATACCACGATCTGATCCCCCCGCGTTCGGCCGACGAGTTGCGTGTGCGTGACTTCGCCAGCCGGTTGCTTTCTGGCCCAGCCGAGTTCCACGTTGCTTGCGGGATACGCGGCTTTTTTGATCGCAGCCTTGCTCTCCCCTTCGACCATTACCTCGTAGGTCTTGCCGATCATCTCGCGATTATTCGCTGCCGAGGATTCCGTTTGAACAGCCAGCAGTTCGCTGTTGCGGCGCTTTTTGATCGGCTCGGCAACGTCGTCTTCAAACCGATCGATCGCTGTCGTCCCCGGACGCGGGCTGTATTTGAAAATAAAACTGTTCTTGAACCGGCTGCGACGCACCAGTTCCTTCGTGGCGATAAACTCCTCTTCGGTCTCCGTCGGGAAGCCGACGATGAAATCGCTGGCGATACTGACATCGGGCATAAACCCGCGAGCCCTGCCAACGAAGTCGTCGTACTGCGCCACCGTGTAGCCGCGGTTCATCAGCTTCAGCACGCGATCGCTCCCGTGCTGGGCCGGTGCGTGCAAGTAGCGGCAGATGCGTTCGCAGTCGCGCATGGCCTGCAGGGCTTCGTTCGTGAAATCTCGCGGAAAGCTGGTGACAAACCGCAGCCGCGGCAGGTGCGGGACGGCCTCGTGGATCCGGTACAGCAATTCCGCGAACGTCGTTTTGCGCCCGTCGCCGTGGTCGAACAGGTAGTGGTTGATCGTCTGCCCGAGCAGCGTGACTTCCAGCACGCCCACGTCCGCCAGCCGCTTCACTTCGTCGATCACATTCTGCGGCGGGCGATGCACCTCCGGCCCGCGCGTGTAAGGCACCACGCAGTACGTGCAGAACTTATTGCACCCGCGCGTAATGCGAACATACGCCTGCGCCAAATTCTCGTCCGGCGAAAAGCTGCGAGATAGATCGAGCATCTCCAGGTTGTCTTCCGCCGCCTCCAGCGTAGAGGAGCGACGGACGTTCGCGCCCATCAGCGCCGTCTGCCGCGGCGTTATATCGCCGGCCTGTTGCGTGACCGCAGCGTTGTGGACCATGCCGGCCAGCTTGTCCAACTCGCCGGGCCCGCACAGCAGATCGACGTGCGGGAATCTCTCGAAGATATTCGTCGCATCACGCTCGGCCATGCAGCCGATAACGCCGATCACCACCGACGGGTCGGCCGTCTTGCGGTTCCGCAGCTCGCCGAGCCGGCTCCACACCTTTTGCTCGGCGTGCTCGCGCACCGAGCAGGTGTTGTAGAGAATGACGTTGGCCTCTTCGCGGTCTTCGGTTGATACGTAGCCCTGCGCGCGCAATTGCGACAGAACAAGCTCGCTATCGAGCACGTTCATCTGACAGCCGAAGGTTTCCATGTACAACTTGCGTTTCATGAGCGTTTCATTGTGTCCGAGGTCGGCCGGGGAGGCAAATCACTGGCATTCCCGGGGTGGATCAGTTTGAAATGTTGGCGATAGCGGCAGCGGGAAACTCGACCGTACCACGGGCCCCGGCCCGTGCTAACGGCGATGGAATTCCTGCGAAATTAATTTTTGCCAAGTCCCTGCGCGATCCGCACGGGCCGGAGGCCCGTGGTACGGTCGAGTTTTCAGACTGACTCACTAACGGCATTCCTTCATAATTGGACTGGGCATTAGGTCAAATATGAAAGTCGTGAAACCGCCTTCCTGACTTGAGCGCCGAAATAACATCAGTAGCCTATCGCACATGCTTTCCTCCACCGATCGAATCGTCATCGCCGGCGGCAGCGGATTCCTGGGGCGATCACTGGCGGCCGAACTCCTGCCGCAGTGCGGATCGATCGTTATCCTCACCCGCGGCGCAGATCGCGTTGACGGCCGCGTGAGATACGCTCATTGGGACGCAAAAACCCCCGGCCCGTGGGCGGCGCATCTCGACAGTGCGGCGGCGGTGGTCAACCTCGTCGGCAGGACCGTCGATTGCCGCAAAACGCCGGTGAACAAGAAGGTCATCCTTGAGTCGCGCGTCGATTCAGTCCACGCGCTGTCGGCGGCGATGAAGACGATCGCGAATCCCCCGCCGGTGTGGATTCAGTCCGCCACCGCGCACATCTACGGCGATACCGGCGACGAAGTTCTCGATGAATCTTCTCGCATCGGCGAGGGCTTTGCGCCGATGGTCGGCACGGCGTGGGAAGCGGCGCTGAACGATTCTGCCCCGCCGGGCTTGCGAAAAGTCATCCTGCGGATCAGCTTCGTCCTCGGCCGCCACGGTGGGCCGCTGCGTACGCTGGCAAGGCTCGCGCGGCTCGGGCTCGGCGGCACGATCGCATCGGGCAGGCATTACATGAGCTGGATTCACGAAGCCGATCTGAACGCGATCATCCGCCGTGCGATCGACGATACGACCATGTCTGGCGCATACATCGCGACCTCGCCCGAGCCGGTAACGAACGCTGATTTTATGCGAAGCCTTCGCCGCGCGGTCCATCGCCCGTGGTCGCCGCCGGTACCGGCGGTGTGCGTGCGGATCGGCGCGTGGCTGATGCGGACCGACCCCGAGCTTGCACTGCTCGGCCGGCGAATCGTACCCACGCGGCTGATGCGGGAAGGGTTCGGCTTCCGATTTCCGTTACTCAGCGCAGCGCTGGCCGATCTTCTGTAGGGCGGGATCAAAATCCCGCCGCTTCTTCGCGAACCGCCAGCTGAATTTCGATCCCGCCCAATTGGCCGAACGCAGACTTTTCTAAACGCACTTATATCCCCCAAAATCATACACCACAGACGGCTTCACTCTGCCGTCGGCGTGCAGGACGATGACGTTTTGGCGTATGTAGGCAGCATCGAATGATTTGCGATCATTCACCTGCGTTTTGCCGTGACCGGGTTGGCCGGTGGCGGTGAAGAAGTCGTACTCAATGTAGTACGAAGTGCTTTTGCCCGACTTCGTGTATTTGTTCGTGATGACGCCGAATCCAACCTGCCCGTTGCGGTACAGCCGGCGGGTTCGCCAAGGAACATAATACGCGGCGTACAGGAAGATGCTCATGATGCCGTTCCAGAACAACGCAAAGAACGTAATGCCCAGCCCCTTCTGCCAAAGCGGCTGGCCGGTCTCGATGACGGCGTCGTAGTAAAGTGGCGGTGCGGATCCAAGACTGCGGACAATGACGGTACCGTACTTAGGCGATTCCAACTGTTCCGTCACCGTTCCGCCGAGGGCGCGGAATGTAGATTCTTCTACATCCGCACTGCCCTTGCGCGTGCGGCCTTCAACTTGATAGGAATAGGTGACTTCGTAGTGGTCGCGGGTGTTTCCTTTGGTGGTGCTGGTGTAGTAACGGGTTTGCGTGACTTTGGCGTGATGGTCGTGCCCGAAGTTAGCCCAGATCGGAAACCCGATGGCTGCTCCGAGCGCGCCCATGCCCACCAGCGTGTGGGGAAGCAAAAACAGTCGCAGCACCCAAATGCCGGCGACCGCCGACCAACTGGATCGTACCACCCGACGCGGGCGCGACATCAGCGCCGGCGGAATGGGCGGGAGACCGGCGGCATCGCTGCTGGCCGGTCCTTGTTGATTCGCGTTCTCCATGCGACACGGAGGCACAGAGACACGGAGATTTCACAGAGACATTCTCAGAGTTGGCCCTCTGCGTCGTCTCTGCTTCTCTGTATTTCTGCGTCCTATTTTGGAACTACTCTGTTACTTAATGAACTTCGCCTCAAGCGTGATCGGCACGCTCGCTAGCGCCTTGCTGACCGGGCAGCCGACCTTTGCGCCCTCGGCGGCTTTCTTGAACGCCGCTTCGTCGATCCCCGGGACTTGGCCTTCGGTGATCAGCGCGATGCCGGTGATCGCAAACCCGTCGGGCACTTGGCCGAACGTGACCTTTGCGGTCGTGTGGATCTTAGTGGGCGCATGGCCGGCGGTGGCCAGGCCGTGCGAGAGCGCCATCGAAAAACACCCCGCATGGGCGGCGGCGATCAGCTCTTCCGGGCTGGTCGTGGGGCCGTCTTCAGTGCGGGCCTTCCAACTGTAGTCGGCGTCGATCTTGCCGCTGGGGGCTTTGACGTGGCCTTTGCCTTCAATGAGCGAACCGTTCCAGACAGCTTCAGCAGTTTTGACGGGCATGTGAATCTCCTTTTGAAAAACCTCGGACAACCCCTCGCCGATGAGTGTAGGCACTCACTCGCAAGAAAAAAGGGGGCGCGATCGTCTACTTTATTTCCCACCGAAAAGCGGCGGACTACTGCGTTCGATCGTTTACTTCGCGTGCTGCGTCGCCGGCTCGGTCAGCGTCAGCGGGACGCCCATCGCGCCGGTCGGGATATAAACCACCGTATGATTCGGTCCGTTCACCATCGCCTTCTGCGCCTCGATCGCCTCGTGCTGTAAGTACGAGCTGGTCAGCTTCTGGTTGATAATATCCATGCTGTCGGCGATACCCTTGGCTTCCACCACGCGGCGTTTAGACTCTGCGGCGGCGATGTCGATTTCGATTTGCTTCTGCAGCAGCCGCTGAGTGGCGGCCAGTTGCATGGATACCGCATCAGACACTTCGGTTGGGTACTGGATGTTGCCTACTACCACGCTCTTGACGTCGAACGGCGTATCTTTGCACATCTCAATGACACGCTCCTGAATCGTCGCGCCAATCTGCTTGATGTTGTCCTTAATCTGCAGGCCGGGAAACTGTTGCAGTTCATCGCGCGAGTAAGTACGGAGCGGCTCCTTGACGAAATTCTCATAGGCGTGTTGTACAAGTTCGTCGGGCTTATCTTCGTCGTACAGCGTGGCGTACTTCTCGACGAAGTCCTTCACGCGCTCAGGATTGATGCGGAAAACGATGTGCACGGCGAATTGCAGTTTGAGATTGTCCTTGGAAAGAATGGCTCTTTCGCCAGCAAATTCTTCGTTGTAGGTGTACGGCGTGACCGACACATTCGATACGTCAATCAGCCAAACGCGGCCGGTCGAGGTCGGCCCCGTCTGCGTGCCGACAAACTGCTGCCGGCCAAGAAGAGAGTGCTGCGTCACATACCCGACATAGCCGGCCGGCGTACTCTTGTTCGACGAACCGCCCCACCAGATGACGACGCTCAACACTACGAGCACCGCAATTGCGCGCCCGATCCACATGGCCCGATTCATAGTCTGCCTCACTTGGTTTGAAATCCCCCGAGCAGTGCTTTCCGCACTGCGTGGAGGCATTATACCGAAATGCGAGTTCGCAGCGGATCGAAACGAAAGGTTTGTTTATAGCCCGAGCGATTTGTACCGGTTGATCGCCTGCAGGAAGAAGTAGTCCCCGAAGCTGAGCGACACGTCATTGCCGACCGGCACGTTGGGGACGTTTTGGGCCCCGTGCAGTAAGACGCCGTGGCTGATGGAGCCTTGGGCCAAATACGCGCTCGACGACAACGCCGTCAGCGCCGCCGTCGCAGCGCTGCGGTACTTGGTTTGGTCAGCCGGCGCAGTCACGAGCGTGCAGAGGTCGAGCAATCCGCTGGCGGCGATGGCGGCGGCGCTGCTGTCGCGGTACGTGCTCGCGGTGATTGGCATGTCGAAATCCCAGTAAGGCACGCTGTCCGAAGGCAGATGGCCGATGTACCAGTCGGCGGCCTTTTGCGCACCGGCCTGGATATCGCTAAGCCCTGTCTCACGCGCAACGGCGGTGAGTGCGAAGATCGCCCACGCCTGCCCGCGCGCCCAAGTGCTTTCGTTGGCGTAGCCTTGGCTGGTTTCGCCGTCGATGAACGCGCCGGTGTTTTTGTCAAAGTAGCCGAACTGATAGCTGCCGCCGTCCGAGCGGAGCAAATGGTTCACCACGTTGCGCGTATGCCGCACCGCGCGGTCGTAGTAGGTTTGATTATTGGTTTCCTTCGCCGCCCAGAGCATGAGCAGCATGTCGGTCGTCTGATCCATCAGCACGCCGTAGTTGGCGGCTGGGTTGCCGCTGGTGGATTTGCGCCAAGTGGTTTCAAACGCGCCGACGGTTTCGTTCCATTGCGTGTTCTTCGACGCCGCCGCGTCGAGCAGCACTTGCCGATACGCGGCGTTGCCGGTTTGCTGATAAAGTGGCAAATACGTCGTCATCAGGCGGAAATACAAGTCCTCTGTCCGCGCAGTTGCCTGGCCGGCGAGCGGCGTGGTCCAGGCGGTGGCTTTGCCGCTCCAATAGGTGGCGCCGGTGGCGTTGTAAAGTTGCCACATCTGCCCGCCGAGGAAGCCGCTCGTCCAATCGCTGGCGCCGACGACGTTCCACAAACCGGTGCTGTTGCTTGTACGGTTGACGAACTTGGTGGTGGAGTTGCCCAAGTCGGTCATCGTCTGCTTCAGTTGCAACTGCGCGAAGGCGATCGCGTTATCGAGCGCCACGTCCAGCGGATTGGCGGCTGACGTGACGTGCAACACCGTGTCGTCGGATGCGGTCAGCGCCCCATCGCCGGCGGTCAACCGAAGCGTGTAATCGCCGCCGGCGGTGAATTTCACGGTGGTGTTGAGTTGCGAGGCATTGCCGAACGTCACGCCCGCGCCGGCCGGCGATGATAGCAGCGACCACGCGATCGACAAATTCGCCGGCGTTGGCAAACCGTCGTCCGTCGCGGTGCCAGCCAGTGTTGCAAAGCCCGCGGAGAGCGGCAGCGTCTGATCCGTGCCGGCATTCACCTTCGGCGCGGTGTTCGCCAGCGTCGTGGTCGTGTTCAGCGTCTTGATCTTAACGCTGCTCGTGTACGCGCTCGGGCCGGCCGAGTTGATGGCACGGACGCGCACGTAATACCACGTACTTTTGGTAAGGCCAGTAACGGTGTAGCCGTTGAGGTTGGCGGTGTTGAGTGTGAGGGTCGTCGAGCTGGTGAACGAGAAACTGGCCGACCGCTGCACCTCGAAACCGGTTTCATTATTCGCGGCGTCGGTCCAGGTGAGCGCGATATCCGATCCTGACAACGTCTTGCCCGACAGGCCCGCTGGTGCGGCGGGTGGCGTCGTCACAGTACCGGCGGGCTTCAATACGACCGCCACGTCATCGGTCGCGCTGAGCGATCCGTCATTGGCCGTCAGCCGCAGCGTGTAAGTGCCGGCGAGGTTGAAGCTGGCGGTCGTCGCCTTCAGGCTGGCGTTGCCGAAATTCACCGCCCCGCCAGCCGGGGTTGCAACGACCGACCAGTTCGTCGTCACCGCGGCAGGTGGATTGGGCAGGCCGTCGTCCGCTACCGTGGCCGTCAAGTTCACGCTGTTCGTCGGCAGAGTGATCGACTGATCGGCTCCAGCGTTCACCGTCGGCGAGACGTTGGTCGCCGGCGAGTCGCCTTTGAAGAGCGTCAGCACCTCACCCTCCGACAGCGCCCGGCGGTACACCCGCGCGTCGTCGATCGCTCCGTTCATCGAATGGAACCCGTCGTCCTGCGATCCAACGCCCAGCGCGATATTGTTCAACGGGATCGTCGTGGTGGCCGCCTTATTGCCTTGAAGCACGCCGTTGATGTAAATCTTCAGCGTCGTTCCATCGTACGAGCCGGTGATGAGTTGCCACACGCCATTCGTCGCATAAGACGCAGCCGAGTCGATGCGGAACGTGTCGCCGCTAGTTTTTTGATTGAGACGGAAAAACGCCTTGCCGTTGCTGCTCAACCCCAGTTCGTAGCCATCGATGCTGTCCTGCCGTGCCTTGCGGAGGATGACCTGCGAGTCCTTCTTGGTCGATTTCACCCAGGCCGATAGCGTAATGCTTCCGGTAATATCGAGCGTAGCTGAATCGTTCGCAACGACGCGGTTGGCGCTGGTCGATACGAATTGCAGCGCCGACCCGCTCTGCCCCGCAACCCATGCCGGCCCGCCTTGCAGGTTTCCACCGTTGCCTTGGCCGGACGCATCTGCGACCGTCGTGCCGGCGTTTTCGTCCAGCGTGTACCACGCGACAAGCGCCGGATCGACCGAGACGGCGAACAGCGTGCGTGATTCCAACGATTCAATAACGACGTGCGACATCTTAACTCTCCCTGCCCGTAGTGGCTGAACCGCATTATCCGTAGCAAAGCTTTTTTATCTATCGGGATTGGCTACCGTAAGTAAAATAAAGTCGGACGAACCCAATCATCCGTAGAACGCTGCTCAGGTTAACATGAGGTTGCCGATGAGAACTTATTCGACTGCGTTGTGTATCAGTTTTCTTGCTTCTTACTGCTTCGCCGAAGCGCCCCGCAAGCCCGAAATCGGCCCCTGCACATCCTTACATGGCCTGCGCGTTCTGCCGGACGACAACGCATGGAATCGCGATGTTTCCAAAGAGCCGGTCGATCCGAGTTCGGACGTGCTGATCGCCAGCATCGGCGCGAACAAGCCGCTGCATCCGGATTTCGGCACGACATGGAAAGGCCAGCCGATGGGCATCCCGTACATCGTCGTCGACGGCCAGCAGCCGAGGGTGGAAGTGAAGTTCACCGACTACGGCGACGAATCCGACGCCGGCCCGTATCCGATCCCACCGACCGCGCCTATAGAAGGCGGCCCCAACGCCGACGGCGACCGCCACGTGCTGGTGCTCGATCGCGACGCGATGAAATTGTACGAACTGTGGCGAGCCTTCCCGGTCGATAACGGCAAAAGCTGGAAGGCCGGTTGTGGCGCGATCTGGGATTTGAAAACCGGTGCGACAAGGCAAAAAGGCTGGACCAGCGCCGATGCCGCCGGCCTAGCGGTTTTTCCCGGGCTCGTGCGGTATGACGAAGTCATCGAGCAGAAAGCCGTCCATCACGCCCTGCGGTTCACCATCACCAAAAGCCGTCGCGGCTACGTCGACCCGGCCACGCATTTCGCCAGCCGATCCAACGACCCCAAACTCCCGCCGATGGGCATGCGCGTGCGGCTGAAAGCGAACGTCGATCTCTCCAAGTTCCCCGCCAGCGCGCAGGTCATCCTCAAGGCGATGCAAACCTACGGCATGATCGTGGCCGACAACGGCGGGGATTGGTTTGTCTCCGGCTGCCCCGATCCGAAGTGGAAAGATGACGAGTTGGAAACGCTGAAGAAAATCCGCGGTCGCGATTTTGAGGTCGTCAAGATGGGGCCGATCACAACGCGCTAGGGCTGTTGACTTAACCGCCCAACATGTGACAAGTGGATTGAAATGGGGGAGGATTCGCCCGTGCTCGCAAAAGTCCATAGTTTCATTCTGGTGGGGATCGATTCGCTGCACTGCGAAGTTGAGGCCGACGTCAGCCAGCGCGGGCTGTCCAAGACAACCGTTGTCGGCTTGGCGCAGACGGCGGTGAAGGAAAGCATCGACCGCATTGAGTGCGCCATCGTCAACAGCGGCTACGCCCATCCGGCCCATGCGGTGCTGATCAACCTCGCGCCGGCGGATGTGAAGAAGGAAGGGCCGGCGCTCGATCTGGCGATCGCGATCGGCCTGCTGCGCGGGACGAAGTTTATCCAGACCGATCGACACAAGGATTACCTCATCGCCGGTGAATTGGCGCTCGATGGTCGCGTGCGGAGGATCAAGGGCGGCCTTTCGATGGCGCTGCTGGCCAAAAGCCGAAAGATGCGCGGCGTGATCCTGCCGGCGGAAAACGCCCGCGAGGCCGCTGTCGTCGAAGGCGTTGAAGTCATCGCCATCGCCAACCTCTCGCAGGCCGTCAGCTTCCTGAACGAAACGCTCCCGCTCGAGCCGTACGAACTTGACGGCGAACCCTACACCGCGTCGGCCGTCAACGAGGCGCTGGATTTTGCCGACGTGCGCGGGCAGGAATCGGTCAAACGCGCGATCTGCATCGCCGCGAGCGCGGGACACAATTTTCTAATGGTCGGCCCGCCCGGCACGGGCAAGACAATGCTCGCCTCGCGCATCCCCGGCATTTTACCGCCGCTAAGCCGGACCGAATCGCTTGAAACGACGCGCATCTACTCCGCGCTCGGGCTGCTGCCTGAAGGCATCGCACTGATGGACGAGAGGCCGGTCCGCTCGCCGCACCACAGCGCGACCGCGCAAGCCATGATCGGCGGCGGCACGATCCCTCGGCCGGGCGAGGTGTCGCTGGCGCATCACGGCGTGCTGTTTCTCGACGAGCTTCCCGAGTTCAGCCGGTACGTCCTGGAGATGCTCCGCCAGCCGCTTGAGAGCGGCGAAGTCAGCATCGCCCGCGTACACGGGAGCGTGCGCTTCCCCGCGCGGTTCATGCTGGTAGCCGCCATGAACCCCACCGCCAGCGGCCACGCCGCCAACAATCCGCGAGCCCGCGACAAATACCTCGCCAAACTCTCCGGCCCGCTGCTGGACCGCATCGACATTCACGTTGAAGTGCCTGCCGTCCCATACAAGGAGCTCACCAGCAAACGGGCGGGCACCAGCAGCGCGCAGATGCGCGAGCAAGTCAACCGCGCCCGGGCCGCGCAGCTTAAACGCTTCGGCGATAAGACCACCAATGCCTCAATGGACACGCGCCAGCTCAAGCAGTTCGCCGATCTGTCGGAAAGCTGCCTGCTGCTGATGAAGCAGGCGATGGACGAGTTGGGTTTGAGCGCCCGAGCCTACGACAAAGTCCGCCGGGTCGCGCGAACGATCGCGGACATGGAAGGCACAGACTTGATCAGCGAAGCGCACTTGGCCGAGGCGGTGCAGTATCGATTGCTGGACCGGAAGTTCTAACAAACAGGCATGCCTAATCGCCGGATAACTTTCACTTCGCACCGTTTCCGATACTCTTTCCTTAGATGAAGCGCCTACTGCTACTGGCCGAGACCGGAATGGACCTGCAGGGCCGGCGCGCCGTCGCATCGCTGCGGAACCACCTGGGGGCCGATTTCTCGATCACCGAGAATTCCGTGCCGGCCGAGGCGACACTGATGCAACTTCGGCTGTTGCGCGGGATTCGGGCCGAGCAGTTTGCGTTGATTCACGCATGGGGCTTGCAGGCGTTGCTGGTAGCGGCGATGGGCCACGCCGGGCCGATCGCGTTTAGCTTTACGTCGTTTCCCACGCGCTCGCGGGTCCGCTGGCTGCGGGCGGCGATGGATTATCGCGACATCCATCTGATCTGCCCGACCTCGACGATGCACCGCTTTTGCATCGAGCGCGGCGTGCCGATCGAGCGCTGCCACCTCATCCGCCCGGGGGTCGAGTTCGGTCGCGTCAACCGCCGGCGCGATACCAAGCTGCGGCTGGCCTTGGGGCTGGCGGATCAAGATCACGCGTTGCTTCTGCCCGGCGAATGCACTCGGGAGGCCGACCACCTGACGGCGGTTTGGGCCACGTCGGTCCTGAACCACTTGCATCCGAAATACCGCCTTCTGCACTGGGGCCGTGGCGAACGCGTCGGCCGACTGGTGCGATTTGCGGAAGAGCAAAAGCAGCCGCACATCCTTGTGCTGGCCGAGCAGCGATTGGGACGGTCGGTTGAGTTCGAGGAGCTTCTCCCGGCGGCGGATTCTGTGCTGATTTCCGCGAGTGGATCAATCTCCACACTGCCAATCGCCATTTGCATGGCGGCGGGGTTGCCGATCGTCTCTACGGTAACGCCGGAGGTCGCAGAACTTCTGGAAGATCGTCACACCGCACTGATGGTGCCGCGCAGCTCGTCACGGACGATCGCGCAGCGCGTGATGGACCTGCAGGCCGACAAGAACGCGCAGTGGTCGCTGGCGGATATGGCTAAAACCGAAGCGTTTGAGTATTTCGCGCACTCGCGATTTATGAATCAGTACCGCGCGGTGATTCAACAACTACTGTCCGGCGAAAAAGTATCCGTCCCCCAACCCGCCCCCGGGGCCGGCCTGCGCTTCCACGGCTTGGGCTGATCCTCCCTGCGGGCACCTTCTCTCTCGGGGAGAAGGCTTGTATGAGGTTGAACGACAAAGTAACCCGACCTTCCCTGCGAATGGTAGCCGATCGTGTCTTTACAGTTCGAAGAGCCGGCCCTGTCGCGGATATTCCTCCGTTTATTCACCTGAAAAGTCCAGAACCCGCTTGTTCTGGCCGACGGTCACGGAGATTTTGTCGCTGCCGAAGACTGAGTTGAGATAAGGGCTTTGAAAGGTTGTCGGCGGATGCAGGTCCACCGGATTGCCGTTGATGAGCGGCAGCTTAAAGCGGTCGGGCGCGTGCGGGTCGTATCTCGCGACTTGGAGATGATGGCCGGACTGCCCGAAATGGAAGTCTACATCGTCTGCGGTGATTTTCAGGTCGTTCGCGAGCGCAGCGGACTGGAACTTCTCAAAGGTGCCGTCGCTGGCGATGTCACCGGCAAGAACGAGGATGCGCGACTGATCTTTGGTCGGATCGAAGTGCGCGGGCGTCGCCACCTCGCCTTTTTCGTCCCACTGGTACGGCCCATCGAGAAACTTCACCCCGACGAAGGCCTTGCCATTGCTGCCGAAAATCCAACCGTCTTTTTCGAGTTTTATTAATGACTTGCCGGTGAAGCCGATGCCAACGGATCCCGTGCTATAAGAACCCATGAGTTGTTCAGGGGCGATGCGTTGGAGGATCAGGACGTTCTCGTGCTGGACGCTCCAGAGCGGATGCTGCGGGCGACCACCGGTGCCGTGCCCGATGACAGAATGCACCGAACAAATTTCAGCGCTCCCCGGATCATCGAAGAGCATCCCGCACGCCCGGTTCTGGCGGGAGATGCCGGAGTAGCCGGTGGCGGACTTGCCTGTCTTGGGATCGAGCTTGGAGAGCGCAGGATTCTGCAAGGTGCTGCCGAGCAAATAATGCGGTGTGCGCCAAGCGTAGTTAACGAGGGCGGAGTCGGCGGCGAACCGCTCGCCTGTTTCTTTGACTAACTTGGGAGGCTCAACCTCCCCGAGCACCCGATTCCGAATCACAAACGGTTGCGCCGCCGGGAAGGCCCGGTAGCGGAGATAGATCGCCTCGGGCGGTAATTGATAGCGGCTGGTTTCGATGACGCGGGAATGACTGGAACCGGCGGGCTGGCCTTTCGTCGCGTATAGCAGGTTTTTGTAGGGATCGAAGTTATTCGATCCGGGATAGGCGCGGCTTCTTCCGCCGCCGCGACGACCCTGGACGGACATTTGTTCCTCCTCGATGAAGGCAAGATCGAGCAACAGCCCGAAGCGTTTGCGAATCACGGGATCGGGAGCGAGTTCGTGCAGGTTGAATAATCCGGGCCAGGAGTATTTCTGATAAGTGTTTGAACCAATCTCAATCCACAATCCAACCTCGGCCCGTTTGCGAGGCCATTCACGATAAAACGCCGTGTAGGCGTCGGCATGTTCGGCAACGGTGTGGCCGTCCGCGAGCTTGCGGTCGCGGTAGGTCGGATCTTCCTTCAGCAACGCGGTCACGAGGTAATAGCTGGGCCTCCGAAGCAGGTCGTGGTTTTCCGTGCCGAGCAGGAGCAAGAGGTCGTCCGCTCCAACTTCGGCCAGCCGGCTTTCGTCGTGCACCCAGAGCCAGAGCGATTCCTTCATCGCGGCTTCCGTATCCGCTTTGAGGCGACCGGGAAAATGCGGGCTCTTCGTAGAGAAAAGGTAGAGCGTCCGCACATAGTCGGCGACGGAAAAAAAAGTCCAAGGCAGATTTGCCGGTGCTTCCGGCAACGTTCGTGGCGCATTTGAGGGATGGGAGGCGATGTAGTCCTTCGCTCGTTTGAGCAGACGCGCATTGGCCTCGTCCACCTTCTCGTTCAGGTAAAGGGCAGCGAGGCACCAGAGATTGTCGCCCCATGTATCGCCTGGAAAGCACATGTCCTTTTTGATGGTTTTGCGCAGGGCCTCGTCGCGACGCTTGAGCGACGCGGCGTGGGTTTCGGTCACGAGTTTTGCATCGTCGGCAAAACGTCCGTCGGACTGCTGCCCTTGCGTATCAGCGGCCCCTGAGGCATTCGATGGCTGTGTTGTATCTTTGGAGGACGATTCGCCCCCTGCGGCTTTGGCAGGCGTGTCTGCGGCGTGCGCCATGTCCACTTTGAATGCACCGAAAAACGCGAAGCACAACAGGAGAGCGGCTTTCAAAACGATGGAGGTAGTTGTTTTTTTGTTCATGGATGGCATGTAGGTTCGAAGAAATAATCGATACAGGAGCAAATGATATCATGCATCCTGACCTGCGCCGATATAGTTCTAAAATCGCAGAATGGATTGCAAGAGGAAAGCCCACGCTTTGCGTTTTATGATGCGTGTGGGATCTTGAAGTTTTTCCCCTTAACCCTGCACGCTCCTCGATGGAGAAAAGGGGGACTTTTTTGTAGGGGCGCCGCCGGGACAGTAAGAGGTGAAAACGCCGATCTTTTTGAAACCTAAGCTGGCGTAGAGCGCTTGGGCCGGGGCGTTGTCAGGCAAGACCGCCAGCATCACGTGCTTGAAGAGTGAGCGGGCGCAGATTTCCATGGCGCGGCTCATCATCGTTCGGCCGACGCCTTGGCGGCGGACCTCAGGCGCGACGTAGACGTCTTCAATCAACCCGCCTTCGCCGACGGCCAGGACTGCGACGCCAGCGATCGGTTGACCGTCGCGTAGGGCGATCAGCGCGTCAACGTGCGGATCGTCCAGATGCAGCATGTGCGCGTCCGCCAACTCCGGGCAGTCCCATTCCTCAACCGATGACTGCTCGGCCAACTCCTTCGCGTGGCGATAGCTGGCGCGGGCGGGGATGATTCTCAATCCGCTGATCTCGCGGACCTTCGCCTGCGGCTGCTTGGCCAGGTACAGAATGTCGCTGGTCATCACGCCGGCCCCGCGCTCCAGCAGGTAGTCGACCAGAGGCTTGGTGGCTTCGGATTTCGCAGAAGGGTTCATCACCCACTTGTGACAGACGCAGCCTTGCTGGGCGAAATGCGTGTTGGCTTCCATGAAGGCGTCTTCGGCGCTCACCCCTTCAGGCAGTGCGGCGTCGAGCACGACGTTCGCGTCGTACACCGCCGACAACGACGGATTGGAGATCGCCGTGCCGACGTCCAGCGGCGTGGTTTCGCCAAGGTGCTGGGTGTAGTGCAGGGTCATTCGATGGAACAATCGGATTAAATCCGACTCAACCGGCGTTTTCAGGATCGGGAGCGGCATCCCGCGATTGTAGGGCAGCTTCGGTTTGGTCGATACACCCGGTATGAACTCGATCCCGCTGACGTTGTCGTATGGAGTAGAAAGCAATAGCCGATGGGCGGTCGTCAACGGGCTTCGCCGGTGCGCGGGGGTAAGCATGTTTTTGCCGGTCATCACACTCGGGCTGAAAATGTCGGCCGGCCGATACGCGGCGAGTGTGGCAACGTCGGCCGATCAGACGAATCGGGTAGCGCCGGCGTATCAGCAATACGCCGAGGCGATCGATTTGATCGTCGAGCAGTTTTCGATCCGCGGGATCGCGGTGATCGATCTGATGATCGCATCGTTGACGTTAACAGTGTTCGGCGTGGTAATCAGCGCCCGCCTCCGCCAAGCACCGGAAAGGCGCGGACCTCGGTGGGCCATCTGCTTCGCGGGGCTGGCGATGATCCTGGCGATGTACAGCCTGAACGTGCACTGGCCGGGCGGGCAATTCCTCACGCCGGCTAAACGGACGGCGTCTACGCCCTACTGTCCACCACAAACGTAATCGGCCCGTCATTCTCGATAGTCACGTCCATGTGGGCCCGAAACGTCCCCGTTTGCACCGACACACCCAACTCGGCCACTTTTTGCAGGAGAAGGTCGAACAACTCCCGCCCCTTTTCCTGGTCGGCGGCGGCTTCAAGCGTCGGGCGGCGACCCAAATGCGTGGCGGCGGCAACGGTGAAATTGCTGATCAGCAGGATCGCCCCGCCGGCTTGGCGGACGTCGAGGTGGAAGTTCTTCTCCGCCTCCGGGAACACCCGCATCGAGGCTAGTTTATCGGCCATCCACGTCACGTCGTCAGCCGTGTCGGTCTTGTGAACCGCTGCCAGAACGCACAGGCCGCGAGCGATCTGCCCCACGATTTGACCTTCAACGACCACCTTGGCAAAGCTCACCCGTTGGACTACTGCGATCATGCGGACACCACCACTTTGTGAAAATGTGAACGGGCCGGATTCTAATTGACGATGGCGATTCTGTCTGGTGAACTAGGATGCGAAAGTGCAAAACCCGTGTCTCAATGGTTCCACTGTTTACCCTGCCCTGAATATCGGACTGTTAGCTTGGCTGCCCTGGAGTTGATGACTAACGCGAGAGTTGTTACACCATAGAGTTACGCACCGGGCGACGGCTTCATTTGCCCTGTCATTTGCAGCGGATGTGAAATCGTTTCGCCCCTCGAGGAGTCAACATGGCCAGTGCCCGTTTTGCCTGGGGAATTGATGTCGGAAATCGCGCGCTCAAAGCGATCAAGCTCGTACGTGATGGAAACAACCTGAAAATCGACGATTTTGAGGTCATCGAGCACGAAACCGTTCTCTCCCAGTCCGGCGATAACCGCGAATCCCTGATCCAAACCGCCATCGCGAACTTCGTCCAGCGCCATCCCATCAAGGGCGGCGCGGTGGCGATCGGCGTGAGCGGGCAGTCGAGCTTTGCCCGTTTCATCAAACTTCCGCCGGTTGAAAATAAGAAAATCCCCGAAATCGTTCGGTTCGAGGCGATTCAGCAGATTCCCTTCCCGCTGGATGACGTGGAATGGGCGTACCAACTGTTCCGCGATGAAGCTTCACCCGAAGTGGAAGTCGGTATCTTTGCGATGCGCAAAGATTTGGTGAACAAGAACATCAGCTTCTTCACCGACATAGGTTTGAACGTCGAAGTCGTGCAGATGAACCCGCTGGCGGTTTACAACGCGGTCTACTACGACCAGCGGGTAACCGGCACGACGATGGTCGTCGACCTGGGTGCTGAGAATACCGACTTGATCATCGCCGAGGGGGAAACCGTCTGGCTGCGATCGATCCCGATCGGCGGGAATAATTTCACCGAAGCGCTGGTGAAGAGCTTCAAGCTTAACTTCGAGAAGGCCGAGGACCTTAAGCGTAACGCCGCCACCAGCAAATACGCCAAGCAGATCTTCCAGGCGATGCGGCCGATCTTTGCCGAACTGGTCGCTGAGATCCAACGCTCCATCGGCTTCTACGCCAGCGTTCACCGCGACTCGCGAATCACCAAAGTCATCGCGCTCGGCGGGACGTTCCGCCTGCCGGGCCTGCAGAAGTATCTGCAGCAGAATCTGCAACTGCCTGTGGAACGCATCGATTCAGTGGGCGCCGCGCCTCCCAGCGACGCGAAGCTGGCGACGACGTTTAACGAAAACATTCTGTCGACGATCGGCGCGTACGGTCTGGCGATTCAGGCGATGGGCGGCGCGAAGATCACCAGTTCGCTGCTCCCGCAGGCCATCCAGCGGGATCGTGCCTGGCGCGCCAAGAGCAAGTGGTTCGCCGCCGCCGCCGCCCTGTTTGTGCTTGGGACAGCCGGGGTGAACTTCGGCAGTTACTATGTCCGCAACATCGCGTTCGAGAATCAGGACGCCACTCGCAGGGACATCGAACAAACGATCCAGGAGGCACAGGCAAACGATACGGAGTGGAGCGAGATCGAAAGCTCCGGCACGGAAGCCCGCAACCGGCTGGCGAACGTTCAATCACTGCTGCCTGAGCGTACGCTTTGGGCGACGCTCACCAGCACACTGATTGCTGAACTTCCGGTGGAACCAGCCAATCCGAAACCGATAAAAGAACTGATCCCCGTTCGCACGAATCGCGATTTTGTGTACGTCGATTCCATCGGGTCGCAGTTTGTTCCCGATCTGACCAAGTTGCTGGCGATGCCAGCCGACGATTTCCGCCTGCGAGCCCACCCGATCACGGGCGGCGGGGCTCAAAACGTGGGAATCCAGGATTTTGGCGATAGCGGAGGCCCTGCTCCAGTTGTTGATGGAGAGCCGGTCGTCGCGACGCCCGCTGCGAGGCAAGGTTTTCTGTTGACGATGCGCTGCACAACACCCAGTGCCAAAGGCATTACGCTGCTCGATGGGAATTTCCTTAAGCCGATCATTGCGAAGCTGACGGACAAAACGGTCAGTCCTCAACGCCCGTTCTTTGTCGCACGAGCGGTAGTGGTCAAAACACAGCAGTTGAAAGACGTCCCGGGACTCGCAGCCGCACACGCGGCGGCGGTTGCGGCGCTGGCGGCCGCAGCGCCTGTTCCCGGAGCCGCAGGTCCGGTCGATCCTCTGATGGACCCAACGACCGGCGAGGACACCAGCCAGGATTGGCAGTCGGTCCTGCTGATCGCGATCGAAATCACCAGCAAGCCGCCCGCCCCGCCGGCGGCGCCGAATTAGATCACGACCCTGACACTCAACCGTGAGCACCATGGATAAAGTAAAAGTCATCCTCGCCAAATTCTGGGTCGCCATCCTGTGCGGCGTCATCGCATTGGCGGCGATCATCGCGTCATTTGTGCCGCTCGAGTCTTACCATCAAGCACTGTTCAAGAAGCTCGAAACCAGCGCGGCCAACTTTGGCAAGGCCGATGGACTCCTGCACAAGTCTCGCAATAAGCCGCTTCTGCCCGGGCAAATCACGCCCGATCCGCTCACCGTATTCCCGAGCAAGTCGATCATCGCCACCGGAAAGGCCCTTCGCGACCAGCTGAATGTGGAGAGCGAGAAATCCGTCAAAACCGTCGTCGAAATCAACCGACATCAGCCGTTACTGCCGATCCTGCCCAATCCAAACGGCGTGGACGGCATTAACTACCGGACGGCATACGTTCGGCGGTTGATCGGCCAGAACGGCGGCAAGGACACGCTCTTCACCGACCAACTCAAGGCGGGAACGCCTCCAACAGCAGAAGAAATCAAAGCCGAATCGGACCGCATCTATAAGGCCGAATATGAAAACCAGCTCGTCCCCGATCCGAACAATCCCGGTAAGTCGATGAACGAAGACTCGGTTAAAGCGCAGTTCAAACAGAGAGACGACGCCCTTCCAGCGCTGATGCGCCAGACCGTTGCCAACACCAATAAGATTTATGCGGGCAAGGATGCGATTCCGATCGACCTGATCGTTTCCGCCATTGGCGCATTACCGCCCGACCCGCGGAAAATCTGGTGGTCGCAAATGCAGTTGTGGTTGATTGAAGACGTCTCCACTGCAATCGCTGAAGCAAACAAAGACGCTACCAATGTCCTGTCTGCCCCCGTCAAGCGTCTGCTGAAAATCGAGGTGCCCGGCGTCGACGAGGGCATGTTGTTCACGAACGCGAAAACCGGTGTCGCCGCGCCTCCGATGGTAGCGGATGCAAGCGTACCGGCCTTGACCGCTGATGCAAATACGCCCGTTCACTCCAACAAACTCATTTCGCCGACGGGTCGTGTATCGAACCTGATGTACGATGTGATCCAGTTCCGCCTGGAAATGGTTGTAGCTGCTAAGGACATTCCTTGGATCATCCACTGCATCTGCCGGGGCAGGCTGATGTCGGTGATTAACGTTGAGAGCATCGTCTCCGAAGACACCACGGCCGCCGACGCAGCTGGGTTTAGTTTCGGCCCTGATCAGGTGGTTCGGATTTCGTTACGATGTGAAACCCTGTTCATGCGTGAATGGACTTTGCCGCTGATGCCCGAATCGGTGAAGAAATCACTCGTCAGCGGTATCGTGCCCGCGAATGGGCAGTAGTCATGGTGTCTGTTAGAATTAAACCCCTCACGGATTGGGGACTTTATGAATAAGTACAAAGAACTGCTGGAGAAGAATTCGCAATGGGTCGCAGTCGGCATCGGCGGACTTTGGCTGCTTTACATGATCTATGCGCACGTGCTGGCCTCAAGCACGGCCAGCGTGGACGTCAAAGGCGCTCCCGATAAGCTCGGCCCCGGATCGGTTGATGAGTATGTAAAGGTCAACACCATCGATAAGCTCAAGGAAGCAATGGTCAAGAACGAGCCTTGGAAGCCGCAGGTGATCGATTTTCCGAACGTGATCTCAAACACATTATTTATAAAGAACGAGCAGGCAGCAGCCATTGCAAGTCGGACATTCAATACGGTATTAATGGGCCCGGGTACAACACCCCTACCTCCAGTACAGCCAACTGGCGGCAACCTGATCGTGGCCCTTCCTGTTGTTCCGCCCGCGGTCAACAGTTCCGCCGAGCCCGGCAAGTCGATCGTCACGGTTCCGCCGCAACCCGGCGCGGCCAATGCTCAGCCGATCCAGCAGCGCCAGCTTTGGGTGACAGTCTTTGGTTCCGTGCCGATGAAGGATCTGGAAAAAGCCTTCGCCGTGGCCGGTGTGAATACTCTCAATGTTCCGGCCGCCCAGCAGACCGTGTTTTTGCACATCGAGATTCACCGCGAAGAACTTCTGTCTAACGGGCAGTTCGGCAATCCGGTCGACATGATCAGCACTCCGATCAATCTGGCCACCCCCGCTGCCAATCCGCCGCTGTTCCCGCCGTTGCCTCCGAATCAGATCGGGCCGCAATTGACGTTCCGCAATCTGGCGGCCGCGCAGCAGCAGTTGATCTGTCAGCCCGACTTTTTTGTTGTTACCAAAGGCGAGATCTGGCACCTGCCCGGCCAGCCCGGCGGACAAGCCGGTGCGCCGGTCGTTTTACCACCTCCGCCGGAACCCAAGGGGCCTACACCGAGGCAGCCTCCTCGAACGGGCGGAACACGTCGACCGAACGGCTTGATCGAAACGGGCGCAACGAACCCGTTGAACAAACCCGCCGCTCACACGCCGTTCCTGCAGGTCATGTCTGAACGTCCGGTCGGCGCACCGGCATTCCCACAACCGGGCGGGCCCGCCGCGCCGGTCCCACCGGCTAACGCACCGGGGGCCGTTCCCACCGCTCCGTTCACCCCGTCGAATCTGAACGACGTCAACATCTGGGCGCACGATTTGACCGTTCTCCCCGGCAAAACGTATCAGTACAAAATCCGTTACACGATCAGCAACCCGGTCTTCACATTCAAGAACCTTTGCCCGCCAGGCAAGCAGGCATGGGCGGCGCAGTTTGAACTGACCAGCGATTGGTCCGCAGCCACCCCGGCCATTAGCGTGCCGGATACCACCAACATCTTTCTCGCCAACGCCGTTCCGAACAAGGGCGACGCCATTTTCGATATCTTCGTCTGGGGCATCGGCGGAGTGGTGAAGACCACCGTCCGTTGCACGCCGGGCGATTTGATCGATGAAAATCTCAAGCTCTCGCTGCTTGATGTGCGCGTTTCAGGTGGCGATTCGATCGTGTTGCTGGTGGACGATAACGGCACGATCTACCGTCGTTCCCAGCGCGAGGACAACGCAAATGCGGCGTACCGGCAACTGAAGATGGAAGCCGCCAATCCCCCGCCGATAGCGGCGCAGTAGTTTGCCGGACGGTGGATGGACGCTTCGATTTTTTTGAAACCACCGTCCATTACGGGCCGCTTGTCTGGAAAGACAACGGCCCGTAACATTTTAGCATCATGAATCCGACCCCTACCGATTCCGCGTCTGCGTCCGATCGTAAGATCACCATCCGCATCAAACGCCAGGACGGCCCCAAGCACTCGCCGCACTGGGAAGAATTCGCACTGCCTTACCGCCCGAACATGAACCTTATTTCGTGCCTGCAATGGATCGCCGCCCACCCGACAACGACCGACGGCAAGTCGGTGACGTCGCCGGTGTGGGACAGCGGCTGCCTCGAGGAAGTCTGCGGGGCGTGTACGATGGTCGTGAACGGCCACGTCCGCCAAAGCTGCTCGGCGTTGGTGGACGAGATCGCGCCCGGCGGCGAAACGATCACGCTGGAACCGATGACCAAGTTCCCCGTCATCCGCGACTTATGGGTCGACCGAAGCCGGCTGTTCAACGACCTGAAGAAGGTTAAAGCGTGGGTGCCGATCGACGGCACGTACGACCTTGGCGCCGGCCCGCCGATCAGCCAGGACTTGCAGGAGGAGCGCTACCCGCTCAGCCGGTGCATCAGTTGCGGCTGCTGCCTGGAAGCTTGCCCGCAATACACGCCGGCGAATCAGTTCGTCGGCGCGGCCGTCATCAGCCAAGCGAGGCTATTCAACGATCACCCGACCGGCGCGGCGCTGAAGAATGAGCGACTCGACGCATTAATGCAGGAAGGCGGCATCGCCGACTGCGGCAAGGCCGGCAACTGCGTGGAGGTCTGCCCGAAACAGATTCCGCTGCTCGAGTCTATCGCCGCCGTCCAGCGCCAGGCGACGGTGTACACGATCAAGAAATTCTTCTCGAAGTGACGCGTACTGTCCCCTCTCCCCTCCGGGAGAGGGTTAGGGTGAGGGGCAGCCGGCGTGGTTTCCAAAGCAATCTGCAAGAACAGCGCCGCTTGCCCCTCACCCCAGCCCTCTCCCGGAGGGAGAGGGAGTAAGATGAAACGCCCGCTGATCGTTCTCGGCGTCTTACTCGCACTTGCGATCGCTACAACGCTTCTCCGCCATCGTTCACCACTTCCACGTTCGTCGGGCCCGTTCCCTCAGCAAGTTTACGTCTGGCAGCAGGCATGGACGCCTGGCGTTCGCGATGCGGTCGGCTCGCTCGATCCGTCGCTCGATACCACGGTGCTTCTCGCCGCCGTTGTGCATTGGGATGGCGCGTCGCCAGCAGATACGCAAGTGCCGATCGACCTGAGCGTGCTGAAAGACCGCCCATTCGCCATCGCAATCCGTTTCGGCTCGACGCCACCCACGGCGGACAAATCCGCGTTCGTTGTCGGTGTGGTGCAGCGGGCGTTGCAGCGACTTAGCCGTGCGCCGGTGGAAGTGCAGATCGACTACGACTGCCCCGAATCAAAGCTCGCAGGCTACCGCAACTGGATCGCCGCGATTCAATCCGCCGTCAAACCCGTGCCGGTGGCGATCACGGCGCTCCCGTCGTGGCTGAAGAGCCGCCGGGCGTTCGACGAGTTGGCAAATCAATGCCCGTTCATCCTGCAGGTGCATTCGCTGTACCGGCCGACCGCTTCCGATGCCCCATGGCAGATCATCGACCCTGCTGCCGCGATGGCCGCCGTTGAACAGGCGGCGAAGTTCGGCAAGCCCTTCCGCGTCGCGCTGCCGACGATCGGGTACGCGATCGCGACCGACAAGCAGACAAACAAGCAAACCGTCTTCGGCGAGAATCTGCCCGAGGTCGATCCCGAGAAATTCACCGTCCGTCCGATCCGTACCGACGCGGTTGCGATGGCTGCGCTCATCCGCCAATGGCAGGCCGATCGCCCCGCCGCGATGACCGGCGTGATCTGGTACCGCCTGCCGGTGGAATCCGACGCCCTCAACTGGCGGCCGGCAACGTTCGATGCCGTCCGCAAAGGTCAAACCCCCGCCGCCGTCGTGGCAATCGCTGCGGTTCGCAAAAACGGGCTGGTCGAACTAGCCCTGACCAACACCGGCACCGCCGACGCACCACTGCCGGCCAAGCTGACGCTCGACTGGACCGGCGACGCCCCGATCGCCTCCGACTACCTCCACGGCTACCGCAAACTTGACCAGACCACCTCATCGATTACGCTACTCCGCGACGAATCCGCCGCCGGCGACCCGATCGCCGTCTTATCGCCCGGCTCGCGGATTCCAATCGGATGGATCCGATTCCCCAAGGACACGGAGGTCTGCGGCCATGTCACTCCTTCGCCATAAACCCACGCGCTCACGATTGCTCCTCACCGCCGCAGTGATGTTGCTCGATCTCGCGCTACTGCCCAACGACTCCCAAAGCTGCTCCGGCGGATTCGGCGAGCCGACGGTCATCAATAGTAAAGAGACTTTGCTAGGTATGCCGTCGGCGCGATTCGCGCAGGAGATCGCGCGAATCAAAGTGCCGGCAACGCCGTTCAAATATGTGGACCCGACTAAAACCTCAACCGAGAGCCTGAACACAGACGCGGATCTGAATGATTTGATCGCCTTCCTCAAAACCACTTCGGCGACGGCTGAACAACAGAAGTTGCTTCGCGATTCGGCAGTGGCAGTGCGCAACGCCTTTTCGAGCTATGAAATCCCGATCCAACATGATCGCATAACCGACGAAGCCCGCGACAAGGAACCACCGCCGACTGTCCAAGTCGACCCAAATCTGCCCGTCGAATTCCGCGAATACCTCAATGGCTGGAGCGCCTATCAATGCGCGCAGGAGGCCCTTGCTCGCAAGTCGTTTCTGAAAGTCCTTGATCTGCCGGCGGAGCAACAGCAATGGCGCGGCATTTGGGCGGCCTACATGATGGGGCGGACCTACCAGATTCGGCCGCTTATAACTGTCGACATTGGCAAGGCGATCCCTTGGTTAATCAAAACTCGCGAACTCGCCGCCGCTGGCGCGCACGACACGCTCGGACTCGCCGCCGCCAGTTACGGTTGGCAGGCTCGAGCGGAGCTTGATCAGAAGCACTTCGACGCCGCGATCGAACTGTATCTCACGCAACGCGCCACCGGCGATCCGACGGCCGTGCATTCGCTACAACTTACCTGCGTCGACGCGCTGGCCGCCGGGGATGAGGCGCTCAACGCGATGGCGCTGAACGGAACCTCCCGGGCGGTGATGACATCGTTCATCGTCGCGATGGGCGGCCCGTGGCAGGCGGCACCCAAGCCCGATCGCGTGGCGGCGTGGTTGAAGGCGATCGAAGCCGCCAATATCCCCATGCTCGACAACGCCGACCGACTTGCGTGGTCCGCCTACGAGTACGGGCACTACGACTTGGCCGCCCGCTGGGTCGCCAAGGCTGACGCTCAGAGCGGCATCACTCAATGGGTGGCTTCCAAGCTCGCGTTGCGCGACGGGAAAGTCGACGAAGCCATGAAGTTGCTCGCCCACGCCGCCGAACACTTTCCGGTCCATCTGGGTGGTCACGAAAACGATGATGATCGCTGGTCGTCCAGGAACTTTGACGTGCTCGAACGTGTTCGCGGTGAATTGGGCGCGCTGCTGCTGGCACGATCGAAATACGTCGAATCGCTCGAACTGCTGTACCTCAACGGATACTGGGGTGACGCCGCGTACATCGCCGAGTGCGTTCTGACGGTCGATGAGCTAAAGGCGTACATCGATCGAGCCAAGCCACCGGTAACCACGCGGCCGATTGACCCCGCGGGACATTCCTCACTCAACGCCCTGCTAGCCCGTCGGCTCGTGCGCCTCGGTCGCTGGAAAGACGCGCGCCCATACTTTGACCAGGAAGAGCAAAAAGTGTTGGACGAATACATCTCCAATATCCGCAACGGCCACGACTCCAATCGCACAGCGATTGACCGCGGTCGGTCGATGTGGCGAGCAGCCCAAGTTGCCCGCGAAGACGGCATGCAACTACTCGGCACCGAGCTCGGCCCGGATATGAACATCTACGACGGCGCAATCGACGGCTCAGGAGGTAGCGTTCACCGCAACGGCGGCGGATATAAACCACTCGCGCCTTCCGGCGACGAACTCAAACGCATGCAACGCCCGCCGGAACAACTCGATAAACGCTTTCACTACCGCTACGTTGCCGCCGATCACGCATGGGCGGCGGCGCAATTGCTGACCGACAACACCGAAGAACTGGCCAACGTCCTCAACACCGCCGGCGGGTGGCTGAAGGCTAAAGATCCGCAGTCGGCCGACCGGTTTTACAAGGCGCTCGTTCGCCGATGCCCGAACACCGAAATCGGCAAAAAGGCGATCGCCGCGCACTGGCTGGTCGGCACGCAGTAGAAGTAACCCGTACCACGGGCCTCCGGCCCGTGCGGGCGACGCAATAAACTCTGCAAGTTGGTTCTCTGTAATTCGATCGCGGTCCGCACCGGACGGAGGCCCGTGGTAAGGTCGTGATTACTCAACAACGAATACTTCGACGCGGGCGCATCCATGCCTGCTCCGGGACATGGATCGTTTCGTTGACACCCGCCATGTCATGGTCTAGCCTGACGTGATGCTCCCTTTTACCCGCCACGGCACGCGCGAGATGGTCATCGGCACGATCCTGCTGATCGCCATCGGCTGGGGCCTGGCTTTTATCTGGTGGCCGCTTGCGTTGCTGGTGTGGCCGGTACTGATCTGGTTGTTCGCGTTCTTTCGCGATCCCGAGCGGCCGATCTCGTCAGAACCCAACCTCATGGTCAGCCCGGCGGATGGCATGATCTCCGACGTGCAGGAACTGCCGAGCCACGAGCTGCTCGCCGGGCCGTGCCTGCGGATCGGGATTTTTCTCAACGTCTTCAACGTACATGTCAACCGCTCGCCGTGCGACGGCATGGTGACGCAGGTGGTGTACAAAAAGGGCAAGTTCATCAACGCGATGAGCCACAACGCCGCGTCAAGTGATAACGAGAGCAACACGCTGGTGATCGCCGATGCTGCCGGCAAACCGGTAGCGGTGGTGAAGCAAATCGTCGGGCTGATCGCCCGGCGAATCATCTGCACCATCAAGCCCGGCGACGCGCTGGCCCGCGGGCAGCGGTTCGGCATGATCAAGTTCGGCAGCCGGACGGAGTTGTACATTCCCCTGTGGCTCAAACCGACGGCGAACGTGCAGGTCGGCCAAAAGATTCGCGGCGGGATGGACGTCATCGCCACGCTCGCCCCTGATCCGGCGAACGCGCCGCAGGCCGTCACGTCGGGAGTGTAAGCTATGAGCGAGCGCCCGGAATTCGTCGATGAAGAGGAGTTGCGCGAGCACCGCCGTCGCCGCGTGCGTCGGCACGGCCGGCGGGCGTACATTCGCTCGGTCTACTTCCTGCCGAGCCTGGCAACGCTCGGCAACGCCGTCTGCGGCTTCGCGGCGATCTACGTCGCGTCGTTCGATCGTCCCGTAGGCGTCAGTAACGATCCGATCACGCAATTCGTCACCCGCGACCATTTCCTGACGGCCGCCTACTTCATCTTCCTTGCGATGCTTTTCGACGCCCTCGACGGTCGGCTCGCCCGCTGGGCCCGTCACACCACGGATTTCGGCGGACAGCTTGACAGCATGGCCGACGTCATCAGCTTCGGAGCCGCGCCGGCGTTCATCGCGCTGCAGTTCATGCGGGCCGAGTTCGGCGAAGCGCTGCCGTTCGGCGTTTCCCGGCTCATCTGGGCGATCGGCGCGGTCTTCATGTCCTGCGCAGCCATCCGCCTGGCGCGATTCAACGTCAGCAACGAGCACGGCGAGCAACACCACCGCAGCTTTCTAGGCATGCCCAGCCCCGGCGCGGGCGCGGTCGTCGCGTCATTCATCCTGATGCTGCACGACGTGCGCAACGATCTGTCGCCGTCGCTGGCGCACGGGCTGGCGTGGTTATTCCCGGTGGTGGTTCTGGCGGCCGGGCTGCTGATGGTCAGCAACATCCGCTATCCGCACCTCGTCAACCGCTACCTGCGCGGCCGCCAGCCGATGGGACGGCTCGTGCCCATCCTACTCGTGGCGATGCTGGCGATCTGGAAGCATCGGTATTTCCTCGGCCTCGGGTCGATCAGCTACATGCTGTACGGCGTGGTGTTGTTGTTCTACGCCCGCAGCCGGCAGTCCGCTTTAGCGACGGCCAATGACTTGCCAACCCCGCCGGCGTCCTGATAATCGCCCGGTTCTATGTCCACTCCCACGATCGTCACGCGTTTTGCCCCCTCGCCGACCGGATACCTCCACGTCGGCGGCGCTCGAACGGCGCTGTTCAACTGGCTGCTCGCCCGCCATGCCGGCGGGAAGTTTCTGCTCCGCATCGAAGACACCGATCTCGCCCGCAGCACGCAGGATGCCGTCGATCAACTGCTGGAAGACCTTAAATGGCTCGGCCTCAAGTGGGACAACGCGGAACTGGTCTACCAATCCAAGCGCCTGCCGATCTACAACAAACTGATTGACGGCCTGATCGCCGACGGCAAGGCCTACGAGGCGTGGGAAAGCAGCGAAGAGCTCGACGCCCTGCGGACCGCCGCCGCCCAAGCGAAAAAACCTTTCCTCTACAAACGGCGTAACTACACCGACGACGACCTCAAGCGTTTTCGCGATGAGGGCCGTAAGCCCGTCGTGCGGTTTGCGATGCCCGTGAAGGAATACCGCTTTCACGACATCACGCTCGGCAAAGACATCACCCAAAGCCCGTACGAAGTGCAGGATTTCGTCATCCGCAAAGGCGACGGCATGCCGACGTATCACTTCGGCGTGGTGGTCGATGACGCGGAGATGGGCGTCACGCACGTCCTGCGCGGGCTCGAACATCTGCTGAACACCGTGCCGCACATCGCGTTGCAGGAAGCGCTCGGCTACCCCCGGCCGACGTACGCGCACCTCTCGGTCATGCTCAACCCCGAAACCGGCGAGAAGCTGAGCAAGCGCGATCGCGACCGCCGCATCCGCAAGCGCGTGCAGGAGTGGATTCGGAACGGAAAGAAGTCCGCCGACGACCTCGCCGCCGCGTGCGGGCTGGCGAGCGCCCGGCTGGCCGACTGGATCAAGACCGACACGATGCAGCTCGACTTATCCGAGCAGCCACTTGTGATGAACGTCGTCGGCCTGAAGGAAACCGACCTGCCCGAAATCATGATTCACGACTTCCGCAAGAACGGCTACTTCCCCGAAGTGCTCAACAACTTCCTCGCGCTCCAGGGCTGGAACCCCGGCGGCGATCTCGAGCAGATGAGCATGGAGAAGATGACCGAGTTGTTCAGCCTCGACCGCATCAACCCCAGCAACCCCAAGTTCAACCGCGAGAAGCTGCAGAGCTTCAACACCGAGTTCGCCGCCGCCGCATCGCCGCAGCGCCTGCTGGCCGGGCTGCGCGATTACCTGTCGGACAATCCCGATTCGCCGCTCAACACCGGCTCCGACTCGGCCTTGCTGACAGTGCTGGAGATGAAGAAAGGCTTCCGCACGCTGCGGCAAGTTGACGAGGCCAGCCGCTTCCTCTTCCTGTCTAACGACGCGATCGCCTACGACCCCGACGCCGTCGAAAAAGTGCTGAAGAAAAACGCCGGCCAAGGCCTATCGGTGCTGAAAGACCTGCTGCCCCTGCTCGCGTCCATTACCGATTGGAAAGCCGCGAACATCGAGGCCGCCGTCAACGCCTACGTCGAGCAAACCAAGCTGGGCCTCGGCAAAGTCGCCCAGCCGATTAGAGTCGCCGTCAGCGGCGGCACGGTCAGCCCGCCGATCTTTGAGAGTTTGGAACTGCTGGGGAAAGACAAGACGCTGGCGAGGATCGATCGGTGCTTATCGCTTGGTTGATCGATTTCGTAATTCCGACTGTGCCGGAAGAGCAGCCGGACCTACGAAACTACCCCTCACGGTTCCGGCGGCAGTACGACTTGAATGTCGGTCGATCGAAAATCACGATCGAGTGTGAGCAGCGGAAGGTTCTGCGTTTTCGCCAGCGCGTAGGTGAAGCAGTCGCCGAAATTCAGCGGATAGTGAAGTCGTGCGGACGCGGCGAGTTCTGCCTAGGCGCGATCGGGCGGGATGAATTGGACACCGCCGGCGAGCAGTTCTTCGAACAGTTCGGCAAAGGTCTCGGGTTTACGCTGGCGAAAGATGATGAGCGTTTTGGTCAGGTTGACGGTGCTCATCAGCACCTGCCCGACGCGTGAAACCTCGTCGAATACCCAAGCTGAGTAACGCTCGCGAAAGGCGATGGCGAGAACAGCAGACGTGTCGAGGATCATTCGGTGTGTTACTCGGTGGGCTTTTCAGCGGGCTTTTTCATCGAAAGTTTGTTCGGCCCGTTCTCAAGGTAGTTGCCAGTTGTGCCTTCCCACAGCGAATCCTCATCAGGGAAACGCGGATTGGGATTCGTCGGACCCTTCAGACCCAGGCCCAGTAGCTTGCTGAGGTCCACCTTGCCCCCCGCGGCCGAATCGGGGTCGGTCGTTTCGATCGGCTCGATGCTGATGCGGAGCTTCTGGTTGGGCTTCAACGCCAGCGGCTCGTCGGGGACGATTACCTTGCCGTCGAAATGTGCGTTGAGCGTGACCATGGTTCAAGATGATAGCAGAAATCACGCGGAAATTCCCGCAGTTCCATCCGCCCTGCCGAGTATGATGATCGCCCTACATCCGCCGGGGCGGGCGTGGAGTGATGTAGGGCGGGATAGCAATCCCGCCGGTGCGCGATAGGCGGGATTGCTATCCCGCCGGTTTGCGTGAGGCGGGATTGCTATCCCGCCCTACAAGATTGCATCGCGATTACCTCTCGTACAAGACGGCCACTTACTCGCGGGCGTGCAATTATTCTCGGGTGGGGATGGCGCTTCGTTATGCAGCACGATGAGTTCGTTATGCCGAATCAACAATTCGTTATGCCGACGCCGCGTTACGTCATGCCGCGACACTTCAACGTGATCCCGACAACGCCGTGCGAAGCGGATAATTGTAGGGTCCGCCTCGGCGGACCACCTGCCACCGGCATTACCAATCAGCGAACTCCATGCTGTCCAACGCAGCCCGTACCAGCCGGTCCGCTACGGGACTGCTTCACTCATTTCAGGACTAACGCACTGTCATTAAACAAATCTACCGAAACGTTGGCTCCGTTTATCGTGACCGGTACTGCCCAAAGTAGAAAGCCATCGCGGGTATCGAACATCGCTTGGATGTAGTACTTTCCGCCGGGCAGGTCTGCTATCGAGTACTCGCCCTTTACGTTGGTGCTGGCCGATTTTACTGTTGCGGCGTCGACAACGGCCTGAACCATTTTCACGTAGCTTGACTTGTCAATAGCTTTGAGCGCATCGGATGTGTCCGTCGTAGCTTCAAGTCTGTTCATCCAAGCAATTGTCTCACTCGCTTTCGCATCCGCTTCCTTTGCCCACACGTCTTCCAAGCTCCCCGGGTCGTAATCCTTTGAGATAAGTGACGGATACCGCTTTCGCTCGTCCGCTGCAGCGCTTCGGTGCTCGGCAGCGCTCTCCTTTAAGAGGGATGCCGTGCGCTCGGCAATGGGTTTAATTGATGCCGTGGCAATCTGCGAAGACATAACCGTCACCTTGAGGCCACGAAGGATTGTAGAGTCGCCATTCGCTCGAATTACCCAAGCAGCACCACTTACCGAACCGCGAGCCGCAGCAGTTTGCTGGACGAGTTTAGCTTTCTCGGCACTTGCTTGACGGTTCAAGTCAACCGACCGCACTTCTCGCTCACGCTGTTGACCTACCTCGGCAAGTTGAGCTCTCAGCCGTGCATTTTCCTCTTCGGCCGCGGTTAGCCTTTGCGAGGTGACGGGCTCTGGATGCCCGACCTGAGCAGATTTTGGTTTTGCAGGCGACGAAGGCATGGCCGCGCTTACGTCGGTCACCTCAACCGCTGGTTTTGGAGATGTGATCTTCATGACCACAATGATGCCAACAACGAGGGCAACCGCGCCTCCACCGCAAATGAGGCCGATGATAGTTTTGTCGTTCATAGGCAACTACCTCACCAAATAGAAGAAATGACTAACTTGCCCACACAAATTCTAATGAACAGGTCGCGATTATGCACGAGAAACGTCAGCAGCGTCGCCCATCATTTGCCGCCTGGGGTGGGAAATGTCTACATCGTGTTCTGCTTCTTCGCCCAGGCACCCTTCAGCGACACCGCCCGATTAAACACAACCTTCCCCGGCGTCGAATCCGGGTCGACCGCGAAATACCCCGTCCGTTCGAACTGGAACGACTCACGCCGCTGGCAGCTCGGCCTGCAGTGGATTGTCTTTGCGGAACCGACTGACCCCCAGAATGGAAAAGCCGATGACGTTGCCCTTTTCAACCAAACGTTGCATGACGCAATCATGGGCCGTTTCTTTTTCGTAGCCGGCCGCGTCGGAAAAGCGGACTTCAAGGAAGTCGGCCTCGGCGTCGAACCATACTTTTACGCTTTGGGCCATAGTTCTTCTCCTGCTTTGGGCTTGTCGGTGAGATAGGCTGTCACAACGATCACATAATCCTTGCTCGCGTGGACGCGGCGAAGCTGGGGATAGCCCTCGAGCTGGCGCGACGGACTGCGATAAGGATCCTCAGCCAGCAACCCGATCCAGCGGGCCACACGCTTGCGGATGTGTGCGGGTAAATCGCCGAGTTGACGCTCGGCTTTGGCGGCGAGCTTGACCGTGTAGGCCATTCACAGCCCCAGTTTGCGTTTGACGTCGGACCACTTGGCGGCCTTGCCGGTCTTTCGGTAATTCCTTAATTCGGTCATGGCCTCCCGGGCGAATGCGGGACTGACTTGCTGCCGGGCGGCTTGCTTTTGCAGCCGCTGGAACTCGCTTTCAGGAACCAGCACGAATCGGCGTTTACCAATGGTCAGCGTTTGAGTCATGGTTTTATTATATCACAGTGACGAAGTCGTGGTCATCATTCCGGCAGGCTAAGAATGGCCCTACTTCTTTTGCTCCTTCGCCCAAGCATCCTTCAGCGACACCGCCCGGTTGAACACAACCTTCCCCGGCCTCATTATCGCATCCTCCGCAAGGTACCCCAGCCAGTCGATTTGGAGCACAATTCCCGGCTATTCCAGACCTTGTCGTCAGTTACTATAATCCAGTCTAGGCCACAATGAAAAAACTGACGCTTACCGCGATCATCGAACGTGAAGACGACGGGTTCATTTCGCTCTGCCCTGAACTCGACGTCGCCAGCCAAGGCAACTCGCGAGAAGAGGCTCGGCTCAATCTACGGGAGGCCGTTGAAGGATTCCTGGAAGCCGCCAGCCCGGCGGAGATCAAACAGCGGCTGAACCCCGAACGATCGGTCGAGAGCCTTGAGGTAAACGTTGCCTAAGCTGCGACGTATGTCCGGGCGAGAAGTTTGTGCGAATCTGGAGGCACAAGGCTTCAGTTTTGTTCGGCAGAAAGGCTTGCACCGGCATCTTTCAGCACTACCACGCGATTAAACACCAGCGTCCCTCACGCGAAGTCTTAATTCATCACAAAATAATCCAATCACTCCGACGACAAGCCACTTTAGTGAACGGCCTTCTCGATGACCGCAACGAGTGGCGGGAGATCAATCTCGATTGTGTCCCAGAGGATGTCCAGATCAACGTTGTAGTAACCATGCACAATTCGATGGCGCATGTTGACAATCTGATCCCATGGAAGTTGAGGCAACTCTTTGCGGCCCTCTTCCGACACATGGCAAGCAGCCTCGCCAATGATCTCTATCAGGCGCGTGAGCGCCAAGCCGAGCACATCGTCGGAAGTCAGATCAGATCGGCTTTTCCCCTGGATCAGTTCGTTGGCACGTCGTGCCGATTCCAACATGTGGGTCATGCGATCGCGGTCGAACAGTCGGCGGTTTTCAGGCGGCATACTGCACCAATGCTTTAGATATCACCCGTTGGCGAAAGTGCCGTGAGAGATCATTGGGGGTGCGCAGATCAACTTTTTGACCCAGCAGGCCAGTGAGCTCCAACTCCAAGGCGGACACGCCCAACAGGCCGATGCGCTTGCCGGGCTTGAATTCAACCAGCAAGTCCACGTCACTTTCGGGTGTGAAGTCCTCTCCAAGAATTGAACCGAAGACCGACAGGCGCGCGATGTCGTGCCGCCGACAGAATCCGGCGATGAGCTGCGCGTCGAAGTGAATGCCGTGGAGCACCATTCACTCATCCTAATCATCGACCGTTCGACTGAGAAGTGGGCCGATCGGAATATGCTACTTCTTCTTCTCCACCTTCGCCCAGGCATCCTTCAGCGACACTGCCCGATTAAACACAACCTTCACCGCCTTTGAATCCGAATCGACCACGAAATACCCCGTCTGCTCGAACTGAAATTTCCCTCCCGAAAACGCTGTGCGACGCGGATAGACGTAGGGTCCGCCAAGGTGTACGGCGGACCCTTCGGAACTGCGTAACGTAGGATGCCATTCATGGCACCGTTGGCGTGATCAATCGCGGTGCCATCAATGGCACCCTATAAATCTTTGGGGGGGATATCGGCGTCATTCTAATGTAGGGCGGGATAGCAATCCCGCCGTTCCCAACACGAGGCGGCGGGATTGCTATCCCGCCCTACGAGACTTGACGTCCGCGTCCGGCACAGCCGGACCCGCGGAACTCGGCGTCGTGCCACAGTCCGGGCAGCGCCCAGGGGTCGCCCGAAGGTCATATCCGCACTGCTGGCAGTGGCCTTCCTCGAACCGACGTCGGCGTTGCCATCGCGTAATGAAGCGGATACCGGGCCACGCCAGAAGAGACGTCGCTAGGAACCACAGCGGAATGGTCAGCTGCACCGCCGGGTGCTGTGTGCCGGCCATCCCGCGCCAAGGCTCTCGCGAAACCATAAATCCCCCCCCACGCGAACGGGGGCGGTAGATTCAATGGCATCTGTGGATAGACGTTGGCCTTTTCGGGTACGCGTCGCCACCCCTCGGAATCTTGCTTGAAATAGCCGGCAAACCAATCGCGGGCCTCAGCGGGCGATTGTTCATCGCAAATCATGCGCGTCGCAAGAACTCCCAGACCACCCCGCTCGACAACTATCATCACCCAAGTGAGCCGCTGCGGCATTTCGCGTTGGAAGGCGTTGTATTCAAGATATTCACGCACGGCGGTGCTGTGGATCCACAGCGCGATTACGGCGCCGCTCGCCAAGAGCATCAAAACCGCGAATAGGTCGGCAATTCGCCGTCGCATTAGCAAAGTCCTGTAGTCCGCCGAACCGAACACCATAATCCGGCTCCAAGAGACTCACTTCTTCTTCTGCTCCTTCGCCCAGGCATCTTTCAGCGACACTGCTCGATCAAACACAACCTTCCCCGCCGTCGAATCCGCATCGACCACGAAATACCCCGTCCGCTCGAACTGGAGCTTGTCGCTTAATTTAGTAGACCTCATCGTGCGTTCCGACCGAAACCAGAAAAATGACTTCCTAGTCGTTGTGCTTGGCGATCTGAAACACAATACGTAGGTCGTAGCCCGCACTGCATGCCCAAAAGCCGACAAGATCGCCCTTGAGTTTGTGGCTGGCGAGGCGCGCGTCGAATGCGTCCTCGTGCATCACTGCCAACGTGGAACGGACCGCTGTGAATGCGCCACGGTCCTTCTTGGCCTGCCGCTTGATTGAACGGGAGAACGCTGACGATGGGTGGAGGCCGCCTTTACGATTCGATCTCGCGCATCAGGTCCTCGATTGACATGGCGCGCGTCTTGCCAGTCGCAAATTCCGCCTCCGCCTCGCGGGCATCGGCGATGATCTGCTTGCGACCCCGTTCGGCCAGGCGTCGACGAACGACGTCTACTAAATCCGCCTGCTGCTCTACAGGCAGGTGTTCGATCGCATCCAGCACATCGTCGAATGTCGTTGCATCAGGCATGTGAAACTCCCGGCGGATATCATAGCAAGTCAATCGAGGGATGCCCGCCTTACTTCTTCTTCTCCACCTGCGCCCAGGCATCCTTCAGCGACACTGCCCGATTGAACACAACCTTCCCCGGCGTCGAATCCGGGTCGACCGCGAAGTAGCCCGTCCGTTCGAACTGGAATGTGTCGCCGATGTTGGCTTGGCCAAGGCTCGGCTCGACCTTGGCGGCTGGTAGGACTTGCAGGCTGCTCGGGTTGAGGTTGGCTTTCCAGTCGGCGCCGTCGGGGACGTCTTCGGGGTCTTCCTTGGTGAAGAGGTGATCGTACAGCCGCACCTCGGCATCCATGGCGTGGGCGGCGCTCACCCAGTGGATCGTGCCTTTGACCTTGCGGCCGTCGGGGCTGTCGCCGCCGCGCGTGGCGGGGTCGTAGGTGCAGTGGACTTCGGTGATCTCGCCGGCGTCGTTCTTTACCACGCCGGTACATTTGACGAAGTACGCGTAACGCAGGCGCACCTCCTGCCCGGGGAAGAGGCGGAAATACTTGGGCGGTGGGACTTCCTTGAAATCGTCCTGCTCGATGTACAGCACCTTTCCGAACGGCAGCTTCCGCGTGCCAGCTCCTTCGTCCTCGGGGTTGTTGATCGCGTCGAGCTCCTCGGTCTGGCCATCGGGATAGTTGTCGATGATCAGCTTGAGCGGATTCAGCACCGCCAGCCGGCGGCCGGCGGTTTTGTTCAGGTCGGCCCGCAGGGCGTTCTCTAATCGGGAGACGTCGATCACGCTATCAAACTTGGTAACGCCGACCTCGCGCGCGAAGTTGCGGACGGCCTCCGGCGTGTAGCCGCGCCGGCGGTAGCCGATGATCGTGGGCATGCGCGGATCGTCCCAGCCGTTGACGACGCCGGTCTTCACCAGTTCCAGCAGCTTGCGCTTGCTGAGCATGGTGTACGTGAGGTTCAGCCGAGAGAACTCGTACTGCGTCGGCCGATACGCGACGGGCTGCCCGCCGTTGGCGCTGCCGGTGGGTGTGAAGCCGGCGGACTTCAGGCTCTCGATGAACCAGTCGTACAGCGGCTTGTGGTTTTCAAACTCCAGCGTGCAGATGGAATGCGTGACGCCTTCGATCCAGTCGGATTGGCCGTGGGCCCAGTCGTACATCGGGTAGATGCACCACTTATCGCCGACGTGCGGGTGGGTGGCGTGCAAGATGCGGTACAGCACCGGGTCGCGCAGGTTGAAATTGGGCGAGGCAATGTCGATCTTGGCGCGCAGCGTCTTGCCGCCGTCGGGAAACTCGCCCCGACGCATGCGGGCGAAGAGGTCGAGGTTCTCGTCAACCGTGCGGCTGCGATACGGGCTTTCTTTGCCGGCGGTGGTGGCCGTGCCGCGCGTTTTGCTGATCTCATCGCCGGTCAGATCGCACACGTACGCCTTGCCGGCGCGGATGAGCACCAGCGCCATCCCGTAAATCTGCTCGAAGTAATCCGAGCAGTGATACATGTGTACGCCCCAGTCAAACCCGAGCCAATGCACGTCGGCCTTGATGGCGTCGATGTACTCCTGCTCTTCCTTCACGGGATTGGTGTCGTCCATCCGCAGATGCGTCCGCCCGCCGAACTCCGCCGCCGCCCCAAAGTTCAGACAGATGCTCTTAGCGTGCCCGATGTGCAGATACCCATTAGGTTCCGGCGGAAAGCGCGTGATGACCACGCCGCCGTACTTACCCTCTGCCGTGTGCTGGGCGATGATGTCGCGAATAAAATCCGAAGGGGCTGGTGTATCTGATTTGCTGTTGTCCATGTCTTCCCTGAAATCAAATGAGCCACATATGGGGCACGGATGAACTCAGATAAGAAATGAAATCACTCTACTTATCTGTGTTGATCTGTGTTCATCTGTGGCAAAAAACTTTCCTATCTTCGCTGCATCGTCGCTCGACGCAGCTCGCGGTCTTGTTCCTTGCGTTTGATCGTTTCCCGCTTGTCGTGCTGCTGCTTGCCGCGGGCCACGCCCAGTTCGAGCTTGGCCTTGCCGTCTTTGAAGTAGATCGCCAGCGGGATCAGCGTCGTGCCGCGTTCTTTCAGTTCGTTTTCGAGTTTGCGCAGTTCTCGTTTGTGAACCAGCAGCTTGCGCTCGCGCTTGGGCTCGTGGTTCATCAGGTTGGCCTGCTTGTACGGGTCGATATGGCAGCCGTGCAGGATGAGGATGCCGTGCTCGATGCGGGCGAACGATTCATTCAGCTGGGCCGTGCCCATGCGGAGCGATTTCACCTCGCTGCCGACCAAGACAATGCCGCACTCGATCTTGGATTCGATGAAGTAATCGTGCATCGCCCGGCGGTTGTTAATCCGGGGCGCGAAGTTCTCTTTGTCCTTACGTGGCATCGCCTTACGATCATAGACCGCAGCGGCAGCGTTGCAACCACAACCCTTGACGGCGGCGGCCCTTCGGTTATGTTGTTCCCCTCGCCGCGGCCGTGGCGGAATTGGCAGACGCGCTAGATTCAGGTTCTAGTATCGCAAGATGTGCTGGTTCGACTCCAGTCGGCCGCAATAGTGAAGAAACCCCGAAATACCAATGGTTTTCGGGGTTTTTTATTGTACCTTGTTCAGTGGCACCAATCGGCACGAAAAAGCGCCAATCGGCACAGTCATCTTAGCTGGTTCTTAGATGGATTCTTGTGTGTTATGCGCCCTAGTACTACAGTAGCGCATTGATACATTTTGCCGATAACTCTCTGACGGCCCGGAGGAGGGATCGCCATCGGGACGGTCGACCGTACCGAATCGATGATCTTTCCACCCGCAGAATGCCGCCGTAAACGTCTCGCTCGCCAACGCCAGCCTCCTGTCATCTTGATGCTTGGTAACAACAAGATAGAGCAGCGCTAGCGTTGGCTTTCAATCAAGACCAGTTCCCGGAAATCCCGGATGAACCGTTTATTTAGATAAGCAGCAAATGCTAAAGAAGTGGAAAAAACGCGGCAATATAGATGGAGCGCGCTCTTAGGTATCGCGCATCGATATTCCCCCCCCCCTTAAATCGCCCATACCGGGCAAAGGAGTCTCCATCATGCCTCTTTCCATCAACGTCGGCCTCAGTCGGAAGGCCTCGAAGGACTTTCAGTCCACCGGCTGTTCGATCAACGTCACCGCCGAACTCGATCAGGCCCTGCTCACCAAACCGGTCGAACTGCAGCAGCAGGTGCACGACCTGTACGCCCAAGCTGAAGCGGCGCTGAAGCGGCAGTCGAACCGGAAGAATGAGCCGGATCGCAACCGCGAAACCGCCCCTCGCCGCACCGCAGGCAACGGCAGCACCCGCAACGGCAACGGTCACCGCGAGAACGGTCGCACCAACGGCGGCGACGGCCGCATGACCGACAGCCAGCGCAAAGCGATCCTGGCCATCGCCGACCGCATCAACGCCGACGTCGACGTCGAATGCCGCGAGTTTATCGGTGCCGATTTCGATAGCCTGACGCTGCGTCAGGCGTCGGAGCTGATCGACCATCTGAAGACCCTCGAACCTGCCCGCAACGGTCGCTAGTTCTAAAAAGCACTTTTTAGATTGGAAACCCGTTCACACCCCTCAAGAAAGGAGATACCCCATGTCACTCGTCATGGAGCCGAGGACGCGTGCGCCCTCGCCGCCGCCCGATCGCCCCCCAAACCGCCAGGCCGAGAAGATCACCGGCCGGACGTATGTGTCACACTCGCAGCTGAGCTGCATGCGATCCTGCCCCCGCAAGTTTGCCTTCCAGTACGTCGAAAAGGTGCCGTCCGCATTCATCCCGAGCAGCCTCATATTCGGCGGCTCGATCCACGCCGCCCTGGAGCTGTATTTCAGAGCACGACTGGAGGGTTTGCAGACGACCCCGGCAGCCTTGTTGTCGGCGTACCACGATGCCTGGCACCGCCAGCGGCAACAGGCCGGCGATCAAGTGCCGGTCCGATTCAACAAGGGTGAGAGCGACGACACGCTTCACGCCCTCGCCGATCGGATCATCGCCTCATTCTTGGAGTCGCCATTGGCCAGCCCCAAGGGAACGATCGTCGGCGTTGAAGAAGAACTGCGGGTCGTGCTCGATCCGGAGTTGCCGGACCTGCTGGCCCGTGTCGATCTGGTCACCGTGACGGACGGTTCGCTGCACGTGATCGACTTCAAGACGAGCCGGTCGAAGTGGACCGACCAGAAAGCCGAGGAGAGCAGCGAGCAACTGCTGCTGTACGGCCAGACCGTCAGTCGGATGTCGCAGCACCTGGGTGTGCCGGTGAAATTGCATTTCGCGATCCTCACCAAGGCCAAGGCGCCGGTGATCCAGCTCATTCCCGTACCCACCAATGCCAGCCGTGTGGCGTCGATCAAAGACTCGGTCAAACAGGTGTGGGACGCGATGCAGGCGGGCCACTTCTACCCCAATCCGTCGCCACAGAACTGCGCCACCTGTCCGTTCAAGAACCGATGTCCGGTCTTTGGCGACAAACCATAAGGAGGTGATCATGGCCAGCGACCGCATCGTCACCGCCCGGCACGTGCTGCACGCCGCGATGGAGCTGGAACGTCGCGGCTCCGACGCCGTGATCAAGGAGCTGGAAGCCTTGGAGCCGGATCTGGTCGAGTACGTTTTGGAACAGACCTGCCAGATCCACCACCGGCTATTAAGGTTCGGCCTCAGCGGCCAGCAGGCTCGGCGTATTTATCGCCGCGCCGAATCGATCACCGTGGTGTGTGTGCTGGCGCTGCGTCAGGCTCACCACGATCTTTGGCGTGACGGGGGCACCTCCACTCCGCCACGATCGGACCCACCGCCGTCTGCACTGTAACCGTCGCTTCCCTGAACAACCCAAACCCATTCGACCCGCCTTCCGGCGGGCAAGGAGAATTCATGTCCATCATTCCCGCGTCTCGTCTGTCAATGTCCGACTTTTCCCGTCTCGGCAACAACCTCGTCGGCCCACGCCGCCGGAGCCCCAAGCGTCAGGCCCGCCGCCAACTGGTCGACGCCGTCAACCGTTCGCTCGCCTGCATCGACGAGCGCGTCAGCCAACTGCACCGGCCAATCATGGCGTCGTGAGCGCGCGATCGTAGTCCACCCCACGCATTCACCCCCCAGGAGCTAAAGAAATGAGCAAGAGCAACTACCAGAAGGCGGTCGAGCAGGTCCGGCAGTGCGGCAAGGAGGTGATCCTTGCCGCCGCCGGTCTGTGCGACGGCCACAGCATCATGGCGCCCAAGGCGTTTCTCGACGCCGGCTTGCCGCCGGAGGTCGTGACGTATCTCACACGCACCTACCAGTCCGACGGCTCACCGAAGGGCACGTTGTTTGTCGCCGGCCAGTCCGTGAAGCATCTCGTAGGCGTGTACGGCTTGGATCTGCTGCGCTTCCTCGCGGACGCACTGGGCGTCGAGTACAGGCATGCGATGGGCCGGGGGTTCGAGGCCGCCAACATCCGCACCGCCCTGACCGAGCATTTTAATGCCCAACCGGAGCGGGCGCAGGCGTAGTAGCCGCTTCATTACCTCAAGTTAAGGAGATCCCATGATCGACGTGA
>JBBROD010000025.1:0-53154 GCA_038229715.1 Tepidisphaerales bacterium | reverse complement strand
CGTCACCCAGCGTCATCGTGTTGTGCTGCTTGCGGAATTCGTAGAGCGACTGATTCTTCTTCTCGAGCTGGGAGTTGAGATCGTCGAGCTCTTTCCGGAGCACGCCGATGACTTCCCCGGTCGACTTCCTCATTTGCGACGATTGATAGCTGATGTACGCATTGACGATCGCATTCACAAGCGTCGCGCCCTCAACCGGGTTGGAGGCTTCCAGCGAAACGGTGATGATGTCGACCTTCTTGCCGACCTCCACGGTTACGTTTTTCTTCAGGTACGCCAGTCGGTCGTCAACCTTGGACAGGATCTTCATCCCATCGACGCCCGGCGCGTTGATCGCCAGCGCGAGAGTGGGAGTTGAGGTCATCAACTCGGCTTGGGTGTTGAGAAAGTTTTCGCTGACCGGCGTGTTTTCACCCGGGTTGTTCAACTGAACGCCAGGCATTTTCACCGGAGCGACGGTGACCTTCGACGAGATCAGGTACACGGGAGTCGCAAATAGCAGATAGATCAACGCCAACAGACCGACCCCGGCCGCTCCGGCCATGGGGTAGATGCGGCGTCGCCAGACGATCTGTAGAAGTGCCTCGTAGGGTGCCTCGGACGTCGACGAGTTTTTCGTCGAGCCCAATCCGTATTGTTGGCCGTTGCTGGTAATGGCTTTCTCCCAAACACATCCTGTCCCGATTTACGTCTTCACGGGCGCATCGTTCACAGGATCAACTTTTTGGTGCGTTTCTCAATCAAGAACTTTCAACAATTGCAGAAAAATCAGACGATCTGAGTCACACCATGTAACCTACGCAAGATATGTCGGCTGGTTAGGACAGGTAGATTATACATGACTTTGCGATCTTCATCATGCAATTTGTCGACAGCATCCGGTAATATGCAAGGTCGTTTGCACGTAAAGTTTCAGGCCCGTTGGCCGATGTAAGGATGAGGTTATCTATGGCGATGCTAACAGTTCAAGTATGGGATGCGACCGGTAACAAGCGGCAGGACGTGGAAATGCCCGATGACGCGCCGTTAAATCGTTTGCTGGCCGTGCTTATCGATAAAATGAGCTTTCCGCAGTACGCGCCCGACGGGCAGATCCTTAGCTACAAGGTTCACCACCGAACCAGCGGCAAACAGCTGTTGGAGGATCAAACCCTTGCGTCTGCCGGGGTTAAAGCCGGCGATGTACTGCGACTCCAACCCGAAATCACTGCGGGCTAATGTCTTATGTCGCATGGGCTACCAGCCCATGCTTTTCCGCGATAGGCAAAAGCATGGGCTGGTAGCCCATGCGACGTGAAGAATGAATTCCCCGATCTCCATTTCGACCGATGAAACCAACGCATCGGAAGAGGACCGTTTTCATCGTTTCAAGCTCATCGGCTGGTGGGACCAGCAGAAGCTTGCTAACGCCAAAGTACTGGTAATCGGGGCGGGCGCGCTCGGGAAC
Organism: Tepidisphaerales bacterium; assembly: GCA_038229715.1. Lineage (GTDB taxonomy): Bacteria > Planctomycetota > Phycisphaerae > Tepidisphaerales > Tepidisphaeraceae > JANMES01. Next base: position 51,707 of record JBBROD010000025.1, on the reverse strand, counting down.
GAGATCATCAAGAATCTCGTCCTGCTCGGAGTCGGCAATATTCTGATAGCCGACAAAGACACGATCGAAAACTCGAATCTCTCCCGCTCGGTTCTCTACCGCAAAGAAGACAACGGCAAATTCAAAGCCGCCGTCGCGGCGGCGGCGGCGCAGGAGATTTACCCGGATCTCCGCGTTCACTCTTTCGTCGGCGACATCATCAATGACCTCGGCCTTGGCGTTTACCGCTGGGCGGACGTGATCATCGGCGGGCTCGATAACCGCGAAGCTCGCCTGTCTATCAACCGCAACTGCTGGAAGGTCAACAAGCCGTGGATCGACGGCGCGATCGAGCAGATCGACGGCGTCGCCCGCGTGTTCGTGCCCGACGGCCCGTGCTATGAATGCACGATGAGCAAGCGCGATTGGGATCTGATCCGCCATCGCCGTAGTTGTAACTTGCTGACGCGGGCGGAAATGCAAGGCGGCAAAACGCCGACCACGCCGACCGTCAGCAGCATCATCGCCGGCGTGCAGGTGCAGGAAGCGGTGAAGCTCATCCACGGCCTGCCGGTGATCGGCGGGAAGGGCTGGGTTTTCAGCGGCCTGACGACGGACGTGTACCAAACCGAATACCAGCGCAAGACCGACTGCTTCAGCCACGACACGCTCGACGACATCATCTCGCTCGACGCAGCCGCCGACACGCTGACCGCTCGCGAATTGCTGAACCTTGCCGCCGAGCGGTTCGGCCATGCGGTTCCGATCGAAATCGCCAGAGAAATCCTGCATAAACTCGTTTGCCCCAAGTGTCAGGAGACGACGATGCTGTTCGCCTCGCAGGGCAGCGTCAAAGCCGGGCAGGAGCAGTGCCCCAAGTGCGCTGCCGCTCGCGAAGTGGTGACGTTCAGCAAAATTCGCGGCGACGAAGACTTCCTCGACCAAACATTGGCGCAGATCGGTATCCCGCCTTTTGATATTCTGATCGCCCGCGGTCCAGCCGCGAACGGCGGTGAAAGGGCGATCGGATTCGAACTCGGCGGCGACATCCAGCGTGTGCTGGGGCCGCTCGTCGACGGCGCCCTGGAGCTGCTATGAGCGATACTTTGACCAACGGCATCGACGCTTCCGCTGTGGCCATGGAAAAATGGCCGGAGATGGATGCCCCGCACGTGTCGGGTCGCCGTGAAGGCGGGTTCCAGGCGATCATCAAGCGCGAAGTGCTCGACCTGATCCACGATCACGGCCGCGGAAATACCGAAGTCGAAATCTGCGGCGTCCTCGTCGGCAACGTCTTCCAGGACCAGTTCGGCACGTATCTGTACATCACCAATGCCATCATGGGCGACGCCGCCAGCCAGCACGCGACGCAAGTTACGTTTACCGCTGAAACGTGGGATCACATCCAGAATGTGATGGACACCGAACACACCGGCAAGAAGATCGTCGGCTGGTACCATACGCATCCCGGGTTTGACATTTTCCTTTCCGGGATGGACCTGTTTATTCAAGACAACTTTTTCAACCTTCCGTGGCAAGTTGCGTTTGTGTACGACCCGATCGGCGAGAAAGAGGGGCTCTTCGTCTGGCGCAAAGGCAAGAGCGAAAAAGAACAGTTCCTCGTCGAAGAAGACGCCGCCGCCGAACGGGCGATGCAAAAGCCGTTACCCGATCTGGAGCACCTCGGACAAGGTCCGATTACTCGGTACACGCCAAGGCTTTATCTGACGGCGTTTGTGATTATGTTCGTGGCCGTCTATGTAATTCTGGTACAAATTCAGCCCGAACGGGTTTACGCTCCGGCGCAACCGTCGCCGGCTTTGCAGGACGAAACCGCTAAGCCGTTCGATCCCAGCCAGTTACTTGAACAGATGGAAGCCGAAACTGCCGATGATCCTGCTGTAGACACCACCGCCGAACCACCCGGGCCAAGCGTCCAGGTTAACGGCGGGGTTTAAACATGCGGGAGTTTCCGAATGCTGACGATGCCTAAAGAGCCTTTGAAAATCTCCTGGGACGAGCTGACCACCGACAAGGTTGAAGCCAAGCTTCAGCGCCTTGACGCGGTCGCCCGCGCCAAGGAGCAATTCGACAAGCCGACCGCACCTTCGCCGATCGCGACTAAGCCGTCGGCGTTTGCGTTTCTCTACAACACGCTGGTGTATATGGCGTTGTTCGGCGCGGCCGGCGGGATCGTGGGATGGGCGTTCGGCGAGATCATGAACTTCCGTCCCGACTACCGCCACGAAGCCAATCAGCGGATCGCTGAATACCGTCACGCGATGGAACAAAAGCGGACCGGCGAAATTCTGCCGGTGGTGGCGGATCAGATTATGAAAGAAATCGTTCGGTCCAGCCGCTCGAACGAATACGTAGCCATCGAAGTCAATCCCGTGTTAAGCGATGACGAGAAAACCGCCGCCCGCAAGGAAATCGAAGATCGAGACGGCTGGAAGGATTTCATCGCGACGGTGCTCTTCTTCGGAATTAGCGGAATGATGATTTCGACGTTCCTCTCGTCGGCTGAGTCGGTGGTGAGCCGCAACGCGCGGGGGGCGATCCTCAACGGCAGCGTGGGCGCGGCTACGGGATTGGTCGGCGGTGTGGTCATCGCGCTGTTTTACGACAAGCTCTACAATCTCTTGGTCATCAATCTCGACGCGGGTGCGGATTTTGAACGAACCATCCTCGTGCGTGCCATCACTTGGGGCGTACTCGGACTTTTCATTTCGATTGCACCGGGACTGATGCTGCGAAATTTCAAACGCCTGACCGTCGGTGCGTTCGGCGGGTTGATCGGCGGAGTGATCGGCGGGGCGTTGTACGATCCAATCCTGCGGCAGTTCCCCGACGCCGGCGAACATCTTGCTCGCTTTGTGGCGATCGTCACGATCGGCCTGGTCGCTGGCTTCTTCACTGGCTTGCTTGAAAACGCCGTCAAGAGCGGCTGGATCAAGGTCAAGGAAGGCCTCATCGCCGGGAAGCAGTTCGTGCTCTACCGAAATCCCACGTACATCGGCTCGGCCCCCAATTGCCACGTTTATCTGTTTAAGGACGCAAAGGTCGGCCGTCGTCATGCGGCGATCCACGTGGTGCCCGGTGGGTTCGAGATCGAAGACTTACCGCTCGGCGAACGCACGAAGGTGAACGACAAAATCGTCACCCGCGCACGGCTGAAACTGGGAGACAAGATTCAGGTCGGCGCAACGGTTTTTGAATTCCACGAAAAAGTAAAGAAGCAGGGGTAAGCCATGTCACTCCTACTCGTAGAACAATCCGGCCGACGTCATCCGGTTGAACTGAACGGGAATTGCCCGATCGGTCGCGGCAGCGCTAGCAAACTGCGCATCGATCATCCGCTGGTCTCGCGCGATCACGCCGTGATCGACCACACTGAAAAAGGCTACTACATCCGCGATTGCGGAAGTCGAAATGGAACTATCGTGAATGACAAGCCTGTCAAAACGCCGGTTCGGCTGCAAGACGGTGACCGCATCGCCATCGGGCCGACAACGATTTGGTTCCGGGCCGATGGAAACGATCCGCACATTGAAACGCTTCCCGCGCACAACGCCGATGAGGGCGTGGTGTTCGAGTGCAACTGCGGTGCCCGCCTATGGGCGCCAATGACGCTGGCCGGTTCGAGCGTGCGGTGTCGCCGCTGCGCGCGCGACGTGGCTTGTCCGACGATTTTCACGCCCGCTACGCAGGAGTCCGGCGGCTCATCGCCGGCCGTGCCGGTGGTGGTGAGTGCGTGCTCGATCTGCCTCAGCAACGTAACCACTGCCGACGAGCAGCACGTTTGCGAAAGCTGCGGAGCGGCGTATCACGACGAATGCTGGGTGGAAAACTGCGGCTGCGCCGCGTACGGCTGCAAACAAGTAAACGTGCTGGCCGAAGACCGAGCCGTTACCGGCACGGCTGAGCCGATCATGGAAGACGATTTGGCGTTTGAAGACGATTTGAAAACCCCTTCGGCCGTTCCGTGGGATGCGGCATTGGTGGGGGCGTCGGTCGTTGGTTCGCTGCTCGGAGTGCTTCTGTTCGGATCCCTGTCGCTGATCGTGGCGGTGGCCTCGGGAGCGTATTTGCTGCGTCGCCGAACCGCCTGGGTGGCTGCAGCGCTGATCATTTCGTTGATCGGATTTGTCGCGGGCGTGATGGTATCAGGCTTATGGTGGCTCAAAATATCACCTCTGGAATGGCTCGGGAAATGATTTCCTTTTCCTGCCCAAAGTGCGGGCGCGGCTTCGCAGTGCCGGACACGGCCGCGGGGCGTCGCGCTAAGTGCAACGGGTGCGGAGCGGAATTAGTCGTTCCGGCGCAATCCGCGCGAGCTGCGACGGCGGTGGCGTCGTCGACGAACATCGCGCCCAAGGTTTCCCCGCGCACCCGCCGGCTGACGGCCGAGCACGAGCAGATGCAGAAGGCGTTTGCCGGCTTTGACCCGATCCGCATCAAGTCCGCCGTCGGCAATCCGCCGGACGCGTACGAGATCGAGTATCACGTGAAGAGCTATGAGCCCGGCGATTCGCCTGATGCCGCGCCTACGCAGCGCGACACGCACCTGGTCAAGATCGAACTTACCAGCGACTACCCGCGCCTCAGCCCGCGCTGCAAGATGCTCACGCCGATCTTCCACCCGAATTTCGACGAAACCACCATCTGCGTCGGCGATCACTGGTCGGCCGGCGAACGGCTGGTAGACTTGGTCGTCCGCATCGGCGAAATGATCGGGTATCAGGCGTACAACATCAAAAGCCCGCTCAACGGCGATGCAGCGATGTGGTCGGACCTGAATGGCAACAAACTGCCCACCGATCCACGGAGCATGCGCCCGCCGACGCTGGAGTAGTTTGTAAACCCATTTGTAAACCCGAATGACGAAACCCGAAATCCGAATGAATGACGAATGACGAAATCCGAACTAGGATACTCGTCATTCGTCATTCTGATTTCGTCATTCATTCGGATTTCGGGTTTCGTCATTCGGATTTAACCATGCCCATTTGCCCCTCCTGCGAATCAGTCGCCTCTCAGCCGTTCTATGATGTTCCCGGCATCCCCACGCAAAGCAACCTGTTAATGGCCACTCGCGATGAGGCGGCCAATCACGCGCGCGGCGATTTGAAGCTGGCCGTCTGTCAAGTCTGCGGATTTATCACCAATACCGCTTTCGACCCCGCCACGCAGGAGCTATCGGGCAAGTACGAGGCCACGCAAGGTCATTCGCCGACGTTCAGCGCGTTCGCCAAGCGGCTGGCGCAGCGGTGGGTTGATCGCTACGAATTATCGCGCAAGCGGATTCTCGAAATCGGCTGCGGGCAGGGTGAATTCGTCTCGCTACTCTGCCAGACCGCCGGGACGACGGGGATCGGCATTGATCCGATCCTGGCTGCCGACCGACAGCCCGAAGGCGGGGTGACATTCATCCCCGATTTCTACGGCCCCAAGTATCGCGACCTGCCGGCCGACTTCATCTTTTGCCGGCATACCCTGGAGCACATCGCCAGGCCGCTGGAGTTTCTGCGGAACATCCGCGCCGCGATCGGCGATCGCACCGACGTTGTCGTCGCGTTTGAAGTGCCTGACACGCTTCGCGTGCTGCGAGAGTGTGCGTTCTGGGACATGTACTTTGAGCATTGCTCGTACTTCGTTCCCGAAACCCTGCAGGGGACATTCGAGCGAGCGGGATTTGAGATGATCGATCTCTATCGCGAGTTTGACGATCAGTACCTCGTGGTCGATGTCAAACCCTCAGCGCCGAAGCGATCGCCGAAGACTTGGGACGGTGCCGCGGAGGTCGAGCGCTTTCAGAAAAACTGCGGCGCGTATCTGGATCGGTGGCGGTCGGAGTTTGCGAAATGCACTTCGACCGGAAAGAAAGTCGCCATCTGGGGTTCCGGGTCGAAAGCAGTCGGCTTTCTTACTACGCTGAAAATCGATGACCGTGTCGTGCCGTTTGTGGTTGACATCAATCCCAATAAGCACAACACGTATCTGCCGGGGACGGCTCAGAAAATCATCTCGCCTCAATCACTGCCGGCGTACGGCCCGGACGTGGTGATCGTGATGAACCCGATCTATGTGCCGGAAATCACCGCGGATTTGAAAACGATGAATCTCACGCCGAAAGTGATCGCTCTGACCGGTCTATAGCGTGGGCTTTTAGTGCTGCAAGCAATTTGACGTAGCGTGAAAGCTCAAAATTCGGCGGTAATTCATCTGAAAATTTAGCAACGCATTGCCTGGAGCACTCGACCGTACCACGGGCCTCTGGCACGTGCCGATGATTCGGAATAGCCAAGGACGTTTATTTTCTCAGGTTCGCGCGCTACCAGCACGGGCCGGAGGCCCGTGGTACGGTCGAGGTTTTCAAAGTGACCCACTACACAGAATTCGTCATCCTTCGGCGTAACTCAGGATGACGACAGACGATCATTCTCACGCTACAACAAAATGCGCATTGCTGTAGTTCATGCTTGAGGGCGCGGAATGGCATGGGCTGGTAGCCCATGCGACGGGACGCTATTCGATCACGAGTTTGCGTGTGTGGAAGGCTTCGGCGAAACCGCTGGGCGAATTGCACACCAGCCCGCGCAGGCGCATGACGGCTTGGAACGTGTCGGGGGTAAACCACGCCTTGCTGCGCTGCGTGCCGAACAGTTCCATCAGCAGGTCGACCTTCTTCTGCATGATCGGCAGGGCCAGCGGGCTGTAGATTGAGGGGCGGCTGAGATCGCCGTCCCACTTGGGGATTTCGTATTCCAGAATCTGGTGATTGCGGAACGTGTTCCACGTGAACTCGTTGATCAGGCGGTGATCCTGGTGGCGATCATCGCCGTGATGGGTAAGCACCACGTCGGCGGCGAATGCGTTGCGGATGTCGAGGAAATATTTCTTGATCGACTCGCCGGAGTATTGGAAGAACGAGTCGGCGTATTTTTGGATGTCGACCGTATGTCCCGCCGATCCCGCCAGAAACCGATCGGCCGCAGTTCGCGCCTCGACTTCGCGGGCGGGTTCTTTGCCGCCGAACACGACCCAGTGGAACCTCAGGTGAGGGTGGGCAGCAATCAGCTTCAAGATCGTCCCGCCGGCGCCGATTTCGATGTCGTCGCAGTGCGCACCGAGACACAGCACGTTTTTGGCCTGCGAGAATGATGCGAGTGGGATCATGATTTACTCCCTCTGCCTCCGGGAGAGGGCCGGGGTGAGGGGCAGCGTGCGCGAGTTGACGTTGCTGCCCCTCACCCTAACCCTCTCCCGGAGGGAGAGGGGACCGGAAAACTATTTCGGCACGCCGTTCTTTTTTAATTCCTCAACTCGGTTTTTCTGCATTTCGTTCCACACCAGCCACGGGGCATTTCCTTTGCTCCAGCGGTCATCGAGGGTCATCTTTTCCTTAAACGTGTCCATGCAAGCCCAAAAACCGCTATGGCGATAAGTGGTAAGCTGATCCATGCCGATGAGTTTACGGAACGGCTCGATCACGAGCTCTTCGCCCCATTGGATGTGGTCGAAGATTTCGCGCTTGAGGACGAAAAACCCGCCGTTGATCCACAGGCCGGCCTCGGTGGCGCCGACGATGTCTTTCACTTTACCGGTCGCGTCACTCTGCACGAGGTGGAAACTGCTGCTCGGCTGGACTGAGAGAAACGAGGCAATCTTGTCCTGCTTCTTCGCGTGATCGATGAGCGTGGTCATCGGCACGTCGGTGAGGTTGTCGGAGTAGTTGGCGAGGAACATCTCGTCGTTGCCGATGTGCTCGCGCACCTGCATCAGGCGCTGGCCGATGTTGCTGTCGTAGCCGGTGTCGACGAAGGTGATGTTCCAGTCGTCGATATCGCGCCCGAGCATTTTCACCCGCCCGCCGCGGCTGATGACGAAATCGTTGCTCACGCACTCGTCGTAGTTGCGGAAGTAGCTCTTGATGACGTCGGCCTTGTGGCCGAGGCAGATGATGAAATCGGTGTGGCCGAAGTGGGCGTAGTACTTCATCAAGTGCCACATGATCGGGCGATTGCCGATCGGGACCATGGGCTTGGGCGTGTTTTCAGAATAGTCGCGGAGACGCAAGCCTTGGCCGCCGCAGAAGAGTACTACTTTCATCGATCTCTCCAAGTAGGGCAGGCTATTGCCTGCCTTTCACAACGCGGCAGGCAATAGCCTGCCCTACAACTTCATAACCCAATCCCCGCATAATTCGGGAAAGAAGTTTTATCCAGCATCCGTCGCCCGTCCACAATCACGGCCGACGGATTCGACTGCTTCAACATCGCCGGCAACTGCTTGAATTCGTCCCAGCGGGTGACGATCACGACGGCTGCCACGCCCGCGATGCATTCGGCCATGGATTCTACAACCGACACCTTTTCGCCGAGCATTTTTTTCGCGCCCGGGCCGCCTTGCGGGTCGTACGCTTTGACCGTGGCGCCTTCCCGAAGCAGCAGGTCGATGATCGGAAACGCCGGCGATTCCCGCAGGTCATCGGTGTTCGGCTTAAACGCCAGGCCGAGCACGGCGATGGATTTACCTGTCAGATCGGGCATCTGCTTTCGCAACAACGACAGCACCTGCCCGGGCTGTTTGCGGTTAGTGTCGATCACCGCGTGCAGGAGCGGCATGGGCTGGTCGAACTTTTCTCCATGCGCGACCAAAGCCTTGGTGTCTTTCGGCAGACACGACCCGCCGTACCCGCAGCCGGCTTCAAAAAAGCTGGCGAGCGGGGCTTTGAACATGCTCCCGTCCGGAAGACGCTTGCTCAGGTAATAGTTGATGTGATTGGCCCGCATCACTTCGAGCGCATCGACCCCGCCGACAGCGGTGCAGAGGTTGCCGATCTCATTCGCGAAGCTGATGCAGGTGGCCAGCATGGCGTTGCTGGTGTACTTGATCATCTCCGCGGTTTTGTTGTTCGTCTTAAGCACCGGCACGCCGGCGAACGCGGTGTACAGTTCGGCCATTTTAGCGGTCGTGCGATCATCGACGCCTCCCAGCACGATGCGGTCGGGGTTCATAAAATCGCGGATGGCTTCGCCTTCGCTGAGGAACTCGGGATTCATACCCAGGCCGAAATGACTCCCGACCCCTTTTCCAGAAGCGGCTGCGATGGTGGGGCCGACGACTTCGTCGGTGGTGCCGGGAACGCAGGTGCTTTTCACGACGACGACGTGATACGCCACCTTCGTTTTGAGAACCGTGCCGATCTGCTCGGCCGTCTTCTTCACGAAGGTCAGATCGATCTCTTTGCCGTCGAACGGCGTGCCCACGGCGATGAGCGTGAGGTCGCTGTTTCGCACGGCTGAGTCGAAATCAGTTGTCGCAGAGAAGTGCTTGCCGACGTTTTTAGTGAGCAGTTCGGGCAGGCCGGCTTCGTGAATCGGCGCGATGGCGGCGTTGATGCGATCGACTTTTGTCTTGTCGATGTCCACACAGACGACGTGATGGCCCTTGTCCGCCAGGCAAACGCCGGTGACCAATCCCACATACCCGCAACCGATGATCGAAACCTTCAAACCACTTACTCCCGTAGGGTCCGCCTTGGCGGACCGGGTTTGCTGATGGTCCGCCAAGGCGGACCTTACATTTAGCTCTGATTCTCTCGATACCACAGTAACGATCGCCGCAAACCTTCCTCAAGCGTGATCGTGGGGTGATACCCGATCTGTTCGCGGGCCTTGGTGATGACGGGGCAGCGGCGGTTGGGGTTGTCCACCAGGTAATCCGGGTCGGCCGACGTTTTCTGAACCACTTTGCCGGTGTACCCGACGAGTTCCTTCGCGAGCGCGACCACGCGATCGGCCAGTTCGCGCATGGAAATCTCGGGCGTCTCCACGCCGATGTTGTACGCCTCGCCGGGCTTGCCGTTCACCAGGATGCGGTAGTAGCCCATGATGCTGTCGGCGTCGTAGCAGAAGGTTCGCTTGGCCTTGCCGTCGCTGAGCATGACGATGTCTTCGCCGTTCAGCACGTTGCGGCAGAAATCAGGCAGCACGCGTCCGTCGGTGATCTTCAGGCCCGGTCCGTAGTTATTGAACGGCCGGGCGCATTTCACCGGGATGCTGTGCTGGCGGGCGAAATTCACGCAGAGTGTTTCGCCGTAGCGCTTTGCTTCGTCGTAACAGGCCCGCGGGCCGGTGCAGGAGACGTAGCCGCGGTAGTCTTCGTGCGTGGGGATGTTGGCCGGGTCTGGGTCGCCGTAGATTTCGCTGCTGCTGAAGAACAGGAACCCGTCGATCGGTTTGCCGGCGTTTTTTTGCTTGAGCGAGTAGTCGAGCAAACTGCGCAGGCCGGTGATGTTGGCGTCCATCGTGCCGATCGGGTCTTGTCGATAGATCGTCGGGCTGGCGATGCTGGCCGCGTGGACGATGTAACCGAAATCGCCCATGTCGGCCGGCTGGGGATCGCGCAGATCACGCTTAGTCAGCTTGAGATGCTTGCTCTCCTGCAGCGGCGTCAGCCACGGCGGCACGCCGCGGGAGAAGTTGTCCCACACGGTCAGGTCGATCTGCTTGCTCGGCGAGAACTTGGCGTTCCAATGCGTGACGGACTGCACGAGGTAGTAGCCCAAAAAGCCGGCCCCGCCGGTGACGAGCAGACGCTTGCCGGACATCTTTTCAAACTCGACTTTGTTGGTCGAGCAGATGTAGTTCAGATCGGTTTGTACGACTTCGGTTGCGGTCATAGGTTCAGGCTCAGAGTAGGGCGGGATAGCAATCCCGCCGGGCCGTTCGATCGGCGGGATTGCTATCCCGCCCTACGTGGCGTCAATACACTTTCACTTCCGGCAGCGGCACGACGAACTGGCCGCCCCAACTGCGGATGTCGGCCATCTGCTTCATGATTTCGTCCTTGAGGTTCCACGGCAGCAGCAGCAGATAGTCGGGCTTGGTTTCACGGATTTTGTCCGGCGAATAGATCGGGATCCGCGTGCCAGGCAGAAAGTTGCCTTGCTTGTGCGGGCTGCGATCGACGGTGTAATCGACGAAATCCGTACGGATGCCGCAGTAGTTGAGCAGTGTGTTGCCTTTGCCCGGCGCTCCGTAGCAGGCGACCGACTTGCCCGCCCGCTTGGCTTCGATCAGGAAGCTCAGGATCTGCCGCTTCGATTCCTTTACGCGCTCGCTGAAGTTGGTGTAGTACGCCAGATCAAAATGCCCGGCCGCCTTTTCGCGGTCCTTCATCGCGGCCACTCGGGCGTGGACGGGTTTGGCGGAGTCGTATTCGTGCTTGGCGTAGATGCGGATGCTTCCGCCGTGCGTGGAGATTTCCTCGACATCGAACAGTGTCAGGCCGTGCGCGGCGAAGATCTTTTCGACGGTGGTGAAGCTCAAATAGCTGAAATGCTCGTGGTAGATCGTGTCCCAGTAGCGTTGCTCGATCAGGTGAAGCAGTTGCGGGAACTCCATCGTCACCACGCCGCCGGGGGCGAGCAGAACTTTCATCCCGCCGACGAAATCGTTGATGTCCGGCACGTGGGCCAGCACGTTATTGCCGAGGATGAGATTGGCGGTTCCCTCCGCATCGCGGAGGGCGCTAGCGGCTTCGACTCCAAAGAATTGGACGAGCGTGCGAACCCCTTTTTTTTCCGCGGCGGCTGCGGTGTTGGCGGTGGGATCGATGCCCAAAACCGGCACGCCGGCTTTTACAAAATACTGCAGCAGGTAGCCGTCGTTGCTCGCCAGCTCGACGACCTTGCTCTTGGAGCCCAGGCCGAAGCGGGGCATCATCATTTTCACATACGCCTCGGCGTGCTTCAGCATCGTGTCGCTGAAGCTGCTGAAATAGCCGTACTCGCCGTCGAAGATTTCCTCGCGGGCACAGTACTCAGGCAATTGCACCAGAAAACATTGATCGCACACGTAAACGTGCAGCGGATAGAAGCTTTCCGCGTGATTGAATCGGGCGGGCGTCACGTGACGCTGACACAGCGGGCTGGTGCCGAGATCGACAAACGTATGGTGCAACGGGGTGGCGCAAAATCGGCAGAGCGGCTGATTCGCGGGCACTCGGCTGGCGGTCGGCTGGGTTTGGTTTTCCATCGCAATGGTCATAATTCAGTGTTTCCCGTTGGTCCTAATCCACAATCTGCTTGCCACGCGAAGCAACCCAAGTCGGCTGCACCGTTTCCATCGCATGACCTCGGCCGCGGTTGAAACCAAGGAGCGTCGCGTACTTGTTGAACTGAAGCAGATACCGCAACAGCACGGCATGGCAGGCGAGTTTTTGCCCCATGCGCAGCGGCGCAACGGAAATCGCGCGACGATAGCCGGCCAGGCATTTGCGTTGTGATACAAGTATCCCAGCCGGCTTGCTCGCGCCCGACCACGCCGCCCGCTGGGCAGCGGTTTTCATTTGACTCGATTGCTCAGCATGATTTCGGCGGAGGAATAAGTCCTCGTCGATCTCGATGAATTTGCCCTGCAGCGCCAGGTTTGCCAATAGGACTTTGTCGGTCCCGTAGAAGTCGCCCATCCCACCCGTCGAGCGGAGCTGGGCCGTGCGGAAAACGGAAAAAATCTCGAACACCCATTTGGTTCGCAAGAGTACGTCGGCGTATCGGGTGGAGGCGCAGTTGGAATCGAATCGGCGGGGCGGGTCCTGAATCTGCTTTAGCGTTATTCCGCGGGCGGCCAGGGATTGCGGATCGAGGTCGATCCGCTTGCTGGCTTCGTCGATAATCGCGGTTCGCGTGTGCGCCAAGGTTGCCGACGGATCGGCTTCCAACGCGGCGATGCACTTTTCCAAGTACGTCGGCAGGCAGATGTCGTCGTAGGCAGCCCACTTGAAGTATTCGCCGGTGGCCAGCTCGAGGGCACGATTAAAATTCGGATTCGCGCCGATGTTTTTCGCGTTGCGGTAATAGCGGATCCGAGAGTCACGAGCTGCGAAACTCTCGCAGATTTTTCCGGTGTTGTCCGTCGACGCATTGTCGCAGAGGATCAATTCGAAATCGGTGAAAGTCTGGCCGACGAGAGAACTCAGCGCTTGCTCCAGATAGCGCTGCCCGTTGTAAACGGGGACCCCGATGCTCAGTTTCGGCCGATCCATGAAACGTCCTGATTCTAATCCCTTTGTAGCTCAATGCATGTCCACCCACAGGGTTACGGCTGGCCAGGCTACCTCTTGGTCATCGGCATGAGGTCCGGTAGGCTGAACTGTTCAGCCGATGGTTTATCGTAGAAATCACCCTTATTTGCTATATCCTTGCGTTGGGTACGCTGGGAAAAGCAATAATATCATATCTGACTGTGTGGGTTATTAGAATGATGGACCGTCGTATGCCTGAAACGCCTCCGTTTGATCTCAAGTGCTTAATGGAGCGGTGCTTCCACGAACGCGCATTCGTCCGAGAATTACTGGGCGTATTTCAATCCCAAGCCGTTCGCGATCTCACGGCGTTAAACGAAGCAGTGCAGATTGGCGATCCGACACGGATCGCGTCGGTAGCGCATAAAATAAAGGGATCGGCGGCGAACATCTCCGCGGACCGGCTTAAGGAACTCTGCGGCGAACTGGAAGACTCGGCCAATGCGGGAATTGGCACGAATTTCGCATCACAGTCCGCTGACATCGCCGATGAAATTGCTCGCTGCAGCGCGTCATTGCCCGCCATTTTTGCGACATTGTAGTAATTGCGGACCCACACAGCGCGTTGTGGCCAGTTCCTGATTGACGGCAGGGCCGGTCTGCTTATAATCACCGGTCAACAATTTAGTCCGTTCTTATCCAGAGTGGTTGAGGGTTGGGCCCTACGACGCCACAGCAACCGTCTGACCGAGCGATCGGTCAGAAGTGGTGCTAACTCCCGCCCGGGTTACAGATTGCAATCTGACCGGGGCAGATAAGAAGACGCTCACCTTCGCCAGTGACGGCCTCTTCTTATTTAGATAAGACGAGGCTTTTTTTATGGAGTGGGTTCGGGGTTCGGGGTTCGGGGTTCAAGGTGAAGTCCGGCATGGTCCGCTTCTCCTGAACCCCGAACCCCGAACCCCGAACCCTTAAACACATGTCCTACGTCCTGGGTCTCAAGTGCAAAGAGTGCGGCCATCGCGTTCCGGTTTCTCCTGTCCATGTTTGTGAAGCCTGCTTCGGTCCTTACGAGGTGGATTACGACTACGCCGCGATGAAGGGCAAAGTCACGCGCGAGTCGATCGCCAAAGGGCCCAAATCACTTTGGCGGTACAAGGATCTGCTGCCGGTCGAGCATCCCAAAACCGGCTTCCATTCCGGCTTTACGCCGCTCAAGCGGGCGGATCGGCTGGCGAAGGAACTGGGTTGCACCAACCTGTGGATCAAGGACGACAGCTGCAACTATCCCACGTACAGCTACAAAGAACGTGTCGTGTCGGTCGCGATCAGCAAAGCGATCGAGTTCGGGTTTGATACCGTCGGCTGCGCTTCGACGGGCAACCTCGCCAACAGCACTGCGGCCCATGCGGCGCAGGCGGGCATCCGTTGCTTTGTGATGATCCCGCACGATCTGGAGCAGGGCAAAGTCCTCGGCTCGCTGATCTTCGGACCGACGATGGTTCGTATCCGCGGGAATTACGATGACGTGAATCGCCTGTGTACGGAGATCGCCGACAAGTACGGCTGGGCGATCGTGAACGTGAACCTGCGTCCGTACTACACCGAAGGAGCCAAGACTTTCGGCTTTGAAATCGCCGAGCAGCTCGGCTGGCGCTTGCCGCAGCATACGGTCGTGCCGACCGCGGGCGGGACGATCCTGCCGAAGATTTACAAGGCCTATCAGGAGTTCATCAAGCTCGGGCTGGTTGAAGACAACAAGCCGAAGATTTACTCCGCCCAGGCTGAGGGGTGCAACCCGGTCGTCACCGCCATCAAGGCCGGCAGCGACATCATCGTGCCGCAGAAGCCGAATACGATCGCCAAGTCGATCGCCATCGGCAACCCGGCCGACGGGTATTACGCATATCAAGTCGTTAAAGAGTCCGGCGGGTGGGGCGAGAGCGCGACCGATCGCGAAATCGTCGAAGCCATCAAATTACTGGCCAAGCTCGAAGGCATCTGGACCGAACCCGCCGGCGGAACAACGCTGGCGGCGGCGATTAAGCTGATTCAATCGGGGCGCATTCCGAAGGACGAATCGATCGTCGTCAGCATCACCGGCAACGGTTTGAAGACGCTTGAGACGGTGCAAAACGATTTGGTGCAGCCGGCGGTTATCGAGCCGAAGTTGTCGGAGTTCGATAAGATCGTCGACGCGCTCGAAGGCACGCTCGTTGAACGCGCGCCCAATCGCACGCCGGCGACGGTGTAACGCCGATATCGGGTGTTTTCTGCGACTTCATGCGACACAGAGGCACAGAGACACAGAGCTAAGCACAGAGAAATGCAGAAGAGTACTGCGTGCCTCTGTGTCGTATGGTTTTGTAAAAATACCTAAAAAGGGAGTGACCGCGTGTTCGTCAACCGCGTACGAGAAAAAATCCGCTCCGAACTCGAATCGCCCGCCGACAACCGACGGCTTGGGACGGGTTGGCTCAGCGGCACGGCTGCGCTGCTCGGCAGCGTGGTCGGGCTGCTGTTCGTGATCTGCCTCCGCTTCCCAGCTTGGCTGACGATCCCGCAAGTCCGCGAATACTACAACCACCCGCTTTTCCGGCTCGGATTGCATTTCCTCCTGATCGGCTCGTTCTTGCTGGCAGTCGTCAGCTTGATCCTTCGAACCACCAAGGCCTTGGGTTTCACTGCCATCAGCTTGGTGCTGATCGCTACTGTCCTCGGCGGGTCGCGCGTTCATGTTGAAGGTCAAGCGGGTACTAGCGTATTCTTCGGGCTCGATTGGTTCATCCTCAACGTCATCTTCACCGGCCTGCTGTTCGTTCCGATCGAGCGGCTGTTTGCCCATAAGTCCGAGCAAAATTTGTTTCGCGACGAGTGGCGCGAAGATTTGTTTTATTACTTCGTCAGCAGTCTGCTGGTGCAGGTCATCACGTTCCTCTCGATGAGCCCGGCGTTCTTACTTCAGAAGCACACCGAATGGACCGGCCTGCGGGCTTGGGTCGGTACTCAGCCGACGGTGCTGCAGCTGTTGGAAATCATGTTCTTGACGGATTTCGTCCAGTACTGGGTGCATCGGGCGTTTCACCGCATTCCGTGGCTTTGGAACTTTCACGCCGTCCACCACTCGGCCAAATCAATGGACTGGATGGCAGCAGCGAGGATGCACTTCATCGAAGTTCTTGTGTTGCGTGGTCTGACGGTGATTCCAATGTTCATTCTTGGCTTCAAGGAGTTGCCGCTGCACCTATACATCCTGATCGTGTACGTCCACTCGGCGTTGCTGCACGCCAATGTGCGGTGGGAGTTCA
Organism: Tepidisphaerales bacterium; assembly: GCA_038229715.1. Classification (GTDB taxonomy): domain Bacteria; phylum Planctomycetota; class Phycisphaerae; order Tepidisphaerales; family Tepidisphaeraceae; genus JANMES01. The sequence goes on along the minus strand of JBBROD010000025.1, from coordinate 35,388 downwards.
ACCGGATCGGAGAGTTTCTGGCAACGCCGCGGTTCCATCATTGGCATCACGGGATTGAGAAAGAAGCGATCGACGTGAATTTTTCGATCCACTTCCCGCTGCTCGACCGGCTGTTCGGTACCTATTTCCTGCCGCGCGGGCAGTGGCCGGAGGGGTATGGGATCGCGGGGCATCCGGTTCCGAGGTCGTTTATTAGCCAGTTTTTCTATCCATTTCGCCGAAAATCGCCGGGAATGACGGTAGAGCAGCCATCTTCTCCTGAAATGATGTAATTGGGATTTGAGCTAATTCCCCACCACGCTACGCAGATCGTCATTCCTCGGAGTACCTCGCAATGACAGTGCTGGTTATGCGAGAATTAAACGGAGTCCAAATAAGAAAATCTAAGAGGCCGTCATAGAGTACATCGCCAAACCGCAAGGCGGCTTGAAGTTCAAGTAGTTTCGAGGATGATGATCGGCCGAAAGGATCAGTGACTCTTATGAGCATTAAAGTTCGAATCCCATCGCCCCTTCGCAGTTACACCAATGGCGTTGATGCGGTTGATACTGAAGGCGCCAACGTCGGTGAAGTGCTGAATAACCTCAAAGCCAAGGCCAGCGGCATTGAGACGCGCCTCTTCAAGGCTCCCGGGCAGTTGAACCGGTTCGTCAATGTCTACCTGAATGACGAAGACATCCGCTTCCTTAAGAACCTGGAAACGCCGGTTAAAGAGGGCGACGAAATCAGCATCGTGCCCGCCATCGCCGGCGGACACTAAGCAGTAGAGAGGCATCATGGCCGACCAAGTATCCAAGCGTTGCTGGTTTACGTTTCCCTCCAAGTCGCAGGTGGAGAAGCCGATTATCTGGCAGATGAGCCAGAAGTTTCCGGAGGTCAGCTTCGATATCCGCCAGGCCAGCGTGAACAACGAGATCGGGATCATGGCCGTTCTCCTGATCGGCCCGGCGGCGGACGTGGCTGGGGCGATCGACTTTTTGCGATCCGCAGGTGTGCTGGTCGAGCCGATCGAAAAAAGCGTCGTCGAAGGGTGAAATCCCGCCCGAATCGCTCTCCAAAGCCGGCCGATTTGCAGTTCGTCCTACAGTCAGAGGCGGAACGAGCCGATACTGGCTACAGTCCGGCAAATTTGATTTCGCCGGACTAACTGCTAATATTTGTTCAGCAACTGCTCCGTATCATCACTTCTCAGGCGTATCGTTTACTGCCGCGTTTTGTTACGATTCTCAGGTCAATGCTGTTTTTAGGGAGTTTTACAACTAGTTGAGTTGTCCATTTATGTCCGATTCCATCCATTCTCGCATTTTGAGTCATCTCAAATCGCCCGCCTACCGTCCGAAAGAACCGAAAAAGATCGCCGCCGAGCTTGAATTAAACCAAGACGATTGGGCCAACGCGTTTCATCAAGCGATGCAGGAGCTCATGGACGAAGGCCGAGTCGTTTTAGGCGCTCGCGGCGCTGTCCTGTTGCCCAGCAACCGCACGAGTCCGAACGAATTCACCGGCTCGTACCGACACAACAAGCGGGGCTTCGGCTTCGTCGTGCCGCAGGATCCGACCGCGCACGAAGATCTGTTTATCCCTAAGGGCCAAAACCAAGGCGCGATTACCGGCGACATCGTTCGCGCCAAGATCACCAGCCAGGGCCATAAAGACGGCAAGATCATCTACTCCGGGCGAATCTCGGAGATCCTCGAACGCACGCAGAAAAAATTCGTCGGCAGCCTGCAAAAAGTGGCCGGCGAGTGGGTTGTTCTGCCCGATGGCAACACGCTGACCGCGGCCATTCTCACGCCTGATGCTGCCAGCCGGCACATCCGCGTGGGGACCAAAGTCGTCGTTGAACTAACGACCTACCCCGACGGCGGCCAGCGCCCGCAAGGCGTGATCACTGAAGTGCTCGGCGCTGCCGGTGAGAAAGACGTCGATCTCAAGGCGTTGATCGTGCAGTACAACCTGCCGGGACCGTTCCCGGAAGAAGTGCTCGCGCAAGCCCGCCGGGCGATCGATGAGTTTGATCCGGAGGACGAAAAATCCCGCCGGCTCGATCTGACGGATCAGATGATCTGCACGATCGACCCCGACGACGCCAAGGACTACGACGACGCGATCAGCCTGCGTCAGCTCGCCAGCGGCGATTGGGAACTCGGCGTCCACATCGCCGACGTGTCGCACTTCGTGCCCGCTGGCTCGCCGCTGGATGAAGAGGCGGTCAAACGCGGCAACAGCTGTTACTTCCCCGGCACGGTGATTCCGATGCTGCCGGAAATGCTGAGCAACGGCGTCTGCAGCCTGCAGGCCGACGTGCCGCGACTGTGCAAGAGCGCGTTTATTGTGCTCGACCGCTTCGCCCGCCCGACGACCGCGAAATTCGCCAACACCGTCATCAAAAGCCGCCAGCGGCTGCGCTACAAGGAAGCCCAGGCGATCCTCGACGGCGCGTCGGTCATCCCGCACCCGAGCGGCGATCGTAAAATTGCCGACTACGACCCGCAGGTGATTCGCCTGCTGCACGAGATGAACGATTTGGCCAAGCGCATTCAGCAACGCCGTCTGCACGACGGCCAACTCACGCTCGATCTGCCGGAAGTGGATCTGGTGCTGGACGAAGACGGCAAGATCGTCGACGCCGTGCCGGAAGATACGAGTTTCACGCACACGCTGATCGAAATGTTCATGGTCGAAGCGAACGAGGCCGTCGCCCGGCTGCTCAACTCGATCGACGTGCCGTTCCTGCGCCGTACGCACCCGGAGCCCGAGCCGCAAGGCGCTGAACGTCTGCGCACGTTCGTGCAGGTCGCCGGTCATAAGCTGCCGAAGCAACTCGATCGCAAAGCGGTTCAGCAACTGCTGGCCAGCGTGAAGGGCAAGCCTGAGGCGTTTGCGATTAATCTCGCGGTGCTGAAGAGCCTCACGCGGGCCGAGTATTCGCCGAAGAAGATCGGCCACTACGCGCTTGCGAGCGAGCATTACGGGCATTTCACCAGCCCGATCCGCCGATATGCGGATTTGACCATCCACCGCCTGCTGGATGCTTACTTTGCCGCTCGTGAAACGACGGCGCGGAAGGACATCCTGCTGAAAGACCAGCCGACGTTTGATGACCTCATCAAGCTTGGTAAGGCGATCAGCTTCACCGAGCGGCGTGCGGAAGACGCCGAGCGCGAACTGCGGCAGGTTAAGCTGCTGGCGCTGATGGAAAACCATATCGGCGAAGAATTTCAGGGCGTCGTTACCGGCATTACCAATTTCGGAATCTTCGTGCAGTTGCAGACGTACTTGGTCGACGGCCTGATCCGCTACCCGGATTTGATGGGCGATTGGTGGGACGTCGACGAGCGCGGCGGATTCGCCCGCGGTCAACGCAGCGGCAAGAAGATCAGCATCGGCGACGTGGTGACTGCCCGTATCGTGAAAGTCGATTCGGCAAGGCGCGAGTTGGACCTGGCGATCACAGCGCTGCCGGGCAAGGCCGGCGTTCCTGAAAAGGTCGGCAAGCCGACCGGCAAGGGCGGCCGATCGATGAAGACCAGCGGCCGCGGCGGACCGGCACCTAAAAAAACCGGTAAACGCAATCACGCGGGTGGCTCGGCCGGCCGGAATGCGAAATCCAAGAAACGTAGCCGCGGCAAGCGGTGATTTAGCTTATTCCAATCGATGGCCATCGCTATTTCGTGGGCGCGTCCGGGCGTACATAGGGCGTGATGCTGATGCGCGGATCGTCGGGCTGGATCACTCGGTTCACTTCCGTGCGCTTGATCTGCCTGGCCTGTGTCGTCGAAGGCTTCGGGGCCAGCCAGAACAAGGCGACGATAGCGGCTACGATGATGGCTCGGGTTTCCATGTTGGACCGCCTCCAGCGGTGAAACATTCACTAAGAAAAAACAAAAACGACTCAGGCGACCGCCAGCTCATAGGCGATCTGTTCTCGGCGATCGACGCGTGACGCGACAGCTCCGGGGCCGACCAGCGTGCCCAGCGTGTCGAGCCAGCAAACGCCGTACTCCGCGCCGACGATGAACCCGTCGTCGTCCTGCCGGGAGTGGCGGACAGTGCAGAGCACTTCCAGCGAGCGACGGAACCGGCGCGAAACCAGCAACTTAAACTGCGTGCCGATCGGCAGCGGCTTGTGCATCACGATCGCCACGCCGGCGGATGAGATGTCGTAGACCGACGCCTCGATCGGCTTGGCTCGCTGGCCTCGCAGAAACGGAAGGATGTTGACCTTGGCCCGCAGACTGGCGCGGGGCGTCAGCCGGTTGGCGGAATCGGAAACGGGGTTCGCCGCCAGCGCTTTCATCACTTTGCTCAATCGTCGTTCCGAAAGTTCAACCGGTGACGAGTGAGTGGTGTGACGCGTGGATCGGGAAGTTTGGCTCCGCCAAAGGGCTAACAAGGGAATTCTCCTTCCGTCGGCCGTCGGATCAATCGCCGCCGACAGGAATTACATCGTCGGGATGGAGAAAGGGACTGAATTATAAGTCTGCAAAATCGGCGTGCTCTCGAATCTCGGCGGTGCGATGACAGCTACAAACGGTACAAATGGATCAGGTTCGCAGCGGAGGTTTACTTGAGACCGTGAGCTTGCTTGTACAGGTTCCAGGTGAAGTGGATTTGCCCCTGGTGATGGCCCTCGTGCCAAGTCAGCAGGATGACCGACTCGCCGATCGATCGCTTGACGTTGTTGGGGAAGTCCTGGACGGTCGCCAACTCCGCCGCTGATAGCCCGCGCACGGTCGCCAGCGCGTCAGCGAAAGTGGTTTCGAGCTTCTGCCTGATGTCGGCCAAGTTGGGGATGTCCTTGTCGGACGGGGTAGACCCTCCGGCGAAGTTCGTAACTAAAGTCTCGTCCTTGACTTGCCCGCCTTTGATGCGGGCGTTGAAGTAGCGGTCGTGGGTGGCGGCGCAGTGCATGGCCTGCCAGGCAATGTGCGCCCGCCCGTTAGCCGGCCGCCAAGACAGCACCTTCTGCACATCCTGCCCGCTGGATTCGATCGTTTTGAGGACGCCCAAGGTTCGGTCCCGGGCGAATTCCATGCCGGCAATCAGGGTGGCTTGATCCATAAGTTGTTGAAGCGTACGACATTGCCCCGCACCTGTCACGTTAACTTATAGCGATTTTAGCTGTTGGAAAACCTTTTAGTGTTATGCATCGTATTAGAGATATAGGTATCATGGATCAAGGTTTGAAGCACCATAGTAAGCGGCGGCCGAGGCATCTCCATGACGGAAACAACAACGGCCAAATCGTGCGTCGCCTGCGGAAAGGCGCTTAACGGCCAAAAGCGAATGAAAGATTCGCAAGGCCGCTACTGGTGCATGGAATGCGGTGCCGAAGATCAACGTAAAAAGCTCATGTCTTCCGGAGGCGGAAATGCATGTGGCGGGTGCGGCGAACAATTTCCAGCGCACCAACTCTCCAAGTTCGGCGCTCAGCGTCTCTGCTCCAGTTGTATTCGATCCAGAACCAAGGGCCCCGGCCTGAAAGCCACGCTGACAGGTATGTTCAGCGGCGGCGGGCAGACCGATACCGGCAAGCTCTATAAGCTGATCGCACTCATGGTAGTGATGATCATTCTGACGGTCTGGCGATACGCGACACTTTAACCCAGTCATTCCCTACAAGCTTTTCCAAACGCCAGTCGGCTCACATCGGCGATTGCGGGCTCGCGGTCCAGCGACTCCGGCCCGCCGCGAGCGATGCTAAGCAACATCCCCGCGATTCTGCCGCGATACTGCCGCGGGTTGAGAAATGCTGCAAACCCGATAGGCTCTCCCGTTCCAATCTTATGAATCGACTTTCAAAAGAAACTTCGCCGTACTTGTTGCAGCACCAGCACAATCCCGTGGATTGGTACCCGTGGGGCGAGGAGGCGTTTGAGGCGGCCCGATCGCAGGATAAGCCGATTTTTGTGTCCGTCGGTTACAGCACTTGTTACTGGTGCCATGTAATGGAGCGGCAATGTTTTGAGAATCCGCAGATTGCCGCGGAGATGAACGCTAAGTTCATTAACATTAAAGTCGATCGCGAAGAGCGCCCGGACGTCGACCAGCTTTACATGACGGCCGTCCAAGTGCTGACGCAGCAGGGCGGCTGGCCGATGAGCGTGTGGCTGACGCCGGACCTCAAGCCGTACTACGGCGGGACGTACTTCCCGCCCGAAGACGGGGACGGCCGGCCGGGGTTTCGGCGTGTGCTCGATGCCCTCGATGACGCTTACCGCAACCGCAAGCCGGAAGTGCAGAAGACCGCGAACGAAATCACCAGCGTGCTCCGGCAGGTCAGCCGGCTTGTTCCGCCGAAGGCGAACGTCACGATCGATCAGGCGTGGGTCGATCGCATGGTCACCCGCGACGTGGCCGACTACGACGCCAAGTACGGCGGCTTCGGCAAGGCACCGAAATTCCCGCGGCAGACGGAACTGGAGTTTCTCCTGCACTGGCTCGACGGCTCGCCGACGGATCTGAAAAACGCCAGCCGCATCAAGCAGATGATCACCCACACGCTCGACGCGATGGCGCTCGGCGGTATCCGCGATCACCTCGGCGGCGCTTTTCACCGGTACAGCACCGACGCCAAGTGGCTCGTGCCGCACTTCGAGATCATGCTGTACGATCAGGCGATGCTCGGCTTCGTCTACGCTGAAGCCTATCGGCAGTTCGACGACAAACGGTACGCCGCCGTCGCGAAGGGGATTTTCGACTTTGTCCTTCGTGAGATGACCTCGCCGGCCGGTGCGTTTTACACGGCGTTTGATGCCGAGGTCGACTCGCAGGAAGGGCTCAACTATCTATGGAAGCTCGGCGAGATCGAACAAATCCTCGGCCACGAGGATGCCGAACTGTTCGCAAAGGCGTACGGCCTGGATCAGGGCCCTAACTTCGCCGACCCGCATCACTCCGATGGCGGGCCGGACAAAAACATCCTTTATGTCGCCGATGTGAATCTGGTCGATCGGGAAGAGGCAGCACTTGCCCCGATGCGACAGAAGCTGAAAGCCGTCCGCGACAAACGCAAGCAGCCGTTGCTCGATACGAAAATCCTCACGAGTTGGAACGCACTGATGATCCGCGCCCTAGCTCACGGCGGGGCGGTCTTAAAAGAAAATCGGTACACCTCGGCCGCTAAATCGGCGGCGGATTTCCTGATGCGCGAGCATCGCACGACCGATGGGGGCCTTTATCGCTCCAGCCGCGATGGGGTGAAGAAATACGCGGGCATGTTAGACGATTACGCCTTCCTGACGCTCGCGCTGCAATCGCTCGGTGACGATCGCGCGAACGGTCTGGCGGCCATGATGCAATCGCGATTCATCGACGCTGCCGACGGCGCTTTCTACTTCACCGAATCAACCGCGCCTGATCTCATCGTGCGCCAAAAAATCGGCAGCGACAGCCCGCTGCCTAGCGGGAACGGCGTGGCAATCCAAGCACTGATGGCGCTCGGCCAAGCCGAATCTACAAAAAAAGTATTGACCGCTTTTGCCCAGCAACTGGACTCTCACGGCCAAGGCATGAGTTCTCTCGTACAGGCAACGGCGATGTACATTCAGCAGGCCGGCGCGATCGAAGTACAGGCGGGTTCTGCATTGCCTGAGCAGCCGCAATCGCCGGAAGACATCGCTGCCGGCGCGGTGACGCTCGGGGCTCGCTGGGATAGTGCACAAACGCTTCGGCTGACGTTCGACATCGCCGCCGGATATCACCTGAACGCCAACCCCGCCGGCGAGGGACTGATCGCGACGGAGCTGGCGATTGACGGCGCCGAGATCGAGCCGATCGAGTATCCGCGGGGTGTGATGAGGAAGTTCCCGTTTTCGGATACGGATATCCCGGTGTACGAGAAACAGGTTGTGCTGCTCGTGAATTTCAAGCAAGAACCGAAGGGCCGCCTGACGGTGACGATGACGTACCAAGCCTGCACGGATTCGGCCTGCTTGCCGCCGGTTCGAAAAGCTGCGATGTTTGAAGTGTAGGATAATTGTCGCATGGGCTACCAGCCCATGCTTAACCACGCACCACGGCACGGGCTGGTAGCCCGTGCGACAAAAATTATGATTCCAACCAATACTCCGATCAAAGTTCAGTATTCATCGAAACCTTCAGCCAAGATGGACGCCATAACCGTATTCGCCAGTGGAATGGACGTGCTCGAAGCCGCACGTCTTTCCACCGCCGATCGCGCCGCAGCCGAGCGGTTGCTGTCGGCGGGCGTGTCGAAGGGGAAGGCGAACGAAGTCACGTTCGATCTCGTCGACGCCGGCGCGGGCAAGGTCCGCCGGGTGTTCGTGGTCGGTGTCGGCCCGAAGGAAAAGCTCTCCGCCGAGAGCTTCCGCCAAGCCGGCGGGGCACTTGCCCGGGCGATCCGCAAGCACAACCTCACCGCCGTCACGGTCATCGCCCCGGCCGACCGCGTGGAGGCGATCACGACCGGGCTGCTGCTGGCATCGTTCAAGTACACCGAATATCAAGGCGTGGTCGGCAAAAAGAAGGAGGCCGACGCCAAGGCTGCGACGTTTACGATCGTCTCCGATGCCAAGGCCAAATCCGGATTTGATCGCGCCGTTGCGATCGCAATGGCGCAGAATTTCGCCCGCACGATCGCCAGCCGGCCGGGGAATAACATTAATCCGCCGACGTTGGCCAAGGTCGCTCAGGCGATGGCGAAAGAAGCCGGCCTGACCTGCCGGGTGCTTGACGAAAAGCAGATGGCGAAGCTGGGCATGGGCGGGATTCTGGCCGTCGGCGCTGCCAATAAATCCACGCCGCCGCGGATGATCGTGCTGGAGTGGAAGGGCACGAAAAAAACCAAGCCGCTGCTGGCGGTTGGTAAAGCCGTTACGTTCGATACCGGCGGCATTTCGATCAAGCCCGCTGCCAGCATGGGCCGGATGATTTTCGACAAGTGCGGCGGGATGGCGGTGCTGGGCTTCATGCTGGCCGTCGCAAAACTAAAGCTCGCGCAGCCGGTCGTCGGTATCCTGTCGTCGGCCGAGAATCACATCAGCGATACCGCCTTCCGTCCCGGCGATATTCTTCGCATGTACAACGGCGTGACGGTGGAGATCACCAACACCGACGCAGAAGGCAGGCTTGTGCTCGGAGACGCTTTGGCTTGGGGGATCGAACAATACAAACCGTCTGCCGTCGTCGATCTCGCCACGTTGACGGGAGGAGTGATCACGGCGCTCGGTAAGACCATGGCCGGCGTGATGGCGAACGATGACGCCCTCGTCGCCAGCCTGCAAACCGCGGCTGATACCGCCGGCGAAAGTTTCTGGCGCTTGCCGCTCGGCGATGAGCATCGCGAATATATGAAATCCGACTGTGCCGATCTGGTCAACTCCGGCGGGCGCGAGGGCCACCCGCTACAGGGCGGCGCGTTTCTCAGCTATTTCGTCCCCGAAGGCACGCCTTGGGCGCATCTGGATATTGCCGGCGTGGCCGATACCGAGAAGGATTTGCCTTACTACGCTAAAGGCGCCACCGGCTGGGGCGTGCGGACGCTGATCGCATGGGCGGAGCAGAAACGCTGAGCAATGACCGAAACCTTCCTCATCTTGTTAGCCGGTGGTTGCATGCTGGCCGCGGCGATTTCGAATCCGCACGACGTGACGCTCCAGTGGCTGCGCCTGGCCGGGCTGATTGCGCTGTGCGGCTGCGGGCTGTCGGCGTTTTTTTTCTTCCGTCGCGAGCCGGCGGATCGGCAGATGCTGGCGATGCTTGGCATCCTCGGGACGACACTGGCCGTGCTCGGCCAACTCGGGTTTGTACAAGTTGCCCGGCGGGCGACACAGCGGACACTGGCTGGCGTGGCGTTTGTGCTTTCCGTCGCGGCGGCTGTTGGGTTGCTGAAAGTGCCGGCTGCCTCGGTGATCGCGCTGGCGGGAGTCGCGGCGATGCTCGGGCTCACACTCATGGACATGCTGCTGGGCCATGCATATCTCACGGCCAGCAAGATGACGATCGCCCCGTTCCTCCGGCTGAACCGTAGCGTGGCGATCGTGATGATCGCCCGGGCACTCTGCGCGGTCGTGATCACGATGGTTCTGCAGCACCTGACGCCCAGCGATACGCTTTGGAATCTGCAGGGTTTGTACATCGGCACGCGATGGTTCGTCGGCCTGCTCGTGCCGGCGGTGTTCATCTACATGGCGCAGGACTGCATCAAACGCCGCTCAACACAGTCGGCGACGGGCATTTTGTACGTGGCGGGCGTGCTGATCTTTATCGGCGAGATCATCGCGCTGAATCTGGTCCACGACACGGGCTTGCCGTTTTGATGTTTCCCTCGCCCGGTACGCCGGGAGAGGGTAGGGTGAGGGTTCTTCTACGATGCAAAACTCGCTCGACAATCCGACAGAACCCTCACCGCAGCCCTCTCCCGGCGTACCGGGCGAGGGAGCCGATTCGCCGCTCTCGACGTGTCTCGCCTGCGGATGTCGTGATTTGTTTATCCGCAAGGATTTCCCGCAGAAACTTGGTTTAGGATTAGTGGTCGTCGCCGGCGTTGTGTTTTTGGTTCTGGCCGCGAATCCGACGACGTTTTATCTCGGCGTGTGGGTTTTAGTTGGCTCAGCGGTGATCGATGCGATCATCTACGCCTTTGTCGGCAAAGTGACGGTTTGTTACAAATGCCGATCGGAGTTTCGCAACCGCCCGCTCAATCCAGAGCACGAGGCGTTTGAACTCGCGACGGCTGAGAAATATCGACAAGTGTAAGGAGCATTATGCCTGACGTGGTTACCGCAGTGATGGTGATGTTTTCGATCTTAGTGCCGACCAAAACCTGGTACGCGCCGACGCAGCCGATGACGGTGGAGATCAAGACGGTTGGCGAAGCCACGCTGGCGATGCGCGACTTCTACGGCAAGCGGATCGAACCGGCCGGCGATGTGAAAATCAAGCAGGGGCAGAAGGTTGACTTGCGAGTGATCTTTCCGCAGGTCAACAACGCCGGCGCGTTCATACTGACGGCCGTTCCGAAGGATGGGTCGGCTGAGTTTCTCGGGACGCCGCTGGTGATCACGACGCGCGCCGATACCCGCCCGAACGCGCCGCCGGGGCCGATTGTTTCCAAGATCGAGCCGCTCTGTTACGCCAAGATGAAGACCGATGCGGATGACAAGCCGATCTCGATTCTGTTTTACTACGACGTCGCTCCGAATACCTCGGCCAGCTTCTTAGCACTGTCGGCAGGCGGTTTTTACGACGGGCTGACGTTCCATCGCGTTTTGCCCGGCTTCGTCATTCAAGGCGGCGATCCGCGCGGCGACGGGACCGGCGGGCCGAGCTACAACATCAACGCGGAGTTCAACGACCGCCCGCACGACGCGGGCGTGCTTTCCATGGCGCGGCAGGGCGATCCCAACGAAGCGCCGGGCGTGAACCCGCGCCCGGAGTTTGCCAACTCGGCCGGCTCGCAGTTTTTTATCTGTCTCGATCCGGCGGGCACGCGGCAACTCGATCACCGATACACCGCCTTCGGCCGAGTGTTCGACGGCATGGAGGTGGCGAAGAAGATCGCCGCCGCGCCGCTGGCCGATCAACGAGCCGGTAAGCCCGCCAAAGCCGCAATCATGGAGAGCGTGAAAGTGGTGCCTGTGACAGCGAAGGACAACCCGTACAAAGTCGATCCGGCGAATGCGCCGAGCGATGCGGTGAAGTGATGGTTTCCCGGTGGGACAGACATTTCTGTCTGTCACGAGGCGACGTACTCGTTGACTCGCGCCGGTTTGCCAAATGACCGTTTGTACGGACGCATGAGTACATGCGCCCGTGACAGACAAGAATGTCTGTCCTACCAATTCGGAGGCGTTGGAGGTAGGATTGCTCGTTCAACTTGAATCTCCCCTCCGCCGTGGTAGGCGGCCGGGTCCGATGCAAGGGTCGGCTGTGAACCGGGTCAGGTCCGAAAGGAAGCAGCCCTAAACAGAACCGGTTCTGTGCCGTCGTGTCCCCGGCCGCTTTCCGCGGCGGATTTTCTTTATAAGGATCAGGGCGGAAGGATCAAAAGATAAGTCCAGCCCTCCTTTTTCATCCTTCATTCCTACGCCTTCATCCTTGGATCGTTCCCCGTTACACTCCCTGATATGAAAGCGTTCATCATCGCCAACATCGCCAAGCCGGTCGTCAAGACCGCCTTGGACGTATGGCTGCCGGAGATCAAACGGCGGTGCGAAGTGGTGGGCGTGGAGACCGATGAACTGTACGACCTGAAAAAAGTATCTGCCGACGTCATCCTCGTCTTCGGCGGCGACGGCACGCTGCTAACCGCGGCCCGGCGGATGGGAGGCAAGCCGATCCCGATGATGGGCGTGAACTTCGGCCGGCTTGGATTCCTCGCCAGCTTTCAGCCCGACGAGTTCCTGGAGAAGCTCAATCAATTCTTAAACGGCAAGCTGCGAACCACCAACCGGATGATGCTGGAGACTTCAGTTGTCCCCGCCGGCCGAAAATGCAGCCCGCTCGATCGCAAAGCGGTGGAGGCGGGGCGCACGTTTGTTGCCACCGCGCTGAATGATGCGGTCATCACCGCCGGGCCGCCGTTCCACATGATCGAGTTGCAGATCTCGGCCGACGTGGAAACCGCCATCAGTTATTTCGGCGATGGCGCAATCGTCGCCACGCCCAGCGGTAGCACTGCGTACAACGTGTCGGCCGGCGGGCCGATCATAAACCCCGATGTCGAAGCGCTCTGCATCACGCCGATCTGCCCGCACAGCCTCAGCTTCCGGCCGGTGGTGGTCAGCAGCAATTCGACGGTGCTGATCGTTGCGACAAGGGTGAACGAAGGCACCACGCTTTTCTGCGACGGCCAAGCCAGCACGAAGCTATCCGCCGGCGATCAGATTGTGATCAGCCGCAGTTCGCACGATGCGATCCTGATCGAAAATCCGCAAGCGCGTGAGTGGCGCAGCCTGGCCGACAAACTGCACTGGGCGGCGACGCCCAAATACAATTCGCACAACGAAGCTGACAAATCAGGCTGATCAAACCCATGTACGACGATTTCCGCAGAGCGATCGAAGACCTTTCCAAGCTGGCCGATAAAGATCGGCAGTACGCCACACTGTGGCTGGTGCTGTGGTGCCTGCTGGCGATCCTGCGATACGCGGTGACCGGCGTGGTGGTGTTTGCAATCGGCCGGCGAATCGTGGGCGCGTTTGCAATGGCACTGAAAGAATCCCAACCCAGAGAGCCGGGCAAATGAAATCCCCCGAGTTCCTCTGGCGCATCACGCCGCTGGATTACTTGCTGATCTTTGAAGCACTTGTCTTGCTCGTCGCCGGCGTGTTCGGCGGAATCGGCGAAATCTTCGGCAAGGATAACGCCAACGACGAACTCAAACGCCTTGCACGTTGCTTCTGGCGAGAATTGATCCACCCAACGCCGGCCGCCATGCCCATGCTGTCGCTGGCAGACGACGATGAGAGTGGTGATGTTGAAGTAATTACGGGATCGAGAAGTAAGTCCAAACCCGCAGGAGAACAGGCGACGGTTTCGTCCACGTTGGGTATCAAGGTCGTCCCCGGCTCAAGCCAGAATCAGATCGCCGGGCGGCTGGGCGATGCAATCAAAGTGAAGGTCAGCGCCCCGCCAGAAGGCGGCGAGGCCAATAAGGCTGTTATCGATCTGCTGTCAGAGGTGTTAGGCATCCCGGGTTGGCGGATCAAGCTCATCCGCGGGCATTACGATTCGCGTAAGGTTTTGCAGATTTCGGGCCTGTCCGCCGAGCAGGTGCAGGAAAAGCTCTCGCCGCACCTCTAAGATACCGGTGTGATTCGCGCTGTACTGATATTCAGCTTTTTGTGTTCCTCCGCGATCGCCCAAACGATCTATCGGCCGGTGCAGTTTGAGTACGGGCAAGGTGATTCCAAATTCTACTACGGCGGAATAGATAGCGCGGTCATCGCGCGGACGATGCATTCCCTGTCTGCTAGCGCGCACTCAGGTCGCCGCCAAATAGTAACCGTCAGTGATGCGTTGCCGTATCAGCCGAATGCCTCTGTCTACGGGTACACCGCGAACGACGCGAAGAACGACGCATACCGCGCGCAGCCCCGGTATTTTACGATGCGCCCGGCTGCAATGCCTGAAGCGCGTACTGACAACCACCCCGGCGCGAGTACGATCGAGATCAAGCCGTATGTCCGCCCGACCACCCGGCTGGCTCGCTGAACGCCGGGCGACGTCCCATAATTCTTCCAGTCCTCTGCCGATTGTGGATTGAGCGGATGAAAAACGTCGATACGATAGAGAATTCACGGAGTTTGATATGAAAACAACCCTGGCAGGTTTGGGCGTGTTGGCGTTGGCGGGTCTGGTCCTCGCGGCCGGGCCGGCGACGCAGCCGAGCAAGCCCGTGCCGGCGGATCAGCTACTCTCGCAGATGCTTCGTCCGCAGAACACGTCCGGCCAGCCGCTGGCCAACGGCACGCAGCCGCCGGCGATAGATAAGACTTCGGGCACTGGCGCGATCGCGCCGGGAGCACCCGCGCAAACCGTGATACGCGAAGGCTCGTATTTGGTCGACCGCGTCGGCAGGATGACGCGATCGGCCGACGGGCAACAGTTGGAGTTCACTTTCGATGTCGACGGCAAAGCGCTGAAGGATCCGCCCATGGTGCTCCTTCCCAGCCTCAAGCTGATGGCGATGGAAACGGCGGTCAAAGGATCGACGCGCGACCTGCGTTTCCGCATCACCGGCGTGATAACCGAGTACAACAGCCGCAATTACGTGCTGCTTGAAAAGGTCGTCGTGGTGACCGATACCAACCAGCAGTTTTAGTGGGGCGGATGGCATTCATTTCTCCAGCATGGCTGATGGCGTTGCTGCCGTGGGCCGCGATTACGATATATCTGATGATCGGCTGGCGCACGCGGACGGAGGTTCCGTTCGTCGAGTTGTGGCGCGGGCCCGAGCAGGCGTCGCAGGCGAAGCGATCGCTGCATCGGACACCGAAGTGGATCGCGTTGATGCTGCTGGCCGGTGCGGTGGCGATCGTCGCCGCCAGCGGGCCGGCGGTGATTCGGGCGGGTGGGGCAAACCTCGATCCTGCTGATGTCTTGCACGCGACGATCGAAACGCTGGCCGTACGCGGCGGGCAGTGCATGATCCGCGTTCGGAATGATTCCGTCACAACAACCATGCAACTGTTGATCGAAACCGATCATGGGAACGCAACACAACCGATCAACCTTCCACAAGCTGGGCAGACGCGCGACTATTTCGTGGACGTCGACCTGCAGGCCAACCGCATCCGCGCGACGGTCGACGGCAACTCGGTCGAGGTTGTTCGGCAACGCAGCTGGCCGAAGGTGATAGCGGCCGGGGAGTTGCCGGCCGACGTGCGGCGGGTGATCGACGTCTATACCGTCCGTCGTCCTTCATCGGCTGAGTCAGCCAAAGTCTCCGTCGCGATGAACCGATCCGCAATTGCCGCTGACGAACCGGCGGTCTTCGTTTCCCCGGCCGATCGACCGACGCCTAGGACTTTGCAGCTGGCGGCCCATCCGGTCACGCAGAATGTTTCCGTCGGCGAACTCCCAGACCTCGCCGCATCGGCGGATGTGCCGCAAGGTTTTTCGCCGATCGTAACCGTTGCCGACAAGCCGATCGTTGCCGTCCGCGACTCGCCCGTTCGGCAGGCGTGGGTTGGGTTCAGTTCTCCCAGCTTTTCAGCTTCACCTGCGTTCGTCATCCTCTGGACGAACCTGCTCGACTACGTCGGCCACGGCGGCGACGAGTTTGTACCGGCACGATTACCAAGCCTCGCTGAATCGACGATTTTACGTGCAAAAAGTGGTGCAAACGCTGTGGTGTCGATCGGGCCGTGGTTGGCGTGTCTGGCTGCGGGTTTATCGGTCATCGCGGCGGCGATGATTAAACGACCGCTTCCTTGACACCGTCCGGACCAACTCGTACTTTCAACCGATAAGATGCCGGTGGCGCGGCATTTACGCGGAGCCCGACGGGCCGTGCGAAACTAAGTTCCATAAGTTGTACCGATTCACCTAAGGATCCCCGGCCATGCCCGAATCAACACCGACGGTGGCCTTGACGACGGAAAAAGATGTCCGCATCGTTGAGTTCACAAACAGCAAAATTCTCGACGAAGGGAATATCGCCGATATCGGCAGTACGCTCGGGTCGCTGATCGATGAGAAGGCAGCTCCCAAACTGCTGCTCGACTTCGCGACGGTGGAGCATCTAAGCTCAGCCGCCCTCGGGATGCTGATCAACGTCAACAACCGCATTAAGCAAAAGAACGGCCAGCTTCGGCTGGCTAACATCAAGCCGCAGATCTTTGAAGTGTTTGTAATCACCAAGTTGAACAAGCTGTTCCGCATTTTGCCGAATCGGGCCGAGGCGTTGGCGAGTTTCAATCAGCTGTAAATTCGGAATGGGACGACGTCGACCGGAAATCTGTAACCACGGGCTCGCTAAATGGGCATGAGCGGATCGAAATCTCGAGGGAACGGCGCTTCTGATGATAAAAAGAAGAAGAGCCCCGCTGTTGTTACCGCGTCGGCGGTGCTTCCGTTGAAATTTAAAATTCCGTCCGATCACAAGCACCAGCACGAAGTACAGAGCGCGATTCTCGACGAAGTCGCCAGGCGGGGCTTTAACAGCCAAAGCACTTTTGCGATCAAACTGGCGCTGGAAGAAGCGATGATCAACGCCGTCAAGCACGGCAATAAGCTCAACCCGAACAAGACGGTATGGATCGAAGCCAAGATCAGCCCGACGGTGGCTGAGATCGTGATCGAAGATGAAGGTCCCGGGTTTGACCGCAAATCAGTTCCCGATCCGACCGCCGAGGAAAACCTCGAAAAGTGTTCGGGCCGCGGCATCCTGCTCATGGAATCGTACATGAACAGCGTAAAGTGGACCAACGGCGGCCGCCGCGTGAAAATGGTTAAGAAGAACGAAATTGACGTTCATTCGCACTGATTTCCATTGATTCCTACTAATTCCTGATGATTTCCGATCTAGGGAAGCTGGTTCGCGATCAATCCGCCTCATTTGCTCTCGAGTTACGACCGACATAGAATAAGCTCGTTCATTGACAATTAAACCCCACGGGGGCGACTGGTATCGACCGGATCGCTAGGTTGGCGGTGGCATGCCCAGGACGCACAGTTGGCCTGGTAAAATCCTCTGTGTAAAACATAACTGCTAATAACAGTGTTGTTGGCCGCATCGGTTTCGATGCTGCTACTGTCCGTCTCGCTGCCTAATTTAGGCCGCTCGGCATATCCTGAAGTGTCTGCGTCGGGATAGCTTAAAAATGCAGGCTGGCTTTCACCTTCGGACGTTGGCGTGATCGCGAGAAAAAGACGACTGGACGCCGGTGAAGGGTGACGATTCTCGTCGCCGGTGTTGAGATCAAAAAATCGCCTAAGCATGTAGAGGCCTCCTTCACAGTTTTCTCGGGACGAGGGTTCAAATCCCTCCGCCTCCACTTTGTCAGTGACGATGCAAGGGTGCGCAAACAAGCGCACCCTTGCTCTTTTTCACTGGGTGGTATTTTTAAGCTGAAATCTTGACTGCATCCATGCCGCAAAATTCGGGGGAACTTCTGCAGTACGTCGAGGGAATCCATCACGAGTTTGGCAGGCGTTGTGTAAATCGCAGGAGATCGTCAGGCTCGTTCAGATTCGTCCACACGTCCTCGGGCCATTCAACCGGTGATGCGACGCAGTGCATCGCAAGTTCGGTATGCAGGCGGTAGACCGATCGTCGCCCGAGGGCGAGTTGATCGTGAACCACTTGCCGGGCTTCGCGGGTGAAAATCGAGGGGAACGGTTCGATGAGCGGTTGGCCGTCAATCGTTCGGGTCGACATCACGCCGATCGCGTTTGAGCAGGCGTTTAGCTGTTCAATGAGCCACAGCAGATGAACGAAAGACAGGCCTGGCATATCCACGGTGGTGATTAGCGTGGCGGGAGTTTTCGCGTGTTCCAGCGCGGTCAATACGCCTCGAAGTGGGCCGAGTCCGGATTGCGGATCGGTCGCCTCGGCGGAAAAACGTTCGCTCCCGGGCGGTGCGGTTCGGCCGGGCGCGGTTACAAGCAGCGTCGGGCCCGGCCAACGGAATCGTTCTAGCAGGTAGAGCAAAATCGGGTGCTGTCCGATCTGAATCTCGGCTTTGGGAACGCCCATGCGTGATCCATGCCCGCCGGCCAAAACCGCCAGCGTGCAATCGGCCGAGTTGATTGCTGCGGCAGGCGTCTTCAAGCCATGACCCACGCTTTCCACATTTGGCGGTAGGCGGCTTCGATGTTCCGGCTGAATCCCGCCGAATCCATGATCGGCGAAGCCTTCATTCGATCGCGAAGCGTTTTACGCAAGTGGGCCAGGCGAGGCAGGTCGTGCGCCAGATTCACAGCGACGTCGACCATCTGCTTCTCCGACAACGCCGCGAGTTCCGTCAATTCCAGATTCGACAGCTGACTCCAACCGGCTCGGCCCACCGGCGTTTGGCCGACCAGCGTGACGACGGGCACGCCCATCCAGAGCGAATCGAGGCTGGTGGTGTGGCCGTTGTAGGGAAACGTATCCAGGCCGAGATCGATCTGTTGATAGAGCTTCAAATACTCCAACCTCGGCCGGCGTTCGGCGAAGACGATCCGGCCTTCAGTAATGCCGAGGTCTGCCATCGACTTAACCAACCGCTGTCGATGCGACCCGACGGCCGCCAGCAGCAGCAGGCGCGAGCGCGGTACGCGGAGCATGACGGCGGCCCATTTCTCCAGCACGTCGAGGTTGATCTTGCTGAAATTACTGAGGCAGCCGAAGGTGACAAAGCCATTGGAGTGCGCGGGCAGTTCATTCACCACCGGCTGCGGACCGGTCGGCGCGTAGCACCAAAAACTATCCGGCAGAACGATGGCCCGCTCGGCGTATTTTGAATCGGTGGCGACTTGCGGCTCGAGGTGTGGATCGGTGATTCGATAATCCATCGCCGACATGCCCGTCGTGCCGGGATAGCCGGCGAACGACACCTGAATCGGCGCCGGCCGCCGGGCAAACACCCGCAGGCGATTGCCCGCCATGTGCAACGCCAAGTCAACCAGCACGTCGATCTGGTCCTTCCGGATCAGTGCTGCGACGCCCTCATCAGACACGCCACCAATATCCCGCCAATGGTCGGCCAGACCGCGGAAACGTTCGGTCATGTCGTCCGGCTTTATGACGTTGGAATAGCAAAACACCTCAAACCGCTCGCGATCGTGCCGTTCGATCAGCGGAAGGATGTTGAAACCCACCACGTGCTGGCGAAAGTCCGGCGAAACGTACCCGATCCGTAACCGCCGGCCGGGATCGCGCTGATTCGCGAACATGGGGTTTGATGGCATTAAGGGCCGAGCCAGTTTTTCATCCCATGCGCGTAGGTCTCTCGCGATTGCTTCGCGGTCGTAGTGCGGATGGAAGTGAACCGCGTAAACCTTGTTGCTATGGGCCGAGGATTCATCGGCGCTGAGTTTGGCAGAGTGATCGAAACTGGCGATCGCCTCGTCGAGCAAGCCTTGGTTGAATTGCACGCCTCCGAGATTGTTCCACGCCTTGGGGTGATCGTGTCGAAGCGAAAGGGCCTTGAGATACGCGGCGATCGCTTCGTCGGGTATTTCCTTTGCCTGATAGGCTTGGCCGAGATTGTTGTGGGCGGCGGGATCAGTTGGACGAAATTGGATCGCTTGTTGGCAGGCAGCGATCGCGCCTTCGATATCGCCGATCGCAAGCAACTGCGTGCCGAGGTTGCTGTATGCATCGGCGTTGTCGGGTTTTAGTTGAATCGCTTTTCGACTCTCGTTGATGGCTTCCTGAATCTGACCTATTTGCTGTAACGCCGCGCCCAGATTCGTGTGCGCGTCCACCGAGTTCGGCCGGTGTGAGATCGCACGGCGATAGTGTTCAACGGCTTCGCCGGGCCGACCCTGCGTGAGCAAGAGATTGCCCAGTCCAATGATCGCTTCAACAAACTGCGGCCGGAGGTTGATCGCTTCAGCGAAAGCGACGGCGGATTTCTCCTTCTCCTTACAGCCTTCAAAAGCATTGGCCAGGTGATAGTAGGCTTCTGCGTAGTCGGGGCGCACTCGAATCGCCTGTGCGGCGGCGGCGCCGGCTTGCGGGTGGCGCTTTTCGGAGTTGAGGATCGATGCGATGTTCGCCCAGTATTCCGCTGCCATCGGCTTCAGGGCAATCGCCCGGCCGATCAAATCGATCGCGGCGGACGCATTGCCGGCTCGGAACGCCACCGTCCCCAGCAGGTGCAACGCGTCGGCGTTTTGCGGTTCGATGGCCAGGACTTGGCGATACGCGTCTTCTGCGTCCGACAACTGCCCGGCGAGAAAGTATGTACGACCCCGCTCCAGCAGTTGGGGAATGTCGGTCTCAGATGTCGCTATTTCATCAGCCACGATACCGACAGTTATACACCAACTCGGCTGACGGAATCAGCAGTGCGGGGCGGAAGTTTAATTATCCACCTGAACCGTGCCCCGCATGCGCGGATGGTACGTGCAGGTGTAATCAAAACTGCCGGCCTTGGTGAAGCGGTGTGTAAAGCTGGAGCCTTGCTTGAGATTGCCGGAGTCAAAGGAGCGGTCGGTGGCGGAAACGTGGTGGTCGCGGTCGTCGCCGTTGGTCCAAGTGACCGATTCTCCGACCTTGATTCGCACCGAGGACGGCTGAAACTGCATATCACGGATACGCACGGTGGTGGCGGGCGCGCCCGCAAGTGGCCGGGCGATTTCAGAGCCGCCAAGCAGGCCGATCGAAACCAGAACCGCGATTGTGTACGCAATACGCCGCATGACTAATGCCTCTTTGCAATTATACCATCTCGCCGATATCCAGCCGGTATTTTCGCATCTTCTTGTAGAGCGTGGTGCGGTTGATATCCAACTCGGCGGCGGTGGATTGGCGGTTCCAGTTGTTGCGCTTGAGGGCCGCTTCAATGATCCGCCGCTCCGGAACCTCGAGCGCCGATTCAAGCGTCATCGGCCCGTCGCTTACGTCGGCATCGCTGGAGTGAGGCGTGGGGGATTTGCCATTGAAAGTCTGAATCGGGTCGGGCAAATCGTCGACTTCCACTTTCGCCTTCCGGGAGAGAACGACCGCCCGCTCGATCGCGTTTTCAAGCTCGCGCACATTGCCCGGCCAATCGTAGCGCTGCATGGCGGTCATCGCGTCTTCGCTGAAGCCGAGCATCTCCCGCCCGGCCTGCTGGTTGAATTGCCGCAGGAAATGCGACGAGAGCAGCGGGATGTCGCTCAGCCGTTCTTTCAGGCTCGGCATGCGGATGTTGACGACGTTGATGCGGTAGTACAAATCCTGTCGGAACTTTTGCTCGGCCACCATCTTGTTCAGATCCATGTTACTGGCCAGGATGATTCGCACGTCGACGGTTTTCGTTTCGCTGCTTCCCACCGGCTCGAACGCGCGCTCCTGCAGCACACGGAGTAGCTTCACCTGAAATGCCGGCGACGCGGAGTTGATCTCGTCGAGAAAAATTGTCCCTCCGTCGGCCGCCAGGAAGCGGCCGGGCTTGTCGGAGATTGCGCCGGTAAACGCGCCTTTGACGTGACCGAACAGTTCAGATTCGAGCAGATTTTCCGGCAGCGCGCCGCAACTGATTTCCACGAACGGCTTATCGCGGCGGGGCGATCGATGATGAATCGCGCGAGCCACCAGCGACTTGCCGCAGCCGCTCTCGCCGGTCATCAGCACCGTGGTTCGGCTTTCAGCGACTGCCTCGACCAGATCGAACACTTTCAGCATCTTGTGATCGTGCCCGACGATGTTCTCCAGCCCGTAGCGCAGATCGAGCTGCTGGCGTAGCGTCTGATTCTCAAACAGTAGCGACTGTTGGCGGACGGCCTTGCCCACCACCACGCGGATTTCGTCATCCACGATCGGCTTGGTGAGATAGTCGAACGCGCCCATCTTGGTCGCTTCCACCGCGCCTTCGATCGACCCGTAGCCGGTGATGACAATGACGACCACCTGCGGAAACCGCCGACGGACATCGCGAAGAAACTCGGCCGGCTTAATGCCGGGCATATTAATGTCGGCCAGCAGCAATTCGATCTGCCCGTTCTCCAACTGTGCGAGTGTTTCCTCCGGGCGATCGGTCGTGCGCACGTCGTATCCTTCGCGGCGCAGAAACTGGCCGAGCGATTGAAGGATGATCCGGTCCTCATCCAGAATCAGAACCCTGGTTTTGTGCGGCGTGTTGGCTTGAAGCATCATTTGGCGAGCCCTCGATTTCTATCGCTATCATCGGCCGGTCATGGCGTTGTCGGTAAGCAACGGGGTGAGATTTTGAAAATAAAATCACGCATTTATCGGCGCGTGCGAGGCGGCGGCGCAACGGACGCGGTTATCGGACGAAGTACGCATTGCTCAACCCACTAAGTGCGATCTACAATGCTTCGATGAGTGATCGACTGACCCAACTTGTAAAGATGCTCGAACGCGAGCCGGCCGACCCGTTTTTGCTTTACGGCGTGGCGATGGAACACAAAAAAGCCGGGCGATCGCTCGATGCGGTCCGATTCCTTGAAAAAACCATCGCCGCCGATTCGGGCTACTGCTACGCGTTCTATCAACTCGGCCAACTCTTCGAGCTGTTGGAGAAACCAGACGACGCGCGCAAGTGGTATCAGAACGGCATCAAAGCCGCTCACATCAAGGGTGACGATCACGCCCGAAGCGAGTTGGAAACTGCCCTGGCAATGTTGTAGGGAGGCGGCGTGGTGGAGGGAATCCTCAAGTTTCTCAAGACTCCCGAGTGGCGCAAACAGCATCGCTGGCGCAAGGCGATCTGGAACACTTTTAATCGCGTCGGGCTGACCGGAATTCACGCGCTGCCGCTGAATCGCAGGTGGGTGGATATTCAACGGCACAAGATGAAGCTGACGAATCTCGACCCGGCCAATGTGGGGATGAAGATCGTACAGATTTCTGACCTGCACCACTCGCCGGTGGTGTGGCAGAAGTATCTGGTGCAGTACGTTCGGTTGGTGAACGATCTGAAGCCCGACGCCGTCGTCGTCACCGGCGACTTGATTACCGGCGGGTATCGTTACGCGCACCGGGTCGCCACCATCCTGTCGCACCTTCACGCGCCGCTCGGCGTGATTTGCACGATGGGGAATCACGACTACAGCATGTACGGCAAGAGCGCGCCCGAAGAAGGCGAGCGACGCGCGGACTATCTCGAGAAATGCCTGGTCGATCGCGGACTGATCGTGCTGCGAAATCAGGCGATACAGATTGCGCGTCCGCACGCGGCGTTGCCGGTCGTGATCGTTGGACTCGACGACGAGTGGTCCGGGCATCTCGACGCGGAGTTGGCGTTCAAAGGCGTTGACGTGAACTTACCGATCGTCTGCCTCAACCATAATCCGGCGAACTGCTCGGAGTTGATGAACTACCCCTGGCAGTGGATGCTCAGCGGCCACACGCACGGGCGGCAGGTGGCGACGAGCAAGTTCGGGCGGCGGTTTTATCCGCACCGATACCGCCACTTTACTCACGGCTACTACGGCGTGAACGGAAGGCACCTCTACGTCAACCGCGGGTTGAGCTACGGCCAGCGCGTTTTGGACTGGTGCAGGCCGGAAATCACCGTGTTTAAGCTCGCTCACGTGACGACCGCCTGACCGGCGTTGCATTTCCTGCCAATTCCCGTACCTTGCGACACGCAATGCAGACGCGCTACGACCCAGAAGACGTGCGACGCCTCTTGGACCGCCTGGTCGATCAGATCGCCGCTGGATTTTCCAAATCCGAACCACTCATTATTGTCGGCATCCGCACACGCGGGGAAACGCTCGCCCAGCGACTTGCGCCGATGTTGGCGGCCCGCGGGTTTGCCCAGATCAGTCGCGGTGTGCTCGATATCACGCTGTACCGCGACGACCTTTCCGAAATCGGCCCGCGCCCGATGGTTCGGCCGACGCATATTGAAGTCGATATCAACTCCAAACCGCTACTACTGGTGGACGACGTGCTGTTCACCGGTCGCACAGTGAGGGCTGCGCTGGACGCCCTGGCTGACTTCGGCCGCCCGAGCGCGATCCGGCTGGCGGCGCTGGTCGATCGCGGCGGGCGGGAGTTGCCGATCCAAGCCGACTATGTCGCGCTGACTCAGAAAGACGTGCCGCTCTCACATCGGGTGAAAGTACAACTCACCGAAACCGACGGAGTCGATCAGATCCGCATCGAACCCAGAAACTCAGGGGAGAACGCAGGATGAGTGAATCGACCGCGCCACGGTGGACTCGCAGGCATTTGCTGGGGCTGGAAGAGCTCTCGGCGGACGAAATCCGCGTGGTGTTGGATACCGCGCTGTCGTTCAAGGAAGTTTCGACGCGATCGGTCAAAAAAGTCCCCGCATTACGCGGCCGGGTGGTCGTCAACGCATTCTTTGAAGATTCCACACGCACGCGAACCAGCTTTGCGCTGGCCGGGCAGCGACTGAGCGCGGATATTCTCGATTTCTCTGAAAAAACCAGCAGCACCAGCAAGGGCGAAACGCTCATCGATACCGCCCGCAATATCGAAGCGATGGGCGTGGACATCATCGTCCTCCGCCACAAGGCAGCGGGCTCGGCCCATCTGCTGGCGCGGAGTGTGAAGTGCAGCGTCGTCAACGCCGGAGACGGCGCTCACGAGCATCCGACGCAGGGCCTGCTCGATTTGTACACCATCCGCGAGCGATTCGGGAAGATCGAAGGATTGAAAGTCGCAATCGTCGGCGATATCGCCAACAGCAGGGTCGCGCGGTCGAACATCTGGGCGCTGACCAAGTTCGGCGCGAAAGTCCACCTCGTCGGCCCGCCGACGCTGCTGAGCAAGTCGTTTGAGCAGCTCGGCTGCACGGTCACGCACGACTTTGATTCCATCGTCGGCGACATGGACGTGCTCAACATGCTCCGAGTGCAGTTCGAGCGAATCCAAACCAGCCAATTTCCCAGCGTCCGCGAATTCTCTCGCATGTACGGGCTGACGTGGGACCGCTTCCAACGCTGCAAGAAAGACGTTTTCGTCATGCACCCTGGCCCGATGAACCGCGGGATCGAAATCCAATCCGACATCGCGGACGGGCCGCAGAGCGGGATCTTGACGCAGGTGACCAACGGGCTGGCGGTGCGGATGGCGGTGCTTTATCTCGTGACTCAGGTTTCTTGAGGGCAGAGACCGCGAAGGCGCGAAGAGAACGCGAAGAGACGCGAAGGGAAAGGTGGATTATGGATGTCTTTGACTTTCGCGAACGAGTTGGATCGGGTGTGGATGATCGTGTTGAAGACTTGGCTCAGCGCGTTATTGGCGCAGCGATCGAAGTACATCGAATGTTGAAGCCGGTCCGCCCAGAAAACGCCTACAAGCTGGCGCTTTGCCATGAACTGACCCTGAGAGGTATCAAACATCAATCCGAGGCAAGGATTCCCATCATTTTCAAGGGAGTTTTGGTTGGAGAGTCCTTCATTGATATTCTGGTTGAAGAATGCCTTGTGCCAGAGTTAAAGGCCGTCGAGCATTTAACGGATGTTCATCGCGGTCAGGTCATCGGATATTTACAGGGAAGTGGCTTGAAGCTCGCTCTTTTAATCAATTTCAACGTCCTTCAACTCCGAAACGGAATTAAGCGAATCATCAACACCTACAAAACCTAACCTTCGCGTATCTTCGCGTCCTCTTCGCGCCTTCGCGGTCTCTGCCCAACGTCAAAACAAAAATGCCCACCCTCCTCATCCAACACGGCACGATCCTCGACCCCTCTCAAAACAAAGAGGCCAAGGGCGATCTGTTCATCAAAGACGGCAAGATCGCCAAGCCCGATGGTAGTAAGCCGGACCAGGTGATCGACGCCACCGGCAAGTTCGTCACCCCCGGCCTGATCGACATCCATGTTCACTTTCGCGAGCCGGGCGATGAAGAAGAAGAGACGATCGCCAGCGGCGCGGCCGCAGCGGTGGCGGGCGGGTTTACTACCGTCTGCTGCATGCCCAACACCAAGCCGACGCTGGACAACGAGGCGCAGATCGAATTCATCCTGCGCGAGTCGCAGCGGGTGGGGCTGGCCAACGTGTATCCAACGGGCGCGATCACCAAGGGGCGCGAAGGCAAGGAACTGGCCGAGATCGGACAGATGCACGAGCGCGGGGCGGTTGGATTCACCGACGACGGCGTGGGTGTGGGTGATGCGTCGGTGATGCGTAAGGCGCTGCAGTACGCCAGCATGTTCGATACGGTGCTCATGCAACACTGCGAAGAGCCCACGCTGAGCAAAGGCGCCATGCACGCCGGTTTGGTCAGCACCACGCTCGGCATGCCCGCCGTGCCGGCCGAGGCGGAGCAGTTGATGATCGCCCGCGACGTGCTGCTGAATCGCACGATCAACTGCCGCTACCACGTTCAGCACATCAGCACGGCCTGGAGCGTGGAACTGGTCCGCCGGGCCAAGCGCGACGGCCAGCGCATCACCGCCGAGGTTGCGCCGCATCACCTGCTGCTGACGGATGAGTCCTGCCGAACGTTCGATACGAACTTCAAAATGAATCCGCCCCTGCGCACGGCGGCTGACGTCGCTGCGTGCATCGCGGGCGTGAAGGACGGAACGATCGACCTGCTCGCCACCGATCACGCGCCGCACCTGATGGAAGAGAAGGAACTGGAGTTCCAGTTCGCACCCAACGGCATCATCGGGCTTGAGTGTGCTTTGTCGCTCTACATCAAGGCGCTGGTCACGCCCGGCCATATCAGCTGGATGAAGATGATCGACATGATGACCGCCCGGCAGGCGGCGATCGTGAAACTCGACAAAGGCACGCTCGCCGAAGGAGCGGATGCGGACGTGACGATTATTGACCCGAATCTGAAGTGGACGATCGACAAAGAAGCTTTCGTCAGCCGCAGCCGCAACTGTCCGTTCCACGGATGGGAAGTCACCGGCCGGGCCGTCTGCACGATTGTCGGCGGGGACGTGAAGTGGGAACTGCCAGAATAGAGCAATGCGCCTTGTGTCGTAGCGTGGTCGTGACCGTTTGTCGTTATCCTGAGGTACGCCGAAGGATCTCGAACGTCGTAAGCAGCTGACAATTCGAGATCCTTCGGCGTACCTCAGGATGACGATTTCAGACACTGCACGCTACATCAAATTGCTCAACGCACTTAAATGCGAAATGATTCCAAATCGCCTGCACCGAACCAATTTGGAGGACCATGCGCAAGATGACTCGAATAGTCTTCCAAGCGTGGGTCATTGGAGTTTTAACTATGCCAGCAGCACTTTCTGAACCGCTCATTCCCCCTCGCCCGCCGACTCGCGTTGCCAAGTCTGAACTGGGAATTGATCAGCTACCGAACGAAAAACTCACGTGGCTGCTCGACGCCAAGTTCGGGATGTTTATCCATTGGGGCATCTATTCCGGTATCGGCAAGGGCGAATGGTACATGGAGAAACATGCCGTCTCGTTCGATGAGTATCGCAAATCCGCCAATCCCGAAAGCGGCGAAACTTATTTCGACGCTGCCGCGTTTAAGCCCAACGAATGGGCTAAGCTGGCAAAAGACTCGGGCATGAAGTGGATGTGTCTTACCGCGCGTCACCATGATGGCTTTTGCCTGTTCGACAGCCCGCATCCCAACGCGTTTACCAGCATGCAGACGTTGAAGCGGGATCTGGTCGCGGAATACGTCAAGGCCTGTCGCGGCGCGGGGTTGAAGGTCGGGATTTATTACTCGCCGTTAAGCTGGAGATATCCCGGTTATTACGACGTGGCCGGAACCGACTGCAAGCCCAATAAGTGGGGCTACACCACCGACGCATCTCACAAGGAAAACGCCCGGCTGATGAAAGAGGAAAACTACATCAACGTTAAAACGTTGCTCACCCGTTACGGCAAGATAGATCATATCTTCTGGGACGGCGGATGGCTGGCACAGAGCGGAACCGATGCAGCGGGCGCGTTTTTCCACGAGCCGGGCAAGTACCTCGATCCGAAAAACCAATGGCCGATCCCGGAGAAGTATCACGACTTGGAAGAATCCACCGGCAAGCCGCTGGGCATCATGGGAATGGTCCGCAAGTACCAGCCCGATGCGATCACCAACCTGCGTTACGGCTGGATGGGCGACATTCTTGAACAGGAAGGCCCCAGCGAAACCACCGGGCCGATCAGAAGCGAGAATGTTTATGAAAAGTGTCTGACCATGCAGCTCGGCGGTTGGGGATACAACGCCGAATCCAACGCTCACGGCCGAGTGATGAGTCGCGATACGCTCATCCGCTACTTAGCCAACTGCACGGTACGCAATATGGCGTTATTGGTGAACGTCGCGCCCGACCGTCATGGCGTGATCTCGGAAGTGCAGCAGAAGCCGTTGCGCGAACTCGGTGCGTGGTTATCCAAAGTCGGCGAATCATTTTACTGCACGCGCGGCGGACCTTGGCAACCGGTCGATCAACAGTTCGGCTTCTGCTACAAAGGCAAAACCGTCTACGCCCATCTTTTAAACACCTACGAGGGAAACACTTTCAAGGTGCCTCCATTGGGCTCGCTCAAAGCCCAAAGCGTGGTCGACGTCGTTACCGGCAAGCCGCTGAAATTCGAAGCCACCGATGGTGGACTTACCGTGACAGGGCTGGATCGAACCGAATCGCCGGCCGATACGATCATCGCCATCACGTACAACGCGGATGTGGAAAGTGTCTGGACCGCCGCGGGTCACTGATATGGGTTGAACGCGCGAGCAGTCTGCCTCGCTGGTTACTCACCAGCATTTTTACCGATTATGCGTCATAGTGCAGCTTCTTTTGCGACAGGCTCCGGTTGATCTGAGCTCGCTCAAGTCGATGAAAGCCCACAATTTTCGGTGTTTTTTTCTCTAATTCACTCGCTTGCCAGCTCTGACGGCCGAAGCGCCCATTTTTTATCGGTTCAACAGGGCAAAGCCATCAGCGGTATTACAACCGTCGAGTTCCTGTTAGGAGCCGGCTGTGCAGCATTCCAAACGAGAGGCATCCCATAATGAAGCTCAAGACCAAAACCGGCATCTGTGTAATGACCCTTCTTGCGATCGCGGTAGGCTCGGTCAACGCCAAGCCCAAGGATAAAGCGCAGGTTCAAGAGGTCCAACTGACCGACGTGGGGAACAAGCTGGTTCAAAAATATTCGGACATGCTGACGGCGCTTAAAGCCGAGCTTGTTCAATCCATTCCGTCGGTCGATGCTGCGAAGAAGACCGCGTTCGTCAACGCCATCGAAGCCGAGCGGAGTGCCTCCGACGAAGTGAAGGCAAGACTCGAAGCTTATAACGAGACGTCCAAGGTCGCAGAGTTGCATTCACGTCAGAACACGCTCCGGAAGTCCGAAGACTGGTCGGCTGAAGCGACCAAAGCGTTCGAGCAGGCGACCGCCGCTTACAACACCACCAAGAACGACGTCAACGAAAAGGCCCTTCAGGCGGCCCAGGAGCGCCTCACCAAAGCACAGGCCAGCTCCTCCTCCGCCGCCGTGGAAGTGAAGAACGCTCAGGACGCAGTGGACAAGGCAAAGCCGGAAGCACAGCGGTTTGAGGACGCATTAAAGGCCGCCCAGTCTGCCCATACCGAAGCCAAATCGCAGGTGCAAACCGCACTCAATGCCGTTGGCATGGACATGCTCAAGATCGACAAGCTCGACTCCAAACTGGTCAAGTTTGAAGTTTTGTCGGAAGCCACTCCAAGGGGTTTGGCGGAATTCGCCGAGCAAGGACCGGAGCAGGAAGCATTGATCGACCAGCTTCTGTCAAACGACATGCTGATGAAGCAGATGGTCGTCAATGACGGTGCGAAGGACGGCAAGTATGGCCAGGCGATGCAGATTTATACTCAGATTCTGAAGGCCAGCCCCAAAGCCAGCGAAGGGATGTTCCAGCGACTGGCGCTGGCGACCGCGCTCGAGCACGCCACGCCGATCAGTCAGGTCAACCCCAAGTCACAGGAAGCTACGCCGGCTAATGTTGATCCGGTCCGGCGTTATCAGGATTACGAAAAAGCCTACCTCGCCGGCGAACTCGATCCCAACTTTAAGGTTCTGACCGTTTGGGATTATCGCATGGTCGTCGACGGCGACGAGCCGAGCGAAACCCTCGCATGGGGACGTGAGATGTTGCGAAACTACCGTCCGGACCTTGTCACCAACGCCGATCTCCGCTGGCGCTATGTGGAATCGGTCAAGACGGAGGTTAAGTACGGGTCGGCGGACCAGAAGTTTGACCTTCCGACGCTCCAGCCGTACCAGAACATGATAATGAACGGCGGCGTGTGTGGTCGGCGAGCGTTCTTCGGACGCTTCATCCTCCGCGCCTTCGGCGTGCCGACGACCGCTCGTCCGCAGCCGGGCCATGCCGCGCTGGTTCACTGGACGCCCAGTGGCTGGGTCATCAACCTTGGCGCCGGCTGGGGTTTTGGAACTACCAAAACCCGCTACGAAAAAGATACCGACTTCCTCGCCGTCGCCCAGGCAAGGGCCGTTGAGCCGGCGTACATGGAAGTGCTGCGGGCCTACTGGTTCGGCGATCTGGCCGGCGAACAGCGCGCCTACGGATTCGACGCCGGTAAGAAACCGTCGAAACCCGGTTTTTGGAATGACCTCGCGCTCAGCCGTCGCCAGCAGATTGTCGAAGATTCCAAGGCGATCGCACTGGCGGCCGTCGGTACCGACATCGGCGAGGCCAATGAGTCCAAAGTGAAAGACGTCATCACGGCAATCAGGATCAGCGACGCCGATCGCCAGATCGTCATTGCCGCTGACGGAACGATCACCATCCCAGCGGTCGCGTGCAGTTCCCCGACGAACAGCACTACGAAGATCCGCTTCATGCCCAGCAATCTCGGCGGGATGCAGTTGCACTATGCCCGCCTTGGCGGGGCAGAGGACTTTGAATACACGTTAGACGCGCCTGCGGACGGCAAATATAAGCTTACCGCCCGGGTGGTCACCACCAGCCCGGAACAGCATCTGATGCTCGCCATCAACGGAGCGAAGGATGCGACGGATATCGCCGTGCCGTTCACCATCGGGCAGTGGAATCAGACCGTGCCGGTGGAAGTCGCATTGGTCAAAGGCAAGAACGTCCTGCGATTCTCTCGCCCCGAGCCGGTGAAGGGTGTTACGATCAAGGACTTCATGCTCACCCCGGTCAAGTAACGGCTGGTGAACTATTCGGTTCTGTATCCAAAACGGAAGTATTGCAAGTTGGAAAAACAATCGGCTAGGCGGGCACTCGCTGCTCGTCTAGCCGATTGTGTGTTAATATGTTGATCCGGCAGAAAGAAATAAGAAGGAGTCGTTCGTGAATCGAATCTTCAAGCGATTGGCGTCGATGAGTCTGATCGTGCTGGCTACGGGAGGCGCTGCGAAAGCCGCCGATGCACCCGCGGCTAAGCCGAACGTGTTGTTCATCGCGGTCGATGACCTCAAGCCGGTGCTCGGGTGTTACGGGGACAAGACCGTTAAATCGCCGAACATTGATCGCTTGGCAAAGCAGGGGACGATTTTTACCCACGCCTATTGTATGCAGGCGGTATGTTCCCCGTCGCGCAACGCCGTGCTCACGGGGTTACTGCCGGAATCGCTTCGGATTTACGATCTTAATACATTTTTTCGACGAGCAGCCCCTGACGTGACGACGTTACCTCAGTTGTTTAAGGAAAGCGGTTGGCAAAGTCATGGAATCGGAAAGATTCTCCACCTCGGCCAGGGAAACCATGAGGATCCCACCCAGTGGAGCGTGCCGCACACCTATCCCGGCGGGGGATACGCCCTGCCCGAAAACAAGCGATTTAACGGCAAGGATGCAAAGGGGCCGGCGGTCGAGATCGCCGATGTACCCGACAACTCTTACACCGATGGAAAGATTGCGGATTTGGCAATCAAGCGTCTGCAGGCATTCGCGGAAAAGAAGGAGACGTTTTTTCTGGCCACTGGCTTCATCAAGCCGCACCTTCCTTTTACTGCGCCAAAGAAGTACTGGGACCTATACGATCGCAAACAGTTTCATCTCCCTGATCGCCAAACGCTGCCTGATGGCGCTCCGAAGTTTGCAGGTCATAATTCCGGCGAACTCCGCAGCTACTCCGACATTCCCGAAGTGGGCCCAATAACCAATGAAAAGGCGCTGGAGTTGATCCACGGCTACCACGCCGCCGTTACGTATACGGATGCTCAGATCGGCCGGGTGCTCGATGAACTCGATCGGCTTCACTTGCGTGACAATACGATCATCGTCCTGTGGGGCGATCACGGGTGGCACCTTGGCGATCATGGCTTGTGGTGCAAACATACTGATTACGAGCAGGCTACCCGCGCGCCGTTAATCATCAGTGCGCCGAACTCGGCTCACCCCGGATCGACTTGCAGTGAAGTGGTCGAGTTTGTCGACATCTATCCCACGCTGTGCGACTTAGCCGGGCTGAAACAACCGAGTTGGCTGCAAGGCTACAGTCTGAAACCGGCTTTGGATGATCCGTCGGCTAAGATCGGGAAATCCACGGCGTTTCAGGTCTACCCGCGATCTAACAATGAATCGGGGGCCATGCTCGGTCAGTCGATCCGCACGGATAGGTGGCGGCTGGTTGAATGGCAAAAGAAAGACCGCACGGTGGTGGCCCGCGAGCTTTATGACTACGAGAACGATCCGGACGAGACCGTCAATCTGGCGACGAAGCCCGAACTTGCCGCGACGGTGAATGAACTGTCGGCCGCGATCAAAGCCAGACTCGATGCACCTAAGCCCGCCGGCGTAGTCCTCCGAGATCCAACCGCGAAGGAGTAGCAAGCATTCGCGGAAGATTAATTCCACCGTGCTGGACTTTAATTGTCGTCTTTGTGTTCCTTGCCAGGCTTTGTCTTCCAAGTGCCCCAGATTGGCGTTACCAAGTTTGAATCCCAGCCCCGCCAGGTTTTGATCATCGCCTGCAGGCGTACAGGATCGGTGCTGGCGAGATCGCTTTTTTCCGACTTATCGCCGGCGATCTTGTAGAGCATCGCCTTGGAGAAATCGGGCCGCTCGGCGTTATCAGGCAGGCCTAGTTCGCGTCGGGGGATGACCATTTTGTAATCGCCTTCGATGAGCGCGATGCCCGCGCCGGTGCGCCAGAAAAGCTGTTCATGGGGCGTGCCTTTGATCTCCCTTTTGAGGAATGGAAGGACGTTCTTCCCGTCGAGGCTGATCCCATCCAGCGGCTTTTTCCCAATCGCATTCATGAAAGTCGGGAGCAGGTCGAGGCTGCTGATCATCTGATCGTATTGCGAACCGGCGGGAATGACCCCGGGATACTTGATGAACATCGGCACGTGGATTCCGCCGTCGAAGTATTGGGCTTTTCCGCTGCGGAAAGGCAAGTTGATCGACCCGTTGCAACTCGGATCGCCCGGCTGCGGCCCGCCGTTGTCGCTGAAGAATACCACCAGAGTGTTGTTCTCAATGCCTTTTGCCTTAATAGCTGCCAGAACCTCGCCGACGCTTTCATCAAGGGCCAGCATCATGGCGGCGTATTTTCGACGGCGGTCGTCCGGGATCGATGCCACCTTGGCTAAGTCAGTTTCGCGCGCTTGCAGCGGCGTGTGCGGGGCGTTGAATGCCAGATAGAGGAAAAACGGCTGGGTTGCGTGTCGATCGATGAAATCCACCGCGCGATGGCCGAAGTAGGTGGTAAGGTACTCGTTCCAGACGGCAGGATTGCGACCGTCCAGGATTTTTCCTCCGTGCTCATCCAACTTTTGAGCCGGACCCGCCGGCTTGGCGTTCGGCAAATAAGCGTGACCACCGCCGAGGTGTCCGACAAATTCATCGAATCCGCGGCTGAGGGGATGCTGCGCCTCGGATTCGCCTAAGTGCCACTTGCCGATCGCGCCCGTGGCATAACCGGCGGCTTTGAAATGATCGCCCATCGTCTTCTGGCTCAATGGCATCCCGAACGGTGGGGGGCCTCCGCCGTTGTGTTCGTGCCCGAATCGCTGCTGATAGCAACCGGTCAGGAATCCCGCACGACTTGGACTGCAAACCGCACACGTGACGTAGGCGCGCGAGCAAAACATCCCATCGCGGGCAATGGAATCGATATTCGGTGTCGCAAAATCCTTCAACCCGGTAACGCCGGTGTCGGCGTATCCCATGTCGTCGGACACGATCATCACCACGTTCAGTGGATTCGCCGCCGACACCGTATTCACGGCTAGAAGCGTTGCGGCAAGCAGGCTTAGAATCGTTGGATATAGTTGCACCATCACTCCGTTCATTAGCGGTTTTGAAATATCGACCGAGCGCAGCTCACGCTGTGAACTTCCAAAATAATAGATTCAAAGGGATTCGAATTCTCGATCAGTTCATGGATTTTGATTTAACCTTCCGACCACCGATGTTGGAGACGGTAGAGTTGATTTAACGCGATTTCCGAGTGGAAGCGCGTGTCACCAATTCTGCTTCGACTTTCATCGCCAGCCGTTTAGGCGAGTGGTCCAATCGGGCCATCGCCAATTCAATGAGCTTGTCGGCTACCTGAAGTGTCGGTTCACGAATAACAGTGATTCCGCCTTCGATCCATTCAGCCATCGCCGGATCGTCAAAGGTGACGATGCCGAGGTCTTTACCGATGGTACGTCCCAGCCGTTTGGCGGCTTCGATCACGGGGACGATTTGGTCCATGGTGTGGACGAGGAGCACATCGATCGATGGATCGCGGGAGAGTAATGTCGTGGCAGCATCGAACCACGCCTGCATCGGCTCGCGTTCGTGCGCGACGATCTGCTGAGTCGGCCCGCACTCGATTGAAGACTTGGCCAGCACTTCGTAGAGCAGGGTTCCGTAGCCAGCTTCAACCTGACGTGGGGGGAATGGCTCGTTGGCGCGATGAAGTATCAGGCCTAAGCGCTTATATGCCGCGCTTTCAAGGTGCGGAATAAGCTGTCGTATCGCAAGACCGTAATCAACCACGACATGGCTCAGCGGGCACAGCTTGGAAACCGTTCCCATGTAGTCGTTGACCCGAACAATGATGGGCTGGCCCTTGAACTCGTCGTCCAGACTGATCTTATAGTGCGCGAGACTGATCACCAGATCACAAACGCCCTGACGATACAGGGACAAAAGCTCTTGCTCACGCGCAACGTCGGCTCGGGTCTCAAAAGGGCTGACGTGATAGCCGAAAGATTCAAATTTACTCTCCAGGATCGAGACGTATGAGCCGAAAAAAGGATTGGTAAGTTGATTCAGCAGTAGCCCGATCGTCCGTGTCTTCCCGTGCGAAAGACCCTGAGCGTGTCGGTTGACGCGATAACCGACTTCCTTGGCGATACGCTCAATCCGCTCTCGGGTTTCGCTGG
>JBBROD010000024.1:0-53549 GCA_038229715.1 Tepidisphaerales bacterium | reverse complement strand
TGCTGATCCATATCCTCTGGCCGAGACTGACGTATCCGCAACGGGTCCTGCTGTGGTCGCACTGGCGACGCAGCCATCAAGCCGTCGCACGCCGCTGCCACTATCGAGCTAGAAAAAGAAATGCGCTACTGTAGTACTAGTTGTTCTTCCTGATCCATTGCGGCCCCTGGGCTTCGTACCATTTCAAAAAACGATCCGGATGATTGAAGAACGGCGGCACGGCGCTGCGCTGAATGAAACCATCCTTCGCGCTCAAGCCACCCCAATCATCGAGCAGATCTTTTCGCACCCGATAGGCCCGATCGCGGTACTCACCGATCGGCAAGCACTTGGTAAGCCGGCCGGAACGTTCGGGGATTGCCCTGACGACAATGTCATGGCCGCGAGTCGATTTACGACTGTGTGCGTTCTCTTGCCAGCGATCCTGCGAAATTGCTTCGGCGGCGATCACATGATCCACGACATAGCTGCCGATGATCGCATAAATCAGCTTGTGCGAGCAAGGTCGAATCGGCCACAAGCCGGCGTAGAACACGATGTGATCGCCTTGTACAAGCTTGGTAAGCCGAGCGCCGCGAGCGTCGGCGTTGTCGCCGTAGGTCAAGTACGAAAAATCAGGATCGAGATGGGATCGGGCCGACTGAAGGGTGGCCGGAAATGCTATCTTGCAGGCATGGTAATGCGAAAAAAGCTCGCCATGCTTACCAAACTCGTTGAAATTGGTTTCCATCGCCGGATGGAAGATTGTCCGATTGCTTTAGGGAATCGGCACATAAAGAAACTCACCGGTATCTGGATTGACTGGCGCATTCCATCCGCCGAATGCCTGATCGACACCTATTCTAACTAGCAGGGCCTTCATGGATTCTCCACGTCCATTCTATCACACCAATTCTATGGATCGGGCCGATTCATCCCGGGCGGAAGGCTACTGAGCAGATTTGCCGCCGCCATTGAATCGGACAGTAACTGCGCCTCGTGTAACACCACTTCCAGCGTCAGAACAGATTTTGTTCTCCATATCTGACGGCGTTCTTTCGCAGTAAAGTCGCGGCCGAGTTGGGAGGAGATGGCTACTGAAACCCGAGTGCATAACGGCAACTATTTTTTATCATTGAAATCGTCTAACCGGCCTGCTTACTCATCAATTTACGGACGGCCGGCACTAGTCGGATTGGAATCTGCATGTACGAGTGCTTGTTCTTGGCGAACAGCAAATCATCTTCGCGCGCGGCCTGCGATTCGCTCTGTGTTTCATAGTGCTTAATCACACTACGGACACGCTTCTCATCCCACCCTTGAGGGAACTTATTTTTCGCACTCGTTTGAGGAGCAGTTTTCATGATCGTCGCTTTCGTATTCTGCGCCTTAGCGCCGCAAGCGGCTCACCGGCTAAATCATAGGCGGTAATGACGAAGATACCATCAACGAATTCATCCGGCACAATAAATCACCTTAAGAATCCGTCCGGCACGTGTCCGACCGATCGCCACACGGCTTCCACGCCGGGATCGACCGTCTTCGATCGGCGAGCGCAGCACTTCGGCCACCTCGGCCGCACGCACGCCATGGTCGGCGATGTGCGGAATATCGGTTTCCGGGTTGTGATAGAACCGTAAGTTCAATTGGGTCACTCCCACTCGATCGTCGCCGGTGGTTTGCTGCTGATGTCATACACCACTCGGTTCACGCCTCTGACCTCATTAATGATTCGGTTGCTCATCGTGGCCAGCACGTCGAAGGGGATTCTTGCCCAATCGGCGGTCATGAAGTCCTGGCTTTCCACCGCGCGGATGGCGATCACGCTGTCGTAGCTTCTGGCGTCGCCCATCACGCCGACCGTGCCGATCGGGAGAAGCACCGCGAACACCTGGGCCGTCTTGCGGTACAGGTTCGCGGCGATCAACTCTTCCAGCACGATTTCGTCGGCGTCACGCAGCACGCGCAGCTTCTCCGGCGTGATG
Source organism: Tepidisphaerales bacterium (assembly GCA_038229715.1). Lineage (GTDB taxonomy): Bacteria > Planctomycetota > Phycisphaerae > Tepidisphaerales > Tepidisphaeraceae > JANMES01. The sequence continues at coordinate 51,585 of JBBROD010000024.1, read as the reverse complement.
TCGCCGATCACGCGGACGGCTAAGCCCGGGCCGGGGAAGGGATGACGCCAGACGATCTCATCGCTCAATCCCAGCACTTGGCCGACCTTGCGGACTTCGTCTTTGAACAGTTCGCGCAGCGGCTCGACGAGTTCAAAGCCCATCTTCTCCGGCAATCCGCCGACATTGTGGTGCAGCTTGATGTTGGCGGCCGTGCCGGCGTAGCCGTGGCCGGACTCGATGACGTCGGGGTACAGCGTGCCCTGCGCCAAAAACTTTGCGCCGTCGATGCCTTTGGCTTCGCGATCGAAGCAGTCGATGAATTCCTTGCCGATGATCTTGCGCTTGGTCTGCGGGTCAGTCACGCCGGCCAGCTCTCGCAGGAAGATGTCGCTGGCGTCGTGGGTGATCAGGTTGATCTTGAACGCATCACGGAAGGTGCTTTCAACCAGCTCGCGCTCGTTTTTACGCAGCAGGCCGTTGTCGACGAAGATGCAGTGCAGTTGCTTGCCGATCGCCTTATGCAGCAGTGCTGCGGTGACGGAAGAATCGACCCCGCCGCTCAGGCCGCAGATGACTTTTGCATCGCCAACTTGTTTGCGGATTTTGGCGATCGTCTGTTCGACGAAGCTGCCCATCGTCCATTGGCCGGTGCAGTGGCAGATGTCGTAGAGGAAGTTGTGGAACAACTGCTCGCCGCGCGGCGTGTGGGTGACTTCGGGGTGAAACTGCACGCCATAAAACGCCTTGCCGGTGTGCTTGGCAGCCGCGTACGGGCAGGTGGGCGTGGTGGCCAGCGCGACGAATTCCGGCGGCAAATCGTGCACCTGATCGCCGTGGCTCATCCAGACGCTGGTGTCGTTCGGCAGGCCGTTGACGAGCGCATCTTTCTTAATGACCAGGAGCTTAGCGCGGCCGAACTCGCGCGCCTTGGCGGGTTTCACTTTCCCGCCGAGGATTTCTACGCCCAGTTGCATGCCGTAGCAGATGCCCAGGATCGGCACGCCGAGATCGAAGATTTTAGGATCGCACTTGGGCGCGCCAACCTCGTACACGCTGCTCGGCCCGCCGGAGAGGATGATGCCCTTGAGCTTCATCTTCTTCAGTTCATCGAGAGAAATGTCCGGCCGAACGAGCTCGCTGTAAACGCCCTTCTCGCGCACACGCCGGGCGATCAACTGGGCGTACTGAGAACCAAAATCCAGGATGGGAATGACTTCGTCGTGGAGCATCTGAATTTGATACTGTAAACAAAGATCAAATGCAAAGCGGTTTCGGTGATTGTTGACTGGTATACGGCACGGGAAAGCATTCCGCTCACGGATCAATCATCAATCTCACTCCGCCACATCCACATACCGCTTCCCCGCGCGCAACGGCAATACCCGCCAGCGTTTCCAGCCAAGGCGGAGCGACGGGGCGGCGTCGAGGCTGTCGCTGATGAGGATCCACGGCTCGGCGTGCTGCGTCGGTAGCGTTGTGGGCATCGGGTGGATGATGCGGTTGGTGTACATCGAGATGACGATCGCCGGGCGGTTGAGTTGGCCGTACTGCGTGGGGTCGTCGGAGGTGAAAATTTTGGCCGTCGGGTAGGTTCGCCAGATGTCGTCGGCCAGTTGGCGCTGGGGGCGGTCGTCGGCGTCGCCGGGGCTGCTGTAGTCGCCGCGGAGTTTGAGTTCCGAGCCGATCCACGTGACTAAAACGATGGAGATCACCCACCAGAGGTTGGACCGCCGGGACAGCAGCAATCCGCCGATCAGCAGTGCGGCGGATAGCAGTATGACGCCGAGCGCCACTTTCGGGGAAAACCAAGGCCCGCCGCCGTACGCGCGGTAGCCTTTAATGCCGATCGCGCCGATGATCGCCACGCCGACCGAGAGGCAAAACGCCGCAACGACCGTCACCAGCGCGGCCAAGCGCCCGGCAGTGAGGGTCATGACGCCCGGGATGCGTTCTCCCTTATCGTCGTCGTGACCCGCGAACGCCATCCCCGCCAGCACCGCCGCGGGCGCGACGAACGGCAGCAGGTAGCGGGCCTTTTTTTCGCCGAAGAAGCACATCACCAGGATCGGCAGCGCGACCAGCAGCAAAGGCAGTAGCGGCTTGACCCGGCCGGGTTTGGTTTCATGGCGCTTCACCACCGCCTGCCACGCCCCCAGCATCACCCATGCGGTCCACGGCAGCAGGAGATAGAGGAACGTGTTGTACGCGTACCACGGGTCCGGCTGCATGTTGTTCCGGCCGGTTTGCACGTCCATGCGGATGGCTTCGCGAAACCAAACGTCGGCCACGCCCGGAAACTTGATGTACACGTAGACGTACCAGCTCAAGCCGATGACCATTGCAATCCCGATGGCGATCGCGATGGGCTTCATCCAGTTCGCGCGATCTTCCGTCTCTATCGGCACCGACCGCACCCGCCGCCGCGAGAGCAGCAGATACGCAAGCATCGGAACGACCGTCATCAACACCGCGACGTGCGGCCCCTTGGCGAGGGTGGCCAGCCCCAGCGTGACGCCCGCCGCGATCAAAAGCCGCGGCCGGTGTTGGATGACCACCGTCGCCAGCAGCACGTTGGTCCATGTGACCCATACCGCAAGCTGCAGATCCGTCGTCGCCCGCCGACCTTGATAAAGGAACAGCAGGCAGCTTGCACACATCAGTGTCGCGTAGAGCCCGCTACGATGATTCGCGATGACACAGCCGAGCTGATAAACGCCCAAGAGCAGGATGGCGGCGCAGAGCAGCGTTGGAAGTCGGGAATAGAAGACGAATCGCCAATACGCCCTGTTTCTTGCGACGGGATCGTGATCCGACAGTTTCTGCACACTGTCAGGCGAGATGAAAATCGAAGTCAGCCAGGCCGTCAGCGGCGGTTTGACCACTCTCGGCGAGCCTTCGAGCGTGGGAACGAACCAATTGCCGCCGTCGCGGGTCATTTCCTGTACGGTGGCGAGGTTGAAATGCTCCACGCCGTCAAAAAACTCAAGCCGGCCGAGATTGGGCAGCGTCGCCAGGATAAAAGCGGCGACCGCGAGAATAACCGGGGTCCGGCAACGTTGTAATTTCATGGCGGTATCACCCGCTGGCGAGGACACAATTCCGTCACGATCGCCGCTCGAGTCGGGTATAGAATAGCAGCCCGAACACGTTTTGTGGAATCCGCACCGGCCTGAAGAACTAGGGTTTACATCATTGCTAAAAAGGCTCTTATCGGACCCCGCAAATTGATGATGCGCCACCCACTTCAAGTTGACAGCAACACTTAGATGCGAGCATACTCTCCGCTCACCCTTGGAGGTAATCGTCGATGTTGGGCAAGAAATCAACCGTTCAAAACGTGCGTCTGAACCGAGCGGCCTCGTTCGCTCTTGAGAACCTCGAATCGCGCTGCCTGCTCTCCGCAGCCATTGTCGCTAGGCCGACTGGCGATTCGCTCGTCGTGCGCGGCACCAACCGCGCCGACACCATCACCGTCGGCCTTAACGCGGACACCTCCAAGATCGACGTCTCGATCAACGGAGTGGTTCAGCAGTTTGATAAAGCCACTGTCACTTCCATCGTCATCTCCAGCGGCGGCGGGTCCGACCAGATCAAGGTTAATGAAACCAATGGTGTGCTCCCGGTAGGCGTTTTCGCCAACGGCGGCGGTAGCTCGGACTACATCAACGGCTCAAGCCTCGGCGACACGCTTTACGGCGGCGATAGCAGCGACTACATCAACGGCAACGGCGGCGATGACCTAATTAATGGCAAAGCCGGCAACGACTACCTTTGGGGCGGTGACGGCAATGACACGCTTATTGGCGCTGACGGCCGCGACGGCATTTTCGCTGGCGATGGCGATGACACTTCCTACGGCGGCGGCGGAGCCGACTCGATCAACTCCGGCACGGGCAGCAACTACGCCAACGGCGGTGGTGGAGCCAATCACGTCGACGACGGGTACAGCCAAGGCGTCAAAGCGCCTGTCGTCAATCAGGTTTCGAGCCCCTTCGCGGTCAACAACACGCCCTTCGGTCTAGCGCCGTCCGATGTGCGCAAAGCGTACAACTTCGGCAGCCTTTCTGATTCGACCTACACCAATCGTGGCGGTGGGCAGGCGATCGCAATTATCGCCGCTTACGACACCCCCACCGCGTTCAATGACATTACCCGTTTCAGCACCGAATACGGCCTGACCACGCCCACAAGCGATAACTTCCGCACGGTCTACGCGACCGGCGTGAGGCCGGGGGCTGACCCGAGCGTTTTCGACTTCAACGGCTGGAGCTACGAAGCCTCACTCGACATCCAGTGGGCCCACGCTATCGCACCGGACGCGACCATTATCCTGGTGGAGGCGGCCTCGAACCTCAATGCCGATCTGATCCAGGCGACGGAGGTCGCCTCTCGACTGCTCGTCAGCGAATTCGGTGGAGGCGTGGTCAGCATGAGCTTCGGTGACTCTTCCGAATCTAACTACGTAGCTTGGGACGCGGCGTTTAGGAAGAAAGCATACAAGAACATCTCCTACGTTGCTGCGTCCGGCGACGAATATGACACCTTGGGCGGAAGCCCTGCTTCCTCAAGTCGTGTGCTGGCGGTCGGCGGGACCGTGCTGCTTTTCGACAACGCCGGCAACCGCGCCGGTGAACTCGGCTGGAAGGACCCGGACTCGACCGGCGGTACCACCGGCGGCAGCGGAGGCGGTGCGAGCAATGTTATTCCCGTTCCGGACTATCAGAAAAATCTCCTCGTCGGGCTCGTGCCGATCGGCGATAACCGTGTGACTCCCGACGTTTCCTACGTTTCAGGCGACCCCGTTGCTGTCTTTACCTCGTTCCCCGACTCGATCAACGGTGATACCGGCTGGGTCGCGCTGCGTGGCACTAGCGCGGCGGCTCCGCAATGGGCGGGGTTGCTCACGCTGGCCAATCAGCGGCGTCGTGAAGTCGGACGCAGCTACCTCGGTTCTGACACCAACAACGATATTTACGCCTTGGCGCAGAGCAATCAGGGGCAGTACTTCTACGACATCACCGAAGAGCAAGTGGACCAGAATTCCACCACCACCCCGGACTTCAAGACCACCGTGAGATTTGACGAAATCACCGGCTGGGGATCACCCAGAGCCGACAACCTGATCGACGGACTGACGTCGGTGTCGGCCTCCAAGAGCGGCACGATCGACTTCAGCTGGTCCGGCGAGTATCGCGAAGCGGCCAGCAAGTACCCGGGCGGTCTGTTCAATGCCCAGCCCGCAAAACTGTTTACCGACTACCGCGGTACCGGCGTGGCGGAAATCAGTTCGGGCAGCGTTAACCTGACGTTCAGGGTCGTAACCGCCTACAACGGTGGAACACTCCTGACCTTTAGAATGACCAACCTGAAACGATCACTCGGCAACATCGTTTCGGGCACCGCAACCGGTGTTCAAATCATCGCCGGGGTGCAGACGACGACCAATTTCATCCTGAGCTTCGAGGGAAGCGTCGGCGTTAACGGCGGCGGTGGACTCGAGATTCGAGGCTCGTTCAAAGGCCTTAACTTCCTCACCGGCGAACAGCCGGTCCGCGGTCTCGAAGAAGAATTCTTCGGAACCGTGACCAGCTAAGATTTGCCATCGATTCTGCGATATGCTCCGGGCCCATCGTTTTTAACGGTGGGCCCGGTTTGTTGCTCCACCCTTGGCCGATGAAGTTGTATGATACCCGGCATGTTTCGTTTCCGGTTCATCGTCTGTCTTTCCGTCTCGTGTTGCTTTGGCAGGCTGTCGCCGGCGGCGGATCCTTCGACCGCTCCGACGGAATCGCCGTCAACCCGTCCAGCGGTGGTTGATCCCGCGGCGAAGCTCGATCAGATCCTCAAAGACCTATCCTCCGACGACTGGAAGGTGCGCCAGCAAGCGGCGGACTCACTCCTGGAAGTCGACGCATCGCAGCTCCCGCGACTACGAAAGCTGATCGATGACACGAAGGATCTGGACCTTCGCAATACGCTATTGGCGACCATCGGCCGGCTTGAAGAGCGGGGGCTGATTTCTCCATCGCTCGTCTCTCTGCATGTGAAAGACGCATCGGCCGTCACCACCCTTGAGGCGCTCGGGAAGCAACTGGAGTTCAGCCTGGTTACCGATTCGATCGATTGGCTGAGCAGCGCAAAACTGACGGCCGACATTGACCACCAGCCTTTCTGGTCGGCGATGAAGACGCTTGCGCCGCAGTGGCCGGTGCGGATTAATCCCGTCCCGAACGACACCGGGCGACTGCGGCTACTCAACGTCGGAAACGATTACCTGAACCCGAACTCGACCGTCGCCGGGCCATTCCTGATCTGTCCGGTCTCGCTACAGTCCAGCGGTAGTGTGGATTTGCTGGCTCCGGCGCCGGCGTTCAAGTTCCGAAGCTTCATGCTTCAGTTGGCGGTCCTTCCCGAGCCGAAGCTGCGCGCCGCGCGGCTGCGGGTCACGGTGACGGATTGCATCGACGAAAAGGGGAACAAGGTCAAAACCACCGACGACAATGTCCGGATCGGCATCATTGAAATGCCCCTCTCTCAAGCATCAACCGTGATGTTGCGCCTCTACCCTGAAGGCGATATGGGCAAAAAAATCGCGACCTTGAGCGGCGTGATCCGGTTTCGGATGCCTGTTCGATCCCGCAATATCGAAATGGACGACGTGTTTAATGGCAAGGAAAAGCCGATCGATCTCGGCGGGCGTCAGGTGAAAGTCACTGTGACGCCGCAGGAAAAAGACTTTTTAGTGAAACTTGCAATTCCAACCAACGTCAGTATTCACGACGAGCAATCACTGGCCGCCGTGCGCGACATGGTGCTCCTGGATGCCGAGGGCAATCCCCTTTTCCGCCGGGGGACCACGCAGTCGATGGTGAATCGCAACTGGGAGTTTAACACCGTGTTTGCCCGAGAAGGGATTTCGTTCGGCCCCGGCTCGAAGTCGACCGGTGAGGCGGCGAAACTGGTCTGGAACATCCCCATCGAAAGCAAAGATATTGAGCAGCCTTTTGAATTGAAAAATATTCAAATTGCTCCATAGTGGGGGCACCGTTTCCTTTAGCAATACGGTAGCTGAAAACGTCAACCGAGAGGAACCATGCGACGTCATCCATCTAAGTTTCTGTCATTCTGTATTGGCCTGTCGATTGCCGTCGGGGTCATCGCCGCGCCGGCCACGCGGCCTGCAACGGCGCCGACGACCGCGCCGGTCGTCAGCAAAGAGCTGCGGACCGCCATGGATCAACTCGCTGCCGATGAAGCAGCGGATCGGCTTTCAGCGCAGGACCAGATCGTGCAGATCGGCCTTGGCGCGATCGAACCGTTGAAGCAGTTGATCAAGTCCACGCGCGACGTCGAGCAGCGCAACGGCGCTCAGGCGGCGCTGGCGCGCATCGCGGAACAGGCTTCCACCGGGCCGACCTACATCACCATGAAGATGGACAACGCCTCGGCCAGCGACATCATCAAGGAGTTCTCCAAGCAGGCCGGCGGGCAGATCAAGAACTACACGTACCAAAACCGCGGGATGGGGGGCGCGATCGCTAACGCGATGAAGTATTCGGTCAACATCGAACACCAACCGTTCTGGGAAGCCGCCCGCACGATCTGCAAAACCACCGGCCTGAACATCGTCACCAACCGCGGCCGCGGCGAAGCCATGGGCATCGGCCAGAACGGCAACGAAGGTGCCGGGCCTTATGTGGTGGACGGGCCTTTCATGATCGTCGCTCAGTCGATCAGCATGAACAGCAACGTGCAGCTCAGCCAGCCGGGCAATATCAATCGCAACCAGAGCATCCAGTTCTATTGCTACACCGAACCCAAAATGCAGATCACCCAGCACCCCTACATGGTGAAGCTCACCGAAGTGGTTGACGACACCGGAAAATCGCTGCTGATCGCTCCGAATCCGAACATGTATGAATCGATGAGCTTCGACAACCAACTGATGTGGAACGCTTCTTCACAACTGGTAGTACACGACCCGGCGGCGAAGAAAATCGTCAAGCTCAAAGGCAGCATGCGCTTGCAGACGGCCGTCAAGACCCAGGTGATCGAGATCGCCGACATCATGAACGCGAAGAATGTGACTGAGTCGGCCGGTGGGTATACGATCACCGTAAAGGACGCATCGACGAGCAACGATCAGATCAATCTGAACGTCACCTTCCTTGTGCCGCCGAATAACGGGAACTTGGGATATCAGCTAGCACAGAAAGTTAAGCTGCTCGACGCCAAGGGCGAAGCGCTGCAGAACAATGGCGCCAACGGCGGGGGGAGTAACACCAAGCTGGAATATAAACTGACTTTCAGCAAAAGTGTCTATGAGGACGGCGAGAAAAAGGTCGGCGATCCCGTGAAGCTACAGCTTCCGATCGTACTCGAGACCAGGCCCGTCGAGTTTAATTTCGAATTCAAAGACTTGCCGCTGCCCTAAAGTAACGCTCTTTTTGTTATAGCGCGAGAACGACCGTTTGTCGTCATCCTGAGGTACTCCGAAGGATCTAGAATGTCGAGCGCCGCTCGCAATCCGAGATCCTTCGGCGTACCTCCGAATGACGGTGCTGGATTCGCTAGAACTAAGTCAAATCCGTATCACTTATCGACCGTAGTAATACTGAACGCTCGACTGGTAATACACCGGCGGCGAGCAGTAGCTGGCAGCTGGGGCGTAATACACCGGTGGAGCGTAATACACTGGCGGCGGGCAGTAGGATTCGCGGTAATAGACGACCGGAGGCGCATAGTAGCGCGGAGCCGGCGCGCAATACCCACCCCCGCTGTAGTATCCGCCCCCGCCGTAGTAGCCCCCGCGGTTACCGCCATGGCTGTAACCACCGCCGCTGGACACACCTATGCCGAACGAAAAGTTGAAGTGCGGTCGCGCTTCAGACACCGCCGGCAGTAAGCCCATCGCGAGAACCGGTACGAGTAACCATTTCATTGTCATAAAGATCTCCGTAAGCATCCGTAACGCAATGATAGACACCGCCCGGCGGCGAAGGTTGGTGTTTTTACAAATCTCGGAATGATCGGAGGTTACATCGGATAGACGAAATACGGACTCCCTTTAATTCTGGCACCCGCAGCACCGTCATTCCGAGCACCGTCATTCCGAGGTACTCTGAGGAATCTCGGGTAGCGAAAACCGCTCGGTACCCGAGATGCCTCGGCGTACCTCGGAATGACGATCTGCGAATGGTAGCGCGGGAATTAAATCAAAACCGTATAAGGCCTATTCGAGCAGCAGATTGTCGCGGTGGACGACTTCCTCGTACGCCGCCTCTTTGAGAAGCGTTTTCACTTCCGCCGACTTCTTCCCCATGATGCGCTGCACGTCGGCCGATGAGTAGTTGCTGAGCCCGCGCGCGACGGCGGTGCCGGCGCGGTTGACGATCGCGATCACGTCGCCGCGATCGAACTCCCCGTCGACTTGGACGATCCCCGCTGCGAGCAGGCTTTTGTTCTTCTCCCCCACCGCAGTTGCCGCCCCGTCGTCGACGATGACCGACCCCGCCGGCCGGGCGCTGCCGATCCACCGCACGCGCGACGGCCGACGTTTCCCGCCGGGCAGGAAGAGCGAGCCGATCTCTTCACCATCGAGCAGGCGCGGCAAGAGGTTTACCGTTCGCCCGTGGGCGACGATCATCGCCTCGCCGGACTCGGTGACGAGCCTGGCCGCTTCGAGCTTGCTGTTCATCCCGCCCTTGCCTAGCACGGATTTTTCGACGCGCACCAGCCCGCGCATCGCTTCGACCGACTCTACCAATCGCACCGATTTGCCGTCGCCGTCCAGAATCCCGTCGACGACGCTCATCAGCACCAGCAGGTCGGCCCGCAGCGCCTGCGTGACCAGCGCGGAGAGGATGTCGTTATCGCCGAAGGTGATTTTGATCATCTCGTCGGTGCTGACGGTGTCGTTCTCGTTGATGATGGGGACGGCGCCCAGTTCATGGATCGCGTGGATCGTGTTGCGCAGGTTCAAAAACCGCGTGCGTGCGTCGATGTCTTCGCGCGTGAGCAGCAACTGCGCGACCGGCAGCTTGTGGGGAACAAACGCGTCCGCCCACGCGTCCATCAACCGCCGCTGCCCGACGGCCGCGACCGCCTGCAGCATCGCCAGATCGGTCGGCCGCTTGGGCAGATTCAGCTCGCGCATGCCCGCGCCGATCGCGCCCGACGACACGACGGTCACACGAATCCCCCTTGAGTGAAGGGTCGCGATCTGCTGCGCCATCGTGCCCAGAAACGCGGTATCCAGCCGCCCTTCCGGCCCACTCAGCAACTGCGTGCCGAGCTTGATGACGACAATGCGCACGGAAGCGAGGGTTTGTTTTCGGAAGTCAGACATGAGGAAACTCTGCGTATTCAGAACCATCCACGACGTTCAACCATGTAGAGGCGGTGAACGCCCCATCCGCCGAAGAAGATGCCCATCAGGCCGGCTATTGTGGCCCAAACCCGCGTTCGATTCAAAGCACCGGCCAATTGTCTCGACAGTTCCCCAAAAACCCTTATAATCCCGTCCCGCAACCGCCCAGGTGGCGAAATTGGCAGACGCACTACCTTGAGGTGGTAGCGCCGCAAGGCATGCAGGTTCAAGTCCTGTCCTGGGCATCAAAGAAGGCGACCCATTGGGTCGCCTTTTTTGTTTCAATCTTCCCATAACCTCTCGCTTCCATAAAGACTTACACATGCGCGATTCATACTCGCCTCGACAGCTTTGGCTGATTCCGTGCTTGTGCGCCGCTACAGAATGAGAAGCCCGATCCGATGAATTGCCAGTCACACGTTCGGCGAAGCTAGCGGGCTGATCGCGAGGGAATGGTGTTGAGCCATCTCGGAATCGAGTCGGGTTCGCAAGTCGTTGAGCGTGGCGCGATGGGCTGGGTCGTGCGCGTGGTTGCGTTGCTCGCCGGGGTCGGCGGTTAGATCGTAGAGTTGCTCGGCGTGTTGGCCGTGATCGTAGCGGACGTATTTCCACCGCGAGTTGACGACCATGCGACTGACCACGTTCTCGCCGTACCCTTGCGTGCGCGTCGGGCCAACCTTGCCTTCGGCGGCGGGGCGCTGGCTGATGCCGAGGCAGTGCGACGGCAACGCCGCACCGGTGTAATCGCAACAGGTTGCCATCAGGTCCAAGCCGGTCGCGACCAACACGTCGTCGCGGACTGCACCAGCTGGAATGCGGCCGGGCAGGCGCATGATCCAAGGCACGCGGGCGGCCTCGTCGTAGAAAAATGTCTTGTGCTCAAGCCGGTGCGAACCCGCGTGATCGCCGTGATCGCTCGTCATGATCACCAGCGTGTTCTCCTCGCACCCGCTCTCAGCCAGCGCGCTTAGGATTTGGCCGATCTGACGGTCCGCGCGCTCCATCAGCCGCGCGTACGCCCACCGGTGCAGGCGCCAATCGGTGTCGGTCCATTGCTGACGGGCTTTGACCTTGAACGGCCGTAGCGCGAGGATCTCGGAGATCATTTCCGGTTCGTCCGACTGGATCTCGTAGTTGGCAGGCAGCGGCGGGAGATACTCTCGCAAGAACGTTTCGCGATCCACGCCCGGCGGCGGTTGTAGCGCCTCGTCGAGATTAAGGAGTTCGGTCGCGCCGTTCTTAAGGATCAGTTGATCCGGCCCGGGCGTCGCGAATTGCCGGATGGCTTGGTAGCAGATGTCGTGCGGATTGATCAGGCTCGCGACGATCGCCCACCGCGTGTTCTTCTTCGCGCGGATGAGCTCGGCCGTCTCTTTCGCCAGAAGCTCGCGCTCGTCGGAGCAAAAGCAATCGAAGCCGATGCGTTCGGGTGTCAGGTCGACCGGCAAATGCACCTTCCCGCCGTACAGTGTTTCGTAACCGGCACGGCGAAGCACGTGGCCGAGGTTGAACTGATCGTGCTCAGGGCGAAGCGGGATCAGGTTCGGCCCGCCGTTGCCGCGCATGCCGATCGCCGAAGGCATCCGGCCGGTGAACATCGTGAAACGCGACGGAACGCATACCGGATCAGCGCAATACGCGCGCGTCATCCGCACCCCGCCGGCAGCAAGCCTGTCCAGCGCCGGAGTTGATACCCAAGACGTTCCCGCGCACGAGAGCAGGTCGTGGCTCTGCTGATCGGTCATCAGGATGAGAATGTTAGGCCGTTGGTCCGTCGTCACGCTTCGATCACTCCTCAATGCCGCGCTGGACGAAGAGATATGATGGGGACTCCGATAAATTCTCACGCATCCAGCACCGTCATTCCGAGGTACGCCGAGGAATCTCGGCAGAAGACAACCATGCGTTTCCCGAGATTCCTCGGCGTACCTCGGAATGACGATCTGCCTCGGGTGGTGCGCAGATTAAATCCAATCCCGCGCCATTCACTTGGAGGGCGCAGGATTCGCACTTCTAGTCGATGGTGCGCTCTTCAGCGCGTCCGACTCCTGTTGCGTGATCACGCAGCGGAAACCCAAATGCTGCATCCCCGTGTCCGGCGGAGCGGCCATGCGGGCGCTGGGGCGGTAGGACGCGCAATATGCGTCGTTGCACAAGAACGATCCGCCGCGATGCACGCGGCTCTCCGGGGCGTCGGGGTTTCTTGGATCGAACGACTTTTCTGCCCCTGTCGGATTCACAATCACCTTGCCCGGCCCGGCGGCGGCGACTTCCAACGCGTACTGGTCCGGGCGATACAAATCACTACACCACTCCCACACATTGCCGGCCATGTCGTACAGACGGTAACCGTTTGCGGGGAAACTTTTCACCGGCGCGACGCGAGCGAATCCGTCCTCGGCAGTGTTGCGATCGGGGAAATGTCCCTGCCAGATGTTGGCGCGTTTTCCGTCGATCGGCTCGTTACCCCAGACGTTCACCTTCTGATCAAGCCCTCCGCGGGCGGCGAATTCCCACTGCGCCTCGGTCGGCAGTGATTTGCCGGCCCATTTGCAATACGCCGCCGCGTCTTCATAGGCGACGTGAACAACCGGCAGATTGTCTTTACGGTCGATACTGCTCGCCGGCCCTTCAGGGTGCTGCCAGTTAGCGCCAAGCGTCCAACTCCACCAGAGCTGGTACTGACGCAAATCCACCGGCTGGTCCGGCGGGGTGAACACCAGCGAACCGGGTTTGAGCAGCGCGTCGTCCGGCTTGGGCGTGCCGGGGGGAAGCTGCTTCTTCATTTCTTCCCACACCAACGGCCGCTCGGCGACGGTGACGTACTTGGATTCTTTCACGAATTTGGCGAACTGCGCGTTGGTGACTTCGGTTTGATCCATCCAGAACCCGTCGACCCGCACGCGGTGCACCGGCTGCTCATCGTTGCGCGCCAGCGGATCGTCGCTGCCCATGCTGAATTCCCCGCCGGCGATCCAGACCATCCCGTCAGGAGAAGCGGGCTTGGTCGCAGGCGCGAGATCGGACTGAACGGCTGGTGACGTCATCAGCTTCAGCCGGCTGGGGACTTCACAGCATCCCGGTTGGGTGGTTAGGGCAAGTGGAGTCTGCGCGATCACCACCGCGGGCAATAAGCCAAGGATCAGTACCGCCATGCGATGACACATCGGATCGCTCCTCTTCGCCGGCGGGCGACGGAATGATCCACCACGCACGCCGGGCCAGCCCCGGATAGTTTAGACTGAATCTTTCTCACGCTCCACCACGGCCTTCAATTCATCGATTTTGTGGTGGAGTTGCATCACTTCAACATGGGCCTTGAGGTTGACCTGATAATCCAGATCAGCACGGATGCGGTCTTTGTCGCTTTGGCGATTTTGGCTGATCAGGACGAAGATGGAGAGGAAGATCGCTTCCAGCGAAGCGAACATCGCCATGAATTGGAATGGGTACGGATCCAGAGCTTTCTTGCCGAGGATCAGATTGAGGCTCACCCACGCTGCCACGCAAACGACGTGAATCAGTACAAACCCCTGGCTGGCGCTGATCGACGCGATGATGTCTGCAACGCGGGTCCAGCGGGTGGTGTGTTCCTTGATCACCTGGTTGACGTTCACCACGCCACGAAGTTTGTCGACCATTTCACGTTGGCGCCGGCCGAGTTCGGAGATGATCTGCAGCGTGGCGGCGGGATGCTTCAGGAGGAACTGATTGAACTCCGCGCGATCGAGCGAAAGCAGTTGGACTTGAGTGATCGCCCGGGCGGTCGCCGTTCGTCGTCCGCCGTCGAGGAGCGACAGCTCCCCGAAAAACTGCCCCGGCCCGAGTTCGGCCAGCGTGATGTCCTGACCGGTTTCATCAGGACAGGAAAGCGCGATCCGCCCTTCCTGGATGACGTAGAAGGTCGCCCCCAAATCGCCGACCCAGAAGATCGGCTGCGCGGAAGTGATTTTCTCGTGGTGGAGCGATTGCGAAAGTTCCCCTCGCTGTTCCGGCGTGAGTTCGCGGAACAGCGGAATGGTCGCAAGGATATCACTACTCATCGGCGGCTCGATCCGATCGGGTTGGTTGGGCGATAGGATACAGCCAGTCGAGCCGGATCGACAACTAAAGTTTCTGGTGAGTCACATCTATTTGCAGCACGATATTTTAACGCACTTTAGCGCGGTCAAATGCGATGCACCGCAACGATCGTCTGATCGTCGTTGGGCTCTTCCTGCCCCTGCCAAGCGTCGACGGCGGTGCGGATGGCTTGCACGATTTGTCCTGGCTTCTCGGCCATTTTCCCTTCCAGCAGCGAAACGACCTTCTCATGTCCGTACAGCCCGGTGTTGGCGTCCATGGCTTCGTAGATGCCGTCGCTGCAAACCAGCAGGCATCCGCCGGGCAGCAGTTGCAGCGGCTCGCCGGGCGAATCCGGCCAAGTCGGCGTGAAGCCGAGCGGATAGCCGGGCGTGTCGAGAATCTTCACCGGCTCATTGGCAGACGGACGGACGAGAATCGGGCCCTGCCCGGCGCTGGTCCATTCCATGCGGCCGGTGCTGTCGAGGTAGCCGAGGAAAACGGTGATGAACTGTCCGTCCTGCAAATCGTCGTGCATGCGTTCGTTCACGCAGGCCAGCAGCTTGCTGGGGTTGGATTCGAAATGCACCAGCGCGCGGATGAGCGTGCGCACCTGCGACACCACCAGCGCCGGCGCAATTCCGTGCCCCGACGCATCGCCGAGAAACACTGCGAGCCGGCCGTCGGGGAGCGTCCAGAGATCGAAGCAGTCGCCCCCGGTGATGCTGGCCGCGCGCGTCCAGCCGACGACGTCGAGCCCTTCCACCACCGGCGAGGTCGCGGGGATCAGCGCTTGCTGCACGCGCTTGGCCAGATCCATCTCACGGCGAAGCGCGACGCTCTCGAGCGCGGCCTTCTGCAAGTTAAATCGCTGGATTGCCACGCCGGCGTGGTCGGCCAGCAGTTGCAGCATCGCCAGGTCCGTCTCGCCAAACGCGCCGGTGTTTTTGTTGACCGCCTGAATCACACCCACCGGCTGGCCGTCAATGCCGACCATCGGCGCGGTCAGCAGATTGTGCGTGACAAAGCCGGTCTTGTGGTCAACGTCCTGATTGAACCGTGCGTCCTGGTAAGGCTCGGGCACGTGCAGCAGCGCGTTGGTGGTAAAGACATGCCCAACAATCCCCGCCGTCTGCGGCACGCGAATTTCCGCCGACTGTAATGCGACTTTTGTCCAAAGCTGATGCGTTTTGGTGTCGTGCAGAAAAATGCTGGTGCGAGCGCACTGCATCATGCGCGTACCCGCCTCGGCCAAGTGCTTGAGCATCAAATCGAGGTCGCTGGTGACGGTCAACATGCGCGAGAGGTCGAGGACCATCTTCATCTGCGCGGGCGAAATTGATTCGTAGGAATCGGGCATCGGTCGAGGTGAACCGGATAAGGCTAACGGAATAGCAGGGATTTTCAAAGTTTTAGAACCGTACGCTCGCCGGGCACGCTGGGGGAGTCCGGAGGCGAGAGTCCTGTCGCGAGGTACATATTGTCCACGAATAACACGAATCTACAAGAATCGAAGAAACCCATTCGTGTTGATTCGTGTTATTCGTGGATCATTTCAGCGAACAGTTTACGACCGATCATTTCTCAGTAAACACAATCTTGCCATCAAACGGATCGGCCGGCGGGTTGTCGACGTAGAACTTGCACAGGTTGCGGTACAGGCCCGGCAGGATTGATTCGCCGAATTCGGCGTCCAGCGCGCCGGCCGCGCCCGAGGCGGTGACAAAATCCTTCTCACGGAAGGCGTCAACCATCGTCTTTGTCAGTTCGACCAACCGACGGCTCTTCGCGTCGGCGTCGGCGGTGTAGCCGGTGAGCGAATACGTCATCACCCCTTCGGTTTTGCCGACCACCTGCAGCACTCCGATCGGCCGGAGCAGAAAGCGGTCCCCCGCCAGTTCGGCCGTGCGGGCACTCATCAAAATCAGCGTGCCGAGTTGCTTATTGCCCGACTCCAGCCGCGAGGCGAAGTTCACGTTATCGCCAAGCACCGTGTAGTCAGCTGCGTCGTGCGCACCGGCGTCGCCGACGACCATCTCGCCGGTGTGGATGCCGATCCGGACTTTCACCGTGGGCAAACCACGGGCCAAGAGCGATTTGTTGAATTCGACGATGGCCTGCTGCATGAGCAGCGCCGTTTCCACTGCCTGCTCGGCGTGGCGGTCGGTGGGATACGGCGCGCCGAAGAAGTACATGATCCCGTCGCCGAGGAATTTGTTTACGTATCCGCCTTGGGCACGGATGATCGGGACCATCAGCGTGAGATACTCATTGAGAATCGGCACGATGTTCTGCCCAAGCTTTTCCGACAGGCTCGTAAAGCCGGCCATATCACTAAAGCAAACGGTGAGCTCGCGGGTTTCACCTTCCAGGAGGTGATCGTCTTCTTTTTCCAGAACGTAGCTGACCAGCCGCGGATCGGTGTATGAGCCCAGCCGCCTGGTTACGCGGGCCCGCTCGGCCTGCTCGATGACGATACGCCCGAGCGAGCATCCCGCCCACACGCCCCCCATCGCCACCTGCGGGGCGGCCAGGCCGACGATGAGGTTGAGGTGATCGAAAAAATACAGCCCGTTCAGTGCGACATACCCCATGCCAAATACCGATGTGATCAAGAACGCCCCGAGCGGCGAAAACCTCCACGCAATTGCCGCGGTGATGATCCCAAGAGCGATAGTCAACGCGATGGTGATCCACCGCGGCGCGACGGTCCAAAAATGCCGGGTGATGATGGCGTTAAAAATGGCGCCATGAGCCACCACGCCGGGGCACTGCGAGTGCAAGCTGGTAGGTACCGCGTCCTGGTGCCCGGTGGCGGTCCAACCGATAAGGACGGCCTTGCCGTTGACAGCCCTGCGAAGTGCCTGCCGCTGGTTGACGAGCTGATCATTCAGCCGAATACGCTCGCGATCGAAGTTTTTCATAGCATCGATCGCGCGAACCAGAGCCCACGCGCCCAAGTCCTCTTTTTTAGGGGTGTAATCAACGCCACACTTGGCGGCGTTTGCAAGGAACCTGGCACACAATGCACTACGAGCGACCGCGTCATCGGCGGCTAGGGATTTGGGAATGGAAAAGTCGAGGTGATTGTCTTCACCAATGAAACCAAGTGCCTCGGCGATGTTGACGGCGGCACCATCCACTTTGGCGATGTTTTCCACGATTCTTTTTTGCGTCAGCCCGATATCCGCTGCGGTATTTATACTCTGATGCTGCACCGCTTCGGTGTGCGTCGGCCAGTCGTACATAGTCTCCCAATGTTTTCCGCCAAACCACGGAATGTTGAAAATCGTGGGAACCGACCGGCCGAGGCTTTCGGAGAGATATCGGATGGTCGGCAGCGTGATCGTCTCGCCACCAGGATGATTGATGGTAATCGACTCGGCCCCGATCGTTAGATCGCTCGTCCGAGCATTCAGGTATTGGAGCGCCAGCGCCAAACCCATTTGCGGGTAAAGCTTGCCTTGCGATTGAATGATGAGCGGTTGAGTGCGCAACACGCCATCCCGAGACAGAGTAAAGGTAAAATCGACGAATGCCGTCGAAGCCATCACATGACTGAGAGGGTTAATCACGGGAAGGTTTACGCTAGCGGGTACAAAATCGGCGACACCCTTGGCGGGTTGCGCTCCGAAATGTTCAAGACGGGTGATGGCCTCGTAGCGATCGAATTGCTCATCAATGAGGTGCGTTAGTGGCGATGTAAGCGAAGCGTCCTGCTTCTTGACTAATTTCAGCCGTAGTTGATCAGGCTCGATCTTACTGTTGGCCAATTCCCTCACAACCCGCCGATACACGGCCTCGCGCCTGGCGGAGAGAAAAACGTTCGTCAGCGCGCCTTCTTTTGTGGCCTCCCGAGCAAACTGGCCATGAATGCGATCAGATACTTCACGCTCGGTCAGTTCGATGTCATCGACAAGCGCCTTTAGCACCGCGTCATAAAGGGGATTGTGCGTCGGCAGATCGAGAGTAAATGACGCTGGTAAGATTACATTTCCGGCTCGTTTCACCGCCGCAGCTAAGTTGGCGTCGTGATCCACTTCGACAAACTTCTGGCTGCCGTCGGGCGCTATCGTCGGCTGAAATTCCGGATGTTGTGGATCGGCAAACAAAATATCCATCCCGATCGCCTTCGCGCCGGCAAGATGGAGCTCATCGATAATTTGTGCTTCAATCGTCCGTGGCCACGGCCAGCGGCCGATGCCGTCTAAGGCTTTGTCGTCGATGTCGAGGTGAATCAGCTGATCCGTCGGCGGAGGGGCGAAGAACTGGAAGTGACGCGCCCGCTGGTCGTACATCCAGTTCTCAGCCGGCGTTAGCAAGCCGCTGAAGTCCATCACCACGACGGCGGCGGTGACCAGTGCGCCGAACAGCACACAGTTGGTCAGCACTCGTCGATCGTGACGTTTCATGGTGCGGGCAGACTAACTGCTATTGTCGCGCGGATAAAGCGTCGAAGGCTTTCACAACAACACCGGCGTACAGGGGATGCCCCGCACGCCGGCGATGGTTTGACTCCCGGACTCGCTTCCGGGCGCTTTAGTTGCTCGTCTTGGCCGTCAGCGGATTGCTGAGCACGGACAAGTTACCCGTGACATCCAGCGCCGCCACCGTAAATGCGTAGCTGGTATTGCGGGTCAAGTTGATGACATTGAACGACAGCGTCGCGCTTTCGCCGACCTTCACGCCGTTCTGGTAGATGTAGTACTTCACCACGCCGACGTTATCGCTGCTGGCCCCCCAGCTCAGCGTAAGGGTCGTTCGGGTGATCGACGAAGCCTTGGGCGTGCCCGGCTTGGTCGGCGGGGTTGAATCGACCGTCGTCTTGACGGACAACGCATCGCTCGCGTCCGAGATGTTTGGAACCGCATCGAACGCCCGCACCGCGTAGGAGTAGGTCGTCCCCGGCTTGAGGTTCGTGTCGGTGTACGAGGTATTAGTGCTCGTTCCGACAAGGTTTCCGTCTCGGTAGATGTTGTATCCGCTCACGCCGTATGCGTCGGTGCTGGCGGCCCAGTTGAGCTTCAGCGACGTAAAGCCGATCGACGATGCAGCCGGCTTCCCGGGCTTGGTCGGCTTGACCGTATCCGGCACGGGCGTCTTCCCGTAAACCTCCATCTCGGCGATGTTGAAATTCGACCCGATCGTCCCCACAAACCGCAGCGCCCGGAAGCCGTTGGGGTTGGAGATGTTGATTGTGGTGTAACCCGACGACGATACCGTCAGCAGCGTGTACAGCACGGTAACGCCCGTCTTGAACGTCGGATCGTTCGACGCCTGCACCTGCCCGAGCACCAGCGTGCCCGACGTGCCAGCCTTGGGCAGCAATTTAATCTGCGTGATCGTCTTGGGTGTAGCCGCGCCAAAGTCCAAGCCGATCCAGGCGAACAGATTGCTGTCCTGTGGCGGTTGGAAAAACGTGTTCGCGTTTCCGTCGAACGCCTTCTCGCGGGTATTGCCGTTGTTCTTGTACGAACCGGTCGTGCCGATCACCGTGCCGGTCAGTTTGGTGGTGTCGGACGCCGGGTTGATCGTGATATTGACCGACTTGGTATCGCTCAGGTTCCCACTGTCGGTGACTTTAAGCGACACGGCGAACGTGCTCGGCCCGGTCAGGCCGGCGGAGCTGAACGTCGGGGTTGCGCCGGTCTCGGTGCCGCGAGTAGCAGCGATGCCGGTTTCGCCGAAGATGCCGTCGCCGTCGAGATCCCACGAGTAGGTCAGCGTGTCGTTCGGCAGATCAACGTCGGTGGCCGATCCACTCAGTTGGACCGTCTGCCCAGCCGTGACCGAATAAGGCCCGCCGGCGTTGGCGGTCGGCTTGTCGTTCACCGGGGTGACCGAGAAGCTTGCCGAACCGATAGCGGTCTTAAAGTCGAGCGCGCCGTTGGTCGTGCCGTCATCGGAGACGGTGTACTTGAAGCTTGCCGGGCCGTTGAAATCGGCCCCCGGCGAGAAGATGACGTTCGTGCCGACGATCTGCACCGTGCCGCCCACCGCGTTGCTCACGCCGGTGATGGTCAGCGTCTGCCCGCTTTCGTTCGCCGGGCCCTTGGAATCGTTGCCCAGCAGCGTGCTGAAGGCGATCGTGTAATTGCCCGAATCTTCGGCAATCGCCGCCAATGGATCCGGGCTGGCGACCGGGGCGTCGTTGACTTCGGTGATGTTGAACGTGGCCGTGGTCGTCGCCGACAGCGGGTCGGCCACGCCGTTGGTCGTGCCGTTGTCGGTGATCGTGTACTTGAAGCTGGCCGGGCCGTTGTAGTTGGCCGTCGGGTTGAACTGCACGTTCCCGTTGGCCAGCAGAACCGCGGTCCCGCCGACGGAATCGCTCACGCCGGTAATCGTGATCGTCTGCCCGCTTTCGTTCGACGGGCCGGCCGAGTCGTTGCTCAGCAGGGTTGACTTAAAGATCGTGCGAATCGTGTCTTCCGCGCTGTCGGCGAGCGTATCTTCACCGGCCACCGGGGCGTCGTTGGCGCTGATGAGATCGATATTGACCGTGATCTCAGCTGGCGAGAATGCGATCAACGGCGCAGCGCCTTGGGGTGCGCCCACTGTGTAAGAGAATGAGTCCGGCCCGAACGAGCCGTTGGTCGGCGTATAGAGGATGTAATCGTCCGCCGTCTCCGGCGTGCCGTTGTCGAACAACTGGGCCGCGCCGTTGGAGGACGTAACGCTGGTGATCGGCTCGACCTGCCCGAATTCGTCCGGCGAGGAACCGATCCGCAGCGTAAAGCCGTCTTCCCCGGTGATCGAAAGCGGCAAATGAACTGCGGGGCTGAAGTTGATGGAGTCAGTCCCGCCGAACCCGTCGATGATGTATTCGGAGATGTTGGCCGGGTCGTAGGTGGTCACGTCGGTGTTCACCTTCACCTGCACCAGCGCCTCGCCGTTTTGGCCAACAATTTGGGTGACGGTGATCGAGTCGTCATTCGTCGTCCCGGTGATCGTCAATGGCTGGGCCTGCGTCGGCGGAACCAGGTCCGCGATCAGATAGTCGGGCAGACCGTTTCCATCGCTGGCGTTGTCGGGATCGTCGATCTTCAAGGTCGACGGGTCAAAATCATCCGGCAGCAGATTCTCGACCCCGTCAGTCACGCCCACAGAGGTCGGATCGAACCGCGCCGCGAACGCCGCTTCCAGGCTGTCCAAGCCGCTGTCTTTGCGGTAAATCGCGTCGCCGCCGATGACGATTTTACCGTCAGGCTGCACCACGATTCCGCCGATGTGCGGACCACTGTTGAAAGCGCCCCTATTACTGTAATAGACAAATCCGTTGTCGCCGTAGGTAATGTCCGCGGATAATCCGCCCACGTTCGTGCGGTAGAGCATCACGTCGTCGCCGAAATTGACGGTTCCGGAAACCAGTAGTCGTCCTTCGCTGTCGAGCGTGGCTTCGTTGAACACGATCGGATCGCCATCATTAGTGGGAATGGGTGATGAAACCAACGTTGAATCGTCCACTGCAAGCCCGGAACCGACGATCTGTGCTGCAATGATTCCGCCGTAGGACGTACCGTCGGTATCTACATTCGCCGTGATATAAACCTTATCATCCGGCCCGATGACCATGTCGGTCACAGTGTAGTTGCTACCGACAATGGAGCCGAACGGATCGCCGATGTAGGCGCCTCCGGCAACAATTCCATTGGAATCAGTTCGCTCCAAAGTTAAGTGCGTGCCGTTGACGTTGAAATTCTGCGCCAAGAACCATAGATTCCCGCCGCTATCTGCGCCTGCGGCAACGGGGATGATTTCTGCACTCGGGTCGAAAAATGAGGAGAGATTGAAGGCGGTCGTTAGCCCATCGGTCGTCCAACGAGTCAAGTATGCGGCAGTACGCCCGCCGTTCTGTCCTTCTGCCAGAACTACGTACTGGTATGCGATATCTGCACCGACCGTGACGGTCTGCACAACCACATCGACCAACTTCTCGCTGGAATTGGCAGCCAAGTCGACCCTATTCTTGCCCGTGTGTCCGCCGAAACCGTCGGTGGCCCCGAAGGTGAGGTCGAGCAGGCCGTCCTGCGTCAGGCGGGCGATGGTGACTTCGCCGTCGCTCTGTGCGTTGTTGTAATCGCTTGCGTAGCTGGTGCCGAGCAACGTAATGGTCTGGTCAGGGTTGACCACGATCTTGTTAACGTAGTCGGCTCGCTGGTTATTGAAGTCGCCGAAATCAACCGAATAGTATCCCGCCCCGCCGAAATCGCCTTCGTAACCGAATGTGGTGTCGAGCGAGCCGTCCGCGTTGAGTCGCATGACGAAGTCGTCAATTCGTCCGCCGTCATTCGCCTGCAGCGGCGCGCCGATTGATCCGGCCAGAAGAATCTTGTCCACATAGCTATCGCTGTTGGAATCGTAGACATTTTGGATCGCCACGTCGTTGATCGTGACTTCCTGCCCGAACAACTGCCTGATCGTCCCGGCCGGGTTGCCGCCGGGGCCGAACGTCGGATCCAGTTCCGGCGGGGCGTCGACGATCGGCGGCGGTACGACGAGTTCCCCGCCGCCGTATTTGACGACGCCTGCCGAGGTGGATTCATTGTTATTGAACACCGTTCCAGCGACGTAAATCCCGTCGGGCGCGATGACTGACGCCGCGCTCGAGCTGTCGCCGACCTGCGTCGTCACGTAGTTTTGGTTTCCACCATTGAACGTGTCATCATTTTGCAGCTCATTGGTAAACCGAGCGGTATAGAAATTCGACGGCCCGGAACCGGATTGCGTTCCAGTAACAACGACTCGTTCAGTGTTGTCGAACGAGACATCACTGAACGCGAGACTGCTTTCGACGAACGGGGAGTTGATGACCCTTGAATGCTGCAACGAGATGTTATTGTCGTAGCCCTCACCGTTGAAGCTATAGGTGATTTCCGCTTCAGCCAGCGTGCCCGCGGAATACGTGTTCGTGCCGCTACCAACGACGTAGAGCAAATCGGTTCCGAAAAAGTTCCTAATCCCGAGCGCGCTCGGGGAGAAGGAATCGTAACCTTCGGCACCGTAGTTGATTTCTAACGTGGAGTTGCCGACTAGCGAATTGCCAAATTTATCGAATCCGGCCACATAGGCCTTATTGCTACCGCCGGTGACGGATGACAAGGTCCAAAGATTACCACTGGAGTCCAGAGCCAAATCCACGCCGGCATAAATAGGACCGTCCTGATAAATCTGGATCGGCGTGAATCCGCTGGCGTCGCTGCCCGACGGGCTGAAGCCGTAGACGACCGATATGCCATTGCTGCTTCCGATGACGTAATAGGCTTCGGTTACTCCGTTATAATAATCCACGATCCCGTTGAAGGAATCGTCATATCCGTAATTCTTAAGCACCGTGCCGGCGTCGTCCGTCGCCGGGGAGTTGATCCCGCCGAAGCTCAGATCCAGTTGGCCGTCGCTGTTGTAGCGCGACAGCGCAAAATCCTGCCCGCTGTCGGACCCGGATGATCCAGCCAGCACGATGTTACCGCTGTTGTCGAGGATGGCGTCATTGGCGAAATCATTGGTGGCAGCGCCGGACGGCCCGATGTTGGTCAGGGTGTATCCGCTGGATTCACCAAAGCTGGTGTCGACCCGGCCATCGACGGTGAGCCGGCCGACAAAGAAGTCGCTATTGCCGGATTCGTTTTGGGCGTAGCCGATCAGCAGGAGGCGGTTTTCAAAGAAATTGTCGCCCAGATTCACCCTCTGCTGCAACGCCTTGGTGATGTGCAGATTCGAGACACCAAAATTGTCGATCGTGGTTCCGATGTCGAAGTTGCCGAAGCTGGTGTCCAGGTCCGACGGGTTGTTCGCGACAGGCGAGGAAAACTGCGGCACGAAGTAAGTCGCCGGCGCGCCCAGCGCCTGTAGAACGGCCAACGCTGAGACCGGATTGGAAACAGTGGCGGCCGCCGTCGCGACGTCTTTGGGTGAGGTATCGACCTGAGCCGAGTCGGTGCCCGTGCCGGCGTTGATCGCGTCGGCAATGCCGTCTTTGGCGAAGAGGAAGTCGTTGCCTTCGTTGCCCAGAACGGTATCGATCCCGAGCCCGCCGGTGACAGTGTCGTTCCCGAGCAGACCGGCGATGGCGTCATTCCCCGCGCCGCCGTCGAGGAAGTTAGCGCTGCTATTTCCGATGAGCGTATCGTTCCCGCTCCCGCCGACGACGGCTTCGATGGTATTTTGAACCGTGTCGAGTTCGCTGCTGCCATTGCCGACGTTGATCACGCCGTCATTGGTCAGCCCGTCGAGGCTGACGGAAATCGCGCGGGTTTCGTAGGAGTAGTCGGCGGTATCGAACCCCGCCCCGCCGTCGTAAACGTCCGACCCGCCGCGGCCCTGAAGCTTGTCATCGCCGTCGCCGCCGGAAAGGTTGTCGTTGACGTCGCCGCCGTAGATCGTGTCGTTACCCAGCCCGCCGAAAATTGTGGTGTTGAAAATAACTGGCTTCGTGCCATCATTGTTACGAAGGCGGACGTAGTCATCGCCGGCGCGCAGATCAACGACGATCTTAGTGACGCCGCTGTTGGCGGTTTGCGCCGCGCCCGTGCGGATATCGGTGGCGGTAATCGCGCTACCGTTCTGGGTGATTTGGATTTGATCGGCGTCTGATGAAGCGGCGCTGTCGGATCCCGTGATCGTCAGCGTGCCAGAGTTCAACACGAACGTAAACGACATCATCGTTCGTGGTTCAAGCGGTTCATATTTCACGATTTTTTCTCCCTGTTCAGCATTGTTCAAACGATGTCGTCACGCCGTGGAACCGTACAGCATTGCGCGGAACGATCTTGCCCCATCCTTGGAGTGAATGAAAAAACCAATCCGTTCATGCGCAATTCGAGCCCTGACGTGATTTTAAGGCTTGTAAGCGTAGTTACCCTAAGCCCATGTCGCAACTAAAAACTTTGCGGCGCAGAGCAACTTTTCCGGATAAATCGCCATATCGACAAAATTAATATGTTGTCGAAAATCCCGATTTATCGCTTTTTTGCCACCTTCGCAGTGGCCGTGCGTGCGCTAGAAGTCGCCGAGGTCGTGACGGTCGATTGGGACCTGTTCGGAGCAGTTGCCGCCAAAGTCGTCGCCGGCGGCGCTCCCGGTTCGCTGTTGATGGCTGGCGGAGCACCCGGCTCGTTCGTGCCGCTGGGGGCGCCGGGAACCGTGGTGTTCAAACCGAAGATCCCGACGGCCGTCCCCTCGGCGAACTCGTTGGGCGCGGTCGCAATAAAGTTGGAGGTGGTGACGTTGTTTGCCCCGTCGAAGAATGCCACTTTCCGCCCGCCGCGATAGACATCCAGCGTGGCGGCGGTGTCGGGTCCGGAAGCGAGAATCACGCCAATGCCGTAAAGCCCGCTCGGGGCATTGCCCTTCCAGTAGGCGATTTCAATCCCGCCGTTCGGCCCGCCGCGATGGTCGAAATCCGTCCGTCCGCCGCTGCGGTTGGTGTTCAACCCGCCGACAGGGTACAGCAGTTCGCCGGCGTTGTTCTTCCCGCCTGGGCTGCCGATGCTGAGGTTCAAATCCGCGTCGGTGTTCCAGCGAAGGACGAAATTAAGCTGCCCGGGGAGCGCGGTGACCAGTTGCTCATCCGTCGGCGGGAAACCGCCGCGAACAACCTTGATCCCCGCGACGCGATCGAACGAAATCGAACTGCCGTGGGAGAGAAGCGTGCTGATGATCTGCGATTCAGAGCTCGTGCGGGCCAGCTGTAGATTCGGATCGACCACCGCCTGATCGAGCGAAAACGCAGCCGCGCTGGACGCGCCGGAGGCGAGCGTCGTCTTGCCCTGTCCCTTGTTGCCGAACGCCAATTGCTTCTTGCCGTCGCGAAAACTCGCCCGCCCGGTCAGGCTGACCGCCTGCGGCTTGAACGGCGGCTGATCGTACAGGCTGACCTTCGTGCCGCGCACCGCCAGCGTGCTGCTGGGACTTGAAATGGTCGACTCGTGCTCCTGCCCGGCCGCCTCGATGTCGTACCGCGTGCGGCCGTACTTCATGCCCAGGTTGGTGATGATTTTGCCGTTGGTCTTGACCGCCTGCAGAAGTTTGACGGTTCCCAGCCGATCGAGCGTGACGGTTTGATCGGGAGGCATTGTAAACTGCACGGCGCTCTTCGGGCCGGTGCGGAATTCCGCGTCCTTCCCCAGCACCATGCCGACTTCGGCCTTCTTCCACGGCTTGTCTTCCGTCTCGCGAACCTGCACGAGCCCCTGCACGCCGGTGATGGTCGCCTGGAGTTGCTCGGCCGATGTCTGGCTGGTCGCGGCAGCGGGAACGTCAGCGGCGCGGGTGAGTTGCGGCGCGATCGCCAGTGCAGCCGCCAAAGCCAGGATCGTGAGTTTGTTTCGCATGGTCAGCTCTCCGAGCGTTCAGGGATTTTTAACTACTTCGCCGGCGGGAGCAATTCCGAAGCCGGCTTATCGGCGGCGTTGCCGCGTTGGTAGTCTTCCAGCCGACCGATTATACCCAGATATTCCGCGCCGGTGAAGATTTGATTCGGCGTGCTGAGCGGATACAGCCCCGCGTACTGCAGTTCCCGCGTCGCGTAACGTGGCGTCGGGCCGAGCAGCGAATAGGTCACGCCGCCCTTCAGATCGACCGCGTGACAGATCATCACCGCCAGCGTGCCTCGCTGGATCGCTTCGTCGGCCGGGCGGTTAAAGCTATCCGCCAGCAGACCGCGTTTTTTGAGCCGGGCAACCCGGCCGGCGTAATCCGACGCGCTATCCCCGCCGTCGAGATACAGCAGAAAGCCGTGAAACGCATCGTCGTGGCTGGTCATCGGTTGCTGGCCGAGCTCGTGCCAGAATTCCAGCTGCGTGCCGGCGTCATCCTTGCCGAGCTTGGCGGTCAACGGCGTGGCGGTGCGCGGGGCACTGCAAGCAGCCAGCGAGAGACATGCGACTCCGCACACCAATGCCACGCTGAATCGTCGGACGAGTTGGGAGAATGCGGTCAACATGGGGCAGGTCTCAGCAATAATTTCGTCTGTTGTCGCATGGGCTACCAGCCCATGCCAAATAGTTTGGAGACTTTTTTACCACAGAGCTCACAGAGTCACACAGAGATTCACAGAGGAATTCTTAAGCATTTGCTCTGTGGACCTCTCTGTGTTTCTCTGCGATCTCTGTGGTAAATGAGGTTGGCATAGGCTGGTAGCCCATGCGACATAAACCACTTCAAAACGCGAACGTCAGTCCGATCGAGAAAAACTGTCGCGCTTCGTCGGACGCGAACGCATCGCTCGACGGGAAGAAAACGCCGTAACGCGTGGTGAACGTCACGTCGCTTACGATCTGCCAGTTGATAAACACGTCCGGCTCCCAGCCTAAATACCGGGCCTCGCGGGTCGTTTCGTCGATCGGCGCCTGATCGCTCGCCTTACCGAACGCGAAGACGTCGACGCCCATCTGCAGGCGCCTGAACGGGGTAAAATCCGCCAGCGGGAACGACGACACGCCGCCACGACCGACGACCAGATTCGACACGCTCGGCGTAAACGCCAGACCCGTATAGAGAATGCCGAACCCGTTAAAAGCCCGATCCTTAGTCCCCGGCTTGCTTCCGCCGAAGGTGGAGGAGGAGTTGAGCGCGCGGTTTTCGTCGCCGGTTGCGAAGATCACTTCGCCGCTGAACCGCGTGCGGTATGGGTCGTTCAGCAGGTAATCGAGCCGGAAATCCAAGGCGAACGCTTCGATGTCATTGTTGGACTGCTCGACCGACGACAGGAACGGCGGGTTGATCTCAAAACTGTTCGACAGGGTTTCGCCGCCTTCATAGACGAACTCAGCGCCGTACAGCAGCTTGTCGGTCAGCGATCCGGTCGAGCCGACGCCGAGGTAATGGCTGTTGTAGTTGAACTTCGTGCTCGTCGGGGCGACGGTGAGCGTTTCGTCCGCGTTATAATCCTGCTGAAACAGCACATAAACGAATGGACGATGCGTCCCGAGATCGTGCGTGGTGATTTCAGTGCTGAGAATCCCGCCGTAGAAACCGCGGTGCGTGTTGGTATCGAAATGCGGGCGCGAGCTGTCGAAATCCACCGTCTTGGTCGGCGTGATGCCGGCGACGAGATCGAGCTGCACCGGGCCCTTAGTCAGGCCGACCATCGCCCCGTCGAGCACTTGCCCGAGCGTCAGGCCGTTCCCCCAGTACGTCAGATCGCGCCCGACTTGGGCTGTTATGTTGTAGCTGAGATCTTTGCCGTGGTAGACGCTTTGCGACTTGGCCAGATCAAACTTGTAATACGCGCGGTCGATCGTTTCCTGGTTCAGCCATTGATCGCCTTTACCGTTGAAGCTGTCGCCTTGGTTAAAATCCTGATACGTGCCGCGGGCGCGGAGGAACAGTTCATGCGCACCGTCAAAGTTGACGCGGGTGTACAGCGTCAGGTCCGGCTGGCGGAGGACGTGGTTATTGTTCTGGTTGTCGTCGACGCTCAGGTAATCGAACGTGAAATACCCGCCGTAATCGATCAGGGCGCGCTGCCCGATCGGAACGTCTTTCGCCGGCTGCTGGAGATTATCCTGACGGATCTGCTCCAACTGACGGTTAAATTTTTCCAGGCTCGTTTGCGCCTGAACCGTTCGCGAACCGGTAGCGATCGCGAGACCACAAGCGGCACCGGCCGCGATCCATTTGCTTGCTTTTGACATGGACATGACTGCCAAACCGGGAAAATCCACCCATAAACCGTAGCAAACCTAATCCAACCCACCCACGCGCACAAAGTTTTGCACCGTTCTCAACAGATTGCTATCGTTACCGACCGATCCCCTTGTGGCGGAATACGCTTCCATGAACATTTTTGCCAACCACGCCCACCTCTTCCCCCAAAGCATCAACCCGAACGGCACGACCGATCGGCTGATCCAATTGCTCGATCACTGCCAAATCGATAGCGCCGTTTGCTTTGCGCCGTTCGCCTTTCAGCTCAAAGGGACCGATATCGACCCGGTTCAATGGCTGAAAAAGGAACTGACCCAACACCCCCGCCTGCGCGGGTTTGGCACGGTGGATGTGCATCGCGAGGATATCGCCGATCAGGTGCGCGCCATCGCCGATGCCGGGTTTCGCGGGATTAAAATGCACCCGCAGGCGCAGGAATTCGGGTTGCTCAGCCCTGAGGCGTTCAAAGCCTTCGAGGCGGCGCAGAAACAGAACCTGTTCATCACGTTCCATTCCGGCGTGCATCACTATCGGCTGAAAGACTACCGTGTGCTGGATTTCGACGAGATCGCACATCACTTTCCCAATCTGCGTTTCAGCCTGGAGCACGTCGGCGGGTACAGCTTCTTTCAGGACGCGCTGGCGGTCATTGTCAACCGCATTCCTTTCCCTCCAGTTCCGGGCAAACGCTGCATGGTGTTCGGCGGGCTGACCAGCATTTTCACCCAGGATTACAACCGATTCTGGTTTATGAACCGCGATCGAATGACGGAACTCGTCGCGCAGGCGGGCGCAAATCAGCTGATCTTTGGATTGGATTTCCCCTATAACCTCGAAGAGAATACACTCATCGCGCTGACCACGCTGAAAAACCTCGGCTTGGCTCCGGATGACCTGGCCCTGATCCTCGGCGGAAACCTCCGTCGCGAATTGGGATACTAAGTCTCTCGAACCGCAGCCGCCGAGCGGAGTTTGTAATCCATGGACGCACAGAATGACCCGATTACGGTGACGCGCATCGCCGACGGTTGCCGCGTCTCGCTGCTCGGGCCGATCCACACCAACGTCGCATGGCTGGAATCGGCTTTCGCCAAAATTATCGCCGCCAAGCCGAAGCTCGTCGAACTCGATCTTGGGAAGATGGCGTTCACGTCGTCGCTGGGCGTGGGTGTTCTCGTCTCACTCCGCAACGCAGTCGTCGGCTACGGAGGCGAACTGAAAACAGTCGCCATCACCGAGCCGGTGCTGAAGATTATTAAGTTTTCCTATCTGAATGGTTTGCTGAAGGTGGGGCCGGAGACGGTGATCGTGAAGGTTGACTGACTGTTTCCCCAAAACACGCTGGAGATTTGGAATGGGTCAGTCTGAAAACTCGCCCGTACCACGGGCCTCTGGCCCGTGCCGGTAGCGCGAACCTGAGTAACAGAACGTTCTTGGCTATTCCTAATCGCTCGCAGGGGCCGGAGGCCCGTGGTACGGGCGAGTTTCCCAGGCAATGCTTTACATCATATTCAGTCTGACCCATCACCTATATTTCAAACTGATTCACTACCGAAAATTCACACCGGCAACCGTTTTTAAACCCCAACCGGATGCCACGTCGTCTTGGTTTCCATCACATCGAGAATGTAGTACGGCCCCTGCCCGCTCGCGGTTCCGAAATCGCGGTCTTCGTAGCTGACGACGCGCTTCACGTTCAGTGCGGCGTTGATGCGGATCTTGGTCCACTCATCCGCCTTGCCACCGGCATAGAGGACGGCGTTGACGTCCATGTGGGTGCTCATCGGGTCGGTCAGCTCGGCCGGATCGCCGGTGAGGATGTTTACAACGCCGCCGGGCACGTCGCTGGTGGTGATGACTTCAGCGAGCGTCACGGCGCTCAGCGGCTTGGATTGCGACGCGAGCGCGATCACCGTGTTCCCGCCGGTGATGGCGGGCGCGATCAGCGAGACAAGGCCGAGCAAACCGCTATCCTGCGAAGCGATCGCGGAGACAACGCCCGTCGGCTCCAGCAAACTGAAGTTGAAGTGGCTGGAGTTCACCGGATTCACGCTGGAGAAAATCTGCTGATACTTATCCGCCCAGCCGGCGTAGTAGAGAAGGCGGTCGACGCTTTGCGCGACTTCCTTCGTCGCAGCGGCAGGTGTCGCGCCGGTGGAAACCAGCTCTTCAACGAACTGCGCGGAGCGCCCTTCGAGCATCTCCGCGATGCGGTACAGAATCTGTCCGCGGTTGTAGGCGCTGCGCGCTTCCCACGCATGCTGAGCGGCGCGGGCGGCGACGACGGATTCGCGGAAATCCTTGCGGCTGGACTTGCAGACGTTTGCGATCGGCCGACCGGCCGAATCCTTAATGATGTAGAACCGCCCGCTTTCGGTGCGCGGAAACTTCCCGCCGATGAAGATCTTGTACGTCTTCAACACCGGCAGGCGAGTGGCCTCGCTCGCTTCTTCCACCGCAGCGATGCGCGATGCGACCGTCTTTGCGTGGCCGTTAGATTTACCGTTGCTTGTCGCTTTCTTTGCCATGATGTCCTCAACTTTTGTGAGCCTCAGATTCACGCTAGTGAACGCTGATCAATTTTATTTCTTCTCTGATCCGCGTTCATCTGCGTTCATCTGCGGCAACATTCCCTGCTATCTAATTCACTTTCAAATACGCCGACAACCCGTGCAATCCGCCCTCGCGGCCGACTCCGGATTCCTTGTACCCGCCGAACGGGCTCGTCGGGTCGAACTTGTTGTACGTGTTGGCCCAGATCACGCCCGCACGCAGCTTGCTGGTGACTTTGAAAATCTTCGATCCCTTATCTGTCCACACCCCGCCGCTCAAACCGAACGGCGTGTTGTTGGCTTTTTCAATCGCCTCTTCGACCGTGCGGAAAGTCTGCACCGCCAGCACGGGGCCGAAGATTTCTTCCTGCACGACGCGATGACTTTGGCTGCAGTTGAGGAACAAAGTCGGGCGGACGAAATAACCTTTGTCCGGGATCGGGCAGCTCGGCTGGAATATTTCCGCGCCTTCATCCGCGCCGATTTTGAGATAGTCGTTGATCTTCTCCAACTGCATCTTGCTGTTGATCGCGCCGATGTCGGTGTTCTTATCCAGCGGATCGCCGACAATCAGCGTTGCCATGCGGTCTTTGAGCTTTTGGAATACCGTCTCGGCGACATTTTCCTGAACGAACAGTCGGCTGCCGGCACAGCAGACGTGGCCTTGGTTGAAGAAGATGCCGTTGACAATGCCTTCGACGGCCTGGTCGATCGGCGCGTCATCGAAAATGATGTTGGCCGCCTTGCCGCCGAGTTCAAGTGTGTATTTCTTGTGCGTCGGCGCCATTACCTTCTGGATAATCTTGCCCACGTCGGTGCTGCCGGTGAAGGCGATCTTGTCGATGTCGGGGTGATTGACGATCGCAGCGCCGGTCTCACCCGCGCCGGTGACGATGTTCACCACGCCAGGAGGCAAGTCGCAATCGGCGATTAACTCGGCCAGTTTGAGCGCCGTGAGCGAAGTGGTTTCGGCGGGTTTGAGGACGACGGTGTTCCCGCACGCAAGCGCCGGCGCGATCTTCCACGCCGCCATCAGCAGCGGGAAGTTCCACGGAATGATCTGCCCCGCCACGCCCAGCGGACGCGGACGCGCGCCGGGGAAGGCGTAATCGAGCTTGTCGGCCCAGCCGGCGTAGTAGAAGAAATGCGCTGCAGCCAGCGGCACGTCCACGTCGCGGCTTTCACGGATGCTCTTGCCGCCGTCCATCGATTCGATGATCGCAAACTCGCGCGCCCGCTCCTGCAGCACACGCGCGATACGGTAGATGTACTTGCCCCGCTCCGCGCCGGGCATCTTTCCCCAGACATTATTGTAAGCATTGCGGGCGGCCTTCACGGCCTTATCCACATCCTCGGCCGTCGCGGCGGCGACTTCGGACAGCTTTTTCTCATTTGCAGGATTGATCGTGTCGAAGTATTTCCCCTTCACCGGCGGAACGAACTTGCCGTTGATAAAAAGCTCGTAGCGCGACTTGATCTCGGGCTTGACTGATTCCGGCGCGGGCGCGTAAGCCCAGTCGGTGGAGAAGTTCAATCGAACAGCGGAAGTAGATGCGGACATGGCGTTCCCTCAAACAAAGCGTTTGACGTGAAGTCCCAGGACGCGGTCAAACAGACTCAATTGTGCGACTTGTGAGTGTAACACAGCAGACGGCGTCTTGCTTCATCCATTTTTCCCCAGAAAGTGTGCTTTTACGGTCAATATAGGGTATTTCCCAAGTGCCCTCAGCTTGCTCGCCGCCCGGGGCACAACATTCACTAGCCAAGAGTAAACCCCCTGCAAATCAACAATTGATTCGCCCTTGACGTGGAATTCACCCCGTCCAAATGCACGCTGCCGATAAACCTTACAAGGACATGGAAGTCCTATGGGAGGATATCCGGCATGATGCAGATGTTTGATGCAGTTGTAGTCAGTGATCTCCATTTGGGTGCACACAATTCACGGGCCGAGGATTTTCTTCGGTTTATTGATTCCATCGAAACCCGGAAACTCATCCTTAACGGGGATGTGTTTGACAGCTACCACTTCCGGCGGATTACACCCGATCAACTCCGCGCACTCGATGCAATCCGTGCATTCGCGCGGCACACCGAAGTAATCTGGATCCAAGGAAACCACGACCCCGAGCCTGCATTTGCCAGCGCGGTGCTTGGCATTGAATACCAGCGCGAAACCCTTCTCGAAATCTCCGGCAAGCCGTACCTGATCACCCACGGCGACCAATGGGACGCAAGCATGCATTGGCCGGCGTGGATGATTCACTCGGCGGATGCGGTTTACTACTTCTCACAGTGGATCGATCCGTCGCACAAGCTGGCGCGATCGCTCAAGCGACGCTGTAAGCGGTTTTGTAAAGCCGTGGACAATCTCCAGAACAGCGCCGTCAACGAAGCCCGCAAGCGAAACCTTGCGGGCGTGGTGTTGGGTCACACGCACATCGCCAAAGACGTGATGATCGACGGCGTACATTATCTCAACAGCGGTTGCTGGACGGAAAAGCCCTCGTCATTCATCGGCGTGCGAGACGGCGTGGCAAGGCACTTGTTCTACGAATCCATCCAGCGCCGCCAAACGGCCGTACAGTTGCGTTCGCGCATCGGCCACCCGTCATTCGCCTTTTCGGCCGACGTCCATTCGCCAACGCCGATGGCTTTGGGAGAATAGCCATGGCGTTAATCAAGACCTTTCGAACGCGGAGTTTTAACTTCGTTCACCGCAACCACCTGATCTACAACACTTGCTGGGAAGACCCGCGCGTGGATCACGTGGCGCTCAACCTCGGGGAGCGAGACACGGTGCTCATGATCACCTCCGCCGGGTGCAACGCGCTCGACTACGCACTGGCCGGCCCGGCGCATGTGTACGCGGTGGACATGAACCCGCGACAAAACGCCTTGCTGGAACTGAAGATCGCAGCGATCAAGCGGCTGACCTACGAGGACTTCTTCTCCCTTTTCGGTCGCGGGCGGTTGAATGGGTACGACCGAATCTACCAAAGTACACTGCGCCCGATGCTGAGCGAATCGGCCAGGGAATTCTGGGACGAAAACACCGACTGCTTCGACGGGCAAGGCCGGCGAAACAGCTTCTATTTCCGCGGGACCAGCGGATGGTTTGCGTGGTTGATCAACGAATACATCAACCGAGTGGCCCGCGTGCGCGAGGCGATCGATAACGCCTGGCGCATACTCCGCCCGGGCGGAACGATCGGCGTGGTCGACTTCTACGTCTCCCACAAATTCCCGAGCGTGGGAATGAAAAAGCACGGCTGGTGGACACGAACGTTCTGGCCGGCCTGGTTTGCATCCGACAATGTGTGGCTGAGCAGCGACCCGTTGCGATACCTACTGCAAAAGTTTCAAAAGGTAGAACTCGTGGAATCCAAAGCGCGAGTGCCCTACATGCTGGGGATGGAAGTGCCCTACTTTATCTTCGTTGGACGGAAGCCGGATAAGAATTGACTCATCGAGGATCGAGGCATCAACAACTGAAGAAGTTGTAATCTTCAATCGGTATTGGCCCATTCATCTTTCGCGCTATTCCCACTCAGTCTTTGCTGAAATAATCCAGCGACTGGTACACACCTGTCTTTTCCTTCATCAACTGCATCAGGATGTCGTTGGCCAGCTTGCTCGCGCCGAAGCGGAACATGTCGGGGTTCATCCAATCCTGCCCCAAAGTTTCGCGGAGGACGACGAGGTAGTTGATCGCGAGCTTGGCCGTCGCGATCCCGCCGGCGGGCTTCATACCGATCTTTTTGCCGGTCTGATAATAAAAATCGCGAATCGCTTCGAGCATCACCAACGTCACCGGCAGCGTGGCGGCAGGCTGGACTTTGCCGGTGCTGGTCTTGATGAAATCGGCGCCGGCGTGCATCGCCAGGTCGCTGGCCTTGCGGACGTTGTCGAGCGTGGAGAGCTCGCCGGTCTCCAGGATCACTTTGAGGTGCGCGTGGCCGCAGGCTTCTTTGGTCTGCACGATTTCGTCGAACACTTCGTTGTATTCACCGGCGAGAAACTTCCCGCGGCTGATGACCATATCGATCTCATCCGCCCCTTCGCCGACGGCGTATCGGGTGTCGTCGAGGCGAAGATTCAGTGGATAATGCCCGGCCGGAAATCCGGTTGCGACGGATGCGACTTTAACGGTCGAGCCCTTCAATGCTTCCTTCGCGACGCGAACGAGCGTCGGATACACGCACACGGCGGCGACGTGCGGAATACCTTCCAGCGCGTCGTGCGGGTGCATGGCCTTGTAGCACATCTGACGAACCTTGCCCGGCGAGTCGGCGCCTTCAAGCGTGGTCAGGTCGCACATGCTCAGCGCGAGCTTCAGCGCGTAAACCTTGCTTTGCTTTTTGATGCTTCGCTTAGTGAACCGATCGACGCGTTCTTCAACGCCGACCTGATCGATCGTGGGCGAGCGGGACAAATCCGGCAGACTGGGTGCGGTAATGGACATAGCGTGGGGATCTTAACAAGTCTGAATGAAGGCGAGGGAATATCCTACCGTGTTGTTAACGAATATAAAACATAAATTGATTGTGCAATACGGGAATACTTCGGTTGTATTCGTATGATCTGGGTGAACTGCGGAATCCCTGTTCCTGCTCAGGCTTGCAAGGCGCCATGAGCTGCCTGTAAAGAAGCAGCCGGGGCTTAGTCCCTAAAGGCGAATCGCCCCTTCGTTGTTCCACGTGGAACTTTGGTTTTGTTCAGCAGTTGAACTCGGGCAGCCGTCTGGCTATTCGATCTTCACACCAAGGCGATTCATTAGCTCGTCGAACTGATCCAAAGAAGCGTAGTGGAGGATCAGCCGCCCTTTCCCCATTTTCGCACCTGTGCGGAGTTGGACTCGCAGGCCGAGTTGGCCGGAAATTGACTTCTCAAGCTCCTGGGCGTGGGCGGGCGACGAAGTCGGGGCTTTTGCGGGAACCGGGGCGGCGGGGCCGGACTGAAGCATTCGCTCGAGATTTCGGACGGACAGGCCTTGCGATTGCACCAGCTCGGCGAGCCGTTGCTGCTCGAGAATGTCCGGCACGCCGGCCAAAAGCTTGGCATGGCCGAGAGACAAAGAGCCTTCCCGAATCGCCGTTCGGACGGGCTCGGCCAGATCGAGCAGGCGAACGTGGTTGGCAATCGTGCTGCGTTCCTCCCCCAACCGGCTGGCCATCTCCGCCTGGGTCAGGCCAAGCTGGTCCATCAAGGTTCGATAGCCTTGAGCGCGTTCAATCGGGTTCAGGTCTTCCCGCTGAATATTCTCCACGAGCGCCATCTGGGCTTGGGTAAAGGCGTCGACATCTTTTACGTAGGCCGGGATCTCGGTCAATCCCGCCAGCTTGGCCGCTCGCCAGCGGCGCTCACCGGCGATCAGCTGGTACCCGTCGCCGACTTTCCGAACCACGATCGGCTGGATCACGCCGTTGGATTTCAAGCTGGCCGCCAGCTCGGCGATCGACGCTTCATTCATCGTCCGCCGGGGCTGATGCGGATTCGGAACGATCTGGGAGGGTGAAAGGAGCAGTGGCTCGCCTGTCGACACAGCCTCCGAAGGGGCAGATGATTCAAGGCTGGAAGGCACTTCCGCCTCTACTGGCAGCTCAGAAACTGACATAAGACTGCTCAATCCCCGTCCAAGACGCGATCCTGATCTACCAAGCTTGGCCATAATGCCTCCTTGCGGTGTGATGTTCCACGTGGAACACGAGTGAGAGCTTAGGGTATCAACTGGTAGAAGCGATGCAAGAATTTCTGACTTCAATGACGAAAGAGGATGTAACCACAGAGCACACAGAGCAGAAAAGCACTGAGACGCACAGAGAAGAATCGAGGTAGCGAACCCTCGGTGGGGCGTTCAAATAAGTTCGAGCAGGGCAATCCCACTTCGCCTCTAGTGGCTCGCCGCGACTCCGAAACTCCTTCTTGCTTAGCCGCGGGCGACGTGGTACACAATACCCCGACGTCAGTGACGGCTCTCCAAGAGGGCCAATTTTCAATATTCTCCCATATCTCGCATTCCTCTCTGTGCAAATCTCTGTGTCTCTATGGTGTAACTTTTTGTTTTATAGTAATAAATATATAACATTGAAATCCAGCCCTTGTGAACTATGGAACGATCTTCGCCTTTCTCTATAATCCTGCCGTTCCCGGGACGGTCTGGCCCAAGTTCGCTCGTCTGCCCGGCTTATGAGGTTTTTGGCATGCCCTATACGTTAACGCCGGGTGATCCCGAACTGCTCCAGTCGCCCGCGGACGGCCTTGACGCCGAAAACCGCTGGACGCTCAATTTTGGCCCCCAGCACCCGGCCACCCACACAACGCTGCGTCTGGTTCTCGAACTCGACGGCGAGCGCGTCATCAAAGCCACGCCGCACATCGGATTCCTGCACAGCGGGTTTGAGAAGCTCGGCGAAGTCCTCAATTACAACCAATATGTCACGATCGTAGACCGCATGGATTACTCCGCGCCGATCTACAACGAACTTGCCTGGCACGGGGCGGCTGAGAAGCTGATGGCGATCGAACTCACGCCGCGCTGCAAAGTTCTCCGCACGATCGCCGGCGAACTCGGGCGCATCCAGTCGCACCTGCTTTGCGTCGGCGCCGCCGGGCTGGACTTGGGCGCGTTCACCGCGTTCCTCTACGGCTTCAACGAGCGCGAAAAAATTTACGACATCGTCGAGTACATGTCCGGCCAGCGTTTCCACACCAGTTGGACGCGCGTCGGCGGATTGAACATGGATCTGCCCGACGAAGCGGTCTTCAAACGGATGGTGAAGAAGTTCATCGACAATGACATGCCCAAGGCGCTGGAAGACGTTGAGAAGCTGCTGAACAAGAATCGCATTTTCGTCGACCGCACCAAGGGAATCGGCGCGATCAGCAAGGAAGACGCGATCGCCTGGAGTTTAACCGGCCCGATGGCGCGCTCGGCCGGCGTGCGGCGCGATATCCGCAAGGACGAGCCGTACCTCTGCTTCGCCGACAACTGGGACGGGCAGGGCACCAAAGCTGTTGATTTCAAAGTGCCGGTGATGACGACCGGCGACGTTTACGCGCGCTACCTCGTTCGCTGCGAAGAGATCAAGCAGAGCCTGCACATCATCCGCCAGCTGATCGACAACATCCCCGGCGGACCCGTGAATGTTTCGCCGGAAGGCAAGGAAGTGTTGCCACCGAAGGACCAAGTTTATAGCAGCATCGAAGGACTCATCCAGCACTTCGAGTTGATCATGACCAACCGCGGCTTCGAACCGCCGAAGGGCGAAGTCTATAACTGCATCGAAAGCGCCAATGGCGAACTCGGCTACTACGTCGTCAGCGCCGGCGAGAACGTGCCATGGCGCGTTCGCACTCGCCCGCCGTGCTACATCAACTACGCGACGTTCCCGAAGTTGATCGAAGGGCACATGCTATCGGACGTGGTAGCGGTGCTGGGAAGTATCAACGTGATTGCGGCGGAACTGGATCGGTAAACCGACGAGGTTGACACTTGGACATTCCCTTCGACGTTGAATCTCTTCTACGAGAGAAGCCAAGGTTCTGGAGACCACTTGCATTTGCGTGCCTTCTCGATTACGGCCTGCAACGGATACACAATGAAGTCCCTGAGCAGGACACTTGGGAGCCAAACGACACAGGCGATAGGTTTAAAAGTGCTATCAAACAATTGTGCGTTGCTGCCAGTGCCGCACGTGAAGAGGCGCAGCAAGAAAAACGCGCTGATGAGATAGATTGGGAGTCAGCTGCAGAACGAATGTCTATTTATGTTGAGCAAGTTTTGAACCCGTATCAAGAACTATGGAATTGGATTAACGATACGCGAAAATCTGAAATCAGGAACAGCGATGTAGAATACATGCTTGGCATGACGATCGCGGCATTTGACTTTGTACACTATCTTCGAGAGTTCCCGCGAATAATTCGCGACAATGTAAAGGGGCTATCCGATGAAAAGATGTCGCCGATAAGGAATCAAGCGACAATTGTATTTGACACGTCACTTATGGAGCGCGCACTCGACCACTGGAAATGATACCCAATTGCCCCAGACAATGAAGTCCGTCGCGAAAAGGCAATATTCTGAATAGCTTTGCCGAAGCACTAGATCGGCTGAAATCGCTCTATTGATATTCTGGAAATCCCCTTTTCGGGGCCTAGAAGTGATATTCAAATTAAATTGACTTTGGATTCCTAAAAACCGATAATGAGAATATGAAAACCACAATTGATATTCCAGATGACGTTTTAAGGGATGCAATGAAGTTGACCAAGGCGTCGAGCAAGCGCGATGCCGTTGTGGGTGCAATGCAGGAATACGTTCGGCGACAAAAACTCGAAGCATTTCTGAAAACTGTCGGAACATCCGACACCTTCATGACACAAGAAGAGCTCATGGACATGCGGCTGGAACGAGGGAGATACCGTGTATCTCGTTGATACGTCCAGTTGGATCGAATTCCTGCGTACCAATGGACGACCGGAGGTTCAAAAGCGTCTACATGAACTTTTGAAAGCCCGTCAAGCCGCATGGTGCCAAGTGGTGCGACTTGAATTGTGGAATGGGGCGCGAAGTGATAGTGACGTTCGACAATTAACGGAGCTAGAGACCTATCTCACGATGCTCGACATCACCGCCGATGTATGGAACGAAAGTGTCGCGCTTGCGCGGCGAACGCGAGGTAAAGGCCTGACAGTCCCCATGCCGGACGTGATCATCGCCGCTTGCGCACGACATCACGGGGTTGAAGTGGAAAGCATCGATTTACATTTTAAACAGCTCGCAAAACTGCAATAATCGTCTCTTGGCTTCGCATGGAAAGAACATTATGGCTTGGATCGTAGAAAACCGTCGCACTCAAGTTGTCGAGAAGGGCACTTCGTACCTGACCGACGACATGAAGATCGACCTCGCGAACATATTTTTCCCGCGCTACCCAACCAAGCGGGCCGTCCTGCTGCCAACACTGCATCACATTCAGCACACTTACGGCTGGATCCCGACGGCGGCGATGGAGGAGATCGCGGCGTTCCTTGAACTTCAGCCGGCGGAGGTGATGGATACCGCTTCGTTCTATGAAGAATACTGGCTCAAGCCCAAGGGCAAGTACCTGATCCAGGTCTGCAGGTCGCTGGCGTGTGAGATTTGCGACTCGAAGAAGCTGACCGATCTCTGTCGCAACAAGCTCGCCATTGAAGTCGGCGAGACGACGGCGGATAAGCGGTTCACGCTGGTCGAGTTGGAATGCCTCGGCTCCTGCGGAACCGCGCCGGTGACGATGGTGAACGAAGTGCTGAAGGAAAACGTCACTGCGGATCAGCTCAGCAAGCTGATTGATTCACTGCCGGACGATCCGCACGATTTCAAAGACCCGACGATCACCTGGGACGACCACTCGCATGGCCACTAGCCCGACAAAAAAGCCCGGGCAGAGCAAGTCATGGCGGTACGCGATCGCCATGTTCGCCATCATGTTCGGCGCCTGCGGCTTCACGTATTGGTGGGGGGCGCTCAAGACCTACCATTTCGGCGAAGTTCAACCCGGCGTGTTGTACCGCGACGGCAACCAGGGCGCGCGCGAGTTCGCAACGGCCATCCATCAATCGCACGCCAAAACCATCGTCGTGCTGATCGACGACAAGGAAATGGCCGATCCCAACAAAAAGCAGTTCGAGCAGGAAATGACCGTCGGCCCGAAGCTGGGCGCGACGATTGAGCGTGTCCCCGTCACCCTCGGCGGCTGGCCGACGACGGCGGATGTGCAGAAATTTTTGGACGTCGCTTCTGATAAATCGAAACAGCCGGTGCTGGTGCATTGCGCCCAAGGTGTTCGCCGCACGGGCATGATGGTGGCGGCGTATCAAATGTCGGTGATGGGCTACGATAAAGCCAAGGCACTCGCAGCGATCGAAAGTTTCGGCCACAGCGATCGAACGATCAACGACGTCAAAACCTTCATCGACATTTACGATCCCGCCACGCGCACAGTCACTAAAGAAATGAAGCAATCGGTGGAATAATGTCACCGACCGATCCAACCCCGCCCGGCAATGGTTTCCTCGGCTGGCTCGGCCGGCAGGTGGGGTACGTGAAAAAGGCGATCGACACCGATGTCTCGCCGCGCCTTTACGAGCAGCGGACCACCGAGCAGCACCCGCACCCCGAGAATCCCGAACTCATCCTCCGCCGCACGACAATTGACGAAGTGATCGAAAAAAAAGAATCGGGTGTTTGACCGCTGACGATGTAAACGCGCCGAATGCGGCCTTCAGTCGTCGTCCTCTGGCCGAGTCGTCGCAGCTTTGAGTTGCGGCGCCACTTTCTCGTTCCATGGGATTTGCGTGGCGTTGGACGCGTTCCACTGATTGAAAGTTTTCTGTAGTTCCGACACCAGCTCGGGATGCGCCTCGCTGACATCGTTGGCTTCGCTGATGTCCAGTTCAATGTTGAACAGTTGGAGTCCATCCTTGCCGTTGACCAGTTTCCAATCCCCTTTGCGGACGGCCCACGTGCCGTTGATGTGATACCAAAACAGCGCATCGTGCGGCGCGGCGGGGTTTTTACCTTTCAGATAAGGCAACAGGTTGACGCCTTCAACGCCTTGCATACCCGTCGCGTCGAACCCGCCGGCGGCGAGGAAGGTGGGCGTGAAATCGAGCGTGCTGACCGGTTTATTGTACTTCGTACCCGCGGGAAGATGGCCTTTCCAAGTCATCACATAAGGCACGCGGATGCCTCCTTCCCACACTTGG
The DNA here is from genome assembly GCA_038229715.1 of Tepidisphaerales bacterium. Lineage (GTDB taxonomy): Bacteria > Planctomycetota > Phycisphaerae > Tepidisphaerales > Tepidisphaeraceae > JANMES01. The sequence continues at coordinate 9,216 of JBBROD010000024.1, read as the reverse complement.
CTCTTTTGCCCGCGCAGCGGCTTGTTGACCGAGGCATTGGCGTCGATCGGCCCGCCGTTGTCGGTGATGAAGACGAGCAGCGTGTCGTTTTCCAGATTCAGTTCGCGCACCTTCGCACGAATCCGGCCGACACCGTCATCCACCGCAAGCACCATGGCGGCGTAGATTTGACGGCGGCCGGTCAGATTCGGCACGCGCGCCAGCAACTCCGGCGTGGCCTGCAGGGGTTCGTGCGGCGCGTTGTACGCCAAGTACAGATAGAACGGCTTGTCTTTGTTTTCCTCGATGAAGCTAACGGCTTGATCTGAAAACTGGTCGGTGAGGTATTTTTCTTCAGCGCCTTTCACCGGCTCACGGCCCTTCAGGATGGGAGCGACATACGTGTTCTTGGGATCGACTTTCCAGTCGATGTATTTGTGACCGCCGCCGACGAAGCCGAAGAAGTGGTCAAACCCGCGGTTGAGAGGATGAAAATAATCTTCCGTGCCCAAATGCCATTTGCCCACCAGCCCGGTGACATACCCGCCGGCCTTCATGCGGTCGGCGAGCGTCGTTTCCGAAAGCGGCAATCCCATCGCCTGACGATTGGGGGATTTGTTGTTGTCCGGATTGGTGTTGTAACCAAACCGCGCCCCGTGGCGTCCGGTCAGAAACCCCGCCCGCGACGGCGAGCAGACCGGAAAGGTGACGTACCCCTGCGTGCAGATCACGCCCTCAGCGGCAAGTGCGTCGAGGTTCGGCGTAGGGATTTCCTTACTGCCATGAAATCCGACGTCGGCGTAGCCTTGGTCGTCGCTGACAATGCAGATGACGTTCGGCTGGCGCGGGGCACTGAAAGCGGTCGAACCTCCGCAGATCAGTGTCAACAACAACGCCGGGATAGAGATCACACTTTGATGAAAACGCTTCATGGGTCCTCCGAGGTTGGTCGGCTTACCGGATTGCCTGATTCGCCGGGTGTGCAGGATGTATTGGAGAGGACGAATTGCTCAATGTCAAAGGCTTGACCAAGCTGCAGGGGTCCAGCATGTATAGAGTTTCATCTACATCCCTCGAATGTGATTTATGTGTGTCAGAGATCGATCATTCACCGGACGAAAATCAGTGGGATTGTTTCCCCGCCATTTTTTTCGCTTTGTTCGCCATGTAGAACGCCACCTCGCTGCTGAGGAAAGGTTGGGGATCCAAATCCTTCCCGACGAGCTGAAACTGCTCGTTGGCCAAGCCCCATTTGACCCCGCAGCAGGCCCAATAGGCGAACTCCGAGCGCAGCGTGTCATTTTGTGGCGAGACGCGCAGGTGCTCGCGGTACCCGCGCTCGATCATGGACCAGACTCGATCGGATTTGAGAAATTCTTCCCGAGAACCCCTGACACTCCCTTGGCGGTAGAGTCCGATCGGGATGCGCATTGAAAGCAGCGGGATTTGTGTTGAGTAAGCCTGGGTTTGAAAACATTCCTCGGCGAAGCGTAACGCTTCCTCGGTATCGCCTTTAATCACCAGGTACTGCCCGAATTCCGCTCTGGAATCGAAATCGAGTGGGTCGATTGCTACGGCGCGGGAATAAAGTTGGTGAACCTGCGCGTCGTCCTCTTTCAGGATCGCGCATCGCATCGCCTGCCGCAATGCAGTCAATGATTTGGGGTGATCCAACACGCACTGCTTTGCGATCGAACAGGCGCGTTCACGCAACGCATATGAGGCGGCACGTCGTTCTTTGTCGGTGACGGACTCGAAATCCTTCGGGGCAGATTCCTCACCGGCTAAAATAAGCAACGCGCGGGATTCGAATACCTGCGGGTCGGCCGGGTCCTGGGCGATGGCCTGAATCGAAGTTATCAACTTGGTGATTCGACTTTCATCGGTCCCGCCGGTTCCACGATACAGCGCGTAAGCCTCAGTCGCCCAATTCAGGGCCGTTGACTTGGTCGGAAGCGGAACGCCCTGGATTTGGGGCATCAGGTCAATGACGGCGTCGACGTCGCGGAGAATCGCGTGATTTTCACGATACGAGTTCTTCTTGAAATTCGAATCCTGGTACGACCCAGCTCGAAACAACAAGGCAGAGACTTTCAACGCGGGGGAGTATTTGCTTGCAAGCAGCAAGTCGACTGACGACCGCATGGCCGCCAGGTTCGCGTTGGATCGATCCCAGCGGCAATCGTCCAAGGCTAAACAGTACCGAACCAACGGATCCTGCGAGCCGGCTTTGACGATCGCCCGGAAAAGGTCGGCGGTTTCACGAATCGCCCTGCGGTTGCCCGACGTGGCTGAACTGCTGATCTGCCTGACCAGCGCATCACGGGCCAAAGCGTTCCAAGGCGATTTGGCATCGGACAATCGATCGTAATCGTGCAGAACCATATCCCGGAAAGCCGCCACCATTTTGGCCGCGTATTTGGTGCGTTCTGCGGTTTCCCCTCGCCGACGGAGATCGCCGATCACGTCAGACAGGCGGTTCTGTACCTCGGGAGAGAGCTTTTTGGATTTGATCGCCGCTTCCACCAGCGGCAATGCTTCGACCGGGAGCGCAGCAACTTTCTCCGTGGCCGCATCTCGCACCCGCCAATCATCGTCGTCCAGCTGCTTCAGTAAGGCATTGAACCGCTCTTGAAGCGCAGGGCTGACAACGGGGGCGCCAATCACTGTTCCTAAATGAATGGCGATGGTTCCGATCACCATTGCCCGTATCAAGCACCGGCGAATCGATTTGTTGCGCATGAAGCCACACAATATACTTTATCACCGGGACTGTGCCTAATCTTGATCGCCAACACATGGGATCCGAATGAACTATTTTGCGCAAGCGCGGGTCTGCGTTCTTTTGGCCCTTGTGGCCGCATGGGGTGGCAAGGCGCGAGCGGATGAGGCGATCGCGGTGGGCAGCACCCGCGAAATCGGCCGGCTCCGCGGAACCTACGGCGCGGTCAGCGCCTTGGTGATCACGCGCGACGGTAAGACCGCCGTCTCCGGGGGATTTGATCACCTGCTTCGCGTCTGGGACATCTCCACCCGGCAGTGCATTCATACGCTGGCGGGGCACCGGGGCCCGATTATCTCGCTCGCCATCACACCCGACGGGCGTCGCTTGATCAGCGGCGGACGTGACGGGCGCGTCTGCATCTGGGATTTGCCGAATAAGAACCTGCTCTCACTGATTTACCGTCCCGGCCATATCCATGGGGTGGGCATTGCTGATGACGGAAAGATCACAGTCTCCATCAATTGTGGAAGCGATGAGATGACTGTCATTGATGTCGATGCCGACAAACCCCTCTGGTCCAAATCCTTTCCGACCCAACCGCTGGACGTGGCTGTCAACTCGGCCGGCGATCAATTCTTTGTCGTCTATCAACATCAAATCGGTGAAGGGAAGGGCGATCAATACGTATCTGAAATACAGCAGTTCTCCAAGGATCAAACCTCGCAATACACGCTGACAAGGAAGAACCTTTACACCGTCAAGGTTCTCAGTGACTCCCAGATTGCCGTCTCGGACTCCAAAGGCTGGTCGGTCGTGGATCTGAATACACATGCCGAGACTAAAAAGGGAACCACGTTTCAGCCGTTTCGATGGGGGGATTTTTCGCCCGACGGCAATTTATTTTATGGTGTTGAGCAAAATATATCATACCAGTTTAATGCCGCCGCCAAGAAAGAACCTATTTCGCTCGCAGAAACCTCCGAACAGTTGCGGGCGATCGCAGCCTCTGCCGACGGGAAGACGATTCTGATCGGCGGGGGAGGTAAATACGACGGTGTTTTTTCTGACCAAATCGAGCCCGGGCGCGACACCGATATTCGTATCATCGATCCTTCAATCCCGCTCAAGCCGTTTGCATTTCATAAAGGCAGGATAAAAAACTACGCAATAAGTCCAGACGAGAAATATCTGGCCACGATCGACGATATTTCCCGGATGGGAGTTCTGGAAATTCCCACTAAAAAAGACCTTACACCCCCACAGCGGGCCGGCTTGCGGCCGATGCGCAACATGCCTATCTTTTCGGCCACGAGTCAGCAAATTTACGTCTATGATACACCTCTGGGCAAAGCGCCCGGAGCGCTGGTGGAATTGCAGGGTGTGAGGCAGAAAAAATCGCGATCCTGGGTGTTGAACCGCGATTTCTGCAATATCGCGTTAAGCCGTGACGAGAAGTATCTTCTCGCGGCCCGGCCGAATGCAGTCCGCGACAACCAAGGCAAGGTGATCGCCCCGAAGAACAACGACAAAGATATTCAGATTGTTGACCTGACGACTGGCAAACGGCTTCCCGATTTGCCGACCGGTTTTCAGCCCGTAAGCAGCATGGTCATTTGCCCCGACAACAAGCGCGTGGTCGTCTCGTTATGCACTCCGCCGGATCCTCAGCGAGAAACAGTTGAAGAGCGCCGCGTCGTGCAGGTGTGGAATATCGCCAACTGCAAGAAAATATTTGAGTTTGAGACCCCCAAAGGGTCTCAAGCGGTGGCAGCAAGCGAAAAGTTCCTCGCCGCCGAATCCGCCGGCAACGTGCTGCTGTGGGACGCCCAGACCTGCGCGGCACTGCCTCCGATTGAGGGGTTCGACGACACCATCAGCGCTCTCTATTTCGACAAAACCGGCTCGCGGCTCATTGTCTGCGTTCGCCATTCAATCTTCTTCATTGACCCCAAAACCGGAGACATCATTCAAGAATACACCCTGGCCGGCGATGACGCTTCCAGTTGTTTTCAGACGGCCAGCGGTTCACTATTCGTCGCGCATACAGCTTATGTCGACACTTACATTGAGAAAGTGCCTTTACCCAATTGACCGTGGCAAAACGCGGGCGGGCAAAAGGTGAATCGCATCGATATCGGATTGCCGCCGGCCAAAAAACGCTCGATCCAAGGACAACCATAGGGCGGAGTGTTCGGATTTGTCCGGTGCCGTGCTTCCCACTACAATAGATCAACGCGGCGGATTGTATTGTCGCTAAGGATAGTCTATGGCATTTAATGAACCGGTCCTCACCAAACGCATCCCGCTCGACCCTGAGAAGCGTAAGCTGATCACCTACGACGACTACGTCGCCACCGGCGGCTATGCGGCGCTCCGCAAGGCGCTGGAAATGAAACCCGACGATATCATCAAAACCGTCACCGAGTCCGGCCTGCGGGGTCGCGGCGGGGCGGGGTTTTCGGCGGGGCAGAAGTGGTCGTTTATCCCCAAGGACAAGAAAGGGCCGCATTACCTGGCCGTCAACGCGGATGAATCCGAGCCGGGCACGTTCAAGGATCGCTACCTGATCGACTACGACCCGCACCAGATGCTGGAAGGCATCGCCATCGCCGCCATCGCGACGCAGTGTGATGTGGCGTACATCTTTATCCGCGGCGAGTATCACCGGCAAGCCAAAGTGCTGGAGTTCGCTCTGAAAGAAGCCTACGACCACGGCATTTTCGGGCAAGGCGGCGTGCTTGGATCGGCAGCCAAGGTGGAATGCTTTGTTCACCGCGGGGCAGGTGCTTACATCTGCGGCGAAGAGACCGGATTGCTCGAAGCCCTCGAAGGCAAGCGCGGCTGGCCGCGAAATAAACCGCCTTTCCCGGCGATCGCGGGCGCCTTCGCCCGGCCGACGGTTATCAATAATGTCGAAACCCTCGCCCTCGTCCCGCCGGTGATTGATCGCGGGCCGGCGTGGTTTAAGACGATGGGCACAGCTTCTTCGCCGGGGCCCAAACTGTTCGGCATGAGCGGGCATGTGATGAAGCCCGGCGTTTACGAGAACGAACTGGGCATCACGCTGCAGCAGTCGATCGACATGGCCGGCGGGATGAAGGGCGGTGCCTACAAGGCCGCCATTTGCGGCGGAATCTCGATGGGCGTGCTCGGCACGAACCAGCTCGATATCAAGCTAGATTTTGACGACGTCCGCTTCCGCGGCGGGTGCCTTGGCCTCGGTACGGCAGGCATGATCGTGATGAACGAGCATACCGACATGGTGGCGGCGCTGCGCAACTGCGTCCGCTTCTACGCCCACGAATCCTGCGGCCAATGCACGCCTTGCCGCGAAGGATCGGCGTGGATGCGCAAAATCCTCGACCGCATCGTCGACGGCGGCGGAAAGCCCAAAGACATCGACATGCTGCTTGAGCTGGAAAAAACCATGGGCATCATGCCCGGCACGACGATCTGCGGCCTGGCCGACGGGACGGCATGGGCGACGCGAACCTTCGTCAACAAGTTCTACGACGAGTTCGCCGCCAAGTGCGTCGAGCCGACCGTGCCGCTGACGATCACCCGCGGGCGCAAGAACGTGCTCAACCCGATGGGCAGCAACACGCGGTGATGGCGCTATAGATCAACGGAGCTAAGGCATGGGCTGGTAGCCCATGCGACATGGACGCACCTTGTCATGGGCAACTATTCCATGACAAGGTGCGACACTATCGCTCGGCAGGCATGTCACAATCCGTACCTTCCAACCGCCTGATAGGTATCGACGCGATGCGTTTTATCGCCGCGTGCGGTGTTGTCTGGATCCACACCACCGAAGTGCTCGGCGGAACGATCTGGGCGCGATGGGCGGTTCCATTTTTTACCATCATCTCCGTCTGGCTGATGGGCCAAAGCCTCTCGCGTAAGCCTGACGTGTTGTGGTCGCGCTACGCGGTTCGACGGGCGCTGCGTCTGTACGGCACATTTCTGATTTGGACGGCGATCTACTTAGCCGCCCGAGCGCTAAAACATGCCGTGTTTCACCGCGGCGATCCGATCATGTTCGATCCAGCACTGTTTTGGGCAGGGCCAGCAGAACAGTTGTGGTTTTTACCGTTCCTGTGTGTGGCATCGATCGCGGTGTTTCCGCTGTGTAAAGCGGCTGTATTAAATCCATTTGCGGCCGGGATCATCTTTGTCGGATCGATTGGATTGGCGATGGCTAGCGCGGTCATGCCACTGTCGTTTCCGTTTGAACTCAGCAAAGGGAACGGCTATTTTCTATACACTTCATACGGCACGCTGCCGGCCTTGTTCGCGGGCGTGGCGATGGTGGCGGGGGAACGATGGCTAGGACGCGCCCTGCGAACGCGCATGGCTGCAATCATCGGAGCCGCAATACTTATTGGCACTCAGATTGTCTTATTCCGTACGGATCGACACGCGGGACTTGAGGCCATAGCAGGTGTTGGCGCGATGATGATGGCGCTTTGGCCTGGCAGCGGGAAACTCATCCGCAGTGTTGCGGCAGCAGGGGTGTATGCGTTTGGCATTTACATCGTACACGTATTGTTCGTCGAATTGCTACAGGCTCTTTTCTCAAGAGTTACCAAGCCCTCCGCATGGGAGGATGTTTTTGTCGCAGTTGTATCGATCGTACTTAGCATTGGGGTATCGCGCGTCTTGCAGCGGACGCCGCTCATCCCCGCGTGAGTTGACTTAAGACTTTCCGATCCACGCGACGAATTCTTCCGGCGTCATCGCGCCGCTATAGTCGCGCGTGACCTGCCCGCCGGGCTGGACGATGAAGACGTGCGGAATCGTGTCGATCCCGAACAACTTGGCGAATTCCTCATTATTGTCGACATTGAGCTTGACCGGCACGTAGTTGGCCAGCGACTGCTTCACGTCGTTACTGGCCCAAGTGGTTCGCTTCATGTAGTCGCACGGCCCGAACCACGGCGCGGTGAAGTAGACGAGCATCGGCTTGTTCCCCGCCGCCGCCTCGGCCTTGGCGGTGGTGTAATCTTCGCGCCAGGAAATGACCTCTTTCCCTGAAGCCCGCAAATACAGCGACAGCGACGCCATCACCACAATGGCTAAACCAATCACCAATATGGGTTTGACAGACGAGTTCACGCTTCTCCCAACGTTGAGACGCAGTATCACTTCAGATTCGCGAGATCGAAGCCTCGGCAAACGCCTTCGAGAATCCCTACAATCGGCTACGATTCAACCGATCGATTTATTCCGTATAAGTCAGACTTATGGCCATAACAACCCTCACGCTTGACGCCACCTGCCCGCAAGAGCCCGGCGAGCGACGAAAGTGCGCCGCTTGTCTGCGCGAGCAACTGCTGGTGACTCCCGGCATTCGTAGCGTCGATCTTCACTGCACCGACGGCGATTCACAAGCGACTCTGGAGTTGGAATACGACCCGGCCATGCTGTCATTAAGTGAGCTCAGCGTACAGGCAGATCGGGCGGGGACATGTCTGCTTCCCACGCGCGCGCAGGTGGTGCTGGGGATTGAAGGCATGGTCTCGCCGCGAGCGGAGCAGTCGATCGAGCGGGCGCTGGCCAAATTGCCGGGCGTGGTCGCGTCGGCCAGCTATGCGTCGCGATCGTTGCGCGTGGAGTTCGACCGCCGGACGTGCGCGTTGCCGGAAATCGTCCGCCGGCTGGATGATTTAGGCTTGCGCCTGCGCTCCGGCGGGCCAAAACCGATTGAGAAAGAGTCCGTTCCATCCTTCTCCGAAAGAACGTTCAGTACACTGCGCGAGCATCGCCAGCTGGTGATGGCGATCGTCGGCGCGGCGTTGCTGCTGGTGGCGTTCATCACCCACACGATGCACGGCCCCGAATGGCTGCGCCTGACCGCTGTCATCGGCTGCTTTGTACTGGCCGGGTGGTTCACGGCGATCGACACGTTCAAGATTCTCTGGCAGTTCAAGTTCGACATCGACGTGCTGATGTTCGCCGCCGCGTTCGGCGCTGCGTCGCTCGGTCACTATGAAGAAGGCGGCCTACTGCTGGTGCTGTTTGCGCTCGGCGGGGCCGGCGAACAACTGGCGATGGACCGCGCCCGCCGGGCGATCGCGGCGCTGGCGAAACTCGCGCCCGATGTCGCGACCGTCCGCGACACCGCCGGCCATGAGACGCAGGTGCGCGTCGAAGATCTCCAGAAGGGCAATCAAGTGGTCGTCCGCCCGTTTGATCGCGTGCCTGCCGACGGCAGTGTTGTCAGCGGCGCGTCGGCGATCGATCAATCTCCGATCACCGGCGAATCCGTTCCGGTGGAAAAAGTTGTCGGCGATCAGGTCTACTCCGGCACGATCAACGGCGAAGGGCTGCTGCTCGTCAGCGTCACCAGGCTGGCGTCGGAATCTACGCTGGCCAAGATCGTCAAGCTCGTCGATGAAGCACAAACCACCAAGTCGCCCACACAGGTCTTCACGGACAAAGTCGAAAAGAAATACGTTCCACTGGTGCTGATCGGAACGGCGATGCTGATCGTGCTCCCGCCACTGCTG
>JBBROD010000023.1:0-53820 GCA_038229715.1 Tepidisphaerales bacterium | reverse complement strand
TTAAAGGTAGTCCCAGCGCGGCCCGGTCCTCATGGCCGGGCTTAAACTCTTCCAGATCAACGCCGTTGTAAATAACGCGAACTTTCTGCTCGGGAACTCCAATCTGAACCAATTCCGCACCAGTGGACTTTGACACAGCCACGACCCAATCGGAAGCCGCGAACGCCTTTAATTCTGTCCACGAATTGAACTTGGAATATAGCCACTGATACCACGCATAAGGTCCTCGACTGGTTCGCGCTGTGTGGCTCGGCGATTTGATCCACGCGCCGTGAACCAAGTGGCAAAGATTGACGTCGTGCTTACAAGTGATGCTGTAACCATTCCCAACGATCAAATCACACTCGTTGCCCATTTGCTGGATAGCAGAGTTGGCTTTTCGAACGAAAGCAATCACGTTGAACAAGTGCGGCCGGGATATTCTGGGATGGATCGGAATCCACACTGCACCGGCGGCAGTCAGTTCGGTTGCAACCTGATCTGCCAGAAGTACAACCTGATGCCCTTTGGCCAGCGCGTGGTGGGCAATCTCTAAGTTGACTCGTCCCTGCCCGTCTCCGCGAACCAGCTTTTCTGTGACGATGGCAATCTTCATGAAAATTCGGTTTCGGTGCGAATCACTACCACAATATCAGGGGGCCACAACCATTTTACGATTTCGCCGTCTCATCAAAGACAAGTTAGGAAGTTCAGCAGACGATGTTGATTGCTGGCTCGTCAGGTTTTCCAGGGCACCGAATGTAAACCAGACCAAAATGACAAGTGAATAGTGCAAGCCGCGAAGGTAGTTTGTAAATTGGACAAGGCAGATTCCAAGAATCGCCATGGCGATAAAGCTTCGTTGCGCCCTCCAGAAATTAAATGCGCGCTTCATGATCGACCCAATGATGCATAAATAAAGAACTCCGCCAACTACGCCCATCGACAAAAAGATATTAGTGAAATCTACTTCCATTTCAGCAACCATAGTATTGGCCCGCGCCGCAGCCAGGGTCGTCGATCCAATTCCCCACCCGAATGGGTTTTGAACCGTTCCCATGAAAATCCCAGAAAACATCATGACAACATGCCCTTGCAGTGATGAATCGCCAGGATTCAGTATCCCCTTGGCATGGTGTTGCAGGATCGGTGAGATCGATGAGGAGGAATCCGCGTCGCCAATTTGTGAAAGCGAATACAGCAATCCACCGAACCCTATAGCCACTGCAATTGCCAGCCGAACAGCCCAAGTCCGGGAATTCGTGCCCGTAAGTGCCCACATTAGGCAACCCACGAACAGCATAATCACAACATTTCCTCGGTTACCCTGTAGAAAGCACGCTGCGGCCAAAATCGGAATGATCCAAGTCCATTTGCGGTTTCGGTGGCAGAGGAAACTCGCCCACATAATGATCGCCGCAGTCGCAGCGTACATCCCCATTTCCGATGGTGCGGGAAAAAACGCTGAAGGTCTTGGCGTATTTCCCAAATTTAGATCGATCATTTTCGTCTGAATGAGCCAGTACATTTGAAAATCAAAAAGCCCGTAAGCCGCCTGATAGAACGTATAAAAAGATGCCACCAGAGCCATCGGCACGAACACCCTAAGAAGCATCTTCTTAAGAAACTCCTCGGTTCCGTAATATTGCCCAACCCAAAACCAGCTCATCGGGCACAGGAATAGAAAAAGTCCTGCTAATCCAATCATAATCCCCCCTTGATAGGGATTGAGCGCTTGAAGTACCATCAAAATCGAAAACCAAATCATCATCCGTGACAGGCGGGAATTGCTCTGGATTTGATTATTAAATACTAAAGAGAATACGAGTACCGCCATCACTGCCGGTGCCACCAGCAAAAGAGGGTCGTTGTCGGTGCGCCCCACCGTATACATAAGTAGCTTTCGAAGGTCACCGTTCAAAGCAAGGTAAACCCACGTCAACGCAATGGAAGCGCGAGGCGTCATGACAGCGAACTCTGTCATTACCACGATGATCAGTGCCGCCAGAATCGTCTGGTCAAGTCGCTGACTCAATTGCCATGTCAACATCAATGCCACGGCACAACAAGAAATCGCGACTAATACTGCCGCCACTTTTTTGCTGTCGAAATTATCTACTTTCATATTTCGCCACCGTTAGCTGACCTCGACTAAACTAGCCAAAGTCAATTGGGTTAGGACCTAGTTTTTAACTGAAACCATTTTGTTGCCTTTTCCGTCATCGATTTGTTGCGTGTCGAGAGTGCCAATTTCAGAATTACGCAATGGACTCGCAAGCGAAGAGGTCACTAAAAACGCGGTCCAGTTCTGTTCCACCAACTCCGTCAATTCCTGCCGGAACCGGGCGTTGCTGAATCGCTCAGCTTGGGCGCGGATGACGGCGGGGTCCATCTTGGGCGAGCTTTCAAACCGCTGAATCGCCTCGGTCAGCGAATCGATGGTCTGGCTCTCGAAGAAAATCCCCGTCTTGCCCGGGACGATGCTCTCCGTCGCCCCGCCGCGACCGAAGGCGATCACCGGCGTGCCGCAGGCCATGGCTTCCACCGCCACGATTCCGAAATCCTCCTCGGCCGCGAAGACAAACCCTTTGGCTTTTTGCACGTACTGCTTCATCTGCTCGAGCGGTTGATGTCCCAGCATCTGCACGTTCGGGCCGGCTTTGCCTTTGATCTTGTAGAAGTCGGGGCCTTCGCCGATCACCAGCAGCTTCTTGTCCGGCATCCGGTTAAACGCTTCGACGATCAGATCGATCCGCTTGTACGGCACCAGGCGGCTGGTGGTGATGTAGTAATCGTCCTTCTCCTCGCAGAGCGTGAACTTCTCCACGTCCACCGGCGGGTAGATCACCAACGCGTCGCGGCGGTAGATTTTCTTGATCCGCCGGGCGACGAATTGCGAGTTGCTCACGAACTGATCCACGCCGTTGGCCGATCGCACGTCCCAGTTGCGGATGTAATGCAGCACCGCCCGCGCGAACAGCGATTTGAGACCGTAGGTCAGTCCGCTTTCCTGCAAGTACTGCGCCTGCATATCCCAGGCGAATCGCACCGGCGTGTGGCAGTAACAAATGTGAATCTGGTTCGGGCTGGTGATGACGCCCTTGGCGGCAAGGTAGCTGCTGCTGATGACGATGTCATACCGGCTGACGTCCAACTGCTCGATCGCAAGCGGCATGAACGGCAGGTAGTGCCGGTGTTTGGTCGAGGCCATCGGCATGCGTTGGATGAAGCTGGTGGTAACCGATTTACCCTTGAGAAACCCGCGATCTTTATGCGGCAGGAAATCAAACAGCGAGAAGATGTCGGCCTCGGGGTACGCCTCGATCATCTGCTCCAGCACGCGCTCGGCACCGGCGTAGACGTAGAGGAAGTCGTGCACGATCGCGACGCGGCGTTTTCCGCCGCTGCTGGGAGTAGCGCGATTGTCCATCCGCGGCGAGGTTCCACGGCGCGGTTTGGATTTGCCCGGGTGCATCGGGCTGGTCGGTTCGGTCAGCAGCATGGGAGCCATGTTTACCTTCTTCGGCGCGACCGTTGGTGACGCGGGTGCAGATGAGCTTGTAGGCAATACTGCAAGGCAGTGCTCTTCCATGAGGCGGGCAAAAAATGTCACGCGGGCACCGGCCGATTCCAGCGAATCGAGCACGGCTACTTCCGCTTCAGCCTTCAGCGCGTTGCCACCGCGGCGGTGGCGGACGGGAATCGTGACTTTGATCGTCTGCTGCGGGCCGGGCATCGGGCCGCTGTTCCATTCGGCGATCCGCTCCAGGCCGTCGCGATTGGTTAGCGGCAACTTAAGCGTACGGAACTGCAATGCCCTGGCGGACTCGCATACCTCGCGCCACCATTCGTCGAAGGAGAAGGCGTTGGCAAACCGCAACTGCGATTGCTCGAATACGTTGCGGTACGTCTTCTGTTCGCTTCGCATGGCGGCGTTGCGCCGCATCGCCACGATCGTTTCCCACACCTGCACGCTGCCGACCTTATAGAAGAACAGCAAGATGAAGACGACCGCCGTACCGAAAATCAGAGCCAGACCGGCGTCGCTGGAGTTGTAGAGCGTCAACACGCCCAAACCGGCGAGCACAGCGGTTGCGCCGTAAAGCGTTAGGACGGCGTTGCGGTGCTCCATGCCCATTTCCATGAGCTTGTGATGCACGTGACCTTTTTCAGCAGAAAAAATCGAGCGGCGCTTCAAAATGCCGCGGCGGATCATCGTAATCACTGTGTCGAACAGCGGGATACCCAGCGCCAGCGCAGGAAGCAACAACCCCATCGCCGTGCCCGATTTGCTGTTGCACTTGATGCTGGTGACGGCCAGCATGAAGCCGATGAACATGCTCCCGCAGTCGCCCATGAAAATCTTGGCGGGATTGAAGTTAAAAAAGAGGAAGCCCGTGAGACTGCCGAGCAGCGCCAGCGAGGGCACGATGAGGATCGAATCCGAATTGTGAGCGGCGATGACCGCAATCACCCCGCAGGCGATCGCGCTAATGCCGGCCGCCAGCCCGTCCAGGCCGTCGATGAAATTGATCGCTACGGTTACGGTACAGATCCAAAAGATCGTGACGAGCCAACTGATCCATGGAGCATCGAATTCCCCGATGAGCGGCAGGTGTTCGATCCGTATACCGGCGTTGCAGACGGCGATCGCCGCCAGCACCAACGCAACCAGTTTGATCTTGCTCGGCAGGTTAAGCAGATCGTCAAGCAGGCCGACGAGGAAGATCGCGAACGAGCCGATCAGGAGCGTTAGGACTTCGCCACGGTGAGTGAAAAAGGAATTTCGCAGATCCGAATCAATCAAGTATCCCGGCAATGCTCCAGCCAGCATGGCGACGACGATCGCGACCCCGCCGATACGGGGGATCGGCACGCGGTGGACTTTGCGCGGATCAGGCTTATCGAGCACGCCGAACTTGTGAGCCACCTTCACCACCAGCGGCGTGGCGAGCACGGAGGTCAACATCGACCCGAGATAGATCAACGGAAAGGTGCTGATCATGACACGACCTTTCCACCCCGAACCAGCGAATCAAGCGGCGAATCGATCGCTTCAAGCACGTCGGCGTCGATCTGCACCGAAGCGCCTTGGCCGAGTACGCTCACCTGCAAGACGACCCTTGCCAACTTATTGCGCTCGACGACGATGCCTTCCAACCCCATCAGCGGCCCGGCCGCGATACGAACGCGATTTCCGATGGCGGCGAAGGGATACGGGTCCATCGCGATTTTCCCTTGAAGTGCTAATTCGATGGCGTGCAATTCGGTGACAAAAGCCGCCTGATCAGTCACCGGAAGTACTTGGCAGATTCGATGCGTCGACAAGGCCCGAAAGCGAGCCTGCGCGTCTCCTGAAAAAAATACATAGGACGTAAACAGCGGCATGAGGACGGTGCGTTTGCGACCGCCGGAGAAGCGAACCCGTGGAATCATCGGCAAGAAGTAATCTACGCCAGCCGCAAGCAGATCCCAGGCGAATGCTTTTTCGAATCGAGCCTTGGTATGCGCAATGTACCAAGTCCCACGGACGTCAAGCAATGAGTTCACGCCATCAGGCAGGATCGGGGGATTGTCGGAAAGCTTCAACATATTCGCTATCCTGATCGTACGCCGCCGGTTCCGGCTAAGTCGGCGCGCACTCCGTCCCCGTCGGTGCACCGATAATTTTTCGCTTCCTTAGCCCACCGCATACCTAGGGTGCCGGAGTGGGTGGTGGAAGCTCTTTAAGCGAAGCCAGCAATACCTTTGCTTCGGCCATTTGCGGATCGATCCGAAGACAGATTTCCGCTTGATTTTCAGCATCGTCCTTACGTCCAATAGTTTTCAGTAAACGGGCCAACCTGATACGCCAACCCAGGTTTCCGTAATCGAACTCCAATGCCTTTTGATACGCATCAATGACCTCGGGAGTAGGTGCGTCATTCATTTGAAGGCTTTCCGCCAGCGCCGCCCAGTACCGGCCGTCTTTGGGGTGCTCGATGGCCGCTTTTCTTGCCAGTGCCAGTTTTTGGGATTGAGCTTGTACAGTCAGCGCCCGCTGCGCAGGGTCATCTTTGATTGTGTTTAAAAATTCGTTTAACGCATCGAGATTATGACGGACCAATTCGTAGGCGATATCGTACCGATTGCATTCTCGCCCGAAGTAATTGATTAGAAGTGATGTGTAAGCGCCGTCCTTCTCGATGCAAAGGCTGGCATGTTGACGGGCCTTTTCCCAGTCCCCGTCCGAAGCGGCAGCGACCGCCAGATAGAATCGCGGTTCGGGATCGGACGGGCGAAGGGCCAGACCCGTTTCCAGATTGGCGACAGCCTGTGATCGATCAAGCAACTCCCACTGCATTTTCCCGAGCAACGTGTACAGCTTGCCGTAGCACGGGCAGATGGTTCGGGCCGTTGACATCTCCGTCACGATTTTTTCGGCAACCACCTTTGCATTGGGAGGATAGATGATAGCCGTCGTAACCGGATCGCGCTTGGCCGACAGCTTTCGCCAACGGAAGTGATTCAAGTAGTGGATGTACAACACATTATTCGGATCCAACCGCGCGGCCTCTTCATCGGCGTCGATCGCAGGATCGTAGTACTCGTCACGTTTCAACATGAAATCTGGATCGGTCCACGAAGCTTTGAATGACGACGATGAAAAATCAGACTCATACGAAAGGCTCTCAGCCTGCCGAATTTTGTCCAGTGTCCAAACCGACCAGACCATAGCGGCTACAACGGCCGACGCTATTGCCAATCGCGGCCACGGGCTCCAGCCGAATCGCGGAGCTTGTGAAGAATGCTGAGTCGAGCGGGTGGCCAATCGATTTAAGGACACGGTCAATCCAAGAAGCACTGCGGTGACCGTCGCCACGGCCGGAGCATGTTGTGAAAAATCGGTGACGCTGTGGATCATGATGGCCACAATCGCCATCGCAATGCCTATCGAAGCCAGATGAATCGGGTTGCGACCGCGAAACGCGCCGACCCACATCCGAATCAGGATTGCAATAAACGCCAACACCAATACGCCACCGACGACACCAGTATCGGTGAACATCTGCAACCAATCATTCTCGGCGTATACGAAAAACCCGGGTGTATCTTTCGGCTGAAACAGCGGGAACATCCACTCAAATGTCTCAAGCCCTGTGCCGAACACGGGCCAGCTTCGAAACATGGACGGCATCGACTTCACGAGGTTCCATCGGACAGTACCGCTTACCGCAGTTGTGCCCGCGAGCTCATTAAATTTAGAATCCAGAAGTAAATAGACGCAGACCAAAACAATTGAAATCAATAAAAGTAGATTGATTAGAACGATCGTTTCACCCTTACGCCATCCGCGTTTGATCAATATCAGGATACTCGCCGTTGCCCCACCTAATATTGCCCCCAACATTGCGCCGCGAGAGAAACTCCATGCAAGCGTACCGAGTGCTGTTATAATCACGACTAAAAGGAAAAAAGTGGTTTGGATCGTGGACCTCCCCGCCCGCTCAAAAATTTCACGGCCCGACAGATCCTCCCCTCGAAATCCCTCCCCTATCCTGACCAGCATCAGCGCGACCATGGAACCGATTGTCAGGTTTAAGTATTGGCCCAGTTGTGCTTTGCCTGGGAATGGCCCAGCATTGGGATGCGGTGCTTGGACCGAAATAGCCGTAAAATCCCAGTAGATACGATACGGCTGGCCGGATTCATGGGTTATGTTCTGCGCCAGCGTTAGCAGCGTTACCAGAAGGCCAGCCGTCGCAATCGTGGCCAGAAGTCGCTTGATCTGCGCCGGGGTCTGATAGACATTGGCCACCGTGGCAAAGATTACGCTAGCCGCTAGAACGAGCCGTAAACCTCGTTGCGAATTCCAAACATTAAAACTGATGGTGAGCTTGGCGAGTAGAACACTGACATTGGGATTATCGGACAACAGCCGTTCTTTTTCTTCGAAGGTACCAGGAGAAATGGATCGAACTATGCCGGCCGGTAGGGCAATGACGCTCAGACAAACAACCAACAGGTAAAGCAGCATGGGCAGATACGCCCAAGTGAAGACGAAGCGAGCCCCACGAGTCGAAACATACTTCGCTCCCACCAGTAAAGCGAGAAGCGCGACCAGAACAAAAAGCACTTGCTGTCCGGCAGCACCGGTAGCACCGTACCAGAATGGCGAAACAATTAAGGCAAGTCCCAACACCCACTCAACGGCGTAGTCATACGCCGTTAAAGGTGCGTTCAGTTCTACTTCGAGGTAATGCTCACCCGATCGCCGACTCATAGGGCTCCTGCGATCCCGAAGGACCTCCATCATTGTTGCAAGCCGA
Source organism: Tepidisphaerales bacterium (assembly GCA_038229715.1). Lineage (GTDB taxonomy): Bacteria > Planctomycetota > Phycisphaerae > Tepidisphaerales > Tepidisphaeraceae > JANMES01. The sequence continues at coordinate 45,532 of JBBROD010000023.1, read as the reverse complement.
GGTGTTGCGAGGAGCCGATCCGAAGCTTTCATCGCCGCCGGCACCGCGGGGGCGGGTGATTAATCAACCTCGGCGTCGCGGCGCCGTCAACTCAAGCGCTTGGCGCGGGCATCATTCCGTTTACGACCGGCTGCTATTCTTGTCCTTCGAAGTGGCGACTTCGGTCGTGGCCTTGTTCCGTCCGGCAGACTTATTCGTTCGGTCGCGATAGAGGCGATCGCTGTAATACCCGTACCCATAACCGCCGTATCCGCGGCCGGAGCGCGGGGCGTCGTTCACCACGACGCCCAGGATGTTCGCGCCCACGCCGAGCAGACTTTCTCGTGCGTTCTCCGACAGTTTTCGCGTGCTCTTGTCGGCACGGACGACGATGATCGTCACATCGGCGCTGGCGGCCAGAATGCGGGCGTCGGTCACCGGGTTGACCGGCGGGCTGTCGATCACGACGTGATCGAACTTACCTTTGAGCTCTTCGATTGTATCGGCGAAAATCTGGCTGTTGAGGATTTCCGACGGGTTATTTGGAATCGGACCGCAAGGCAACAGCGACATATTAGGCACGGTGGTCGGCTGCACCGCTTCACCCAGCGAGTGCTGGCCGGCCAGAACGCTCGAAAGGCCGACGTCGTCTTTCATCCCGAAGATACGGTGCTGACGCGGCCGGCGGAAGTCACAGTCGATCAGCAGGACGCTGTGACCTGCCTGCGCCATCGCGATCGCCAGGTTCGAGGCCATCGTCGTCTTGCCGTCACCCGGGGCCGGCGACGTGACGAGCACGGTATTGTCCTGCCCTTCCGGCACGCCGAAATAAACGGCCGTGCGGATGGTTCGGTACGCTTCGGACACTTCGCTCATCGGCTCGACATGCACTTCCATGCCTCGCGCCATCGCCGTCTTGCCGCCCATGATGTGCGGTACAACGCCGAGGATCGGCAACTGCAAAGCGGCGGAGATTTCGTCCACCGACCGCAGCCGCTGGTCCATCCAATCCTGCAGCAAGGCGGCACCGAAGCCCATCATCACGCCGACGATGCCGGCGATCATCAGGACTTGCAGCTTCTTCGGACGAATCGGTACCGGCTCAGCCTTGGCTACTTCCAGGATCTGCACATTGACGTTGGTGCTTTCGGTGTTGGTGACGTCGATTTCCTTGACCTTCGTCGCAAGGCCTTCCATATATTTGGTGGTACTGTCGAATTGGTCCTGCAGGACACGCAACTGCGCGAAACTGTTGCCCAAAGCGACGGCCTGGGATTTGGTCTCGTCGTAATCTTTCTGCAGAATGTTCAGCTTGTTCACGCTGGTGAGATAGTTCTGATTCATCACGGCGACATAGGCCTTGATGTAGCGGTCTTCGGAATCACGGATGCGCTCCTTTAACGCATCCATGTTGGCGATAATCTTTTTGACTTGATTGCTGTCCGCGCCGTAACCCTGCGCGAATGCGACTTTCAGCTCGCTCTGCCACTGGGCGAGCAGTTCATTCAGGCCGGAACCCTGCCCCGTGGCGCCACGCATGACGATAAACTCGGCCACTGCCTGAGGGTCGGCCTGAAGAGCCTTAGCGGACTCCCAAGCCGCTTGGGCATCGACTTTGTTCGACGTCTCTTTCACCAAGGCGTCGGTCAATGTCTGCAACTTCTCGAGCACGATATTGCCTCGGTCGGTCCGCAGTGCGATATCAGGATGCGATTCGATGAATTTCCTTATCCCTTCGCTTGCGTCTTTTCGCTCTGTGTTGTTCCGCTCGTACGCGTCGACCAGTATCTTCTTAATACTCTGCGAAACACTTCTGCGCTTCTGAGTTTGGTTTTCGATATAGGCCTGAACAACGGAATTCACGACGCGCATACAGTCGTTGGGGTACGGCGATTCGTAACTGACAGTGATGATGTCGCTAGTGCGACCGACTGCGGCGGTGAGTGAGGCACGGATGAAGTTGACTGGGTTCTCAATGTTTGCCAGCGACGGTAGGGTCTGCAGCGGCAACGTGCCGACGGCCGCGTTGACGATCGGCGACGACGTGATGACGTCGCACTGGGTCGAGAGGTAATTGCCTCCCTGACCGGTGGTCATCATCAGGCTTTGCACGAATGCAGACGTGTTGTTGTCGATATAAATGCGAGACTGACTCGCATAGACCGGAGTAGCCTGCGTGATGTAGACCACCGCGGTCACCAAACAAACAATGACACACAGAAACAGGATCAACTGTCGACGCCACAGAATCTGCAAGACCCCGCGCGTCGCCATGTCGGCCGGTATAATCTTGGGGGCTGAACGCGGGGCGTCAGGCGATTCATTTCGTGCTACGGAACTCATTCAGTGTCTCCATCATGGCAACTGTGCTTATCACCGCGCCGGTGTCACTCGACCAAGCGATCGAGCCTGGATACGAAGTTAGTCTGGCTGAAAGGATCGGTTTGTACCGTGCCGCAATACTCTGTCTTCGCTCAGCAACGCCAATATGTCAACGGAAATCCGGCCTGCTTGGGCAACTCGACCGGGTCTGGCGAAATACCCTCCGAGATAGCCTGAGTAGCGACGCACGTTCAGCTTATACATTACGTTCGTTAGCTTCATGTAGTTCATTCATGAGGCATCTGAACGATCGCATCGTCGTTTGAGGATGCGTTTGTGAATGAACCTAATGTGCTTCCAAATCACAGATTTGCAAGTACGGATCGGAAATACTCAACGTCCGAATATCGGAATTCAGAAAATCCAAGAGAGGCAAACAGCCAGAGTAAGCCTTCCTCTGGATTTAGATTAGGGTAGAAAATCGAAAAACAGTTGTGGCGAAGTACCTAATGGCACTTCGCCACAACTGAAACCTTTGGAAAGGAAGCCCAACCACACGATAGAAAGTGTGGACAGGGCGAGCCTTTTTCTGCTACTTCTTCTTGCCGACGACCACCGGTGGGGTCGTCGGATTGTCCGCGAGTGCCTTCTGGGCGGTGTCGACAACAGCCGTGAACGCCATCAAGGCCAGAGCGATGATCCAAATCTTTTTCATAGTACACTTCCTGTCTTTTTCTGAGTTACCTGTAGCCATTATCGGTCAACAGGGGATGTAATTCAACACAATTCACAATATCTCAAGCTTAGGCCCGACGACGACGAGCCAGAAGGCCCATGCCGGCAAGTCCCAGGAGCGAGAGGCTGGCCGGTTCCGGCAGCGCCTGGAGGGCAGCACCCGCAAACCGCGAGTTGATATTGATCGTTGCCGCATTGACAGCAAAGCCGCTGGAGAAAGACACATCGCCAACTTGTGCAAGGCCGCCCGCACCGGTCGCGAAATCAACCGCAAGCGCCAGTGCGTACTGGAGCGTGTTGATGTCGGCCGCGTAGGTCACACCGAACTGCTGCAAGGCCAAGATACCGTAAGCAGCATCTTCGGTGATCAGCGTGCCGGCAGCATTCTGAGCGAGCAAGGTCGCATCCAATGCCGTAGCGAGCGAGACGATCGTACCGTTGTAGGTTCCGCCGCCCGAGATGACGGTCGCATCGGCATAACCCGAAGATTTCAAAGCCCACAATGACATCGCCAAAACAGTCGTTCCGCTGAACGAGTTCGTGTCGTCGACACCACCATCAGCGAAAGTTCCAAGACTAGTGGCCAGCACGGCCGCAAAATCTGTATTAGCCGTCGTGAGACCAAGAACGCGGGTCGCCAATACGTTGTTAGACAGCAGAACGATTCCGGTGTCGGAGTTCGGCGTGACCAAGCCAGTGGCGTAAGTCGTGTTGTTGGCAATTCCCGCGTAGAAATTTCCGACCGCCGTACCTGCGGTAGCGGCGTAAGTAGATGAGGTCTTGCTCAGCTTAGCCAAACCATAAGCCTCGTCACCGAAGAACGTCGGCCCGGTCGCGACGATATCGGTAGCAAGTTGGTTCATAAACGTGGTTTGACCAGCGTTCAGAACACCCAACTCGTATGCATGAACCAGACCGGCCAATTCGGCACCGTCTGTAGTATGCGACACATCGCCGTTCAGATTCGCGTCAACCGGAGTACCGGCTAGAAGCGGACCTGCGTCCTTGACGGCGTTGAACGGTGAATTCGACGCGAGAGCCGAGCTTACGCTCAGACCCAGTAATGCTGTCGCAACAGCCGTAGTAAGAAGTTTACGCACTTTTCTATCCTCTCCAAAAAGGTTTTCGAGCCCCAACATTAATGCACAGACTACACGGACAACATTTGCACCGGTCTATGCTCGGCGCTCAATTTGTGTTAACCGACAACCAAACGTATGCAGATACCGATTTGGGTGGACAATCCCATCATCCACCAAAACACGCGTCTCTTCGTCCCGAGGCTTGAAGTGTTTTGACTTCAAAACCTCAGAAAAACAACCCGAATCGACTCATCTGCAACCAGAAATGATCTAGCGACCAACTAGCCCATTCCCGAATCCGCCTAGCTCTCGACATCACACAGACGCTACTAGTCTCCGGGAAGCGTCTTGTAATGTCAAGCTTTTTCTACAATTGCTACAGCACCACGCTATCCGAGGTGCAGCCTGCTCAACTCTACTCCATATTTCAACCTTGCCAACAGAAAAATTTCCATCGGTCACAATCGTTCGCACAACATGGGTTAAAATGGCGATAATTGGCGGGTCGGGGCGCGCCCGGGCGGTCAGCGCACTTCAAATCGGGTGCTGTCCCGTGCCCGAATGGCGGTTTCCAACTCCTCGGGGGAGATCGGCTTATCCGCCCGCGTGCCCGCATAGGCGGCCCAGCCTTCCCAGCCGGACGCCTTGAGAATCCCCCGGACCCGGTAAATCCCGCCCTGCGCCTCAAAAAGCAAAGCGTTTTCTCCCGCGATCGATTGTTTGTCGATCAGGTCGGCCGACCCCTCGGTCCGTTTCATCTCCCGCAGAAAACCCCACAGCGCCAGATCCGCCGTCATGGGGATCGGAAGAGAAAAATGGATCACACCATAAGCGGTCTCTCCTCCGGGGCTGATCCAAACCTGGTGGTGGTGCTTGGCCGATTCCTTCATCGGTTCGATCGACCATCCCCGCGGCGGATAGCAGACGGCCGACAAAACCGCGATCCTCTCGCCCCCTTCATCGACCGCCGGCCGGCCGATAGGTTTAGCCGAGGAGCATCCGCCTAGAAGCCATCCGATGGTGATCCACAGTGGGATACTATATAGATGTCGCATCGCCCCCGCCCTTCAGCGTCAACGGTTCTGTCGACGAGAAGCGTAGCCGGACGAGCAATGCGGTCGGTAATGGCATGGCTGGCGATCATATCCTCACCCCGCCCGCAATGTCTCGCCGCGATCGCTCGGCGGAGCTTCGTCCGGCGACAGGGTGCAGGAATTTTCTACTTGATATATTCTAATATGGGTATATATTTAAGTCATGGCTCGTGCCTCCACCACATCTGACGTGTTCAACGCCGTCGCCGAACCGCGCCGGCGGGAGATTGTGGATTTCCTGGCCTCGGGGGACGAGCACGATGTGACCGAGTTGGTGCTGCATCTGGGCCTTCCCCAGCCGGCGGTGTCGAAGCATCTGGGCGTGCTGCGGAAGGTGGGCGTGGTCGTCGCAACCAAGGCCGGTCAACGCCGGCTGTATCGGCTGAACCCGCAGGAGCTCAAACCCGTGCACGACTGGATTCAACACTTCGAGCGGTTCTGGACCGACCAGCTTTCGAGCATCAAGCAGGCCGCCGAACGCAAAGCCAAACAACGCGCCGCGCAGGCCGTCACTGCGCCGGACAAGCAAATTCATTTTAAGGAGAAGCGTCATGATCGTTGAAGAAATCGCTACGCCCATTCGGACATTCAGTGTGGTGAAGGAAACGCAAATCGCCGCGTCGCCGGACGTCGTGTTTGAAACCCTTCTCGAGCCGCACGGCCCGATGAAGGAAATGAACATGAAGCTCGAGCCGTGGCCCGGCGGACGCTGGTTCCGCGACACCGGCAACAACACCGGGCACTTCTGGGGGCACGTGCAGGTGATCAAACCGCCGAAGGTGCTGGAAATCGTCGGCCCGATGATGATGTCGTTCCCGGTCTCGTCGTTCATCCAATACCGCCTGACCGAACAGGCCGGCGGCACGCTGCTGAAACTCACGCACCAGGCGATGGGACTCATCCCGCCGGACATGGAGATAGGCCTGAACAAAGGCTGGGCCGAACTGCTGGAACAAATCCAGATTGCCGCCGAGAAGAAGCGGAGCTGAACCGCGGAAAACGGACGCCGCTTAATTCTCGCGCATCAAGTACCGTCATTCCGAGCGGCCCCTGCTGTGGCTGCGGAGCGATCATCTGTGCAACCGGGTGTTTGCCGACTACGACCACTTGCTCGATCAGTCCGATCGCGCCTCGCTGACGCTGGACCGGATGGCCCTCAAAACCGTCTCTGCCCGCCCGTGGATCGAGCGCGCAGTGCAATCCTGAAGCGTATAAGCAGGTAATTTTCAACAGATTTCCAGCCTAACGGTATGCAAATCCGTACAACACAAAAGGGCAGGCATGAAATTTGAAAGCATCTTCGGATTCAATGGCTGGGCTTCCGCGATGGCGATTGTAATGGCGTTCGCAGCGGCCGGTGTGGCCGGTGAAGAACTTCTTCAGCCGGTTCCCACCACACAAAAATCAACAACCAATGAGCCGGACAAGTTCATTGATACGCATGTTCATTTCAACCCCAATAAAAAAGGGGCCATGGAACCGATCCTCAAGTGGATGAAGGAAAACCACGTTCAACGTGTCATCAATCACCCGCTACAGCAAAGTCTTCCGCGGAACGAGGAGGAGCGGAAGCAGATGATCGAGAATTACAACGCGCAAAAGGGCAAGATTGATCACTTCTGCATCTTCAAGTTCGACGAGGTCAAGAGCGAAGAAGAGGCAATCGAGCGCCTTAAAATTGAGAAGCAGAACGGGGCCATCGGATTCGGCGAACACTACGGCGAAGGGTTGTTCATCGACGATCCGCAAAACATGCGACTTTACGCCGCCTGTGAGAAAGTCGGCATGGCGGTGATGTTCCACATGGATTCGGGCAAGAACAAGGACGAAAAGGGCCTGCCGCATTTGGAAAACGTGCTCAAGGCGTACCCAAAGTGCGTCATCATCGCCCACAGCGACTGGTGGCGACACATCGGGGAAGGCAGTTGCGAGCGGTTGCTCAAAACGTATCCGAACTTTTACGCCGACATCTCCTGCACTGTGAAGCGCAGCCCGATCGGACGGAATAAGGAACTGGCGAAAAAATTCTTCACCGACAACGCCGACAAGCTGTTGTTCGGCTCTGACAGCGGGTGGTGGTCAAGCAAGCTGCCTTCGCCGGAGTTTGGTTTTATCAATGAACTGGGCCTGCCTAAGGAAGCGGAAGACAAAATCCTGCGCGGCAACGCGAACAGGCTGTTTCCGGTCGAAAAGTAATGTGGGAGTTCCTTTCTTTAGAGGCTGAGTATTCCGTCAAAGTAACGGACGATACCGTCGGCGTGCGGGTTGAAGCTTGCACGCCGAGTGACGTATCACGCTTTTTATCAATGCAGGGTAAGCTGGGAGAAACGCCGCCGGACGACCGCCGTTCTTGTCCCGCACAACCGTCACAAACCATCTTCGGGCCAAAAATAAGCCGCAGGATCAGCCTGGTGCGGGCATTTTTGCACGAATCGATCGAAATCTACCTCGCCGGTGGGTATAGTCCTCACTCAACCACCGCTTTTGGACGATTGACCCCATCTCAACGCTAGTTGTTCCCCAGCAGGATTCCTATGGCTATCCGTGTCGCCCTCAATCACAAGACGCATTACAAGTACGATCAGGCCGTCTGGCTATCGCCGCATTTGGTTCGGCTGCGGCCGGCCCCGCATTGTCGGACGCCGATTCTGTCGTACTCGCTGAAGATCACGCCGTCTGAACACTTCATCAATTGGCAGCAGGACCCGTATAGCAACCGCCTGGCTCGGCTGGTGTTCCCGAAGAAGACGAAAGAATTTGGGTTTGAGGTCGACTTGATCGCCGAACTGACGGTGATCAACCCGTTCGACTTCTTCATCGACAAATACGCCGAGGAGTATCCGTTCGCTTACGACGTGACGCTGAAGAAGGAGCTGGCGCCGTACCTTGAGTTATTGCCGATCGATCCGAAGCTGGCGCAGCTGGTGACCGACAGCCGGAAGCAGAAACTCCGCACGATCGACTTCCTTGTGGGATTGAACCAAAGCCTGCAGCACCGCGTGAAGTACCTGATCCGCATGGAGCCGGGCATTCAATCGCCGGAAGAAACACTGACTCTCGCCAGCGGTTCCTGCCGCGATAGCGCCTGGCTGATGGTGCAGTTGCTAAGACACTTGGGTTTAGCGGCGCGGTTCGTCTCCGGCTACCTGATCCAGCTGAAGCCCGACACCGTCAGCCTCGACGGGCCGAGCGGGACAGCGGTGGATTTCACCGACTTGCACGCGTGGACCGAAGTTTACCTCCCCGGCGCCGGCTGGGTGGGCATCGATCCGACCAGCGGCCTGATGGCGGGTGGAGGGCACATCCCGCTCGCCTGCACGGCCGATCCAGCCAACGCATCGCCGGTCACCGGGTTCTTCAACCTCGACGACGAATCGATCAAAGACGCTGACCCCGAAGCCGGCAAGGACGACGATCGCGCGAAGGACAACTTCCACTTCTCGATGACGGTCACCCGCATCCACGAAGACCCGCGCGTCGCCAAGCCGTACACCGAGGAGCAGTGGACCGAGATCGAAGCCCTCGGCCATCAGGTCGACGCCGAACTCAATCGCGGCGACGTTCGCCTGACCATGGGCGGCGAGCCGACGTTCGTCAGTATCGACGACCGCGACGGCGCGGAGTGGAACACCGCCGCGATGGGCCCGAATAAGCGCCGGCTCGGCGACGAGCTGCTCCGCCGATTGCGCGAGCATTTCGCGCCGCACGGCCTGCTGCATCACGGCCAAGGCAAGTGGTACCCCGGCGAGCCGTTGCCGCGCTGGGCGTTCGGTCTTTACTGGCGAAAGGACGGGCATCCGGTTTGGCACGATAAGTCGCTGATCGCCGACGACGCCAAGCCCAACGCATTCACCGAACACGACGCGGAAAAGTTCATCGCCAACCTCGCGCATCGGCTGGATGTCGATGAGCAAAACGCGATCCCGGGTCACGAAGACGCATGGTACTACCTGTGGAAAGAACGCCGCCTGCCGGTGAATGTCGATCCGTATGACAGCAAGCTGTCAGTAAAGGAAGACCGCGAACGGCTGGCGAAAATCTTCGAGCAGGGTTTGGAAAAAACCATCGGCTACTGCCTGCCGCTCAAGAAGCAGCACTACTCCGATGGATCGAGCGAATGGGCGAGCGGCACGTGGTTCATGCGCAGTGAGCGCATGTATCTCGTCCCCGGCGATTCGCCGATGGGCTACCGACTGCCGCTGGATTCGATCCCGTGGGTGGCTAAGAGCGACTACCCATTCACGCACGAGTACGACCTGTGGGCCGCCCGTGGTCCGCTGCCGGACCCGGACCTGATCCGCAAGCAGCGGTACATCACAGGCGCGCCCGAGGCGCGCCTGCCCGTCGGCTACATCGAGCAGGAGTTGGACCCGGTCGATGTCGTGACCGAGCGCCCCGCCGGGAAGAAGAAACGCACGCTGATCGCGGACGGCACGGCGTTGACGCAGGATGCGTCAGGACGAAGCCGCTACCCGCTCGGCGAATTACCGCCGGGGATAGGCGAATCCGCATCGAAGGTGGTTCGCACAGCGCTGTGCGTGCAGACGCGCGGGGGCATCCTCCACGTGTTCATGCCGCCGCAGCGGTACCTGGAAGATTACCTCGACTTGGTGACGGCCGTCGAAGACACCGCCGCCGAACTGCACATGCCCGTGCAGTTGGAAGGCTACACGCCTCCTGACGATCCGCGGCTACAGGTGATGAAGGTCACGCCTGATCCGGGTGTGATCGAAGTGAACACGCAACCGGCCGGCTCGTGGGACGAGCTGGTGAAGAACATCAACACCATTTACGAAGAGGCGCGCCTCACGCGGCTGAGCACCGAAAAGTTCATGACCGACGGCCGCCACACCGGCACCGGCGGCGGGAACCACATCATCGTCGGCGGAGCCACGCCGGCCGATTCGCCGCTGCTGCGACGCCCGGACTTGCTCAAGTCGCTGCTCGGGTATTGGCACAACCATCCGTCGCTGTCGTTCTTGTTCAGCGGAATGTTCGTCGGCCCGACCAGCCAGGCGCCGCGCGTCGACGAGGCGCGTAACGATCAGGTGTACGAGCTGGAGCTGGCGTTCAAGGAAGTGCCCGACTACGGCGATGTTCCGCCGTGGCTGGTGGACCGCATCTTCCGCAACATCCTGATCGACAGCACCGGCAACACGCACCGCAGTGAGTTCTGCATCGACAAACTCTACACCCCCGAAGGCGGGCCCGGCCGGCTGGGATTGCTGGAGATGCGCGCGTTTGAAATGCCCCCGCACGCGCGGATGAGCCTAACGCAGCAACTGCTGCTTCGATCGCTCATCTCGACGTTTTGGAAACAACCCTACGCTAAGCCGCTGGTGCGCTGGCGCACGGAGATTCACGACCGATTCATGTTGCCTTACTTCGTGCAGCAGGATTTTGCCGACGTGATCGCCGACGTGAACAACGCCGGCTATCCCCTGAAGGCGGAATGGTTCGCGCCGCACTACGAGTTCCGCTTCCCGCACTTCGGCACGATCACGCAGAAGGGGATTGAAGTCGAGCTGCGCCAGGGCATCGAGCCGTGGCACGTGCTCGGCGAAGAAAGCGCCGGCGGCGGGACCGTGCGGTTCGTCGACAGCACCTGCGAACGCGTGCAGGTGCTGGTGAACGGCATGGTCGATAGCAGGCACGTCATCGCCTGCAACGGCCGGCGCGTGCCGCTGCACCCGACCGGCGTGAACGGGCAGTTCATCGCCGGCGTGCGCTACCGCGCCTGGAAGGCCGGCGAGTGCCTGCACCCGACCGTGCCCGTCCACGCGCCGCTGGTGTTCGACGTCATCGACGCCTGGAACGACCGCAGCATCGGCGGCTGCACGTACCACGTCTCCCATCCGGGCGGGCTGGCGTACGAAACATTCCCGGTCAACTCCTACGAAGCCGAGAGCCGGCGCGTGAACCGCTTCTATCAGATGGGCCACACGCCGGGACGCATGACCGTGCCGGACGAGCAGATCACGAAAGAGTTCCCGTTCACGTTGGATTTGCGTAGGAATTGAAGTCGGTTGATCCACGCAGTCGCGGAGAGAAAACGAGCGCGGATTCGTCTATTCCGCAAGCGGCGGCGGCTGTATTCAACATCACCCCCGATTGCCGATAGAAGCGGCATGGACACCGCCCTCCCCACGCTCGCCCCCACCGGTCAGGCCCGGCTGATCGTCGATGGCGAGCATTTCCGCGCGATCGTGCTGCAGGGCATCTGCGGCGCGAAGACCAGCGTCGACATCATGACCGCCGACTTCAAGGCGATGCTCGTCCCCGACGGTTACAGCCGGCGGGCGCGGTCGATCGTGGAGATCTTCCGCGTGCTGGCGAGCAAAGGCGTCGAAGTGCGGCTGATGCACGCGGGCGTGCCGTCAGGTCCCGCGTTGCGGGAGCTGAAGCGCGAGCTGCCCACCGGCCTGACCATCCGCCGCTGCCCGCGGCTGCACAGCAAGGCGGTCGTCATCGACTCTTCACGCATGTACCTCGGCAGTGCGAACCTGACCGGCGCCGGCTTGGGTGCCAAAGCCGACGGCCGGCGGAATTTCGAGATGGGGATCTGGACCGAATCACCGGCGATGATCGATGCGGTGTCAGAGCAGTTCAATCAACTCTGGGAAGGCGGCCAATGCAAAACCTGCAAACGCCGCGACGTCTGCCCCGTGCCGCTGGAAGAGCCGGCGCTATAAAAAATGAATGCACGCTGAGGCGCCGATGTAGGGTCCGCCTTGGCGGACCGCTCCCGTCGACTTCGCGTGCGATGGAACGGAAACAACGGCCCGCCAAGGCGGACTCTACGGGCTGCGTTCATTCAGGAAATGTGCGACGCCGTCGCCCCGCGGGCCTGTTGGCAAAGCTCAGCCAAATCGCGGACGGCCTGATCGACAGCGGCCAATTCTTTTTCTGCGCCCTGTTCGATCTCCGACGCGACCCGGCTGATGTGTGGGAAGCCGAAACCGCCGGCGGCGCCTTTGAGCTGGTGGGCGAGCACCTTCAGCGCCTTGCGATCTTCCTCGGCCACCGCCTTCTGAATCGCGGCCAGGCGGTCGTCCAGTCCGGTGATGAAGCGGTCGACGATCTTGGCGAGCTTGGGCTTGGCCAGCAGGGCTTTGATCGGATCATCCGTGTGGACGGGCGTGTTGTTGTCGTATCCGGTGGAAGCCTGACGAGCCGTTGAACCGTTTTCGATCCCGTCCGCCACTTTCACGTACCTGCGGATGGTGGTGATGAATCGGTCGGGGTCGATCGGCTTGACCGCGAAATCGTCGCAACCGCAGGCGATGCACTTTTCGCGATCGCCGCCCATCGCGTGCGCGGTCAGCGCCACGATCGCGCCGGCGTATTTCAACTCGCGCAGCAGCGTGGTGGCGGCGTAGCCGTCCATCTCGGGCATCTGCATGTCCATCAGGATCAGGTCGAACGGCTTGCCGTCGCCGGCAGCGCCGAGCGCGGCATCGCAGGCCAGCTTGCCGTTTTCCACCAGCGTTACATCCAGCCCAGCGTGTTCGAGGTAGAAGCTGATCAGCACGCGGTTGTCGGGTCCGTCTTCAGCCACCAGCACGCGGCCGGTGAGTTTTTGTTCGCCGTTCCAGAAGTCTTCGGGATTGGTCGGCTCGTCGGCTTCGGCTTGCGGCGCATCGATCATACGCACGCCGGCCAGGTTGCCGGTCTGCACACTGAAGCTGAACGTGCTGCCGTTTCCGGGGACGGATCGCACGGTGATGTTGCCCCCCAGCATCTCGGCCAGCCGCTTGCTGATTGTCAGCCCCAGCCCCGTGCCGCCGAACTTGCGGGTGGTGCTTTCGTCGGCCTGTACGAACGGCTTGAACAGCGATTCCTGCTGCTTGGGTGTCAACCCCATGCCGGTGTCGACCACGTCGAACCGGAGGCACGGGCTTTCGTTGTAGCGCTGCTCCATCATCGAAATGATGATTTTTACGCCACCCATGGTGGTGAATTTGATCGCGTTGCCGACGAGGTTCATCAGCACCTGGCGGAGGCGCGTCGGGTCGCTCACGATGGTTTCGGGGATCACGCCGACGTAGCGCACGTCGAACACCAGCTGCTTGTCCTTGGCTCGGATGCGCATCAGCGATGCGACGTCCGTCACCAGCTGGATCGGGCTGCAGGCGATCCTCTCGACCGTCATCTTGCCGGCTTCGATCTTAGATACGTCCAAAATATCGTTGATGATGCTCAGGAGGTGCTGGCCGTTGCGGCGGATGGTTTGGACGCAGTTATTCCGCTGCGTGGTGCTTTGCTGGCTTTGGCTGAGTAGGTCGGCGTAGCCCAGTATCGCCGTCATCGGCGTGCGGATTTCATGGCTCATGTTCGCCACGAACGCCGACTTTGCCCGGCTGGCGGCTTCGGCGGCAACCTTGGCTTCGTACAAATCGTGCTCGATCTGCTTTCTGCCGGTGATGTCCTTGCCCACGGTGATGATCGCCAGCGGACGACCGGCTTCATCACGCATCGTACTGGCCGACACCAAGGCGTACACCATTCGCCCGGAACGCGTCTTGTACGTCATTTCCAGGTCGCGGGCGGCGCTGTTGGTCAACAGTTGGTTGATCGGCTGGCTGGTCAGCACGCTCTCGCTGCGAAACAGCTGATCGATCGGCTTGCCGATCAACTCCAGCTCTGCGTACCCAAGCAAATCGCAGGCGGCCTTATTCACTGTGACGATGTTCAGCTCGTTGTCCGTCACGATCATAATGTCGTACATCGAGCGAATGATGTTGTCCGCGAATCGCCGGGCCGCTACCAACTGGTGCTCGGAAACCTGTTTCTCGGAGAGAACTTTATTCTTGGCCGACAGCTCGTTCACTATGCCGGCCACTTCGTCCAACTCGTCGTGCATTCGAGTGAGCGCACAGTGACCATTCTTCGGCGGCTGGCGCAACTGGTTCAGCCGCTGACAGATCGACGTCGCGACCGAAAGCCCCACCCCGGCGGCTAATGCCATGCTCAAAGGCGTGAGGATGATCAGTAGATTGATCGCTTTTTCCACGTCGATCGTGGCCGGCGTGGGTGGCATGAACTTTAGGTATTCGCGGACGTCCAGGAGCGCGTGCAAACCAGTTGCCCCAACGCCGGCGACCATGGCGGCCGTCGATAGAGAAATCAGCACGAGCTTTTTGCGAATAGTCATGTCCGAGTACAACCCATCTCGGGCCCGCGGCGGACATTGAGTGCGCCGGGCGGTCCCTTGCGGTTTTCATCGGTCCATTCGGGAGTGCGTTTAACTTTTGACGGTTATTCCGAGCAGGCAGGCTGGTCCATGCCCGATAAGATCGCTTGTAACACCCGTAATTACAGCGACAGCTTCCAGACATACTTGCCCTGCAGGTTGATGAACCCGCGCACGTCGGCGGAGTTCACGCGGCAAATGCCGCGGTGGAACTCGTCGACGGATTGCCACTGCGGCCGGATTACCATGTCCCCGCCGCGGTTGATGAACCCAAACCGCCCGCCGACCCGAACGGCCGCCAGTCCTTCTGAGAAATTGCCCCCGCGATCGGCACCCTCGGTTTGAATGACCACTTTGCCCGTCCGATCGATATAGTTCGGCGATCCGGTATGAGGCGTCATCACAGCCAGTCCTTCGCGGAACGGCCCGCCGCTGAAGGGCCTCGGCTCGAACACCATCTTGCCGCTCGAATTGACATAGCCGCCGAGCGACTTTTCGTCCTGCTGGGTCGAGACGAACGCCAGGCCTTCGGAGAAGTCCGACGCACTGTTGAATCCGGCGGGGATCGCAATCTTGCCTTCCTGGTCGAGGTAGCCGAATCGATCGTGCTCCGAGAAAACCGCGCGCCCGTTACAGACCTGCCCGATGAACGAATAGGTCGGCGGCAGGATCGATTTCCCCGTTCGATCAATGATGCCCGCCTTGCGGCCGACGTGTACCACCGCGAGCCCTTCGCTAAAATCGTCGGCCATGTCGAACTGCGGCTGGATGACGAACGCTCCGTTGGTGGCGATGTATCCCCACTGCTCGCCGATGCGGATAACTGCGAGCCCCTCGTGAAACGTCCCGATCTGCCCGCCGACGCACACTTGCGGGATCACCACCGCGCCGGCGGCGTTGACGAATTTCCAGCTCGGAGCGTTGTCGTCTCCATTGCGATCGGCGACGGCGGCGAGCCCTTCGGAGAACGGCATTGTCATCGCGTAAACCGGCTCGATCACGGTCTGGCCGCTACCGTCGATGTAGCCGCGCTTCCCGTTGAGGGTGATGCGAAGCCGCAAATCGCTCTGCTGTGGATTGAAGGACACTTCCGTCACGGCCGACTCGGAAATCTGCACGGGTGGAACGTACTTGTCGCGCAGCGCCCAAAGTCCGCCAGCCGTGCCGACGGCAACCGTGGTGAGCATCGCGAGCATCCGCCGGATTGATGTAGCCATTGTGAGATTGCCCACGTGTTAGCCGAACATCCTCGCAGAAGCCATCGGTTCCGAATGCGCTTCCTGGCGAGAAAAGCCCGATGTGCGGTTTGATCAGCGAAGCCGGGTATCGCTATTCCCAATGCCGCGAAGCGCGAGGTTGAGCGCATCCACGTTGCTGGCCAGGCGCTTGGCCTCACCCACGTCGATGATCTGCTTCTGGAACAGTTCGGTCAGATGCTGGTCAAAGCTCTGGCTGCCCGCCTCGCGGTTGCCGACGCACCCTTTGAGCTTGTCGAACTCGCCTTCAAGAATGTATTTGCGCACCAGCGGCGTGGCGATCATGATCTCATTCACCGGCACGCGGCCCTTGCCGTCGCGCTTCTTGGCCAGGCGTTGACACACCACCGCGTTGAGGTTCATCGCCAGCTGCTCCTGCTGCAGCTCGCGCTGCTCGGGGATGAACATGCTGGTCAAGCGGCCGATGGTCATCGGGGCGTTGGTGGCGTGAACGGTGGTGAAGACCAAGTGCCCGGTGTCGGCAGCACGCAGCGCGGTAGCCAGCGAGAAACTGTCGCGGATTTCGCCGATCAGGATCACGTCCGGGTCCTGGCGCATCATCGCGCGGAGCGCGTACTCAAATGATTCCGAATCCTGTCCCACTTCCACCTGGCTGACCAGCGACTTGGCATTCTGATGCTCGAACTCGATCGGGTCTTCGATCGTAATAATCCGCTCCGCCCGGTCGCGGTTGATTTTGCCGATGATCGCCGCGAGCGAAGTGGATTTACCCGAACCGGTCGTTCCGCTGATGATCACGATCCCGCGGCGGTAGTTGGCCATCTCCTCCACCTGCGGCGGAAGGTTCAGATCGCTGAAATTCGGAATCTTCGTCACGATACGACGCATCACGATCGCGTACTTTTCCTTGCTGTGAAAAATATTGGTACGAAACCGCGGCTGCCCGACGCCGAGCGTGTAGGCGCAGTCGACGGAGCCTTTCTGGTGAAGCAGGCGGTTTTTTTCTTCCCGCTCGCTCTGCGAATCGATGATCTGCTTGACGTACGAATCGATCGTCTCATCCGTCAGCGCCGGCATGGACAGGAATTTGGCCTGCCCGTCAATGCGGATCATCGGCACGCTGCCGGCCTGCAGGTGGATGTCCGAGCCGTTCAGCTTGACGCTGGTTTTCAGGAAATCCTGCAGCTTGTACTGCCGTTCTTCGATCTGAATATCCGGCGTCGCGGCGGGGGTTTCGTCGGCTTCAGTGGGTACGATGGATTCTGCCATGGTGCGATCCTTTACGATTGAACCTGTACATTATCAGGATCAATCCTACGACTGGCAATGCTAATTTGGGATTGTGGATTTTGGATTGTGGCAAGATGCCAATCCCGGGTTGGATTCTCCACAATCGACAATCCACACTCCACAATCTAAACTCCTCTCGATGAAGCCCCTGACGCTTATCCTCCGATGTGCAGGCACCAATTGCGACGCCGAAGCCGCCTACGCCTTTGAGTTGGCTGGTTCTAGAACCGAGCGCGTACACATCAACCGCGTGCTGGAAAACCCCTCGATCCTGAGCGATGCGCAGCTGCTGGCGTTCCCCGGCGGCTTCAGCTACGGCGATGACATCAACTCCGGGCGAATCCTCGCCAATCAGCTGCGCCACCATCTGAACGAACCGCTGCGGGAGTTCATCGCCGCTGGCAAGCCGGTGATCGGGATTTGTAATGGGTTCCAAGTGCTGGTGAAGACCGACTTGCTGCCCGGCCCGCTCGCCGGGAAGACCGGGCAGACCTGCACGCTCGCTCATAACGATTCCGGCCGATTCATCGACCGCTGGGTGAAGCTTGAACCCGTCGGCAGCAAGTGCATCTGGACGGCCGGGCTTGCTCCGCTGGAGTTGCCGATCGCCCACGGCGAAGGACGCTTCGTCCCCGGCAGCGACGAAATCCGCAAAGCCCTGTTCGCCAACGATCAGGTCGCGATCCGATACGCCGGCGATGACAAAACCGTCAACGGCAGCACCGACGCGATCGCCGGCGTGTGCGACGCGACCGGTTTGGTCTTCGGGCTCATGCCCCATCCCGAGCGCTACGTCGACCCGACGCAGCACCCCGCGTGGACGCGGCAAAAACCGCTGCCCGAAGTCGGCGCGGGCTTGGCGATGTTCAAGAACGCCGTGCAATACGTGAAGCAGGCGATCGGCGCGGGGGTTTAGCGAAGCCGCTTTCTGCGCTGGTCGCGTTGAGTCAACGCGCCTTGCCGGTCACTTCTTCAATTCAGATTTACTCGCGCCAAGAATCGCCAGCGACTTTGCATCCTGAACGTACGCGATCAATTCCACGTGATCGGTGTTCGTCGCTTCCGGGAGTTGGAGCGTCGCTTCTCCTTTTCCAGTCCGATCAAGCTTCACAGTCTCGATCACCCGCGCGACATTCTCGTGATGGAGCTTCCGCCCGGCGTTTTCGCCGCGGGGGACGTTTGTCGTCAGTCCGCTCTCAACAGCCACCAGATTGATCACCGCGCCAGCCGGTGCGCCGGGGGCGCTGTACTCCGCGCGCACCTTTCGATCCGCGCCGAGTTGCGCGGTCAGGCTCACGGTCACTGTCGCCGGCTTAGTGAGCGCGGCGGCGATGACCGCCTTGGCGCGAGCGCGATCTGAACCGACCAGTTCGGTCTGCCCGTTCACCACCATCTGTGGCGTGTAGACTTGAGACGCTAAGGCATCTGCGTATTGCCGCTGACGGTTGGTCGCCCAGGCGGCGCTGAATGGATCGCGCCAGCCGAGCCGATCCCAGTAATCAACGTGAAACGATATCGGGTATACCGCTACTTTTTCGTCCTTTGCCGACTCGGCCCATTCGCTAAGCACCACGTCGGCCGGCGGACAACTCGAACAACCTTCCGATGTGAACAGTTCCACCACCGCCACCGCGCCCTCGCGCGGCGGAGCATCGCCGGCCATCGCTGGACCTCCGTTGAACAAGCTGATCGCGACCGCCGACAGCGCGGCAGTCCCCAGTACGCCATGCAACAGCACGGTGCGAAGCGAACGTTTCATTGTGACTCCTTGTGCGGCTCGCCGGCCGCTCGAAGGAGTAGAACCGACAATCGCGCGGTTCTATTCTCGGAAAATCCGCTCAAATCACGGGGCACACGTTCATCCGGCAATACCCGATGCGCGCCAGCCGTCTCATGCTTACATTAGAGATAGAAGATCGCGGCTTGCGGTTTGACCATATCGACGCGTGTCGATGGGACGAATACTCTAGCTGCGATTGGAAACCAAAAAAGGTGCTTTATGATGAAATTCCAGTCTCTCGCGTTTACAGCGGTGCTCGCTTCGGCTTCGATTTTCGGCGCTGCCGGTTGTATGGAAAGTGATCACCACACCAAGTCGCCCCCTAACACCATGACCAACGACGGCATGATCATGAAAGGCAACGAGATGATGGCCGAAGGCAAAAAGATGAAGGACGACTCAGCCATGATGGCGGACGGCGAAATGAAAATGGGCATGAGCAAGTCTGAGATGTCCAAGAAGGGCCAAAAGATGATCGACGACGGACAGGCCATGAAGACCAAGGCGATGTCGCAGCAGATGTAATCGGCGACGGCTGACGCCCACTTGCCCGTTTAGCCGCCGCACTTGTGCGGCGCATTGTCCGCGCCGCACAAGTGCGGTGGCTAAACGGGCAAGCCATTCTCACTACGCCAGATGCTTCTGCTGTCGCGACTTCACTCCGCGACCCGCGACACGCGTATCGGCCGGCGCGACGAGGTCTTTCAAAAACGCCGGTCGATCGCTCCGGCCGACGCGCTGGTAATCCGCCCATATCACGTCGGCCGCGTCTTTAGGTGCCAAGTGCTTTTCTTCCGTCAGAAATCGGAAGAGCAACTCTGACAAGTTAGTCAGCGAAATCCCATGTCGCCGGCCGGTTTGTTCGTATAGCCAATCCGCCAACCGCAAAAACCCCGCGAATGGCGACTCTTGCTCCCTCTCCCCAGCGGGGAGAGGGCTGGGGTGAGGAGAGAGACGCGGGACATCGGGCGGCTTTGTTTCGCCGATTGAATTCGGCCCGCTATCGGAAGATGCCTCTTCGCGAATCAACCCACTCGGCCGTTCCGCATTTCTCCCCTCACCCCCGCCCTCTCCCCGCTGGGGAGAGGGAGAGTAGTTCCACACCCGCGGCAGCGTGACGGCGAAGTTGCCGCTGTTGGCGATCAGATCCCAATACCGGCTGAACCGCCGCAGCCGCTGCATCGTGACGAAGTCGATCGCGCCGGTCTGCAGAATCTCGTACGGCGGATGCGGCGAATAGACCATTCCCCACTCGCTATCATGCCGCACGATCGGCGTGCCGCGGAGACGCTTGAGCAACCCCACCTGAATCTCCTGCGGCCGCATCGCGACGAGCTGATCGAACCCGCGGCCGAAGCTGTCGAGGTCCTCTCCCGGCAAGCCCACGATCAGATCCGCGTGTACGTGTACGCCGCTGTGATCGCGCAGCCAGTGCAGATTCTCCGCCAGCTTCCCGTTGTCCTGCCGGCGGCTGATGCGGTGCTGCACGTCGGGGTTCATCGACTGCACGCCGACCTCAAATTGCAACGCCCCCGGCGGAAACTTCGCGATCAACTCGCGCAATCCTTCGGGCAGTCGATCGGGAATCATCTCAAAATGCAGGAACAACCCCGGCGTGTGTCGCTCAAGAAAAAACTGCAAAATCGACCGGCTAAAGCTGAGGTTGAGGTTAAACGTCCGATCGACAAACTTGAACTGCCGACACCCGCGATCGAGCAGCGCCTGCATCTGATCCAGAAACGGCTGCAGCGGCACGTTCCGCACGGGCACATCGAGCGACGACAGACAAAACTCACACTTGAACGGACACCCGCGGCTGGCTTCGACGTAAATCACGCGATGGGCGAGGTCTTCGTCGGTGTATAGAGCGTAAGGCAGTTGAACCACGGACGCACGGAGGCACGGAGGCGAGTTCGGCACGCCCGCATTCAACGGTGAATCAGCCTTCATTGAAAAGAGTTGAAGTGGCAATGCGGCACCTTGCGCCGGGCGCTCCTCCGTGCCTCCGTGCCTCCGTGGTTCAAACTCCGGCGTGCCGGCCTCGATGACCTTCTCGATCGGCCGATCGCCCGTCAGCAGCTTTTCGCAGAGCGCTGCAAACGCCAGATCGGCCTCGCCGGTGATGACGTAATCCGCCAGCCGGCAGATGTCCTGCTGATCGGTTTCGTACGACACCTCCGGCCCGCCGAGGACGATCGTTACCTGCGGGGCGATCCGCTTCAGTTCCGCCACCAACTGTGTCGCCGGCGCGACATTCCAGATGTACACGCCAATGCCCACGATCTTCGGCTGCTGCGCCAGCACCGCCTCGATCACATCCACCGGCCGGGCGGCGATGTCGAACTCCAGCATCGCGGCGCGGTTGGCGAGCTCACCGAGGTTGGCCATCAGATAGCGAAGCCCGAACGCCGCGTGGGCGTACTTGGCGTTGAGGGTTGTTAATACGATGTCGGACATACAGTTTCGATCCACGAATAGCACGAATCTACACGAATCCAGAATCCATTCGTGAAGATTCGTGTTATTCGTGGACTTTTCCTCTATCGACGCGGACGCCCTTTCGCCTGCGGCGCGGCGGTCAGCGGGTCGTCCGGCCAGCTGTGCTTGGGGTAGCGAACCTTCAAATCCTTCCGCACCTGAAAGTACGTCGTCGACCAGAAGCTGCGGAGATCATCGGTGATCTGCACCGGGCGATAGTTCGGGCCGAGCAGGTGTATCAGCAGCGGGACCTTGCCGTTGGCGATGCGCGGCGTATCGAGCCAGCCGAACACTTCCTGCAGACGAACCGCCAGCACCGGGCGCTGGCCGACACGATAGTCGATATTGATGCGGTTGCCGGTGGGGACTTCCACTGATTCAGGTGCGTGCTGATCGAGCAAGCGGTCGAGCGGATACATCAGCTGATTGCGCAGTGCGTTCGGCAGCTTTCGCTTCGCGTCATCCAGCGTACGAGCGCCGTGAAGCGCCTGTGGCAGCCAGTCGCCCGCCCCTGAAGCATCCAGCCCCGGCCAGCGATGCTCGGGCATGTGCTCCGTAAGCAACTGCAACCGCGCGACGAGCGGCGATAGGTGTTCGTCGTCCTTGAGCAGTGATTCCAACTTGGGTTGAATCACATTCGCCAGCGCAAGTGCAGCGGCCTCGTCGGACACGTTGGCGTCGATGTCCTCGCGCAGCGGCAGGTCGCGGTAAAGCATCCGCCTCACACCGACGACCTTGCCGCGGGCCTCATCGAACTCGGCCGTCGTTTCGCGTCTGACGGATTGCGGGAAAAGTTCCTCCAGCCACGCGGGCTCAACCCGCGATGCGATCCGCACCACCGCCTGCTGCTGCCGGCTGAAGTTGTCGTGCCTCGCGTCGATCGCGACGAACAACTCCGCGTGAGCGACGATCGACTCCGTCCCGATCCGCACGCCGCCGCCGCCGACCATGACCGCCTGCGTCGGATCGCTTAGCCGGCGCTTGCACACGCGATCGGGGTAGGCGAGCAGAATCAGTTTGAGCAACTCCTGCTCCCTCGCCCCGGAGGGGAGAGGGCTGGGGTGAGGGCGGAGACGTTCCGTGTCAGTGCGTGCGGGCTCGCCGGATGAACTTCCGCGCGAGTGTCCTTCGCGAGTTGAACCGCTTTGAAGATTGGCGTTTCTCCCCTCACCCCCGCCCTCTCCCCGCTGGGGAGAGGGAGGACGTCGCTCGGCCGATTGCAGGAACTGGTGCCTCGCGGCGTTGACCGCTTTTACTGCGACGTGGTCGAGCGAGCGGTCGCCGGACTCCAGCCGCTGCAGGCGGCAGAGCACGTCGCTGTCGCCGACGACGCTGGCCCGGCGGGCGGCGCGATCGGGCTCGAACGGGAGGATATCCTTCTCGCTCAACATCGCGGCGAGCGTCGCGCCTTCGCGCGCGAGATTCGCGTCCTGTGCGGCGACGAGCAGCCGCGCCAACCGCGGGTGCATCGGGAGATCGGCCATGCATTTGCCGAGCGGCGTGATCTGCGAAAAAGGGGTCATCACTCTTTTATCAATAGGATCGCTGCTTAAAATGAGTGATGACCCCTTTGTTGGCGCGCGAGTCTGCGCAGGGTGGCCCCCGCCCGCCGATGACGAATCGGTGGACTGAGCCCGCCATACATTCAACGCACCCAGCATCTCCAGCAGATTCTCCGCAGTATCGATCGACGTTTCACCAGGCACTTCAAACCACCCGAACGTCCGCGGGTTCACGCCCCAGGCGTGGAGCGACAACGCCGTGCCCGCCAGATCAACCCGGCGGATTTCCGGATCGCCGAACGCCTGCATCGCGTGGTGCTCCTTCTCGCTCCACAGCCGAATACACCGCCCCGGCGCGGTTCGCCCGGCGCGGCCGGCGCGCTGGTCGGCGCTGGCTCGGCTGATGCGCGTCAGGTCCAGCCGATCGAGCCCGCGCTCGGCGTCGTAGCTGGCTAACCTCGCCAGGCCCGTGTCGATGACATTCGTCACGCCTTCGATCGTCAGCGATGTCTCGGCGATGTTCGTCGCCAGAATCACCTTCCGCTGCTCGCT
Source organism: Tepidisphaerales bacterium (assembly GCA_038229715.1). Classification (GTDB taxonomy): domain Bacteria; phylum Planctomycetota; class Phycisphaerae; order Tepidisphaerales; family Tepidisphaeraceae; genus JANMES01. The sequence goes on along the minus strand of JBBROD010000023.1, from coordinate 22,308 downwards.
CGGGCGCAGCGCCAAGTCCTGCTCGTCCGGCGTCAGCGAGCCGTGCAGCGGCAGAATTAATGTAGGGTCCGCCACGCCGGACCGTTCACCGATGCGATCCACCAGCGCGGACCCAACGCGCCGGATTTCCTCCATCCCCGGCAGGAAGACGAGAATGTCCCCGCCGTCATCTTTCGGGTCGCTCATCAGTTCCGCAACGGCGGCCGGCACTTCGTCCACGGCGGATGGCAATGGCACGGCGCGGTAACTCGTGCGGATCGGAAACATCCGCCCTTCGCTGCGGACGATCGGCGAGCCGCCCAAAAACTTCGCGACCGGCTCGGCGGCCAGCGTGGCGCTCATCACCAGCAGTTTCAGGTCGGGGCGCAGCGATTCCTGCACCTCGCGCAGCAGTGCGATGGCGATGTCCGTGTGCAGCGACCTCTCGTGGAACTCATCCAGCAGCACCGCCCCGATGCCTTCCAGCCCGGGATCGTCCAGCAATTGCCGGGTGAGGATGCCCTCGGTCAGCACGCGGATACGGGTGTGGCGGGAGATTTTGCGGTCGAAGCGCACGTGGTAGCCGACCTGATCGCCGACGGCCCACCCCTGCTCGTCAGCGATCCGCTTTGCCGCCGCCCGGGCGGCTACGCGGCGGGGTTGGAGCATCACGATGTTGGGGTATTCGCGCGACAGCAGCCCCGCCGCGAGCATCGCCGGCGGGACGCGCGTGGTTTTCCCAGCCCCCGGCGGCGCGACCAGCACCGCCGACGCCGACGTGCGCAGCGTCGCCATCAGTTCCGGCAAGGCGTCGTCGATCGGCAACGGGGACAGGGCCATGAACGGATATTACAGCGGCCGGCGGGTTTTTCATGCCGCGCTCGTTTCTCGCCGAGATTTTACTCGCTTTGTCGGCTGCGCTGCACCTGCCCCACCTCATCGGATTGAGCGATGGGTTGCGGATTCGGTTCGATCTCGTCCGGCGAATCCGAGAGATCGCCTTCTTCATCGTTTGAATCTACCGGCCCGGTCTCTTCGAGCGTCGCGGTCTTCTGTTCGGAAAATTTGGCGGCGATTTTCTCGGCCTCTCTGCTGATCTTGGCCGCCGCCACTTCCAAGCCGCATTCAGGGCACCGCTCGGGCGTGGCGCGGAGATCGTAGCCGCAGGCGGCGCACACGCCGGCGTGGCGACGCTGGAGGCGCGATTGAATCCGCTTGTAGATCAACCACAGCGCCGGCCAAGCTGCGAAAACGCCAACGATGCCCCAACTCGGCAGGTCGAAGGAGATCAGCCACCGCGTGCGGTTTAATGCAGGCGCGACGTGAAGCGTGAAATGAGACCGGCCGAGTTCGAACGCATACGTTTTCCAGCCGATTTGTTTTGTCTCGTACCGAATGTGCTCTTCGTCGTACGGCTCCCAAGGTCGAGGCGGGTGTTTGATGGACCGAAAGATGTAGTGGCCCCGCGTGCCGGCAGCGAGTTCCAGCCGGCCGTTGTAGTTGGCAAGCGCTCGGGGGATTTTGTCTGTCTCTCGTTCATCCAGGGCAACGCTCGAACTCCACCTGGCCACGTCGGTGGCGAAATGACCCCGGATCGTCCAAGCAAGCATGACCAACCCAAGCAGCAGCCAGAGCGAGAAGATCATCCAGAACAGCTTGCGGCTCATCGAGTAGGAGTTTACCAGTAACCGCGACCGTGCCGAGCTTTTTTTGCACGGCCCGCCAACCTATCATGGTGGGTGATGAAACCGTTGGCCGATCAGGACAAGTTGCTGAAGAAGACCGGGCTCCGCCGGACGCCGGTGCGGCTGGGGGTGTTGGCGGTGTTGGCGGCGTCAAACGAGCCGATGGACGTGCCGCAGATCCTGGCGAAGCTGCCGGAGAAGACCGACGCCGTCACCGTCTACCGCACGCTGAACACGTTTACCCGCAAAAAAATCGTTCACCGGGTTCGCGGCGAGGATCGCGGGTGGCGATATGCGCTCGGCAACTCCGGCCCGGCGGCGGAGCATCGGCATCCGCACTTTGTCTGTGAAGATTGCGGTAAAGTGGAATGCCTTGAAGAAGCCGACATCCCCGCCAGCTTCGTTCGATCGCTCCGGGTGGCGCCTCGGTATCAGGTGCAGTATCCGGAAGTCGTTCTACACGGGTTGTGCCCGAGGTGCGCGAATTAACCCATGACTGTTGAAGCACCCATCGCCGCGCCCGCCTTACCGGATTGGAACCGCACCGGCGTAAACTTTCGTGCGCCGATGCCTCGGCCGAACGTGAAGGGCAAAGTCATCGACTTCCACTGCCACCTGTTCGCCGCCCGTCACGCCAAGACGTGGTTTGAAGCAGCCGATCATTACGGCATCGATACGTTTTTCAGCATGGGGCATTTCGAGGAATGCGTCGCGCTACAACGGCTGTACGGGCAGCGGCTGCGGTTTATCGTCATTCCCAAGTGGCAGGACAGCAGCCCGCATTGGGCGGACGATTGGCTGAACCGGCTGGAGATGTTTTACAACATCGGCAGCCGGATCATTAAGTTTCACTTCGCGCCGGGCACGCTGGCGATGCGCGGTTGGCGGATCGATCAGCCGGAATTTGTCCGACTGATGGACGAAGCCGTCAGCCGGGGGATGATGCTGATGAGCCATGTCGGCGATCCCGACTCGTGGTACGACGGCAAATACGCGACCGATGTAACCAAATACGGTCGGCGCGAGGAACACTTCCGCGCCTGGGAAAGCCTGCTGGAACGATACAAGGATCACGTGTGGATCGGCGCGCATCTCGGCGGCAACCCCGAAGACTTCGGGCGCCTGCAGGTGTTGCTCGACAAGTTCCCCAAGCTGCACCTGGACTGCAGCGCCACGCGGTGGATGGTCCGCGAGATCAGCGCCCGCCGCGACACCGCCCGCGAGTTTTTCATCCGCAACCAGGATCGTCTCCTGTTCGGTTCCGACCAGGTCAGCGGCGACGACCGCAACTGGGATTTTTACGCCAGCCGATTCTGGTGTCACCGCAAGTTGTGGGAGACGGCGAGCGCCATCCCCTCGCCAATCCTCGACGCCGATTTACCGGCGGACAAGCAGCCGGTGCTTCGCGGGCTGGCACTGCCCGACGCGGTGCTGCAAAAGCTGTATCATGACAACGCCTACCGCCTGATGGCCGCGGTAGGTGATGATCTGGACCAGTAGCCACAATGCTGCATCCGAAAGGCTGCATCCGACCTTTTTTCACGAGACGATCTTGAGCGAAACCCAACTTCCCCAGTCCACCGACTCCCCGGAATCGGCCCGGAATCGAATGATCGTGCTCGGGTTGATCCTGATGACGCTCGCCTGCTATTGGCCGATCGGTAAGGCGGATTTCATCAACTACGATGACAATCGCTACATCACCGACAACGCCAACGCGCAACAGGGGTTGACCCGCAATGCGGTGAAATTCGCGTTCACTTCAACCGACGGCGGGTACCGGCATCCGCTGACGTGGTTCACACACCTGCTCGATGTCGAACTGTACGGCCCCAAGCGAAATGGCACCCCGCTTATCGGCCGATTGATCGGCTCGGATGACCCCATGCCGGCCGGGCATCATTTCACCAATCTGATCATTCACCTGGCCGATACAATCCTGCTCTGGTACGTGTTAAAGCGGCTGACCCAATCCGTGTGGGCCAGCGCCTGGGTGGCGGCAGTGTTTGCGGTACACCCGATGCACGTGGAGTCGGTCGCGTGGGTCTCCGAACGCAAAGACGTGCTCAGCACGTTCTTTTTCCTGCTCACGATTCTGGCCTATCAACGATATACCGAGCGCCTGAGTCTCAAGCGATACGGGGTCGTCGCTTTGGCATTCGCGGCGGCGCTGATGAGCAAGCCGATGATGATGACCACGCCCGGCGTGCTGCTGCTGCTGGATTTCTGGCCACTCAACCGTATCACGCTGGATAGCTGCTTCTTCTGGTCAATCAAACGGTCCCTGTTGGAAAAACTTCCCCTATTGGCGCTCTCGGCCGCCAGCGGCGCGATCTCCGTGCTCGACACCCGATCGGTCAAGAGCTTCTACACACTCAAAGACATTCCCCTGTCGATGCGGCTGGAGACGTCCATCACGTCTTACGCGAGATACTTAGGCAAGCTGTTTTGGCCGACTAACCTGGTTATCTTCTATCCAACCCCGTTGAAATGGTCGGCGCTGTGGGTGATCGGCTCGATCGTGATATTCCTGACGATCACAGCCTTGGTGGTCTGGCGAATGAGGAAACAGCCCTACCTGCTGTTCGGGTGGCTTTGGTTTGTGGGCACGCTCGTCCCGGTCATCGGACTGGTTGTCACCGGCGATGCGTCCATCGCAGAGCGATACACTTACGTCAGCTATGTCGGCGTATTCATCGCGATCGCCTGGCTGGCGTGCGACCTCATCGGCCGGCACCGGGGCGTACTGATCGGATTGGGCGTCGTTTCCTTGGCGGCGTGCAGCGTGCTGGCGTACCGGCAGGTTTGGAACTGGCGGGATTCGAGAACGCTGATGTATCACGGCATGCAGGTGTCGCCTAACAACTGGGCCGTTTACAACAACTACGCGTGCGCGCTGCTCAGTACGAAAGACGAGTTGCAGGCCGGCCCGTATTTCGAGACGGCGCTGCGGTTCCGTCCCGGAAGCGGGTTACTTAACGTCAATTACGCCCGATACCTCCTCGGCTTAAATCGTATCGATGAAGCCGATCCGTACCTGCAGGTTGCATATAAGATCGACCCGGAAAATGCGCACTGCCTGACCCAAGTCGCCCGGCTGCAGGCGCTCAAGGGAAGGCATTTGAACGCGATCAAGATCTACGAACACGTTCTGAAATCGAAACCGAACGAAATCGATACCGAAATGCTTTTGGCTTCAAGCCTCAACGCATTGCTTCGACGCGACGAAGCCGAGGCCCACTATCGCAGAATTCTAGACATCGATCCGCGAACCCCCATGGCGCACTACCAACTGGCCAAGCTGGCTGCCGATCGAAATGACGCAGCGGCGGCGGTGACCCACTTCCGGCGCGCGATCGAGCTGAATCCGGATTACGGCATGGCCCATTTGGATTACGGAATTACCCTCGCGGCGCTGAGCCGGTTTGATGAGGCGATCGAGCAACTCACTCTCGCGACCAAAAACTTGCTGGAAAACCAGACCATTCAGCAATCCACCGCCGAGCTTACCATCGGAAAGATTCTTCAAAAGACGGCCCAGCCGACGGACACCAACCAACAGCTGGAGGCGGCCAAGCATTTTATCGCATCGATCGAGCTGGCGGAAAAAGCGGTCGCCGAAACGCCTGACGAGCCTATGGTGCATTACGAGCTGTCGATGCGACTCAAACAAGTCGGGCGGACGGAGGACGGGTTGATCGCCGCGCGAAAGGCGATCGAAGTCGCCGCCGCACACGGTAACTTGTATTTTCTCACCCGGCTGGCCGAGGAATTCCCGTCGCTGGCACCGACGACCCAATCGGCGATCCGGCCGACAACCGGTCCGTCAACCCCGACGACGACCGCGCCGGTTCAATAGCCGAAGTAGAGGGAAATTTCCCCGCCGTGCGAGGTGTAGTCGCTGCCGAAGTCGCCTTTGTAGGCGATGTGAATGCCCGACGCGTGCCCGAACTTCAGCCCCGCGCCGATGCTGGGGGTCCAGTAGTGATCGACCGCGGCGTCGTTCAGGAAATTGGTGTACGAGAGACTGCCATCAATGTACGCCGCCGTGCCGATCAGGAACGTCACGCCGACGCCGTTCTTCAGCACGTCCTGCGAGACATTGGTATCAAAGTGGTATTCGCCGATGTCGAGGCTGAAGCCCTCGTAGTGCGTGTATTGGTTGGCGAGCGTAAACACGAATGGCCCGGCCTGCAGGCTGAAGGAACTGGTGAGGCCGAGCCCCCACATCGTCCCGCCGGCCGCTAAGTCGTAGCTCGCGCCTCCGCCGACCGTGCCGACGGGCGTGAGCGTCCACGACACCCCGCCGGCGCCCTTAGCCGGGATCAGCCCGATCGGAACCGCAAGCTCAAACCCGCTGCTGAAAAGTGCTGATCCGTCCACATCGCGATAGCTGCCGATGTATGTGAATACCACGCCGACGTTCTCGCCGGAGAATCCGGTGCTGAGCGCACCGTTGTAATAGGTTTCGCTGGCCTCATCGTTGTCGGCCACGCCTACTTCTCCATCGAACCGGAAGCCGGAAGCGACGTTGATCGTCCCCGCGTCAAACCTGGCCGGGGCGCGGTTGATGCCGAACGCGCGGAACGCGTGATCGCTGAACAGCGCCGTCGTAGCCCGCGGATTGCCGTCGACCACGCCGAGCAGTGATTGCTTGTTGATCTGCTCCAAAAATTTCGCGTATTCGCTGCTGCCGTCCTTCAGAAGAAAATCTTTGATCTGCTGCTGTACGTCTTCGCTGCTGCTGCCGGTGAAACGCCTGGTGAGTCCGGTCGAAGGGATGCGAAGCGTTACGTCCGTGCCGGCGGAGTTTGAGTCAAGCAGGATGGCGTTTTGCACGTCGCCGTAGTTGAGAGCGGCGTTGTAGGACTGGCCGCTGAGGCTTTGGAACTTGCCCTGCGTGTTGATCAGATCGTCGACCAGATCGGGCAAGCTCTTTCCGCTGGCGTTTACGGACGAACTCGATCCGGTCACGCTCAAGCTGAGCAAATCCGCCCGAGCGACGCCAGACAACGAAAGAAGCCCGATCGTCACGGCGGCGCACGTTCGTCCTAAACGCATGAAACACTCCTGGGCTGATTTTTCGGGAAAGAGACAAACACCCTGACGGTTTATATCGAGAGGCATACGGCCGATTCAACAATAATTCCGGGGGAGCGAAAGTTTTCCTGCGGGGCGATCTACGCAATCACGGACCACGTCATCCTGAGGTACGCCGAAGGATCTCGAACGTCGCAAGCGTTTCGCAATCCGAGATCCTTCGGCGTACCTCAGAATGACGAGTTGAGAGACTGCACGCTGCATCAAATTATTCGCCGCTCAGGATGACGGCGCACGCATTGGATTGACGTATTTCAAACCTACGGCTGCAGCATCGGGCGCAGGGCGATCTTCTGCATCGGCTTGGTGGGCGCGTTTTTGCCGGTCGCGAGATAGAGCGTGAGCGTGGACGGCTCGAAAATCATCGACTGCAGCGTCATGTCCCCGGCGCTGGCGTCGGTGAGCATGTGTTGAAGCAGCGGCACGTCGACGCGGCCGAAAGACTGTCGGGCGGTTTTCTCCAGCGAGTCATACCGGCTGCACCGCCCGGCCACATCGGGCTGGTTACAGCGGCGGTGGTTCGTGCTGATCAGCGGCTTATCGGCGCCGGCGCGGCGGACGTCGACGTGGTCGGTGTAAATCTCAATCACCGCTCGATCACCGGTTGCGTCCATCACCATCAAGTTGTTTTCCGTCTGCCGCGGCGTGGTTCGGATGAGCTCGATCACTTCATTCACCGTCTTGCACTGCTCCAGCACCGTGCGATAGAGCACCGTGTACGGCACGGCGGTCGGCGGGCGGCTGCTACGAGTGACTTCCATGTTTGCCAGCGCAAGCCCGTGCTCGTTCATCCCGCTGAGTACGCCGATCAACCCCGGCCAGCCGATCGAGGCGAACGCGTACTTGCCCGCCGGGCGGTAGATGAGCAGGACCGAGGCGTTGTCGGCTATGTCGAACGAAGGGAAATCCAGATCGCGCCCGAACCGCGCCACGCCATCGGGTGAAGCGCTCGCCGGCAGCGTGATCGTCGAGCAGGCGGTCATCGGCGATAGATCGAGAAAGCAGTTGGCCAGCATCGTCTGCTTTTCGTCCGCGTTGGCGGCTTTGGCGAGGGCGATCAGTTCCTTCCGATGTTCCGGCGACAGCATCGATTCGAACACACCGGCCACCGTCATCGCAAGCGACCGCTGAGCGTCGTTACGAATCCAGCGGCTGATGTACTGCGCGTGCAGCGTGCGGATCGACTCACCCAGCGCATGCCCGTGGGCTTGGCCCATCTGCTCGGGCGTGCCCTGCTGGATGACGGTGGGAATCCCCCGCGCGGTCTGAGCCGACTTCGGCCCACTGCTGCAAGAACAGAGCATCGCGGCAAGCAGAATGACAACGGCAAATGTGATCGTTCGGCGCATAGCGGATGATTGTACGATCGGATCGAACGACAATCACCGAAACGAGGTAAACGGTAGTGGGTCAGCCTGAAATGTTCGGCGTGCATTCTCCCTCTCCCGGTATTCCGGGAGAGGGCGGGGTGAGGGTTCTGTCGCCACCGGAACGCGGTTTTGCCGGAAAAAAAGAACCCTCACCCTACCCTCTCCCGGAATACCGGGAGAGGGAACAATTCAAACTGACCCGGCAAACAACTCACCCGTATCACGGTCCTCCGGACCGTGCTAACGGCGCTCCGACTGAAAAACCGCTGCTTGCCAGTCCGATGATGTGTCTGGCACGGGCCGGAGGCCCGTGGTACGGGTGACGTTTCAGGCACCGGTCAAACGTACCCTAAACCACTGGGGCACCGAGGTTTGACGTCCGACAATCTGATTCCCCGCCGTCCCGCCACAAGTCGTCAGTCCGGTCAGCCGATCCTGCCGCTGGAGGCCTGACGTATGGCTGTAAAATTGGTATCCCGCATGGCTGAGATTGCTTTCTTCTTTGCGGTCGCCTTGGTGCTTGGCGGCGTGGTCATGAGCATCCGCCGAGGCCATGTCCAACGCCGTAAAGCACTTCCATATAGATACTTACAGTCTCAACCGGCCTTCGCTTCTACCGCCCGTTTGATTGTTAATGTTTCGTAAATACCTTGATCCGAGTCGCCCCCGGTTTAAAGTCCTGATCGACCAACCGGAGGCCGCGATATGTCCGACAGCAGCACTCTGTCTCAGCCGACCACGCCGACCCGCGGGACCAGCCCAGTGTTGGCTCGTCCCGCCGTTTCGACACCCGCGCGACCGGCCGCGCCGGTGCTGATCGAAGCCAAGTCCGTCAGCGTATTTTACAGCTCGCACGAGGCCGTCAAAAGCGTCTCGCTGAAGATCAGCCAAAACAGCGTGTGCGCGATGATCGGCCCGAGCGGGTGCGGCAAGAGCACGTTCCTCCGCTCGATCAACCGCCTGAACGACCTGATCCCCGCCTGCCGGGTGACCGGCGAGCTCGAGATCGGCAACCAGAACATCTACTCGCCGGTGATCGACTTAGTTTGCCTCCGCCGCGAGGTGGGATTGGTCTTCCAGAAGCCCAACCCGTTCCCCAAAAGCATCTACGACAACATCGCCTACGGGCCGCGGCTGCAGGGGATTTCCGATCGCAGTCAGCTCGATCAGCTCGTGGAAGATTGCCTGAATAAAGCCGCGCTGTGGGAAGAAGTGAAAGACCGCCTCAAGGCCAGCGCGCTGGGCTTGTCCGGCGGGCAGCAGCAGCGGCTGTGCATCGCCCGGGCGCTGGCGACCAAGCCCAAGGTGCTGCTGATGGATGAGCCGTGCTCCGCGCTCGATCCGATCGCCACCAGCAAGGTGGAAGACCTCATCGTCAAGCTCAAGGAAAATTACACGATCGTCATCGTCACCCACAACATGCAACAGGCCGCCCGCGTGAGCGATACGACGGCCTTCTTCTACATGGGCCGGCTGATCGAGTACGATCAAACTGCACAAATCTTTACTAATCCGTCGAATAAACAGACGGAAGATTACATCACCGGCCGATTCGGATAACTGCTTATGTCGCGCACTTTTGTAGATCAACTGAGTGACTTGAAAGACAAACTCTCGCGCCTGAGCGCCATGGTGCAGCAGTTGGTCGAAAAAGCCGTCGAAGCCGTTTACTCGGCCGACGCAACGCTCGCCAAGGCGACGATCGAATCCGACGTGCGCATCAATGACGAGGAAGTTCGCGTCGAGCAGCAGGCGATCAACCTGCTGGCACTCCACCAACCGGCCGCCAGTGATTTGCGGCTGATCACCACCGTCATCAAGATCAACAGCGACCTCGAGCGCATCGCCGACTGTGCCGTCAACATCGCCCAACGTGTCGTCATGCTCGACCAGATAGGCGGGTACGAAGCCCCCTCGGATCTGCGCCTGATGGGCAACAGCGTGGTGGCCATGCTCCGCGACACGCTCAAGGCGTTTAACCTGGTTGACGAAAACCTCGCCCGCCATGTCGTTCGCAGTGATGACATCGTCGACGCGCTGTATCACCAGATCGTGCAGGACATGCTGGCGCTGATGGAAAGCGATCGGCAGAACGCCAACACCAACCTCGCCAACATCATGATCGGCAAGAACCTCGAACGCATCGCCGATCACTGCACGAACATCGCCGAAGATGTGATCTACGTGCAAACCGGCCGGATCATCCGGCACTTGCACGCGGTGTAGCACTTGGTGCGCTACAAATCAGCCGGGCCCTGTTGATTTGCGGTCCTGCCGTTGGCATTCACTGCTTCCGACGAAAACTCACACGATCTCCACCCACGTCTGCTTGTCCGCCGCATCGCGGCTGTGCAGCAGAACGCCGGCGATGTACAGCGATTGATCCGTCGAGAAAACCGCGTCGCTCTCGCCGAGCGCCGCGGCCATCATTTCTTCCGGGCCACTTCGCGGCGATACCGTCGCGGTGATGTCTATCGGCGGTTGATCGTTCGTCATCAGCACGCACTTTTCGTCGAGCACTTCGAGCTGTCCCTTGCTGCCGACGATGCGCAGGCGGTCGTCGCCGTGCGTGGGCGCCTTGTCCGGGCGCAGGTAGTCGGCATGGATCGCCGCCGTGCCGCCGCCGTGGAACTCGTAGAGATTGATCGTGTGGTCTTCCATTTGCGGCAGTTCCGGGTGCGTGAGATTTCCGTGCCGGCCGGTCACGCGGGCGTACCGCTTGCCGGTGACGTAATGCACCCAGTCGATGCCGTGGCTGGCGACCCAGAGGATGGTCGAGCCGTACTTTTTGCGATCCCCGTACCACGCCGGCCGCGTGCCGAAGCGGTAGGATTTTTGCGCGGTCGCCAAGACGACTTCGCCGATCGCGCCGTCGCGCACCGCCTGCCGCGCCGCGCGGATGGCGGGACGGCAGCGGTACTCGAACTCGGAAATCAGCCGGGCGCTCGCGTTCGCCGCCGTCAGCCGTTTGAGTTCCGTCAGTTGCTCCCAAGTGCCGGCCACCGGCTTATCGCTGACCACGGGAATCCCTCGCCGCAGCACTCGGGCGATCACTTCACCCGCCAAGCCGTACACCGCGCCGACGTTGACCACCTCCGGCTTCACGTCATCGAGCATTTCCTCGGCCGACTCGTAAAACGTCGTCGCCACGCCGAGGTTGTTGGCAAACTCCTTGGCGCGGGGCGTGTCAATGCCGTCCGACGCGACGGCGATCGGGCCATTGAAGGTGTACGCCGGGTTTTTCAGCAGCCGCTTGAGATACGAATGCCCGCACCCGCCGATAAACGCTAGACGCATCGAAGCTCCCGAAGAAACCCGAGTAATAACGCCGAGATCACATAGGAACAAGGTCGGGTGCCATTCATCGCACCATGATATCTGGAGCGGTGAGCAATTTGATGTAGCGTGCAAACTCAGAAATCGTCATCCTGAGGTACTCCGAAGGATCTCGGATTGCGAGCGGCTTTCGAGGTTCGAGATCCTTCGGCGTACCTCAGGATGACGACAGACGGTCCTTCTCACGCTACGACAAAAGGCGCTTTGCTTGCGGGCCGCCCGGCCTCTATCGTACTTGCCGTCACATGGTCACCGCGATCCTCTTCGACGTCATCGGGCCGATCATCGTCATGATCGCCATCGGCGCGTTTTTGCGCCGCAAGTTTGAGCTGGACATCGCGACGCTCTCCAAGCTCAACATCTACTTCGCCGTTCCGGCGTTCATTTTCTCGAAAGTAGCGTTTTCGTCGCTGCCGTTCGCGGACATGGGCGGCATCGTGGCGGTCACGGTGATCCAGATGGCGACGCTGGGCGCGCTGGTTTATTTCGTGGGGAAATTTTTCGGCGTCGGGCACCGGACGCTGGGCGCGATCGTGATGGCGGTCATCTTCTACAACAGCGGCAACTACGGCCTTCCGTTGGCGGAGCTGGCCTACCCGGCCAAGTCCGCCGCGGGCGGGGGGCGCAGCGGCGCGGCCGTGCAGGCGTTTGTGGTGATGACGCAGAATCTGCTTTCCTGGACGGCCGGCCTGGCGATCGCAGCTTCGTTTCACGCGGGATTCAAATGGAGCAATTTCAATCGCGTGTTTCGCCTGCCGATGATCCCGGCGATGCTGGCGGGCGTGGCAACCAAGCTGTGGCTGGCCGGCGATCCGACGCGGGTGCTGCCGACGATCATCGCCAAGCCCGCACAGTATATCACCGACGCGTACGTGCCTTTGGCGCTGCTGACGCTCGGAGCACAGCTGGCGAACAACCCCCGCTGGCCGCGCTGGAAACCGGTCGGCGCGGTGCTCATCGTCCGCCTGCTGTTGGGCCCGATCCAGATGGGGCTGATCCTGTACGGCCTGCATTTGCTGGGCTGGCGGCCGCTCGATCTCTGGGGCAAGCAAGGCTGGCCGGCCGAGCTGCTGATCCTCACCGCCGCCGTCCCGACCGCCATCACCACGCTGCTACTGACCCTGGAACTCGGCGGCGACGTCGAGCTGGCAGCCGACTGCGTGTTCTGGACCACGATCTGCTCGTGCGTCTCGATCCCGATGTGGCTTTACGCGATCTGGTGGTTCTTCGGCTCGGGACCCGTGCGGTAAGAATGGTTTACCCCATGACCGATCAGCACGGGCCGTCTCATTCCAGCACAATCATGGCACGGCCCGCCACGCGCGGGACGATCAGTTCCGCGCGGCCGGCGGAAGATGGGTTGGCGCTAGCGACTTTTCGCCATTAATTTCAGATTTTTTGACGCCCGAACGAGTGGGAAGGTAACTTCGCTTTCGGCCGGTTAGGGTGTTGCCCGCGCCGGCCCACGGCAATCGGCTCTGGCCGCGATTCAGAAGCGAGCGAAAAGATGTCAGAATTGAATCCCTCGCTCGACGGCTATACGATACTCGTCATGGGCAGGCGAGGACGCGCGGGAACACCGCGTAAGAGCGTTGCGGACGCACCGGGGGCCATCAAAGGAACATCTTCAGGTACGCTCGCGATCGGCGCGCAGTCGGCGGAGGAAGCGCCGGACGACGTTTCCGAAATGCGCAGCGCGTCGCAGTCCACACGCGCAGCCCCCCCTGAATCTGCCGCGCCCTCTTCGCCGAACGCTGCGTCTGAATCTCAGCCGCGGTCGCAGCCGCCTTTACTGTTTGAAGTGGCGTGGGAAGTCTGCTGGCAGCTCGGCGGGATTTACACGGTGCTGCGGAGCAAGATCGCGGCGATGCAGAAACGCTGGGGCGATCGCTACTGCCTGCTCGGCCCGTACAACCCGGTGACCGCCGCCGTGGAGTTTGACGAGCTCGAGCCCGAAGAGCCGTACGCCGGCGCGGTGCGCGATCTGCGCAATCAGGGCATCCCGGTTCACTACGGCCGCTGGCTTGTGCCCGGCCGGCCGCGCGTGATTCTGCTCGACTATCGCTACCGCTTCAACCAACTCGACAACGACAAGTACACGCTGTGGAAAGACCACGGCATTAGCAGCTACTCCAGCGACGGCGAAGTGAACGAAGTCGTCGCGTTCGGCATGGCGGCGACGGAGTTCTTCCGCCTGATGAGCGAACACGTGAAGGACCGCCCGATCCTGGCGCACTTCCACGAGTGGATGGCCGGCGTGGCGGTCCCGCGGATCGCGCACCTGCGGTTGCCGATCGCCACCGTCTTCACTACGCACGCCACGTTGCTCGGGCGATACATCGCCGGCGAAAACCCGAATTTTTACGAGCAACTGCCGTTCCTCAACCCCGACGCCGAGGCGCAAAAGTACAACATCCTCCCGCGCTTCCAGATCGAACGCGCCGCCGCCCACGCCAGCACGGTGTTTACGACGGTGAGTGAAGTGACGGCCACCGAAGCCGAGCACTTGCTCGGACGCACGATCGACCGCCTGCTGCCCAACGGATTGAACATCCAGCGGTTCGCCGCGCCGCATGAATTTCAGGCGATGCACAGCCAGTACAAGGAACGCATCCACAAGTTCGTCACCGGGCATTTCTTCCCGGCCTATACGTTCGACCTGGACAACACGATCTACCTCTTCACCAGCGGCCGATACGAATACCGCAATAAGGGCATGGACCTGTTCATCGAGGCTTTGTACCGATTGAACGAGCGCCTGAAACACGTGCCCGACCGCCCGACGGTGATCGGCTTCATCATCACGCGCGCCCCGACGCGGAACATCAACGTCGGCGTGCTGCAGAATCAGTCGATGTACGACGACCTTCGCCACTGGTGCGAAGAGCTCGAAGGCCGCATGGGCCGCAGGCTGCTGAAGACCGCTGCTAAGGGCAAGCTGCCGAAGTTCGAAGATTTGGTGACTGAAGACTCCATGGTGCGCCTGAAGCAATCCATCCACGCCTGGCGCAACGGCCGCCAGCCACCGATCGTGACGCACGACCTGATCGACGACGGCAACGACGCGGTGCTCAAGCACCTGCGTCACCGCAACCTCGTGAACGGCGAACACGACCCAGTGAAGGTCATCTTCCACCCGGAATTTGTTACCCATACCAGCCCGCTGCTGAGCCTGGACTACGAGCAGTTCGTCCGCGGCTGCCACATGGGCATCTTCCCGAGCTACTACGAGCCGTGGGGATACACGCCGATGGAAACCATCGCCATGGGCCTGCCCGCGGTGACGACGGACCTCTCCGGCTTTGGCGCGTACGTCAACCGCAACGTGCCCGACAACGACAGCGACGGCATTTGCGTGCTGAACCGCCTGAGCAACGGGTTCGATCAATCCGTTGAGGCGTTGGTCGATCACTTGATGAACTTCGCCAAGCTCAATCGTCGTCAGCGGATCGAACTGCGAAACAAGGTGGAGCGCGTGAGCGAAATTTTCGACTGGAGCAACCTGGTCAACCGCTACCACGACGCGCACGATTTGGCGATCGAACGCCTAGCCGCCGGCAAGCGGGCGGGGAAGTTTGAGTTGCGAATGGTGTGAAGCTGCCTGCTCCCTGTCGTGTTCCGCAGATTGCGCTTTCGCCGGTAGTGGGTCAGTTTGAAAAACTCGACCGTACCACGGGCCTCCGGCCCGTGCTGATAGCGCGCGATATTGAGAAAATGAAAGTTCTTGGCTATTCCTAGTCGCCGGCACGGGCCGGAGGCCCGTGGTACGGTCGAGATCAGCAATCCTAATTCCACTATTCCCCATGCATCAACATCACAACGCCGATTGCTGGCTCGATGACGAAGGTAATCCCGTCCAAGCCCACGGCGGCGGAATCCTGCTGCATCACGGCGTTTACTATTGGTACGGCGAAAACCGAGACGCGCTGGTTAGGGAAGCGAACGCTGGTAAGAATTACCTCGGCGGTGGCGTTTCGGCGTATCGATCCATTGACCTGATCCGGTGGAAATCCATTGGGACCGTTTTAGCGTGCTGCGACGATCCCCAACATGATCTCTATTTCGGAAAAGTGCTTGAGCGCCCGAAGGTGATCTACAACCCGGGGACTAAAAAATTCGTCATGTGGATGCACGTCGACTCGCCTGACTACCGCTACGCCCGGGCGGGCGTGGCGATTGCCGACGATCCCGCCGGCCCCTTTCGGTATATCAGTAGTTACCGACCCAACGATTTCATGAGCCGCGATCAGACCATTTTTATCGACCGCGACGGAATTGCGTACCAGATCGGCGCCAGCGACAACAACGCGACTGCGATGATCTCGCAGCTGACCGAGGATTTTCTAAAACCCAGCGGCAAGTTCGTGAAAGTGTTCCCCCAGCGATCGATGGAGGCGTTCAGCTTCGTCGAGCACGCAGGCAAATACTGGACGCTGGCCTCAGGTTGCACCGGTTGGAAACCGAACAAGGCACGGTCCGCCGTCGCGGAACATTTCATGGGCCCGTGGGAAGAACTCTCCAATCCCTGCGTAGGCGAAGGGTCTGAACTCACATTTGGAGGGCAAAGTGCTTACATCATTCCCAGCGGACCGATCAATCGCAACCCGATCGCCATGCTCGATATCTGGCGGCCGACCGATCTCAAATCGTCCGGGTATGTTTGGTTGCCCATTCACTGGGAAGCACAGCAGTTGGTGATTCGAAACCAACTCCGGTGGCCGATGAAGGATGAACTGCAATTAAGTGTGGATTGAACAGCGAGGCTGGGATGCAAATAGACATGATCCGACGGAAGTGCCAAGCGGCGCTCTCGCCCCTTCCGACAAAGTAGCCTTAGCACTCATTTCCCTGTCGGCATCTTCTCAAACACACCCCCGTTGAATTCAAAACCCAGCAGTTCAGGAATGTATTCACCGGCCTTGTCGCGGCGGAGGATCAGTCGGCAGACGTTTGCTTGCTTGAAATAGGGGCAATCGGGGCCGACTTTGAGGGTGCCGGTTTTTGGATCGGGAATAAATTGCCACGATCTGCCTGCCTTGTTCTTCCAGAGCAGCGCCGGCCGACCATTCGGGCCGGGCTTGGTGTCCAGCGCGAGCGATCCTTCGTGCCAGTCGTTCTCGACCGGCTGATGGCGATACGCGCCGATCAACGACTGGTCTTTAACCTTCGCCATCATGTCCGGGGGAGGCGCTGCGTAGCGGAGTTTGATCCATAGCGGCGTCGTCGCGGTGGCCAGGCGCTTGTGCATGGCTTCGAAGTAGTAATCGGCCTCAAAGCGTCCGACGAAATCCGCAGGCCAGGTTTTGTGATCAAACCATTGGTGGCTTTTCTCTTCCAGCTTGAACTCTGGATAAACCCGGAACAGATAGTGATTGAATTCATGCAACAGCCATTGCGGCAAGTAGCTGCGACGTTCGATATCGGAGTAAACGCCATGGCCCATGTGTGGAGGCTTGCGGACGACCCATCGATCGTCGGCGATAAAGCAAGGCGACCCGCCCGGGCCGGAACCCATCCCGCCGGTGACAAATTCGGTCGTCTTGAAATCGGGGTATTGGTCGGGCACGCACGAGGGGTAGCTCACCAGCCACCAGTCGGTGGCCAGCGCGGCTTCGTCCGGGACGGCGGCGAAAATCTGCTCGAGCGAGCCGCTCTTCAGTTCGGCGAACGAGCGGCGGTCCCGGATGATCGCTTCCACCTCCGCTGTAAAATTCGGCAACTCCACCACGCGCGGCTTAACGACGAGCCGCCCTTTGCTGACGGCGGTGATGTATTTACAGAAAAGCTCTAACGACTGGTGAACAATTCGATGGTCCTTCTCTTGCAGACGCGGGTCGAGACCAAACGCCTGTTGCTTCCCGGTCATGTTCTTCAGCTCGGCGGTCGTCGTCGGCTGTACGCCTTGCGATTTGCCGACAAGAACCACCGTAAACGTGATCACGCTAGGCTTGATTGCTTCCAGCTTCGACGCTTTTTTCTCCAGCTCCCACTGTGCGCATTCGGTCAGCATTCGTAACGAGCTGTAGCACGGCGGATCTCCGATCACGATGCCTTCGATCCGGCTTTTGCATCGCGCCCAGGATACGTCGGCCACCGGAGCGGCTTTCCAGAGCAGATCGAGCGTGTCCAGCGCATCCTGCGCGCGACCCTTCGAGAGCAGGTCATCGGCTTTAAGGAACGTGTCCAGCGCCTGAACGTACAACGGCGAAAACTTTTCTGGGCCGAAGGGTTCGAGGAAGCGCTGAGCCTCGGAATGTTGCGCTCGCAGAAGCGACGCCGGAATCACCAGGATCAAGATCAAACCCGGCAGGAATCGCACGCTGAATGCTGAGCGGAGATAGGGCTTTTGCATAACGGATTCGGGCGGGTACGCCCGGTTCCAAAAGAGTCGCCGGACAATTGATGTCGCAAAAATACATTGCCTTGTCGGGCATTGGATAGTGCATCGTATCCGAAGGTTTGAACCGAGCCACCAAAAGCGTTAGCCGATGCGTTTGCCCCATTCTCTCCCCAGTATGCAACAAATTTTGTTAATGGGTCAGTTACAAACAAAGGCGATTTCGACAATTAGAGACGCGACAGTACCTTCGAATACACATCCGCAGTGAGATTCTCTAACGATTTGGACTGGTGTGGAAGGCTATCGCTGAACGCATCACTTCGGCGGTTGGAGCAATGCCGGAGCCAAATCACTCGATGCTTTTGTGCCATTTTTTGAGATGAAAAGCGTTGCAGCGTGACCGTCGACGAACAGAACATTCATTTTGCCTTCATGCCGCTTCATGTCGAAGTTCATGCGCTCGCCGGCCGTGCCGTTCTGGTTGAATGCGTCCGCCAACGAGATGTTGGTGTCGGCATTGGTCCACCAAAGCTGAGCGCTAAACCCATTGGGTTTTCCGTCACCGAGCACGAGTACTTGGCTGGCGTATTTGACGCGAACGATGTGGCCCAATCGACGAGCATTGTTGGGCGACGGGAAACCCAGCAATCCTTCGTTAAAAACGTAACCCATGACGAGTTTGGGGAAATACCAATAGCCTATGCCGCCTCCCACCGTGGTGCCGCCTAACTGCATCGGATCTTGGGTCGGGCATGTGAAAAATTTTGCTACTCCGGTCGGGGATTGCAGGTCTGCCAATAAGGCTGCCTGGCTGTCGGTACTCACGTTATATCCCAGGTATTTAGCAACCGCGCCGGGATAGGGCATGGGTCTGAACACTCCTGCCTGAGAGAAATAGCTGTATTTCCGCTGCTCTGAATCGCTAAAACCACTGGGCGTACAAGGAATGGTATTGTCATTGATGTGACCAGCGAACGGGAAATATCCCCGGTGATCGTTGGCGTGAAGGATGCTCGCCATCCCGATTTGCTGTAGCTTGGCCAAGCATTGGACTTGATTGGCCGTCCTTCGGCTGTGAGCGATGGCTGGCAGCAGGATGGCGACCAAACCGCCGATGATTCCGATGACCACCAACAATTCAACCAACGTAAAACCCGCACGATATGCGAGGTTCGTTTGATACCGAAAATGAATTTGTGTTGCAGCGCGGCGCATGGTAGACGGCTTGCAGTAGCCGATAAAACGGGGCACAGGGAGTAAACTGGGCGGCAGGTCTCCAATCCTGCGCCCCAGCATATTAGGGCGGCACCGTCAGCAATTCCACCTAATTATCCCATGTTCACGTTTAATTGCATGCCAACTCGTGGCGAACTTGTGTCCTTGTGAAGGATTTGTACAATCTCCTGCCCTGTTTGGAGTCGGCGCTCTTGTTGCGCCCTGAGTTAAACACGATTGCGAGAGGAATTTCATGTCCACCGGCAAAGTCACCCAGGTCATCGGCTCGACGTTCGACGTCGCATTCCCCGAAGATCAGCTCCCCAAAATCTACTCCGCAGTCAAAATCAATTCCACCATCGATGGGATGACCATCAAACTCACCGGCGAAGTGCAGCAGCACTTGGGCGGCGGGAAGGTTCGCGCGGTCGCGCTGGGTTCGACCGACGGCCTGCGGCGCGGCGTGGATGTCGTCGACACGGGCGCGCCGCTGAGCGTGCCCGTCGGTAAGGAAACCCTCGGCCGGGTGTTCAATCTGCTCGGTGAGCCGATCGACAACCGCGGGCCGGTCGCCACGACGCAGTCGCGTCCGATCCACCGTGAGCCGCCGGAATTCGTCGACCTGTCGCCCAAAGCCGAAGTGTTCGAAACCGGCATTAAGGTGATCGACCTGCTGACCCCGTTCCTTCGCGGCGGTAAGGCCGGGTTGTTCGGCGGCGCGGGGCTCGGCAAGACGGTCGTCATTCAGGAACTGATCGCCCGTATCGCGCAGCAGCACGGCGGTTACTCGGTGTTCGCCGGCGTGGGTGAACGAACCCGCGAAGGCACCGACCTTTGGATCGAAATGCAGGAAGCCGAGATCGGCAAAACCGGCAAGCACGTGATCGATCAGACCGTGATGGTGTTCGGCCAGATGAACGAACCGCCGGGTGCGCGTCTTCGCGTGGCCCTATCCGCACTGACGATGGCGGAATACTTCCGCGATGAAACCGGCGCGGACACGCTGCTGTTCGTCGACAACATTTTCCGCTTCACGCAGGCCGGCTCTGAAGTGTCGGCCCTTCTGGGTCGTATGCCGTCGGCCGTGGGTTATCAGCCGACGCTGGCGACGGAAATGGGCGAGTTGCAGGAACGCATCACGTCGACCAAGAACGGCGCGATCACCTCGGTACAGGCCGTGTACGTGCCGGCCGACGATCCGACCGACCCCGCACCGGCCAATGCGTTCGCCCACTTGGACGCATTCATCTACCTCGAGCGTAGCATCGCCAGCAAGGGCATTTACCCCGCAGTGGACCCGCTCGCGTCCGCGAGCCGCGCTCTCAGCGCCGACATCGTCGGCGAAGAGCACGCCCGCATCGCCCGCAAGGTGCAGACGATGCTGCAGCGCTACCGCGATCTGCAGGACATCATCGCCATCCTCGGCGTTGATGAGTTGAGCGAAGAAGACAAGCTGATCGTCAGCCGCGCCCGTAAGCTGGAGCGTTTCTTCAGCCAGCCGTTCTACGTCGCCCAGCAGTTCACGGGCATGGAAGGCAAGTACGTGAAGCTGGCCGACACCCTGAAGAGCTTCGACGAAATCACCAGCGGCAAGGCCGATGACGTCCCCGAGCAGGCGTTCCTCTACGTCGGCGATATCAACGACGTGCGTGAGAAGGCCAAGGGCATGAATTAAGTCGGACTTGAACTAGAGATCGTGCAATCAACCCCCCGGGCGGGCCGAATCATCGGCCCGCCCGGATTTTTTTGTTCGCACGGAACCGATCGTGATCGCAAGTCCGTCACGGGTCGCCCATGATGTGGTCAATGGGTTAGACTTCATCGACATGCCTTGCCGGATGGAGCGTACGAAACGGAGACGATTGTGAAGCAAGCCTACGATGTCGCAGCGTATATCTGGCCGTCGTACCACTACGAGCCGCGGGTGGAGCATTTCTGGCCGGAGAAAGACGGCGAGTGGTACACCGTTCGCCGCGCCCGGCCGCGATTTCCCGGGCACCAAATGCCCCGCGTGCCGCTGCTGGGTTACCAGGATGAAGCCGACCCCGCCGTCATGCGGCAGCATGTGCAGCTCGCCCGCGAGCACGGCGTGAACGTCTTCATCGTCGACTGGTACTGGTACGAAAACTCACCCTGCTTCGAGCGACAGTTGAACGAAGGACTCATCCCGGCGCTGGAGGGAACGGGCAGCCGCTTCTATCTGATGTGGGCCAACCACGACGTCGACACACTGTGGAACATGCACACCGACACCGGCGGGAAGCAACCGAACCCCACTTTATGGTCCGCGAAAATGCGGCGAGAGAAAATCGAACCGATGTTCGACCGCCTTATCAGCAAGTATTTCGAACTCGATAGCTACTACCGCATCGATAACAAGCCGGTTTTTTCGCTCTTCAGCTACGCCAACTTCGTCCGAGGTTTGGAAACGCTGGAAAACACCACGGGCACGGCCGACTGGATGCGACAGCGCTGCGCCGATAGCGGCATGGACGGGCTGCACCTGCAGGCGATCACCTGGGGCGGCGGCACCTTCAACGGCGGAGAGAAACTCGGGCGCGTGTCCGAAGAACAGGTCGCCCGCACCATCGGCTTCGACAGCGCAACGTCCTACCAGTACGTGATGAGTGTTGAATCAAACGGCGAATACCCCGCCTGGGCTAATAAAGCGATCGCACAATGGGACGACTGCGAAAAAACCTACGGCGTGTTCTACCCGCACGCCTCGATCGGCTGGGACAACACCCACCGCAACCCGTCGGCCGGCGCGGAGGAAGTGGTGCAGGGTTCGACGCCCGAAGCGTTCGAGGCCTGCCTGCGCATCGCCAAAGCGTACGCCGACGCTCGGCCGGGGAACGCGCCGCTGATTACGATCAACAGTTGGAACGAATGGACCGAGGGCAGCTACCTGTTGCCCGATACGCTGTGGGGCTACGGTTATCTCGAAGCCGTGCGCCGCGTGTTCGGATAGAAATGCTATAGCAACGTGCCTTTTGTCGTAGCGTGATAAGGATCGGTTGTCGTCATCCTGAGGTACGCCGAAGGATCTCGAATTGCGAGCGGCGTTTGACCTTCGAGATCCTTCGGCGTACCTCAGGATGACGAATTCTGAGTTTGCACGCTACATCAAATTGCTCACCGCTCTAGTGCTTCGTTGCAGCTGAAATGATCAGCATGCGTTATACTTTGGCGATCCCGTCAAGGAGGACGCATGGACTCGCCGCTCAAGGTGTCGATTCGGCTCAGTGATGATCAACGTCAGGCACTTACCCGATTGCTCCGC
>JBBROD010000022.1:0-56092 GCA_038229715.1 Tepidisphaerales bacterium | reverse complement strand
CGAACCTCATCCTCGGGTTCATGAAACGCGATGACCAAGACCTGCCTCCTTGCACGAGTGCAGGGAGCATCGCATGAACGAACGAATCGCGCTACCGAACAAGCGCCGAACGCGCACAAGATTCAGGGCGAAGCCGTATTAGGCGATTTAGAAGCGATTGCGACCGGTTATTTCCAATCGTTGAAAGATCAAGGTCGCTTGAAACCGGGTTCAGGTGACGTAAAAATCGACTGGTGGCCACTGGAATATACAGCGAAGCTATATGCCCATCACTCGGCAATAGAGCTATCTGCGGCTCGTTCGCGGCTATGGCCCGCTGCGGGTGCAACTGCAGATGAGCTATCAGTTCCTCCTTCACCAGCGGCGTGTGGTCGTGGATATGACTCAGAAGCCGGGGCAGGTGCTGGCGCTGGTGTTCTTGGGCTACGTCACGAAAGAATTCGGCGCACAGGTCATTCGGCTGATGAAGCGGGAGGGGCGATGCTAACGCCGCTCCAAGCTGCCACTGAGTACACGCTTCGAGGATGGTCGGTTATCCCGATCCCGCATCGCAGCAAGAACCCCGGCTATGGGAGCTTCGAGGGGTGGTCGCGGCTTGTGCGTGAGGCCATCGTCTGGGCGGGGCAGCCTGATCCTTGTTTGACCCGCGACAAGCTTGCCGAGCGGTCGGACACCACCGCCGACGTGCTGGGGCAACTCCTGGTCGCGTGGGCTGAATACGACATTGCCCAGGAGGGATTCGTCGTCGGCGAACTCCTGACACGGCTCTACCCGCGGTCACTATGGCCCAGCGACACGCCATCGGTCGAGATGCGTGCTGCGCTGGAGAACCTGGTCGGTTGTCTTCTGGCCGAATCGATGCGGGACTGAAACTCGTCACATATCCTGTTGTGCTTGAGGAGGACCTGATTGAAGGCATCGACCACCCCGGCGTTAAGAGTGGGCACGGGCACATCCAATTTGACCTGCTCGAACGCTCGCGTCTTCTTGTCCTCCAGCGTCTTGACCAAGGCATCGAGTACGCGCTTGGCCGCGTCGCGTTCGCCACGTAGAGCGGCCGCGGCAGCATCAAGTTCCGACGACAGCTCGACGATCGAGCGAACCGCCGGCTCGCGCACCCAGCTTCGCACGCGAGGAACTTCCAGCAGATTGCGAACGGCATGAACGGATCGGCGCTGCTTTCGTACGCCTTCACCACTGAGTTGAGTGACCGTCGCCGTGAGGGAGCCAATGTATGCGTCGAAGGCGGGGATGATGGCGACGCCGTTCGTTTCGAACAAGCGGTGATCGAAGCAGGCCATCATTTCACGCAAAAGTCCACCAGCCGGGCGATTTCGCTGCGGAGGTCTTTGCGGTGGACCACGAAGTCGATAAACCCGTGTTCCTGCAAAAACTCGGCCCGTTGGAAGCCTTCGGGGAGATCAACTTTGATCGTGCCTTTGATCGTCCGCTCGCCGGCGAAGGCGATGTACGCTTTCGGCTCGGCCAGGATGAAATCGCCGAGCATGGCGAAGCTGGCCGTCACGCCGCCGGTCGTTGGGTCGGCCAGTAGGGAGATGAACAGGCAACCGGCGTCATCCAGCCGGGCGAGGGCGGCGGAGGTTTTGGCCATCTGCATCAGGCTGAGCGTCGATTCCTGCATGCGTGCGCCGCCGGAACAGCTGACGATAATGCAAGGCAGTTTGTCCTCCGTCGCCGCTTCGATCGTGCGGGTCAGCTTTTCGCCGACCACGCTACCCATGCTGCCCATCATAAACGTCGGGTCCATCACGCCGAGCATGATCGGCCGGCCCTTGATGAACCCCTTTCCGCAGACGGCGGCGTCGGAGTTGCCGGTTTTGGCTTGCTCGGATTTAAGGCGATCCTTGTACGCTTTCTTATCGACGAACTTCAGTGGATCGCCGGGCTCGATGTCGTCAAACATTTCCTCGAAGCTGCCGGGATCAACCAGTTGCTCTATGCGCGTACGCGCGGCGAGTCGGAAATGGTGCTGGCAGTTGGGGCACACGCTCAGCGCTTCTTCCACCACTTTGCGATAGAGCATCTCCTCGCACTCGGGGCAGCGCATCCACAGGCCTTGCGGGATGCCTTCTTTCTTAGTGTCGGCAGGGATTTGGGACATGGGAATTTGCAATCTCCAATTTGCAATTTGCAATCGAACTCAAGTCCCGGCTTCCGATTGCAAATTGCAAATCGCAAATTGCAAATCCGAAATCAGCCCAGGATTCGCCGAACGTCCTCGTCCGACAGGTCTATTGTTTCCAACGGCACGGTGGTCTGCAAGTGGCAGAGGGCTTCTTCGAGGGGTTCATCGCGTAAAAAGCCCGAAACCAGCCGCATCGCGATGGGGCGGAGCGGCAATGCAATCGTCGTACCGCGGTTTCGGCGGATGATCGACCGAACCGCGCGCTTCAGCCGATCGGCGGCTTCGGGGACGGTTTCTCCCTCCGGCGGTTCAACCGCGAGCGGCTGTTTTTGCCACAACTCAACGACCTTGGGGAAACGGAACCGCACTTCCTCTCGACGCAAACCCTGCCACAGGCCGAGGTTGATTTCATCCAAGTCCGCCCGATGGCCCGGGCGCAGGTTGAATTTGTCCGCGATCAGCCGGGCGGTTTCGTCGCAGGCTTCGTTGGTTTTGCAGCGGTAGATGGACGAGATCGTCGGCACGAGCTCGCCGACGAGCTCGGCGATCGCCTTATATGCTTCCGCCGTCAACGGCAGTGAGTGATTGCCGACAACGCGGTCTTCAACGTCCCACGGGGTCGGGCTGGCGGCGATAAGCAGAAGGCGCGTCATGGGTGTCGGGCTCTGTCGAAGGAGGAAAGCACGCTCGATCGCATTGGAGGGCGGGTGTCCTCACCCGCCGCGGTGCTTGCACGAACTCGGCGGCTGGGGACAGCCGCCCTCCACGCGAAACCGAAACCCGATGCCCGCATCATATCAGGTCTGAAGTTGTTTGCGCATTTGGGCGATTGTTCCCGCCCGATCGGGTGCGTCGAACAGCGCACTGCCGATGACGAACCAGTCGATCCCCGCCTGACGGGCTAGGCCGATGGTGTCGACATTGATCCCGCCGTCGATCTCCAACCGCTGATCCGGCCTCAGCCGAGGTTTGATCGCCCGAGCCTTATCGAGCATGGCGGGCATGAACTTCTGCCCGCCGAAGCCGGGCTCGACGGACATGATCAGCACCAGATCGACGAACGGCAGCGCGGGATAGACCGTCTCAATCGCCGTGCCCGGTTTGAGCGTAATGCCAACCCGGCAACCCAGTTTCCTGATCGCCTTCGCCGCCGCCGCGACGTCGTGCTTCACTTCCGGCGCTTCGACATGAAAGATGACATTATTCGCACCGGCCTGCACCATGTCCGGCGCGTACCGCACGGGTTCGTCGATCATCAGATGCACGTCAAAGAAGCAATCGAAATGCTTCCGCAGCCATTTGAACACCGGCGCCGCAAAGCTGATGTTCGGCACGAGATGCCCGTCCATCACGTCGATGTGCAAAAAATCCCCACCGGCGGCGAGGATGTCGGTGGAGTCTTCGCGCAATCGCGAAAAGTCAGCCGACAGGATCGACGGGAGGATCATCGGTGCGGGCGTGGAAAACGGATCGCTGGTCATATGTACAGATGTACCACGCGGCGGAGATTACCGGAATACCGGCTCGCTGCTCGCCACCCGTCCCGCATGATCGATCGCGTTGAGGATCAACGCCGTCGCACCGTCCGGAATTGCCGCAGCCAGCGTGCCGCTGGGGTCAATCGTGGCGGCGGTGGCGAGCCACTCGCGTTTTGGCCAGCTCGGGTCGGCTGATCGGGTAAACAACAGCTCCGCCCGCACGATCGTCCCCTCGCCCGGCGGCGTGAACCGTGCGGTGAATGTGTTGCCGATCAGCGTATGTTCGATCAGCCGCGCGGGGGCCGGTCCGTTTTTGAGGTGGTGATTCATGAACGCGTGAATCTCCTGCGGATTCTCCCCCGCGCCGCCATGCCCGTGCGGCATGCGGAGGGTCATGCACAGCGATCGCGGCCCCTTCGGCAATCGCGTTGAATTCGTCCACGCCGGTGGCCAATACGCGAAATCGTTCGTGCCGTTCACCCACAGCATCGGCAGGTTCGCCCGCAGCAGATAGTGCCCCGGATCCCACCGTTGCAGCCAGAGGCTATCCCGCTGCGGGATTAGATCGCCCGTCTCGGTCCACGCCGAGCCCTCGGCGATCAGTCCGCAGCCGTAAACCGGCGCGGCGCAGGCGAATCGCGGATCGATCCCGACGACACTACACGTCGTCCATCCGCCCCAACTGATGCCCGTCAGCCCGATGCGATCGGCGTCCACGCCCGGCTGCGCTCGCAACAGCGAGTTGGCCAGCACAACGGCCGACACCGCGTGGTACGCCCAGGCGTCGGTGATCGGCTCGGCCGGTTCCATGAACGAGTTCCGCGTTGGCTCACCCGGCGCTGACGCCGGAATCCCCGCCGGGCCTCCGTGGGGTTGCGACTGCCAGATGTTCCGATCTTTGATCGGCACGCGGCCGTTGAGATCCATCGCTACAGCCGCGTATCCGCGCGCCGTCCACAGCCGCACCCAATCGGCAAACGCCGTCCCACCTCCACCGTGTACGAGCACCACGCCGGGGACTTTCCCGCCGCGCGATTCGGGCATCCCGACCCACGCAAACACCTGCGTCGGCCGACCGCGGTAGGGCACGCCGTCGTAGAACATCGCCCGCACGCCGGGCTCGTCAAACCCCGGCGCATCATGGACCGCCGGTGCGGACAACAACGCGTCATTATTCCAAGGATGGCTCATGCGATTCGCATGATACCCCGACACTCGGCCGGACGTGAGGCGGGTTTACAAAGGTCAGAGCCAAGAGGAAACAAAGAGGCATCACTGAATGGCACTTGATCGCATGGACCAATTAACACTTCACGAGCAACATCTAACCCCGGATGAAGTCCTGCGGCCGCTGTTTCGCTTGAGGTGTTAATCCGCCGTCCTCTTTATTTCTCCAAATCGGGATCAATTCCTTGCCAGCAATTCATGCCAAAATCATACTGCACAGCCGGCCCCGTTCCACCTGCGTATATCAGTAGCGCTGAGGGCTTTTGAGGTGTTCCAATCACTTGGAATTGCCAGCCCTCCGGAACCTTCAAAATATATTTTGGCGCTAGTCCTTGCAACGTCGGCGGATATGTTCCTGTATACATTCGATACAGCTTAATTGCCTGAACAAGGGACACACCTTGGGTGTGCGCGTCTTGGGTTTCTTTCTTTGTCCAATTGCGATCGCATCCAACGACAAGAAGTAATGCAACTACCGCCAATTTAAGGTACGGCATAAACTTATCCGCCAAACAATTGACCGGGACAAACGAATTACCGGCACAGGTCCACTTGATTCTAGTTGTTCAATATCCGCCGTTTGGCTGGTCAAGAAATCGGTTTATGGAGATTGTAACATGTCGGGCCGATGGGTTTCGGCTCGCTGGATAAAGGGTCGACGTTGCAATCGCGGATTTTTTGTTGGACACGGCTCCCGAAAGATACTAACATATACCTAACTATTGACGCGATGGGGCGGTCATTAACAGCGCAGGGGCTTGGGGGTGGAACTTGCACCGGCCTGGGGAATCGGCGGATGGTTTGGCGAGGCTGGCTTAACGCCCCTTGTTCATTCGCAACCGTTTACAACCGTTAATAACCGTTTTGAACCGTTTGCAACCCATTACAGCCGTTAGCAACCGCGATTCAGCATCCGGTGAATCACCATAAATCATTTAAATTGCGATATTTATGGAATAAATTGAGAAGCTGAATTTCGGCCAGTCCCGTTTTTTTCGGGATTTGCGGGAGGCGGCTGATACGGAGGTTTTAGTTGCCGAAAAAAAGGGCTTCATAGATCAGACATCGGATGAAACCCGGATTTTCTACCTCGGCAAGTAACTCATCATCGGCAGATCGCCGGGCGGGTCCACGTGGTGGTGAGCTTCGCCCCGTCGGCCCAGTCGGTCCGGCTGAGCGTGATGACGGTTTGATTATCTGTTTCCAGTCGGCGTAACTCGGCGAAAGGGAACCAGCGAATCGGCGAGTCGTTGTATTCCCACTCTCTCTCGCCCATCATCCGCCTATGACGTTGCGTGACGACGGATCGCCGAACCTCGCTGAAGTTGACCAGCCGATGCCCGGAGCGCGGGCGGCGCTGGTGTTGTTGCTGCTGATCAACCTGATGAACTACGTCGATCGCCAGATCCTGTCGGCGGTTGAAGAACCGATCGGCAAAGAGTTCGGCGTGTCCTCGGCGGCGACGGGTTGGCTCGCGACGTCGTTCCTGCTCGCGTACATGGTTTTCTCGCCGGTGTTCGGCGTGATGGCGGATCGCGTCAGCCGGTGGGCGATCGTCGGCGTTGGCGTTGTTCTCTGGTCGCTGGCCAGCGGTGGTTCGGGCGCGGTGCGAACTTTCGGGCTGCTCATCGGCATGCGGCTGTTGATCGGGATCGGCGAGGCGGCGTACGGGCCGGTCGCGCCGACGATCATCTCCGATCTCTACCCCGTCTCCATGCGCGGCAAGGTGCTGGCGTGGTTCAACGCGGCCATCCCGGTCGGCAGCGCGCTCGGCTATGTCATCGGCGGATTGTTCCCGCCGACGCACTGGCACTGGGCGTTTTACGTCACCGTTCCGCCGGGGTTGTTGCTGGGCATCCTCTGCTTCTTCAAGAAGGATCGCCCGCGTGGGCCTGCCTCGGAGCGTCCGAAGCTCAACGCGGCCCATTACCTGTCGCTGCTGAAAACGCCGTCGTACACGATCAACTGCATCGGCATGACGGCGATGACGTTCGCGCTCGGTGGGATCGCGTTTTTCATGCCCCGCTATTTAGGCGAACGCGGCCAAACCGCCTCGTGGGCCAAGCCGCTCTTCGGCGGGCTGGTCTGCCTTGCGGGCCTGCTGGCGACTGTGGCGGGCGGTATCACCGGCGATAGGCTCCGCAGCCGTTTTCCGGGCAGCTATTTTCTGGTGTCGGGCGTGAGCATGCTCGTCGGCTTCCCGCTGTTTCTGGCATTCTTGATCACGCCCTTTCCGGCGGCGTGGTTTGTGTTATTCGCGGCAGTGTTCTGCCTGTTTTTCAACACCGGGCCGAGTAACACCATCCTGGCGAATGTGACTCGCCCGACGATCCGAGCTTCGGCGTTTGCGTTCAACATCTTCGTCATCCACGCGCTAGGCGACGCGATCAGCCCGCCGGTGATTGGTTGGGTGTCGGCCCGCTACAACATGACCACCGGGTTCGCAGTGGTGAGTGTGGCGATGCTCGTCAGCGGCGTGGTGTGGATGATCGGGGCGAAACATTTGGCGGCCGACACGGCGGCGGCGCAGGTGGACGATACCGAGCGAAGGGGATTTGAAGTGATTAATCCCCATTAAAGTTGCGTAGTGCACGCGATCACATGAGTCTGGTTGGAACGCGAGGCAACGTTTCGGCATGCAATAGCATGCCCTACAGATCGCCTAGCGAACTGTCCGGGTCTTTGAGGTGTTCTTCATTCCCGTTGATGTGCGTCCGTTGTCGCACCATCGATTCGAGTTTCTCAAAATCGTGATCGCCGCCGACCGTGATGATCTGCCGCACTTGGCCGGCGGAACTCAGGCCGATTTCGAGGAACTTAGGCGAGTCGACATTCGGCGTGCCGCGGAGGAGTCGGCGTTCGACGAGCTTGGATTCGCCGAATACGCAGAAACTTGTCCCGAAGACTTCGCTCTCGAACTGCGGGACGGCGTCGAAAGAAGTCGAGGCGCCGGACATGTTGTCGCCGGCGATATGGCCGGTGAGTTGGGCGTGACTGTGGTGCTGGCCGATGCGGTGTTTGCCGACAGCCGGGTCGAACACAGCCGCGCAGTCGCCGGCGGCGAAGATGCCGGGGACGTTGGTCTGGCCGTGCGCGTCGGTGAGGATCGCCTTCTCCGCGCGGATGGGCGTGTCGCGGAGGAGTTGGCGGTTGACCGAAACGCCGATCGCGCCGATCGCGAAGTCGGTTTCGATCGATTGCCCGCCGGACAGGATGACGCGTTGAACGCGGCCGTCTCCTTCCAGCCGCAACGCGGTGGTGGAGAGGTGAACGGTCACGCCGTGATGTTCGAGCAGGCGAGCGATGAACCGCCCGGCGACTTCACCGGCGTAGTCATGCCATGGCCCGGCCGTAGCGACGACGAGATCGACCGCGACGCCAAGTTGTGTGAGCGATGCTGCCATCTCCACGCCGAGCAGCCCGCCGCCGATGACCGTCGCCCGGCCGCGGCCGGTGGTAGTGTTTCGCGGCAGCGCGTCTTTCGCCGGTTGCAGGCGGCCGAACCGCTTGGCTTGGTCGATGCTGCTCCGCAGGCGGTCGATGTCCGCCAGCGTGCGGACGTAAAACATGTTCGGCAGCGCCGCACCGGGAATCTCCAGTGTGTTGGGTGACGCGCCGATCGCCAGCAGGAGTTTTTCAAAGCCAATCTCTTTGCCGCTGTCGAGCACGACCGTCCGGTGATTCACATCGATCGCCGCCACGCGATGGCCGGTCTGCAGGTTGATGCGGTGCTGAGTGAACCAGTCGCGGTCGCGGGTGAAGAGTGATTCTCGGGAAACTTCGTCGCGCAGAAACTGCTTGCTGAGCGGCGGGCGGTTGTAAGGACGGTTGGCTTCCTGCCCGACCAGCACGGCCGAGCCCGCCGAGTCGCGAAGCCGAATGGCTTCGGCCGCAGCACTGGCGGCGATTCCACCGCCGACCAGCAGGTACTGTACGTGGAGGTTGCTCATGTCCGTCTCCGGCGTGAGAGAGCGATCCAATGCCTTATAGCAACGCGCCTTTTGTCGTAGCGTGAGAATGACCGTTTGCCGTCATCCTGAGGTACGCCGAAGGATCTAGATCGTCGAAACCCGCTCGCAATTCGAGATCCTTCGGCGTACCTCAGGATGACGAATTCTGAGTCTGCACGCTACATCAAATTGCTCACCGCTTTAGACACGCGTGCCTGCGTTTTATACGTCGGTCGCGCAAGGTTTGTGCGACCCATCCGATTTTAAGCACGCCAGGAAGGCTTACGCCGGACGGAGAATAGCAAAGCAATTATCGGGCCAACGCCAAACGTATTGGGCATCAGGAGGCGAGTCGATCCGCAAAGTCTGGGCTTGCCACTTCAGTGGCAAGCACCGGAACAGCAGGGACTTCGATCTGTTGTCTGTTGGCGATTCCTCGTCAACTCTTTTGAAATCAAGAATAAACTTGACTGAACGCTAGTCTCATTCAACAATGTATCCGGCTAAACGGATGGTTAAAAACGGCTCGCAACCTGTGGCCTTGCTGGGGTGGATGGACAGTCTGTCCGACCCGACCCGGCTGCGCCTGCTCCGATTGCTCGAACGCCATGAGCTGGGCGTGGTCGAGCTGTGCGACATCCTGCAGCTGCCGCAGAGTACGGTGAGCCGGCATTTGAAGATCCTGCTCGACCAAGGCTGGGCCAAGGCGCGTCGGCAGGGGACGACGCACCTGTATCGCACGATTCTGGATGAGCTGGAAACGCCGACGCGGAAGTTGTGGCTGATCGCCCGCGAGCAGACCGAAGGGTGGTCGGCCGTCCATCAGGACCGCCTGCGGCTGGACCGCCGGCTGGAACAGCGGATGGCGGACAGTCAGTCGTTTTTTGCTTCCGCCGCCGGTCAGTGGGATAAGTTGCGATCTGAGTTGTACGGCCAGTCGTTCACGTTCGCCGGCTTGCTCGAACTGCTGCCGCGGGACTACGTGGTGGCCGACCTCGGTTGCGGGACCGGCCCGATGACGCAGTTGTTGGCCGACCAAGTGGAGCAGGTGATCGCGGTGGACAATTCCGCCGCGATGCTCAAGGCCGCCAAGAAGCGGGTGGGCGATCGCGACAATGTCGATCTGCGTCGCGGCGAGCTTGATGCGTTGCCGATCGACGACGGCGCCTGCGATGCGGCGATGCTGGTCCTCGTGCTGACGTACCTGGCCGAGCCGAGCAAAGCAATCCGCGAAGCCGCTCGGGTGCTCAAGCCCGGCGGGAAGCTGGTGATCGTCGATCTGCTGCCGCACGATCGCGATGATTTTCGCCGGCAGATGGGGCAGCAGAGTTCCGGGTTGGACCCGGACGCGGTGACAAGGATGTTGACTGACTCGGGTTTGGCAGGGGCGACGATTCGCCCGCTGCCGCCGGAAGCCAACGTCAAAGGCCCGGCATTGTTTGTCGCCAGTGGTGAAAAATAGCCGGGGTAATCGCAATGGATGAATCAACATTATTTCTCGACGCGGACGAGTTTGCGGATTTGCAGTCGCCGATGAACGTGGTGACGGTTGCGATCGTCGGGGCGGCCATCGAGGTTCATCGTGAACTGGGGCCGGGATTCAGCAAGCAAGTTTACGCCGACGCGATGGCGATTGAACTGGAGCGTCGCGGCGCGGGATTCGTCAGGCATCAGGCGATCGCCTTGGAATACAAGGGCAATCCCTGCGGGCGTCACGAGCTCGATTTTATCGTTGAAGACATGGTCGTGGTGAAGATCAAAGCGGTGAAATTCCTTCGCCCCGTTCACTCAGCCGCGATGGTGTCTTACCTGAAAGCCGCTAACAAGCGGCTGGGATTGATCGTTAATTTTAATGTCAAAACGCTGATGAACGGCGTGGAGCGCGTCGCTCTAAAAGATTAATTGTTGTTAAGCACGCTGTGGCGTGCGTTACCTGGAGAAATGGAATGTCTCGTACTTTTAATGCACCCGTCAAAGTGAAGCCTTCCAAGGTTTCGTCGAAGTTGGAATTCAAAGTCAAAGATCTCTCGCTGGCCGAGTGGGGCCGAAAGGAATTGATGTTGGCCGAGCAGGAAATGCCCGGGCTGATGTCGGTCCGCGAGGAATTCGCCAGGAAGCAGCCGCTGAAAGGGCTGAAGATCATCGGATCGCTGCACATGACGATTCAGACCGGCGTGCTGATCGAGACGCTGACGGCGCTGGGCGCGGAAGTCCGCTGGTGCTCGTGCAACATCTTCAGCACGCAGGACCACGCCGCCGCCGCGATCGCGGTGGGCCCCAAGGGCACGGTTGAAAATCCGCAAGGCGTGCCGGTGTTCGCGTGGAAGGGTGAATCGCTGGAAGAATACTGGTGGTGTACCGAACGGGCGCTGGATTTCGGCAACGGCACCGGACCCGATCAGATCGTCGACGACGGCGGCGATGTGACGCTGCTCGTCCACAAAGGCACCGAGTACGAAAAGGCCGGCAAAGTGCCGGCGTTCAAGAGCAGCGATCCGGAAGAATGGGGCGTCATCCTTCAACTGCTCAGCAAGACCCTGAAAGAAACCCCCGACCGCTGGACCAAGGTCGGCCAGAACGTCCGTGGCGTTTCGGAAGAAACCACCACCGGCGTGCATCGCCTGTACGAAATGCAGAAGGCCGGCACGCTGCTGTTCCCGGCGATCAACGTCAATGACTCGGTCACCAAGAGCAAGTTCGATAACCTGTACGGCTGCCGCCACTCGCTGATCGACGGCCTGTTCCGCGCGACCGACGTGATGGTCAGCGGCAAGGTGGCGGTGGTATGCGGCTACGGCGACGTCGGCAAGGGCTGCTGCCAAAGCCTCAAGGGCCAAGGCGCTCGCGTGATCGTGACCGAAATCGATCCGATCTGCGCCCTGCAGGCGGCAATGGAAGGCTATCAGGTGCTGACGGTTGAAGACACGCTCAGCTACGCCGACATCTACGTCACCACGACCGGCAATCACAACATCATCACCGCCCAGCATATGGCCAAGATGAAGGACAAGGCGATCGTCAGCAACATCGGGCACTTCGATAACGAAATCGACATGGCCGGGCTGAAGAAGATCAAGGGTATCAAGTCCACCAACATCAAGCCGCAGTACGACATGTGGACGTTTGCGGACGGCCACAGCGTGCTGATCCTCGCTGAAGGCCGGCTGATGAACCTCGGCTGCGCGACGGGTCATCCGTCGTTCGTGATGAGCGCGAGCTTCACCAACCAAACGATCGCTCAGATCGAACTGGCCACCAACCTGAAGAAGTACGAGAAGAAGGTCTACGTGCTTCCGAAGCACTTGGACGAAAAGGTGGCTCGCCTGCACCTGGAGAAACTGGGCGTGAAGCTGACCGTCCTCCGCAAGGATCAGGCCGACTACATCGGCGTACCGGTGGAAGGGCCTTACAAGGCCGATCAGTACCGCTACTAATCCTTTGTAAAACTAACCAACGGAAGAACCCAGAGACTATCTCTGGGTTCTTTCGTTTCAGGGCATCCTGAGATGTTCGGTAAATCCACTATGGCGTTTGCTTCGGCCGTTATTAGAACTGAGCGGCGGTTACTCTTGCGGACTTAGAGCAGTGAGCAATCCGACGTGGAGTGCAGGCTTAGAAATCGTCATCCTGAGGTACGCCGAAGGATCTCGACTTGCGATGGGCTTTCGGCGTTCGAGATCCTTCGGCGTACCTCAGGATGACGACAACCGGTCCTTATCTCACTACGACGAAAGGCGCAGTACTCTAAGTGAAAAAAGCGGTGATTGTCATTTTCGTTGTCGTTCTGCTCCTGGCTGGCGGGGGTGGAATTCTTATTTGGCAAGTCGGGTTGGCGGGGAGCGGCGGCGTTGAGAAGTGGATCGGGCTGCAGCTTAAATCGATCGCCAACTCTTACATCAAGCCGGAATTGTCGTTTGACGATATCGATTACGAATACCCCGGCACGGTTCGGCTCAAGAGTCTTCGGATCGCGGCGCCTGATCCGGCGAATCCGGGGCGGACGATCAACATCATCTCGGCCGCCGAGGCGACGATTACGCTGGCGGAGATTCCGCGGGTCGGTAAGCCGATCCGGATCGCCAAGGTGGTTTTTGATCAGCCGGCGGTGCAGTTTGTATCCGACGAGAATGGGAAGCTCATCGGCTTTTCCGATCTGGTGAAGCCCGAGGTCATCAAGGCCTCAACCAAGCCGGCGGCGGCGTCGAAGCCGAGCGAAAAAAAGCTGAGCGACATCTTTGAAATCCGCATGATCCGCCTGAACGACGGAAAAGTGGTGTACGACCCGCGCATTCCCGGGACCGAGCCGATGGTGCTCGACCACATCTGGACCGAGACCGATGTCGACCCGGTCGCCGACGGCGCGTACGACCTGGCGATCGGCATGAACCGCCAGCCGCTGTTTTCGCTCGACGCTCGCGGCCGGTTCAATCTTGATACGCTGGAATTCACCAACTCGGCGATCAAGCTGGACGGATACATCGGGCAGAATCGCCAGGCGTTTCTTCCGCCGCAACTGCAGAAGCTGATCGAGCAGTACAAGGTTGAAGGTAAACTCAGCGCCCATCTCACCGGCAGCGTGCCGCTTAAGGATATTCGCGCGGCTGATGTGGGGTTTGATTCGCGACTGACGCGGGCCAACATCACGACCGACGAATTTAAATTACCGATCCAGCGGTTCGACATCGACGCGCAGATGAAGAACCGCAAGCTGGTGATTTCTTCAGTGACGCTCAAAGCCCTCAAAGGATCGTTGGAAGCCAACGGCATCGTCAAGCTCAACCGCCGGCTGGACAGCGATCTCAACGTGGCGGTCAAAAACATGCTTATCGACGACCTGTTCGTCACCCCCGGCACGGCGGAGAAGCCGAAGCTGACCGGTCGGTTGAACGCGAACGTCAACGCGGCCGTGCCGCTGTCGGCGTTGGTGGTACGTCTGGCACCGCAAAGCACCGCCAGCACGCGGCTTTCCGCACTCGCGCCAGACTTGCTCGAACCGCTCCCTCTGAAGTGGGGGGCCGGGCAAATCCATCTTGATAAAGGGCGATTGGTGAACGTGCCGGTGGTCGAACAACTCAGCCGGGCGATCGCAAAGACCACCTCGTTGCTGACCTTCAAGCGCAAATCCCAGCCGACGGAGAAGGCCAACATCGCGTTCGATTTCATGGGCGACCAGATCAAGATCAGCGAGTTCACCTACGCCGGCGAGATCGTTGCCGCACGGGGGAACGGCGCGATCGCGCTCGACCAACGGCTGGACCTGACCATGAACGGCGGGCCGATCGACAAGCTGGCCTCGCTGTTGGGCAGGAAGATCGGCGAGATCATCACCAGCGTGAAACCCGAACTCCTAACCTACCGCGTCGGCGGGACGGTGGACGAACCCAAGATTTCCGTGGTGCTCGGGCAAGGCCGCGTGCAGGACGTGGTGGTCGGCGCCGGCGAAATGGCGATGGACGGAGTAGGGAAAGTCGGCAAGTCCATCGGCGAAGGCGCCAAGGGGCTTTTGGACTCGATATTCGGAAAATAGCGATAAGTTATAACGCCCGCAGCCGTGCAAGATTGCGACTTCATGGTCGATAGCGCGTATAATGAGCGGGTCGTTTTAGGAGAAGAATTATGAGCCAGTTTCCAGGTGTTTCAAAACGTGAGCGCGTCCTGAGCTACGGTACGGACGAGCGTCTGACCTACAGTTTTTTTAACGCCGTCTATTCGTGGATGGCAGTAGGATTGGCTCTGACGGCCGTTGTCGCGTACGTCACAAGCCAGTCGCAGACGATGATGGAAATCTTGTACGGGAGCAGGATCGTCATGATCGCTTGCGCCTTGGGCATGATGGGCATCGCGATGGGTGTTCAGTCAGCGGCGCTCCGAATCAGCGCGGCGGCCGGTACGGCGCTGTTTTTGGTTTACGCCGGACTAATGGGCGTCCTGATCTCGGCGGTCTTCGTCGTCTACCCGCTGCCGATGCTTGGCGGTGCGTTCCTCATCACCGCCGGCGTATTCGGTGGGATGAGCGTTTACGGCTATGTCACCAAGCGTGACCTGACGTCGATGGGCTCGATGCTGGTCATGGCGTTCTGGGGCATTTTCCTCGCCTCGATTGTGAACCTCTTCATCGCCAGCAATCTGCTCAGCTGGGTCGTGACCTATGGCGTGTTGTTCGTCGTTTTGGGCTTGGTGGCTTACCGCACTCAGATGCTCAAGGCTGTTGCGGATCAGACTCGCGGCCAACCGGAAGTTGCTGCACGATACGCGATCATCGGTTCGCTGTTTCTGTACATCTCGTTCATCAACCTGTTCCTGTCGATCCTCCGCATCATGGGCGGCAACAGTCGGCGGTAGGCGGTTGTGTGACAATCTGAAATCGACAACGCCCGCGAAGCGATCCGCGGGCGTTTATTTTGTCGCATGGGCTACCAGCCCATGGTCGCGGTATGCCGCGACAATCGGCCGTACTCGGCCGATACACCAGAGACCTGACGATTCATTTGCAAACCAAGTTTCAGTCCAGCGACGAGCGCTTGGCATGGGCTGGTAGCCCATGCGACAGCACGGCGTTCAGTCGCATCGGCTACCAGCCCATGCTCTTTCACGCTCGAACAGAATCGGCTTTAGTGGACAGCGGCTTCTCTTCCGGATCCACGCCCACGCGGATCACCCGCGGCCCGATCCGGCAGAAAATTTCGTAGGGAATGGTCTTGGCGATCTCGGCCAATCGGTACACGCTGGCGGGGGAAACCGGGTCGTCGTCCAACGCCGTCACCTCGTCACCGAGGACGGCCCACGGAGCATTGGCGAGATCGACCGTGGTAAAATCCATACTCACGCGACCGACGACCGGCAGCGGTTTGCCGCGCAGCATCATGACCGCGCCGCCTTGGCCGAACTCACGGCTGTAGCCGTCGGCATAGCCGATCGGGATCACGCCGATCCGTGTCGACCGCGGCGCGACCCATGATTGCCCGTATCCCACGCTCTGCCCGGCGGCCACGTCGTGGATGGCGACGATCGGCGCGGTCCATTTCATCACCGGCTTGAGTGGGCGGTGGATATTGGGTTTGCCCGTCGGATCAATCCCCAGCAGGCTGATGCCCGGGCGGACCATGTCCAGATGCGATTCGCGAGCAAAAAAAGTCCCGCCGGAGTTGGCCATGTGGCGGAGCAGCTTGCCGGGGTTGTGCGTGACGTATTCGTCGGTGGCGTTGCGGAACTGCTCCAGCTGTTCAACCGTAAATGGATGCCCGGCGATCTCGCCGTTGGCAAAGTGCGAGCACAGCCCGACGAGGTGGAGCGCGGGGCGGGTTTCGATCTTACGGAGGATGTCGTCGGTCTGCTCCGGCCGAATGCCGCTGCGCGTCATGCCCGTGTCGATCATCACCTGCACGTTGGCGCGCTTGCCGATGGACTGCGCGATGCGCGACACGTCATCAACGGCCGGCAGCGAGCAGAGGGTGAGTGTCCAGCCGGCCGAGATCGCAAGCTCGATTGCCGAGCGTTGACGCCCGACGTAGCAGTTTTCGACCGGACGCAGCACCGTCACCGGCAGCGGTGAGTCGGTCAGCTCGGCGGCTTCTTCGATATTGGCGACCGCGAACGCATCAACCGCGGAATGGCGTGACGAATCGTCGGCGAAGTTCGCCAGCGCATCCGCCACAACCGCAGCACCGTGCCCGTAGGCGTCGGCCTTCACGGTTCCGCAGATGCGCACGCGCTGGCCGACGACTTGGCGCACAAATTTGGCGTTGGCCAGCAAGGCCGCACGGCTGATCAGCACACGGGGTTGACCGAGAGAATGCTTCGCGTCCATGCGAATGCTCCGGTGAGAAATGAACGTCGGATCCGTCCGACCGAAGGTCACTATACCAAAGTTCTTATCGGCTTAAAGACGTCCTGAGCTTCTTTATCTTCGCGTTAAGGATTGAACCCCG
Source organism: Tepidisphaerales bacterium (assembly GCA_038229715.1). Classification (GTDB taxonomy): domain Bacteria; phylum Planctomycetota; class Phycisphaerae; order Tepidisphaerales; family Tepidisphaeraceae; genus JANMES01. The sequence goes on along the minus strand of JBBROD010000022.1, from coordinate 39,363 downwards.
ATTTCTGCATTTGCAGCAGCCAATCGGGGGTTAGGGCCAAGTAAGTCTCGATCATTTTTTTTCGGCGGAAGTAGAACAGCGCCGTCGATCCCTGCACGCCGAACGCGATCACGAGCAACGAGCCGTAAACCAGCTGGTTGAGCAGGCTTCCGAGGGAGTCGAATTCCTTGAACATGCTCGGGTCGAGCCCCGCGTTTTTCAGCTCCGCGGACTTGCCGAGCGCGTTTTGCAACGCCGGCGACGGGTGCAGCAGGTTGAACGCCGCGTAGACGATCAACACGCCGGCCAGCGCCAACTGGTTGATTCCGAGCGTCTTGGCGACGGTCGGATCGAGCTGCCGGAGGCGGGGGATGTTGCTCAGTTCGATGTAAGCAATCACGCCGAGCGCCGCGCCGACGAGCAACGCCGTCACGCTGGAGATGCCGCAAATCACCGTCAACCCGGCGAAGATCGCCAGCGTCCAGCCGTCCATCTGCGCCATGGAAATCGCCCGGCGGATCGGCTTCATCGCCTTACGAGCGTCGGCCATCTGCACCATCTGTTCCGGCGTAAACGGCGAGGCATTCTGAATCGGCGGCGGCGTCGACATATAGGAACTGTACTCACTTGCCCGCTACGGCGGGAGAGGGCTGAAGCGAGAGTCCACTCCATTCGAAGAATCGGTCCACGAATAACCCGAATCTACACGAATGGGGAGCGGGTGAATTCGAAGAACTCGACCGTACCACGGGCCTCCGGCCCGTGCCGGTGGCGCGCGAACGTGAGAAAATGAGCGTTCTTGAATGTTCCTCATCGCCCGCACTGGCCAGAGGCCCGTGATACGATCGAGTGTTCCAAACAATGTGTTGCCCAACATTTCAGACGGACCCATTGCCCAAAATTGACGCTCACGCAAAACCCATTAGGATGCCCGGCATGGTTCGCGCGTTCACCGCCGCTGGTATTCTGTGTCTGATGGTTGGTTGCGCTTCTTCAGGCGTGAACAGCCGGGGGACTGACAGCGACGCGATGTTTGGGCCGGTGTTGATGAGAATCGATCGGATCTTTACGAAGATCAGCGACTGGACCGGCGACGGAAAGCCTGACGGGATTGAAGTGTCGATCGGGTTTGAAGATCGATCGGAAGATCCTACCAAAGCCGCCGGGCGGGTGATTTTTGAGTTGTATGAATACCGCCGCGAAGACCCCGACGCCCGCGGCAAGGTGCTGACCGATCCGTGGGTGGGTTCGATCGCCACACTGGCCGAGCAGAAGGCGCACTGGTTTCCGACCGGTCGCACTTACACGTTTCAGTTGTCGTACGATCAGATTCGTAACACCCGGAATTACGTGCTGACGGCGCAGTTCGATCGGGCGGCGGGCGGGCGGTTTTTTGATAAGATCGTTCTCGAAGTTGAGAACCCCAAGGAGACCAAGCGTGTCCAGCCAGCCAGCCTCCCCGGCACTTCTCCCGGCGGGCGCAATCCTCAACCTTAGCCCGGTCCCGACGCTGCTGAGCCGCACCCGCGCGGAACTGTCCGCCATTTTCATCCCGGGTAAGCCGATGCGAATCAGCCGGGCTCCGGGGCGATTGGACGTGATGGGCGGGATCGCCGAATACACCGGAAGCCTGACCTGCCAAAGCACGATCGACCGCGCGGCGGCGGTGGTGCTGCAGGAGCGGGACGACCGACAGATCCAGGTCTTCAGCTTCAACCTGCTCGACGAGCATGTTCCGTTCACCCTGCAAATGCCGATCGATTCGCTCGCGATGCACAGCATCGCCACGCTCGCCAAAGAACTGACCGAGCCCGGGCGGCGGTGGGCCGGTTATCTTGTCGGGTGTTTGTTTGTGCTGCACGAGAAGGGGCTGGTTGATCTGACATTGCCGTCGATAAGGGGATTGAACCTGGCGCTATACAGCACCGTGCCGCCGGGCGTGGGCGTCGGTTCGTCGCCGGCGATTGTAGCAGCGACGATGATGAACCTGCTCGATCATTTCGGTGTACGCAATCGGGTCGAGCCGATGACCGTGGCGGAGATGTGCAAAAGGATTGAAACTGCGATCGTTGGCAAGCCCGCCGAGATGAAGGATCATGCCGCTTGCATCGCCGGGCAAAGCGGATCACTAGTGCGTCTGCTCTGCCAGCCCTGCGAACTACAGCAACCGGTGATCCTCCCACACGGGATTCGGGTGATGGGCATTAACAGCAACGTAAAACCGAGCGCCGGCGATCCCGTGTTCAGACGTAGCCGCTGCGCAGCGTTCATGGCGCATCGTATGATTTACGAAGTCATGAAACAGATGGGCCACAAAGCCGGGCGCGAAATGACGCGCGACCCGATGGGCGGCTATCTCGCCAATCTCGATCCCGACGACTACAAGCTGATCTTCCGCCCGTACCTGCCTGAATACATGAAAGGCGGCGAATTCCTCCTCCAATTCGGCGGCACGTTCGACACGGCCACCAAGGTCGAACCCGACTTCAGCTATCCAGTGCAGCACGCGGCCGACCATCACGTACTGGAAGCGCGGCGGGTGCGGCACTTTGTTGAGTTCCTCACGGACGCGGCTGTTGAAGCAAATTTGCAGCATCGCCGGACGCTGGTAAACAAGGCCGGGCATTTGATGTACGCATCGCACCTGTCGTACTCCAACGACGCCATGCTGGGGGCCGACGAATGCGATCTGCTGGTGAAACTCGTGCGCGAACGAGAGCATCACGGCCTGTACGGTGCTAAAATCACCGGCGACGGCAGTGGCGGAACCGTGGCGGTGCTGGGCGACGAAGGCGATCGGGCTGACGAAGCGATCGGCGAGATCATGGCCGTCTATGAAGAACAAACCGGTTTGAAGCCGGAGGCGTTCCTCAACTCAAGCCCAGGTGCATGGGCTGCGGGGACGGCGGTGGTGTAATGCTTGTCCGCGTTAGCGGACCACAAAGCCTCGGTCCGCCAAGGCGGACCCTACGAAGAGATTTATGATCGAAAATCACCAAGCCGTCGTCGAACGCCTGATCGAGTTTCAAAAACTCGTGCGCGACGTCATCGTTCGATCGCACACGTTGGCCGGGCAGCATGAAGTCTCCCGCGTCTCGTCGGCGGATACGATTTACAAGATCGACACCGAGGTCGATCCGATCCTCGAACGTTTTTGCGAAGAGTGGGCCGAGGAAACGCCGCTCGTGCTGGTGGCCGAGGGACTGGAAGACGAAGCAGGCAACGAAGTCGTCGGCGGAAAGGTGTTTCCGCGAGGGACGAAAGAGGACGACGCGAAAATCCGCGTGATCGTCGACCCGATCGATGGCACGCGAGGAATCATGTACGACAAGCGCCCGGCCTGGGCGCTGGCGGGCGTTGCGGCTAATCGCGGTGTGAACACGTATTTGCACGAGATTGAAGTGGCCGTCATGACCGAGTTGCCCACCAGCAAGATGGGCTTCGCTGATGTGCTGTGGGCGATTCGAGGAAAAGGGGCGCACGGGCATCGGGTGGATTTGCGGACGGGCGAGACATTGCCGCTCAAACTCGCGCCGTCGCGCAGCGAGAAGATCGACCACGGATTTGCGATGATCACCAATTTCTTCCCCGGCACGAAGGTGCTGGCCAGCGAATGTATGGAATACCTGGTGAGTGAGCTGATCGGCAAGGCCGATGTCACGCAGGCGGCCGTGTTTGACGATCAATACATTTCCACCGGCGGGCAGTTTTACGAACTGATCGTCGGCCACGACCGTTTCAATGCGGATATTCGTCCGCTGCTGTACCAAGCGCAAAAACAGCCCGAAGGGCTCTGCTGTCATCCGTACGATTGTGCGACGCTGCTAATCGCCGAGGAGGCCGGCGTGATCATCACCAATGGCTTCGGCCAACCGCTGGACGGGCCGATGGACACGACCACGGGCTTGAGTTGGGCGGGTTACGCGAACAAGGCATTACATGATCGGATTCAGCCGCTGCTGTCGAAATTCTTGCAGGGCAAGTTAAAATAGCGGCCCGTTCGAGAATCGTCATCCTGAGGTACTCCGAAGGATCTCGACGGACGAGTGCGAGCAACGACCGAGATCCTTCGGAGTACCTCAGGATGACGAGTGTGATCAAAAGTGAGGGAACGCCTCCACTCCAACAGTTGATCGCAGAACCGTTGGGTCGCCGTTGGTCGGATCAACTCTTAGTCCTGGTGGACCGTTATCGCGCGTGGGCACTGGGCGTGCTGTTGCTGGCGTATTGCGCCGGTTTTAGCGGTCAGTGGCGGCCGGAGCCGGACGCGGCGTTGTATGTGGCGCTCGGCCGCAACTTGGCGGACGGCAAGGGGTACGTTTATCACGACAAGTTGCATCACTTGGCGTACCCCGGTTGGCCGTGGGTGCTGTCGGGGATATTTCGCCTGTCGGGATCGCACGGGATGCTGATGGCGCACGTCGCAGTGTTCGCGATGAGCCTAGCGTCGCTGGCGCTGATGTATCGGCTGATGTATCTCCACGCCGGCCGGGCGGTGGCGGTGTTGATGACGTTGGGGCTGGGGATCAGTTACACGTTTTACCGCTACGGGTTTGAGCTGCGCTCCGACATGCCTTTCATGCTCGGCGTGATGATGGTGCTGGCGGGGTACGAGGGGCTGATCGCGCCGCGCCGCGAAGGCAACGCCGCTCGCCGGCGATCGGTGTGGGACGGCCTGCTGCTCGGCGCGGGTTTGATCGTCGCCGTCACCACTCGGCCGACGATGTGGGCATTGCTCGGCGCACTCGGGGCCGCGATCACGTGGGAAGTGATCCGCGGGCGGTTCGGCAAGAAGGGCATTCTGCTGCTGGTGATCGTACCGGTCGCGGCCGTCGCATTTTTGCTGGCCGATCCGCGGCGGGGCGGGCAGAGTACGCACATCGGCGATTACGAAGACGTCGTCTTTGAAAAAATCTCCTGGCCGGCGCTTAAGGCGAACGTCTCCGAACTGCTCGACCCGATGGCGTCCGAAGCAGTATTCGGCCTCGACTTCGGCAGGATGCTCCGAATCGGCCCGGTTTCGCTGCAGGCGATCGGCAGCGTGGTGGCGATCTTCGCGGGGCTGCTGGTGTTCCGCGAGCGCTCCCTGTGGGGTCTGTGGTTTCTGGTGACAGTGCTGATGATGGTTTTCACGCTCGCTCGCGATCGGTACTTTCTGCCCGTTCTGCCGGTGATGATCTACGGCTGGTGGCTGTTGATTCGGCAGATCAACCTCCGCGTGCCGGGGCGGTTGGGCAACGTGTTGTTCGCCCTGCTGTTCGTGCTGGGCGCGTTCCCCAACAGCGCCAAGGTCGGCGGGTTTGTCATCGAGCAGCGCCACAAAAATCCGCTCACGGCCATCCGCAACGGTCGGTTCGAGTCGGTCTACCGCGTGGCCGACATGATCCGCAAGAACGTGCCCGAGGGGACGTGGGTGATCGCGCCTAAAAAGTTCAGCCGGATTCTGACGGCGCTCTCGGGCCGCAACGTCGGCGAGCCCGGCGACGTGAAGGGGCACGAGCCGGATTTCACGCACTTTTACCTGCTGGAGCCGGCGGAGTTCGAGCCGGATTCCCCGCTCTTGCCGCTGATCCAATCGGCCGGGCCGGAGGTGGCGGGGATCAAGGGCGATTACGACGAGAAACGCTGGGCTCTCCGCGAAGCCGGAGGGCCGCGATGAAAGTCAGCATTGTCACGCCCTCGTTCAATCAACTGAAGTATCTTCGCGAGACGGCCCGAAGCATTCTCGACCAAGTCGGCCGGTTTGATCTGGAATGGATCGTTGTCGACGGGGCGAGCAGCGACGGCTCGGTGGAGTATCTGCGCTCACTGCAAGACCCGCGCGTCCGCTGGATAAGCGAGAAAGACGCCGGTCAGTCCGATGCGATCAACAAAGGCTTGCAGTTGGTGACCGGCGATCTCGTCGGCTGGATCAACAGCGACGATCTGTACGTCCTCGGTGCTCTACAGGCGGTGGCCGATGCATTCTCCGCCAACCCGCAAACGCGGTGGGCGGTCGGGCGATATGAAATTGTGAATGACGCGGGCCAGCCCATTCGTCAGCGGATCGTGCGGTACAAGGAGAAGCAGTTACGCAATTATACCTATCGCACGTTGCTGCGAGAGAACATCATCCCTCAACCGGCCGTGTTCTGGCGTGCCGACTTCGGCAAAGAAGTGGGGATGCTCGATCCGTCGCTGCATTTCACTATGGACTACGAACTCTGGCTGCGCATGGGCTGGCAGCACGATCCGCTGTTCATCGACCAGGTGCTGGCCCGCTTCCGAGTCCACAGCGAAAGCAAAACGGGCGTCATCGACCGCCGGCAGTTTGACGAGGGATATGAAGTCGCCAAACGCTACGCTTCCGATGATGCAAGCGTCTTACGGGCTCACCGCTTCAGCGTGGAGAAGATCGTATGGGCCTACCGTTTGATGCGGCTGATCGGGAAGTGAACTTTGATAAACCCGAATGACGAAACCCGAAATCCGAAAGAATGACGAATGACGAAACCAGAATGACGAAATCAAAAAGGCGAAAAATCTTAGTGGAGCTTGTTTCGTCATTCGTCATTCGGATTTCGTCATTCTTTCGGATTTCGGGTTTCGTCATTCGGGTTTTTCAAATCAAGGTTCGTCGTTCGGGTTTCTATTCTCAGCCTTCTCCACAAACTCCTGCTTCTCCATCAAAATCCCCACCATCTGCGCCAGCGTCGTGATCTTCCGGTCCTGCTGGCTGACGATCGAAAGCAGTTCCAGCACCATCAACAGCAGGAACATCGCGACGAACATGAGCGAGAGTGTGCGGTATTCGATGTGGACCCAGTTCGCGAGGGTTCCCATCGCGTCCGGCCACATCGCCAGGCCTAAAAACGGCAGGCCGGTGAAGAGGAAGATCAGCGCGTAACGTTCTTTAAGTTTGTACTGGCTGAGTCTTTTGATGGTCAGGAGCAGGAGCGTCCCACCGAACAGAATCAGCAGCAGGCTGCGGAACAGTAGAGGCATGGTCTCCAACCTTTCCTTGCGGCCAGGGCTCGCGGGCGGTGTCGAGCAGCAGGCACACGGTAACTTTGATCACGTAAAACAACCCGCGAGTGAGCGGGATGCTGGTCATCCCGCTGCGACGTTGACGCATCCGCACGGGGACTTCGCCGATCTTGTAGCCGGCTTTGTGCAGCAGCAGAACCACTTCAGGTTCGGGATAATCGTCAGGATACCAGTGGGCGAACGCGCGGATCACCCGGCGGTTGGCGGCGCGGAAGCCGCTGGTGCAGTCGGTGGTGGTCGGGCCTTTAAGCCATTTAATCAGCGTGCTGAGGATTTGAATGCCGGTCATTCGTGTGAACGACTGGCGGTATTTGATGTCGCTCATGAACCGGCTGCCGATGACTAAGTCGCAATCGGTGTCGGTGAGTTTCTCAACCAGCCGCGCCACTTCGCCGGGCCGATGCTGGCCGTCACCGTCGACTTGGATGGCGATGTCGTAGCCGTGGAAATCCGCGTAGCGGTAACCGGTCTGCATCGCGCCGCCGATGCCGAGGTTGAACGGCAGGCTGACGACCTTGGTGTGTTCGCTGGCTTGGCGGGCGGTGTCGTCGGTGCTTCCGTCGTCGATCAGCAGGACGTCGAAATCCGGCAGGTGCTTATGAATCCTGCGGATGAGTTTCCCGACCGCCGTACGCTCGTTATACGCGGGCACGATAATCAGGCAGCGGGGTTTCCTGGGCGCTTCCACTAGCGACATATGAGGGTTGATTATACCGATCGGCAGTATTTTCTCCTCTCCCGGTACGCCGGGAGAGGGCAGGGTGAGGGTTCTGCCTCACTCGCCGAGATCATCCACGAATAACACGAATCTACACGAATAAAAAATCATTCGTGAAGATTCGTGTTATACGGATCAGGCATGAACCGTGCGCCTTCTGGAGGGCGGGTGTCCACACCCGCCGGTCGTCGGCACGACGACCTCCGCGTTCGGCGGCTGAGGACAGCCGCCCTCCAAAGAAGCGCGTGAATCAAGCCGGATCCGTATTATGCGTGGACCCATTGAATGTCGCATCTGAGCCCTCTTCCGGCGTACCGGGAGAGGGACGAACCCGTGAAAATCGGAGCGGATTGGACTATAACGTCCCTCGTATCGCATGCTTCTGAGCCTCTTTCAACATCGCAGCTTCATCTGGCGAAACGCGATGCACGATTTCCGCCACCGTTACGCGGGATCGAGCATGGGAGCGCTCTGGAATGTGCTGCACCCGCTGGCGATGATCGCGATTTACACGCTGGTGTTTTCCTCGATCATGACGCCGCGGCTGGAAGGGCATCCGGGGCGGTTTGCGTTCATCATCTATCTCTGCTCGGGCATCATTCCGTGGACGGCGTTTGCCGATTGCGTCAGCAGAGGATGCGGGGCGCTGGTGCTGAATGCGGGCTATTTGCGGAAACTGCCGATCCCCGAGCCGGTGTTCGTTGCGCAGGAAGCCGTCGCGGCGTTTGCGACGGCGGTGATCAGTTTTCTGCTGTTGCTGGTGTTCGCAGTGTGCGTCGGATTGCCGCCGACTTGGACTTGGCTGCTTCTGCCGGTGCCGTTGATCGCGCTGCTGTCGCTGGGCTTTGCGATCGGGATGCTGCTGAGCACGTTGAATGTCTTTTTCCGCGACATCCAGCAGTGGGTGGGCATCGCGCTGCAGATCACGATGTGGACCGCCCCGATCGTGTACGCCGCCGCTATTCTGCCGCCGGCGTATCAGGCGTTGCTACGGTGGCATCCGTTGCTGCCGTCGATCAACAGTGTGCGGTTGCTGATGGACGGGAATCTGCCGGCTGCGTGGGAATGGGCGATGATGTTCGGCTGGCCGATCGTAGTGGGGGCGATGGCGCTGGCGGTATCGCGCCGGCTGAGCGATGAAATACGGGATGTGATATGAGCGACATCCTCGTTACCGCGAGCGGCTTATCCAAGCGGTTCAAGATCTACGAAAAGCCTTCGGGCCGGTTGGCGGAGTGGGCGTCGATGGGGCGCGTCATGCGTCATCGTGATTTTTGGGCGCTGCGGGATTTCTCTTTTGACGTGCGCCGCGGGCAATGCATCGGCATTATCGGCGCGAACGGCGCGGGGAAATCCACGCTCCTCCGCATCCTCTCCGGCACGCTGGCGGCTAGCAGCGGGTCGTTCAACATCAACGGGCGATTGCTGTCGCTGCTGGAACTGGGCACGGGTTTCAACCCCAATCTCACCGGCCGACTGAACGTGCTTCACACTGCCGAACTGCTTGGCTATAGTCCGGCCTACGCTCGCGAGAAGGAGCAACAGATCGAAGCGTTCGCCGATCTGGGTGAATTTTTCGATCTGCCGCTGCGGATGTATTCCTCGGGCATGCAGGTAAGGCTTGGGTTTTCGATGTTCGCAGCGCTGGATCCGGAAATCCTGGTAGTCGATGAGGCATTGGCCGTCGGCGATGCGTCGTTTCAGCGGAAATGCTACAGGCACATGGAGCAGATGGTGCAGGACAAGTCGCGGGCGGTGCTGCTGGTGGCGCACGACATGATCTCGATCCAGAAACTCTGCAGCCATGTCATCTGGCTCGATCACGGCCGCGTGAAGTTGGCGGGGGAACCCAAGCCTGTGGTGGAAGCGTACATGAAGTTCATGTTCACCGGTCAGGGGCCGGAAGCGACGAGCACGGTTATAAAGGCGGGCGCCGTTCTCCCTCTCCCTCCGGGAGAGGGCGGGGGTGAGGGGCAGGCGGCGCACGAATTATCGGCCGCTCGGAACACTACGCCGGCTGCCCCTCACCCTAACCCTCTCCCGGAGGGAGAGGGGACCAGAAAGACCATTCCACCGTCCGGCGTTCTGCAGCGGTCGACCGCCGCGCTCACTTACGCCGGTCACGCGGCGGAGATCGTCGCCGCGTGGGTGGAAGACCACACCGGCCGGGTCACGCCGTCCGCCTCGGTCGATCAACCGCTGACGATCTGCTACGCCGTCCGGTTCAAGTCGCCGATCGCACATCCGGTGTTCGGCGTTCGCGTGTCGACGATCCGCGGCGAAGTTCTCGTAGCGACGAATACACTGATGATGGACCACCAAGTCGCGTCCTACACCGCCGGCGAGGTGGCGATCGTCAGCTGGCCCGTCAAACCCGGCCTCGCGGTGGATGAGTACTTCATCACCTGCGGCATCTCCACTGTCGAAAGCCCGTACGAGTTTTTGGTGCGAGAAGTTGACGGCTACCGATTCGCCGTCGAAGGCCGCAGCCGCAGCGGGGCGTTGTGCAGCATCGTGGAATCGCCTGTCATCACGGAAGGCGAGCGGGCATCATGATCGGTCCGCACGGTGAAAATCTGACTTTCCTCCTCGGCCTGCCGCGGTCGGGCACCACGCTGCTGAGCGTCATGCTCGACAAGCACCCGGACGTCTGCTGCCCGCCGGAGCCGTGGCTGATGCTGGCAGTGGAGGCGCTCGGGAAAGTGTCTCACCGTCACCCTGCCGACTCGCAGGTGCTCGGCGGGGCGCTGGCTGAATTTCTCGGCGACGACGTTGCGAAGCACGTCGGCCGCGCCGCCGCGATCGAAGCGTACAACCGCAAGCTCGCCGAGGCCGGCCGGTCGTGGTTCGTCGATAAAACGCCTCGGTATTATCTGATTCTGCCGTATCTGCAGAACCTCTTTCCCGCGGCTAAGTTCGTCTGGCTGCAACGCTTCCCGCTGGCGATCGCGGCGTCGTACAAAAGCACGTGGGGCATGGATTTGCCCAAACTGCTCTCGATGGACATCGACAACTGGGCGTACTACGACTTGATCGTCGGCCCGCGCCGACTACTGGATTTTTTCCGCCAAACGAGTGGCGCGGCTTACTGGCTGAAGTACGAAGACCTCGTCGAATCTCCTGAGCCAGCCGTTCAAGCCCTCATCGCGTGGATAGGCTTACCACCGGCGATCAACCTGAGTGAGTTTGATGCGTCCGGTGCTGTTGCGCACGCATACGCGGGTGACAAGAAAATCGTTGGGACGCATCGGCCGCACAAGGATTCGGTCAATGCGTGGGAATCGGCGTTCAACAAAGACGAACTACAAGTGCTGCTCGACGCGATCGGCGCGGACGTCTTTCGCGATTCCGGCTACTCGGCCGTGCTCGATCGCCTGGCCGAGCGAGGCGTGTACGATCGCGGCTCGGACGTGACGGCTGGCTACGTCGCCAAGGCCGAAGCAGCATTGGCCCATCGCTGGGCCGATTTGAATTCCGCCGCGAGCGCTCAAGCGATGCTTGCCACGGCTGCTGAACTCCCCGGTGCCCGGCCCGATCCACTTGCAAGCGCCTTGGCCAAAGTCGGTAAACAGGGCAGCACACTAGAAGCCGTTCGTGAGGAACACGCGACATTGAAGGAGACTTATAACAAGCTCCACGACGATCATCGAGTTGAAGTCGAATCACTGCAGGAGCAGTTGGGCACCGCCCGCCAAGAACAGTTTGAATTGTACGAGGTTTATTCCAAGGTGCTGATCGATCGCGAGACGTGGCAGAAGCAAGCCACCTACCTGCAACAGGTGATCCTGGGCCTGAACGAGCCGACGTTCAAAAAGCTGGTGGACCGCGGGATGAAGCTGGCCGAAGCCTGGGTTGTCGGCCGGCCCGCGCCGGTGGAGAAGCACAAAACGCCGTTGCCGCGAATGACAGTCGTCACGCCGTGCTTTAATTCGATCGGCACGATAGCACAGACGATCGAATCGGTCCGCGCCCAACACTACCCCGACTTGGAATACATCGTCGTCGACGGCGGATCGACCGACGGCACGCTGGAACTGCTGCAAAAGTACGCCGAAGGCAACGTCATCCAGAAAGTCATCAGCGAGCCCGATCAGGGCATGTACGACGCGATCCGCAAGGGTTTTGCCGTCGCGACGGGGCAGATTTTATGCTATCTCAACGCCGACGACCTGTTCGAGCCCGGCGGATTAATGCGCGTCGGGCAGTATTTCAATACTCACCCGCGCGTACACCTGATTTATCACGAAGACACCGTCGAGTTTAACGGCTGGAAGTTCCCCAATTCCCGCCAGGTTTATTGCGACACGATCGACCTGATGAAAGGCTATATGCTTTTCCAAGACGGCGTGTTCTTCCGCCGCGGTTTGTACGACGTGATCGGCGGCGCCAGTGCCGATCTCCGCTACGCCGGCGATTACGACTTGTGGTTGCGGATGTCGCGAACGACGAGGTTCGTGCGCCGGCCGGAACATAATTCGTGCTTCCGCGTGCGGTACGGGCAGCTCAGCGGCGACATGGAAAAGTACACCGCCGAGCAGGCGCTCGTACGCGATCGGTTCTGGAAGAGCCTCCCGCCGATCGCGGTCAAGCGGCTGAAAGCGATCCGGTTTCTGACGACGCTGAAGAACATCGTGCATCTGCTCAAGCCGCGGCGGCTGTTCTTCCCGATGGACGTAACCAATCTTCCCCCGCCGCCGATGCCCGAGCCGAAACTCGCGCCCGGCGAGCCCAAGTGCCCGCTGACCGGCTTGCCGCCGGATCGGTTGCTGCTCAGCACGCCCGACACACGCTTCGGCGAGCAGACGATGACGTACGTCTACTACTGCTCCGCGAGCGGCGTGGCGATGGCGTATCCGCCGATGAGCGAGCAGGAGCTGACCAAGCTTTACGAAAAGCACTACTCCGATCACGACGCGAAAGTGATGGAGCCGCCGATCAATACGTACTCGCCGTATAAGAAATGGTTCGGCGGGCACAGGGTTGACAAATTCCTGCGCCGCAATCTGCTCCGCAAAAAGTGGCGTGAGCGCGTCAGCTGGACCGACCCGACGGTTGAAGAACTTCTCGGGCTGGTCAAACGACGATTCCCCACGCACGGCAAGAAACTCCGGTTCCTCGACGTCGGCTGCTTTGAGGGCGAACTGCTCGATCTTCTTCGCACCAAGACCGACTGGCAGACCTGCGGGCTTGATCCGAACAGCAAGGCCGTCGCCGTTGCTCAGGGCAAGGGCCATCAGGTCTGGCAGGCGACCGCAGAAGACGCGCCTTACGTCGTGCCCGGCGATGCTCAGTTTGACATAATCTACCTCGGCCAGACGATCGAACACCTGAACGATCCGATCAAAGTCCTCGGCCGGCTGCGGATGCTGCTCGCACCCGGGGGAGCGATCGTCCTCAGCACACCGAACCTCGACAGCAAGCAGATCGACTTGTTCGGCCCGACGTGGGCGCACTGGCACATGCCGTACCACCGCATGTTGTATTCGCCGCGATCGATGAAACTGCTGGCCGGCAAGGTGGAGATGACGCTCGACAAGTGCGTGACCCACTCCAACCCGTACTGGTCGGTGATGAGTTTATGGCTGAATCAGTTCGGGCTGATGGGCGCGGTGCCGCACGGCAAGAATCCGCCGCCGGTTTTGTGCTCGGAGGCGGTTGATCTGACGATCTATTCCAAGTTCTTCTACAACTGGCGCGGCCGGGGCGATTACCTTTATGCGATGCTTTCGCCGAAGGAGGCACTGTGAGCCTCCCGCAGAGCCTCCCGCGCATCAGCATCGTCACGCCGTGCTACAACCACGCGCAATACATCAAGTGGACCGTGCGCAGCGTGCTGCTGCAACGCTACCCGAACCTTGAATACATTTTCATGGACGGCGGCTCGACCGACGGCACCCAGGACATCGTCGCGCCTTACTGCGACCGTTTCGCCCACTACGTCTCCGAGCGCGACAAGGGCCAATCCGACGCTATCCACCGCGGCTTCCAGAAAGCCACCGGCGACATCATGGCGTATCTCAACAGCGACGACATGCTGGCCCCCGGCGCACTGCATTACGTGGCTGAGTTTTTCGACAAGAACCCCGATATCGACTTCATCTACAGCCACCGCTGCACGGTCGATTCGGTCAACAAGGCGCTTTGGTACTGGATTCTGCCCAAGCACAACAACTACCTGATGATGCGGTGGGATTTGATCCCTCAGGAAACCGCGTTCTGGCGGCGCAGCCTGTTCGAGAAGGCGGGCAATATCGATCCGCAGTACCGGTTCGCGATGGACTACGACCTTTTCGTCCGCTACATGATGGAAGGCAAGCTCAAACGGGTCAACCGTTTCCTCGGCTGCTTCCGCCAGCACGATGCGGCCAAGACTTCGCTGCTGCTGGAAACCGTCGGCAAGCGTGAAATCGAACAGGTGTGGCGCAAATTCGGGCTGCAGAACACGAAGCTCGACCCGATCCGCAGCAAGGTGTTCTTCTACGGCGCGATGCGTCATGGTTGCCAGTACGCCCAGTCCGGCCAAAAGCTCCCCGGCTCGCTCCCGGGCATCGGGTGGGATTATGATACGCTCTGGTCCGGCCTGCTGAATGAAGACAAGCTGCCGCCGAAGTAGTCAGGGCAGTAAGAAACGGAATGTATTCATGTCGAAAATGATCGTCGTCACCGGTGCGGCCGGTTTCATCGGACGGAACGTGGTGGCCGAGCTCAATGCGCGCGGCTACGACCGATTGCTGCTCGTCGATCAACTCGGTACGGACGACAAGTGGAAAAATCTGGTCGGCCTGAAGTTTGAAAACATCGTTCATCCCGACACCTATCTGCGGGCGCTCCCGCCGGTGGACGCGGTCATCCACCTGGGCGCCTGCAGCGCGACGACGGAAAAAGACGCCGATTTTCTGCTGAAGAACAACTACCACTACACCCGCACACTGGCCGAGCATTGCGTGACGACCGGTGCCCGCTTCATCTACGCCAGCAGCGCCGCCACCTACGGCGACGGCAGCCTCGGCTATGGCGATGACGACTCTGTCACCCCCACGCTTCGGCCGCTGAACATGTACGGGTATTCCAAGCAGTTGTTCGACCTGTGGGCGTTGCAGCACAAGCTTTTCAGTCACATCGTCGGATTGAAGTACTTCAACGTCTTCGGCCCGTACGAAGACCACAAGGCAGGCATGCAGTCTCAGATCCGCCGGAGTTTTTTTCAGATTCTTGAAAGCGGCAAAGTCAAACTGTTCAAAAGTGAGCGACCCGACTACGCCGACGGAGAGCAGAAGCGTGATTTCGTCTATGTCAAAGACGCCGTCGATGTCACGCTTTGGTTTCTCGAACACCGCGATAAGTCCGGCCTATTCAACTGCGGCACAGGCAAGGCACGTACGTGGAAGGACCTCGCTCTGTCCGTCTTCGCGGCGATGGGAAAGAAGCCGGATATTGAGTTTATTGATCTCCCGCCGAGCCTGCGGGGCAAGTATCAGTATTTCACCGAAGCCGACGCGAAGAAACTTCGCGCCGCCGGTTACGCCAAACCGTTTATGTCACTTGAAGATGCTGTGAAGGATTACGTGACGACATATCTCAACCTGCCGCAATAATCGGGCATCGCGATACCTAGCGAGTTAATACTTTCGAATTAAATACAAACGCCCTAGGTATTCTCCGCCGGCGGCGATTGGTTTTCGGGTTCCGGAGCGGCAGCGGCCGGTTCCGACGCTACCGGCGCGTTCGATTCGGAAATTACCGGCTCAGTCACGGTCGCCTCGGGCGCGGCCGGGGACGGGGAACTGTCGGTCAGCTCGTCGTCCTGCTGCTCTACATACACGTCTTCCATGTCCGTTGCGTCCACTTCATTACGCATCAAGTAGTAAATGATGGTGTTCGACGAGAAGTAGAAGCTGATTGCATAAGCTCCCAGGATCGCGATCACCAGATACACCCATACTGCAATCAGGTAAGCGCCGATCGCCTCGCCGGGCCCAAGCGTTAAAGTCTGAACGTCATAGGTCAGATGAGCAAACTCCCCCGGCCCGGGCCAGAGCGTGTTCCATAGCGGTCGCATGTTGTCGGCAGAGCGGAACACGCCGAAGCCCGCGAACACATGAATCAGTTTCAGCATCAGCGCGACGAAGAGCTTGATAAACGTGTACGTGATCGCCCCATAGGCGATTGAGACTGCGGTATAAAACGCCAAGCGCCACGGCCGGGCGTAGAGGTAGCTGAAACTGCGGCTGATTGCGTCAAAGCTGTCTGAGCCTTCAACGGCAATCGTCGGATACATCAGGTTAAACCCGCCGACCGTGCCGACCAGGACCAGCGCCATCACAAAACCGATCGCCAGCAGGATGAAGAAGAAAATCCCTGCGATGATCGGCCCGATGAACGGTGCCCACAGCACGATGCCCGCCAGTACGGTCGTCACGATCCCAAGTGCTGCCACAATCATCAGCGGAATGATCGGGGCGAACAGGAAGCTGAGGAATTTTCCGCTGCTGAAACGGAGCGCGGCGCGGATCGAAAGCTTCTCATCGCGGGACACATGGACCGCCGCGATGCGGGCGATTGCCCCGCCGAAAACGGCCCAGACGGAGGCGAACAGGATCAAAAACAGGAAGAAGTACACCGGATGCTGCGAGAGCAGCCAGACCGGACCGAGCGTGAAAAACCGCTCGACCGAGTGGTATCCATTCACCCAATCAAGGTGCTTAACTGACGAAATAACACCGTTGAACTGCACCCGCTCATAAGCGAAAAATGCGTCAAAAACCCCTTCATTTTTGATCTGCCGTGCTTCCATCCAGTTGGCGTATGCGCGATCGTACTCCGCACGCCGATGGGCGACGTATTCGGCTTCGGCCTGATCGAGCCTGGTTCGCTTAGCGGCCGCGTCGGTAATGCGATTGGCGTCGACCTTGTCATCGCCGAGTTTCTTAAGCATCTTTTCGGCATTGTCATTTCGGCGTTTGACGATGGCGTTTTTTAGGTCGCCCAGCAGTTTGCCCCCATTGGTGGCCGCCTGTGCTTCGGGGATTGTTTTGACGACTTCGTAGTCAATCAAGTAGGCGGCGTACTGCTGTTCGTTTTTCTGACGGTTTTCAGCACGAGCGGCGCTGAAATCCATTCCCGGGTTATACCGAGCGATCTCGTACGTCGTGATTTCATTGGGAACGGCCCGGTGGGCGACGGGCCAAATCGTGTCCAGCACCCATCCGCCGGCAAATAGCACGATCATTGCCGTCAAACCCAACAGCAGTTTGGAAGGATGGATGGCGACTCGGAACGTGCGAAACAGATGAGTAAACGGAAATGTTTCCCGCCAGGAAATACCCCGCAGTGCCTGCATGTCATCCGCCATTTGCCAAGACTCCTTCCCTTTCAACGCGTCCGAGAGTCGTTCTCCAGTGAACGACAGAACTATTTGCCGCGACGAAAGATGCGTTTGATTATATCGCTCTCTCGTGCAAGGGGAAGCGGCAGAATGAAGAATGCGGAATGCGGATCACAAATCAACGAGAATGGAACACCGGTTCATCGGCGGGGATGTGCCAGCATTTTGATACCCCATTTGGGACGTAGCGTAATCATGGCGTAAGGTTTAACCGGGTGCTCGGGCACGACCGACAAGGCGTACCGCTGGATGATCGCCGACAGCATCAGGGTGGATTGCATCGCTGCGAAGTGGCTGCCGATGCAGAACCGCTGCCCGCCGCCGAAGGGGAGGTAGCTGAATTTCGGGAGTTTGTCGCTTCTCCCATCGAGGAAGCGGGTGGGATCGAACTCGGTCGGGTGGTCCCACAATCCCGGGTGGCGGTGGGTGAGGTACGGGCTGACAAGCACGAATTGCCCGGCGCGGACTTGGAAATCGCCGAGCACGTCGTCCTGCCGGGCGGATCGCCCGAGCATCCACGCCGGGGGGTAGAGTCGCATCGCCTCGTTCACCACCGCGGTCGTCAACGGCAATCGGGCCGCGTCGGCGGCGGTTGGGGGTGATCCGCGGAGTACGCCGGCGACTTCATCAAACACTTGATGCTGGATCTCCGGATGCTTGCCGAGCAGGTAGAGCGCCCACGTCAGCACGTTGGCCGTCGTCTCATGGCCGGCGATCAGGATCGTGATCGCTTCGTCGCGCAGTTGCAGGTCGCTCATCCCTTCGCCGGTTTGCTCGTCGCGGGCGCTGAGCAGCATCGATAGCAGATCATTCGGCTCGGCCGGCGGATTCTTACGCTTGGCGGCGATCGACGCATACACAAAATCATCCAGCACTTTCAGTTCCCGCTTGAACCGCCGATACTTCGGCAGTGGCGTCCAGATCGGCGGCGAAAGCGGGTTGGTGATGATGTCGTTCGTCCGCTCCAGCACCTCCGACACCGCCGAACTCACGCGGTTAAGCGCCTCGCTCGGGCCGACGCCCAGCAGCGTCTTCACAGCGATATGAAGCGTCACCCGCATCATCTCCGCAAACACATCGATCGGCTCGCCCGCTTGGGCGGGTTTGGCCCAGGTGTCGAGCATGTTCGACGTCGTCTCCATCATCGTCCCTGCGAAACTGGTGACGCGCGACCGCGAAAACGCTGGGGTTGCGATCCGCCGCTGCCGCTGCCAGAGCGGGCCTTCGCTGGTCACCAACCCATGGCCGAGGACGAGCTTGGCTTTTTCGTACCCGCGGGTTTGTTTGGAATAGTTGTCGGCGTTGTCGATAAAGATGCGCTTGATCAGGTCGGGATGCCTCACCAGCGTCGCCCGGTACGGCCCGAGTTTCAGAAACACCGCCTCGCCGCCGATCGTGGCGAACGCGTTGTCCATCACCCCCAGCGGATCGTTCCGCATCCTCAGCGACAGCCCGATCAACCAATGCCCCGGCACGAGCGGGGCACGGCGGGGCGCTGACGACTGGGCGGCTGACACGGTCATGCGACGAATGGTATGCGATAGAATGACAACCAGTGAGTTGATGCATATCGATTTCAAGATTCTTGAAATCCGTTCGCAATGATTCATTCGTGAAGATTTGTGCAGATTCGTGCTATTCGTGGATCATCTCCGTTCGCAGCGGGTATGATTCACCCATGCAGGAAATCAGCACCAACGTCCTGATCGTCGGCGCCGGCCCGATCGGGCTGGAGATGGCGGCGGCGCTGAAACGCGCGAGCATCGACTATCTCCAGTTCGACGCCAAACAGATCGGCTACACCGTCAGTTGGTTCGCCCCGCAGACACGGTTTTTCAGCAGCAATGAGCGCATCGCCATCGCCGGCGTGCCGCTGGTGACGGCGGATCAGCTGAAGGCCACCCGCGAGGAATACCTTGCGTACCTTCGCCGAGTGGTGATGCAGTACGATCTGCACGTCAACACGTACGAGCCGATCCTCGACATCCACCCCGGCGTGGACGGCGGATTCGTCCTGACGACGCAGAAGAATCGGATCGTCCGCTGCCGGAAGCTGATCCTCGCCACCGGCGGGACCGATTATCCCCGCAAGCTCAACGTGCCCGGCGAAGACCTGCCGCACGTCCGCCAATACTTCACTGATCCGCATGAGTATTTCAGGAAAAATGTCCTCATCGTCGGCGGGCGCAATTCCGCGGCGGAGGCGGCGCTGCGCTGTCATCACGCCGGCGCGAACGTGTCAATCAGCTATCGCCGCGAGATGCTGCCCGAAAAAAGCATCAAGTACTGGATTCTGCCCGAGATCAAAGGGCTGATCGCCGAAGGTCGGATCAAGGCGTATTTTAATTCCAACGTCGTATCGATCACGCCGGACACCGTGACGCTTCGCAGCGGCGATAAGGGCGTTGATGTGCCGGCCGACTTCGTGCTGTCGCTCATCGGCTACGAGCAGGACACCATACTATTCAAAAAAGCCGGCCTGCGGCTGGAAGGCTCCAGTCAAGTGCCGGTGTTCGATCCGGAAACGATGGAAACCAATGTGCCCAATCTGTACGTCGCGGGCACGTGCGTCGGCGGGACGCAGGAGAAATACAAGGTCTTCATCGAAAACTGCCACGTCCACGTCGACCGCATTGCTGCCGCGATCGCGGGGCAACCCGCACACGCGATCGCCGCTCGATACGAGCAGCCGGAAAGCTAGGAGCTAGTGCAACTCGCATTTTGTCGTAACGTGAGAATGAACGTTCGTCGTCATCCTGAGCGCACGTCGCCATTGGCCGTAGCGTGAGAATGACTGTTTGACGTCATCCTGAGGTACGCCGAAGGATCTCGATCGTCAAAAGCCGCTCGCAAATCGAGATCCTTCGGCGTACCTCAGGATGACGAATTCTGAGCCTGCACGCTATTCTGAAATGCTCACTTCTCTAAGGCGCGGCTTGTTCCTGCGTGGAAGGCGCGGGCTTGGTCGTGATTTGTTGGTGCAATGCCCGCAAGTAATTTTCTGCCAGCTTGCGCTGGGCTGGGTTCTCGGACTTCAAGCCGGTCGTGATTCGCGTGAACTCGCGGAGCCGGCCTTCGGATTCAGCCAGCACGGCCAGATAGACCGGGCGTTGCGTTGAATCTTCGGCAACGGGGATCTCCTTGAGGCGCGCGGTGATGCGGGCCCAGACCGGGATCACCTGCTGATCGATCTGGTTCGCAAATTCACCGTTCGACAGCTTGCCGTCGGACCATTGGTCTAGCAGTGCTTTGGCAGCGGTATCGGCGTGGGATTGATCGGGGGCCAGGTCGGTCAACGCGAATTGGAAGTCGATTTCGGCACGCTGCTGCGGCATTGCTTTGGGGATCAGCGCGACGCCCGCGAATGTCATCGCCGCGCCCAGCGCTGCGCCGGCCAGCAATTTAGGAATGGTTTGCCGTCGCCGGCGCGCGGGGTTGAGCGGCCTGGCCATCACCGCACCGAGCATGAATCCGCTCGCCAATCCGCCGAGGTGGGCGGCGTTGCTAATGCCCGCTACGGAAAAGCCGAAAGCGACATTGAGCAGGACGAAGCCCGTAGTGCTGCGTAGCAGCCTGGCGACCGCGCCGCTGGGGAACGCCGCCCGTTGGAACAGCAGGTACGCCATCAGCGCGCCGTAGATGGCAAAGATCGCCCCCGACGCCCCGGCGGCGGCCGCTTCGTGATTCCACCAGATGCTGGATAGGCCCGAGAGCACGGCGCTGAACAGGTAGATCAGCAGGAAGAATACGTTCCCGAACAGCCGCTCGGTGAATTTGCCGACGGCGTACAGCGCCCACATGTTCAGCGCGATGTGGAAAATGCCAAAGTGAACGAACGCGCTTGTCATCAGCCGATACCATTCTCCCGTCGTGGTCAGCGGCCAGAAATCGACGCCCCAGCGGATGGTTTCGTCGGCGTCGGGGTTCCACCAGTCCACGCCGCGGATCACCATCCAGACGTAGACCGCGACGTTGATCGCGATCAGGACAGGCACGAATACTGAACGCGGGGTGGCGGAGTCGAGCTCGTTGAAAAAAGGGTGCTGCACACGCTGAGGGCGGATAGCGTCCGCGGTCGGCGGCCTGAATTGTGCGGGATCCGTCTGCCACGACGGGGGAGAAACGGAAGGGCGGTCATCACTCTGCAAAGCAACCTCGGCGTACGAATGCCATCTATGGGCGCTGCGCGCCCACCCGACTCCGGAGATACTACGGTATGCAATCGGCGACTGGCGAGGGGTTGCTACAGAATTAGGCAAATTGTGGTCACGCGGTCCGCACTTCTGATAAAATTCAACTACAAGCTCTCATGAGACTTACGCCAAGTCCGATACTTCGCACGAAGCTGCTGAGCGGCGACCGATTTGCAGAATCTTCTTGACAGGTAGTTAGCAAATGATAAGTTAGTATTCACTAATCAATCGGGCAGCATCGCCCGGCGGATTAACGAACTTTTAGCGGGCTTTTACCGCCGTTAAAGCCGGGCCGTGACCAAATGCTCACAATCGGCATCTAACCTGTAAGCGTAATACGAGGGATCGTTATGACTGGACTCATTGAACAACCGTTTGAACTCAATATGTCCCGCATGGACGGCGTCAAGGCGTCGCTGCTGGCGATGTTCAAGAGCCCGATCGAGCATTTGCTCGATTTCCCCCGGCTGAACCGCCTCTACACCACCGCGTCGGCGGCGCCGGACGTGGATGGATTTCTCGCCAAGGTCGTCGAGACACTGGAGATCGACGAAAAACTCAGTCCGGCTGACTTGGCGCGAATTCCAAAGACCGGGCCCGTGGTAGTCGTTGCGAATCACCCGTTCGGCGCGATCGACGGGATTCTTCTTGCCAAACTGCTCCGCGCCGCCCGGCCGGATGTGAAGATCATGGGCAACTATCACCTCGGCCGGCTCAGCGCGATTAAGGACCTGTTCCTGCTCGTCGATCCGTTCGCACGCGAGGGTTCGGCAAGCTTCAATCGTCGCGGGCTGAAACAGACGCTCGATCACCTCCACGCCGGCGGGTGCCTGGGCGTTTTCCCGGCCGGCGAAGTGGCGCACCTGCACCTGAAGGAGCGGGCGATCATCGAATCCCCGTGGATCGAGTCGGTCACCCGGCTGATCCGCAAAACCGGCGCGACAGTCGTTCCCGTGCATTTCACCGGGCGCAACAGCGCGGCGTTTCAACTGCTCGGGCTGATCCATCCGCGCCTGCGCACCGCGATGCTGCCGCGACAGGTGTTTAAGAAGTACGGCACGACGATCGAACTCCGCGTCGGCAAGCCGATCAGTGCGAAAACGATCGCCACGCTCGGCGAGGACTCCGCAGTCACCGCGTATATGCGACTGCGGACGAGTATGCTCGAACATCGCGGCGAAGTCCGTCGCGCGACACACGCATCGACCCGCAGCGAGCGGCCGCTAGCCGAGATCGTGCCCGCGGTCGATCCGACGTTGCTGCTTCGCGACATCGCGGCGCTTCCGCCGGAACAGTTGCTGGTGGAATCGAACGACCTGTCCGTCTACTACGCCAAGAGCGCATTGCTGCCGCACGTATTGCAGGAAATCGGGCGACTGCGCGAAATCACCTTCCGCGCCGTCGGCGAAGGCTCCGGTCGGGCGATTGACTTGGATGAATTCGATGCGTACTACACGCACCTGTTCATCTGGAACAAAACAAAAGGTGAACTCGTCGGAGCGTATCGGCTTGGCCTGACCGACGAGATCATCCGCAAGCATGGCATGGCCGGGCTGTACACCAGCACACTGTTCAACTTTGATCCGATGCTGTTCGCGCAGCTCGGCCCGAGCATGGAAATGGGCCGCAGCTTCGTTCGGCCGGAGTATCAACGCGGGTTCGCGCCGCTGCTCATGCTGTGGAAAGGGGTAGGGCAATTCGTCATCAAGCACCCCAGATACCGCCACCTGTTCGGACCGGTGAGCATCACCAACGAGTATCAGAGTTTGAGCAAACAGTTGATGGTGAAGTTTCTCAAGCAGCACGGGTTTGACGAAGAACTGGCCAAATATGTCAAGCCGCGCACGCCGTTCATGGAATTGCCGGTAAAAGACTGGACCCGCGCCACCGGACAGGCGGTCAAACAAATCGAGGACGTGAGTACGCTGGTTGGCGACCTGGAGCCCGACGGCAAAGGCGTGCCAATCCTGCTCAAGCAATACCTCAAGCTCGGCGGAAAGATCGTCGGCTTGAACATCGATCCTGATTTCAGCGACGTTCTCGACGGCTTGGTGATGGTCGATCTGGTGACCGGCGAAAAACGTTCGCTTTCGCGCTATTTTGGCGAAGAAGGCCTCGATCAATACCGCCGCTTCCACGGGGCATGATGGCAGAGACGGCAAAAACCAGCCACAGATGGGGCACAGATTCACACAGATAAGAATTGCATCGCCAAAAACACCGAAGCTGCAGATTTTCGGTATTGGGTGAGTTTGAAAAACTCAACCGTACCACGGGCCTCCGGCCCGTGCGGGTGGCGCGCGAACCTGAGAAAATGAAGGTACTTGGCTATTCCACATCGCCCGCACGGGCCGGAGGCCCGTGGTACGGGCGAGCGTTCCAATCAATGCGCTGCTAAAATATTTCAGATTTACCCAGTACCAGATTTTCAGTCCGCTTTTTGCGCGTTTTGGCGTTCCAGACGCTTCGATTCTTCCGCTTGTCCAGCAAATTGCATTCTCCTTGATCGTCGCTACGCTCTCGGTTTGATGACTCAGGAGGAATTACTCGCCGATTTAACGCCCCCGCAGCGGGAGGCCGCCATGCATGTGGACGGGCCGTTGCTGATCATCGCCGGCGCGGGGAGCGGGAAGACGCGCGTCATCACCCGTCGGGTGGCGTATTTGATGTCGCTGGGGATCGCGCCGAATTCGGTGCTGGCGATCACGTTTACCAATAAAGCAGCCGGTGAGATGAAATCGCGCATCGGCGCGGCGATGGGGCGCGATCTCCGCGACTTCGGCCGGCTCGACTCGTACCAGCCGACGATTTGCACGTTCCACTCACTTTGCCTGCGGGTGCTTAAGCATTACGCCAGGCGGGTGGGGTTGGCCCCGAATTTCACGATCTTTGATTCGTCGGATCAGACCAAGCTCATCAAAGAAGCAATAAAGCTGCTGGAGATGAGCAGCACCAACTTCCCGCCGGGCAGCGTGCATAGCGCCATCAGCAACGCCAAAAACCAACTGCAGACGGCTGAGGCGTACGCGGAAGGGGCGAAGGATTTTTATCAGCGGCAGGTGGCCCGCATCTACACCAAGTATCAGGCGCTGCTCAACCAGAGCAATGCGCTTGACTTTGATGATCTGCTGCTGCGAACGGCCCACGCATTGCGGACGCATCAGGACGTGTTAGCCGAACTGCAGGAGCGGTTTCAGTACCTGCTGATTGACGAATACCAGGATACCAACCACGCGCAGTACATCATCGCCCATGCGATCGCGCACAAGCACAAAAACATCTGTGTGGTCGGCGATCCCGATCAGTCCATCTACGCCTGGCGCGGGGCCGACATCCGGAACATCC
Source organism: Tepidisphaerales bacterium (assembly GCA_038229715.1). Taxonomy (GTDB): domain Bacteria; phylum Planctomycetota; class Phycisphaerae; order Tepidisphaerales; family Tepidisphaeraceae; genus JANMES01. The sequence goes on along the minus strand of JBBROD010000022.1, from coordinate 14,717 downwards.
TGCACTTTGAGAAGGATTACCCGGACGCAAAAATCGTCCGGCTGGAGCAGAACTACCGCAGTACGAAGACGATCCTCGCCATCGCCAGCGCGTTGATCGCCCACAACACACAGCGAAAGAAAAAGGACCTGTGGACCGAGAACGACGACGGCCACAAGGCCAAGCTCTTCATGTGCCAGGACGAGCACGATGAAGCCCGGACGATCACTGAAGAACTGAAACGCCTTCACGACGAGGACGGCCGGCTGTGGAGCCAGATGGGGATTTTCTATCGCATGAACGCGCTCTCGCGCGTGATGGAAGAATCGCTATTCAAAGCCAAAATCCCGTACCAGATCGCACGCGGCGTGGAGTTCTACAACCGCAAGGAAATCAAGGACGTGCTGGCGTACCTGCGCGTGATCGCGAACCCTGCCGACGAGGTGAGCCTTGAGCGTATCGCCAACACGCCGACGCGGGGGATCAGCGATCCGACGATCAAAGCGATGCAGAATCAGGCGTACGCGAACGGCATTTCGCTGTTCGAGTCGATGAAACGGGTGGCTGCCGTGCCGGGAATTACCACGCGGGCGATCAAGTCGATCGGTGCGTTTGTGGAACTGATCGAAAGCTGGCGAAGCCGCGTCACCGCCATGAGCGGCGACATGTTTGAAGAGCCCAGCGGCCTCGGCCGGGTGCAGGCGATCATGGACGACGTCGTCAAACGATCTGGCATGGAAGCCGCGCTCCGTAAGATCGGCGGCGATGAATTGGACGAACTGGCGAACGTCAACGAACTACTTTCCGCGGCGGCAGAGTACGACAAGGAAAACCCCGATGGAGAGATGGCCGACTACCTGAACGCCGTCACGCTGATGAGCGATGCCGACCACATGAAGGAAGGTGAAGGCGCCATCACGCTGATGACGCTGCACGCCGCGAAGGGTTTGGAGTTCCCCGTCGTCGCGATGATCGGGCTGGAAGAAGGGTGCCTGCCGCACGCACGGGCGCGGGACGATGCCAACCAGATGGAAGAAGAACGCCGGTTGTGCTTTGTGGGCATCACCCGCGCCCAGCAGCGGCTGATTTTGGGCAAAGCCCAGTACCGCACGATCCGAGGATTGCGCGAGCGCACGGTTCCCAGCCCGTTCCTGATGGAAATGCCTCAGGAGACGCTTGAAATCATCGACCGCGCCGGCGTGCCGTCGTCCAAGTCTGGCATGACCGGCGACGACCCGTTCGGCGGGACGTCGTACTTCGACCAATCCGCCGACCCGACCGGCAAGTTCCACAAAGGCCAACTCGTCCGCCACCCGCAGTTCGGCTTAGGCCGAATCAGCGACATGCAAACCACCGGCAGCGGCACAAGGGTGGTCGTCAACTTTAACACCGCCGGTCAAAAAAACCTGATTCTCGAATACGCCCGGTTAGAAGCAATCGGCTGACACGTCGCATGGGCAACCTGCCCATGTGATCGCGTACCCGCGATCAATCGGACGTACTCGGCCGATACAGCAAGAGCGAAGCGATCCTAACTCGACAGGCAAAAAAGTCGCCAAGACGATTGCCCTATGAGCGGCGTACCGCTCATCCGCGTGAGTACACGCTGCATGGGCAAGTTGCCCATGCGACGGATCACTCCTCATTCGTCGGCCGATGCATTTCTTCCAGCTGCCGCAACGTCTGGCTGCCATCCCCCAGCGGCTCGAAGTCCGGCGGCTCGGTGGGATCGAGCATCATCGGCTTGCGAAGCTCCGCCTGCAGCGCCACGATCTTTTTCCAGAAAAACGGCACGCCCATCGCACAGCCGATCGCCAGGACCAACATCGCCGTCCGCCCGGATCGGCTGAACGATTGGTGAAGCAATTCGTTCGCGATCAGGTAAATGCCAAACCCGCAACCGGCTATGCCCAGGATCAGCACCGACCGCGTGCGATACATCGCCCGTCGCTCAGTGGAGAGCGCGCGGATCCGCTTCCCGTCCAGATCGCGCTCGCGGTTCTGCTCGGCCTCCAGCTTGCGTTCAAGAGCGTCACGGGCGGCGGCATCGTCTTCTCCGATCTCATCCGCCGGAGCGATCTCGATAAAAAACTGATGGCCACAGTGCGGACAGACGAGCAGATTCTGCATCATATCCACCGGCCGCGCGACCGGCAGGCCGCAAGCGGGGCAAGCTAGTTCCGGCAATGGTTGCTCAGGGAACTCGGTCATAGGTTTATGTAAATGGCTGTGCTTCGCGAAGCAGTTTTTGCCAGATGTCGTCGATCTTAATCGCCTTCACCCATCGCTGAATGTGAGACATATCGAGATGCCGAGCGTTGGTTTCATACACATCTAATGCGTCAGCAAATTGCTTGTCGCTCTCGTACCATTGTGCCCAGGAGAGCTTTTGGACGATCAGATCTTCGGGGGTCGCACACCAGGTTTCAATCCCCGCGATAGAGACCCGGCACTTTCGAGAAAAGGTCTCTCGGTGAAATTCCTCTTCGGAGAGAACCCAAAAATCAATCTTATCGCCCGAAGCAAACTCCAGAAGTTGAAACTGATCCTTACGAGCAATCGCATCTGCAGCGGCGATTTCGTCAAAACTATAACTTTGCTCCGAAAAAAACTTCGTGATTTCACTGACCTGTTGGGGGTGGATTGCCACGACCACGTCGATATCGTGCGTCATGCGCGGTGCGCCGTAGGCGCTCGATACAACCGAGCCGGTCAGCATGTATTCAATGCCTGCATGTTCAAGCGCGGCAATCAGCCGCTTCAATAGCTCCGGTTGTGACATCGACGAAGTCTTTCAAGAAACAGTGCGTGAATTTCGGAAGCGGATTTTTCTGGAAAGGCGTTCCAGATTGCTTGCTTGGTGGCGTCTTTTGCAGAATTGGTGAGCTCCCATGCTTTCATAACGCGCTCCGAAGGCGTCATGGCTGACAATGCACTCAAGTACGCTCGTCGATTGATCCGCTGCTTCATCGCGATTGATTATAGTGACTCATCCCGTCACAAAGCTAATCTTTCATCGTCCCCGGATCGACCCCTTGCGCCCTGCACCACGCCTCGTACGCCTTGAGCGCGATCTCGCTCGGCTTGATCTCGCTGCGGCCGCCCCAAAAGACGTTGGTGTAGCTCACCGGGATGCCGACTTCCGCCAAGTACGCATCGATCGCGGCCTTGTGGGCCAGCACCACGCTTTTGTCCGTGCCGTGGGCAACGCCCATCACGTTGACGTTGGCAAACTCTTCGCCGCCTTCGCGCCAGTAGGCGTGGGTCATGATGTGGAACCGCCCGACCTGCCGGCCGGCTTCGATCTCGCGGCCCTTTGGCACGGCCCAGTGGAACAGCGCGTTGAACTTGGTCACGCGCTCGCCGGTGCTGAGGGGTTTGACGTGTTCGAGGAAGGTGCTGAACCGCCCGATCACCCGGCGGTCATTCAAACTGCGGGCGATGCGAAGAAACTCCCCCAGCGGTACGCCGGCGGCGGCGGCGCGCGCGGTCCAGAGGTTTTCGCTCAACTCCTCAGGCGCGAACTCCCGCTTCACTTCCGTCAGCACGTCCCACTCGCGCGGCGAAAGCTGCACAATCTCGGTGTCGATCACTTCGGCTAATTCTTCCGACTTGCTGCCCGGCTCCATCCCGCGCCGGCGGACGTGCCCGACGCCTAACGCGAACAGCCGCTTGGCGGGCATCAGCAAAAACTGATCGGCCCCGGTGATTTTGCACAATAGCTCGCCGTGCTTTTTCAGCGAGTAACCCTGCGGCACTTTCAGCGTCGTCCACAGCCGATAGATGCTGCAGGCGGTCTGGCCGTCGGTGGAGCGGATGACGACGTGGCCGCTGGCCGGGTCGTTCTGGCTCATCCAGTCGAACGCGGCGTTGAGCTTTTCCGGATCGACCACCCACGCAACGAGCGCGCCTTGCGCCAGGTTGGTCGCCATCAGCGTTTGCCGAACCCGGCGGATCGTGCCGGCCCGCAGCATCGCGGCGATTCGCTCGATGACCACGCCGACATCGACCCCGCTCAGCCGGGCGATTTCGCCCATCGGGTCGGGGAGAAATCCTTGAATGCGGTCCTCGCTGATCGAGAGGATTTTCGCGTTGATCGGGTCTTGAATCGATACTGGCAGTTCGAGCGAATTCATGCGGCTTAAATTGTAATCGATTTGCAACTGTTTTGCGTCGCCAGGGAATGGCTCGGTCCGTATACTCCCGCGTCATGTCGCAGGTTAATCCTCAACGGACGATTTCGGAACTCAAAGACCTCCGCATCCTCACCGGCACGGCCGATGGGGCGCAGCGGGTGGCGTTTACGCCGGTTTGGGTTACGGCACGTCAGTGGCTGAAGGACAAGCTCGCGCAGTTGCCCGTCGAAGTGCATCAGGACGCGGCCGGCAATCTATGGGCGACGCTCAAGGGCAAGTCGGACAAGTCCCTCGTCATCGGCGGGCATATCGATTCGGTCCCCAACGGCGGATGGCTGGACGGCTGCCTGGGCGTGATGACGGGGCTGGAAGTGCTGCGCCGTATCGCGGCAGAGGGCACGCCGGCGGTTACCGTGCGGCTGGTGGATTGGGCCGACGAAGAAGGCGCTCGCTTCGGGCGAAGCCTGTTCGGCAGCAGCGGGTTTTCGGGCTCGCTGGTAGCGGATGAATTGCGGAACCTCGTCGATAAGCAGGGCATCAAACTGCCGGATGCGATCAAGGCGCACGGCATCGATCTGGACCGCATGACCGACGCGACGATCGAGCAGAAGAACATCGCCGCGTATTTGGAATTGCACATCGAGCAAGGGCCGGTGCTGGAAAGCAGGAGTGAGCCGATGGGCGTGGTGCTGGGCACGTTCGGGGTCGAGCGGCACGCGATTAAATTCACGGGCCAGGCGGCCCATAGCGGGTCGACGCCGATGGCGCATCGCAAAGACGCGCTCGGCGGAGTGAGCAAGCTGCACCTGGCCGTCCGCGAGATCGCCGTCAAGCACGGCGGGGTGTGCACCGTCGGCAGCGTGACCACCAAGCCGGGCATCGTCACCTCGGTGGTCGCGGAAGCGGAAATGACGCTGGATCAACGGCACTTAAACGCGCCCGTACTGGCGGTGATGTACCGTGATGCGAGGGAAGTGTCGGAACGAATCGCGACGGAAGAAAAGATCGCCGTCGAGTGGCGGAAAATTTGGACGATCCAGCCGTTCCCGTTCAACCCGCAGTTGATTGAGTTCGGCGACGCCGCGATTCGCCAAGTCTGCGGCGTCAGCCATCGCCTCCCCAGCGGCCCACTGCACGACGCGGCGGAGGTTTGCCGCACCGGCATTCCCACCGTCATGCTTTTCGTGCAAAGCCTGTACGGCATTTCGCACAATAAGATCGAAGACACGAAGGAAGAGCACCTGGCGATGGCGGTCAAGAGCATGGACGTACTGGCGAGCAAAACGATGGCGTGGATCGCGGGTGCCTGAGTCTTCCTTGATGCGAGCGCTCCGGCACGGGCGGGACGCACGCGTTTGCATCGCGGGGTTCAATTACGCATGTGCTAAATCAGAAGAAGGCGACGAAACCTTCCCCGCTTCTACGATCGTTTCATGAATGAACCGCAATTTGCTGACCGCCGGGTCCGACAGCACGAACGGGTACGCATCGGCCATGCCCAGGCCGCGGTTGAGATTGTTCAGGACGTAGGTCAGGGGGATCCATGCGTTCATCATTTTATCGAAAGACACGTTGGTATGGTCGATCGGATTGACGACCGTAGCGATCGCCGGCTCGTCGCGGCGTTTGGGGCGCAGCGATAGGCCGCTGTCGGTGGCGGTTTCTAGCGTGTCGACGACGTGAAGATAATGCGCCCACGTTTCAGCCCAGTCCTCCCAAGGATGCATGGTGGCGTAGGCGCTGACGTAACTGTCCTGCCAATTGCCGGGCGGACCTTTTTCGTAGTGTTTGGCCAGCGCGACGTTGTAATCGGCGCTCTCGTCGCCGAAGAGTTGGCGGAAACCTTCCAGCCGTGAGGATTTCAGGATCAGGCGATCCCAATAGTAATGGCCGATCTCATGGCGGAAGTGCCCGAGCAGCGTTCGGTATGGCTCGTGAAGGTGGATGCGGCGTTTCTCTCGCTCCAAGTCATCGGCTTCGATGATGTTCATCACGATCACGCCGTTGTCATGGCCGGTCAACACCGGGCTTAGGCTGAGCGCATCGCTGAGGAAATCAAACAACATCCCGCCGGCCGGGTCTTCGGACTTGCTCTTGATCGGCAGGTTGAGTTGCTGCAGCGTGTAGATCAGCCGACGTTTGGCGAGACCCAGCCGATACCACAACACGCGGTTTTCCTGGATCTCCAGATTCGGGATCGTGCGTGTCAGCCGGCAGGATTTGCACAGCGGGCTCGGATCGTCGGACGGCATCGCCCAGTTGCAAGTGTTGTGTTCCTTATAGTTCCTGCAAAGTCGATACGTGATGCCCTGCGCGCGGGGCATCGGCGAGGTCCATAATTCGTTCTCTATCGGATCGAGCGACGTGACCGCACCCAACTCCGGCACGTACGCCAGAAGGTGGCCGCAGTGCATGCAGTGGAAGTTCTCAAAAAACAGGAGCTGTCCGCAGTGGTTGCAGTGAAAAACTTTCATGGGAGTTTTTTAATCGTAATCTGTAGCAAACGCGCCTTTTGTCGTAGCGTGAGAAGGATCGTTTGTCGTCATCCTGAGGTACGCCGAAGGATCTCGAACGTCGAAAGCAGCTCGTAATTCGAGATCCTTCGGCGTACCTCAGGATGACGATTTCTGAGTTTGCACGCTAGATCAAATTGCGCACAGCTCTAACAACTGTTTTCGCCAGAAAAACGCTGGACCATTCTAGTGACGACTAGCCGTTTCCCTATCTCAGGCATTCCCTGATGAGGATTGGGTTAAGCGGTACGCATTTTCTGCTCCAGCCGCTACAATCCCGCCCCGGTATGACCTCCGTACGCCTCGATCACATCCACAAATCGTTCGGCAGCACGATCACGCTCACCGACATTAACCTCACGATCGAGGCGGGGGAACTGTTTTTCCTGCTCGGGCCCAGCGGATGCGGCAAAAGCACACTGCTGCGATTGATCGCGGGGCTGCACGCGCCGACCAGTGGGAAGATCTGGTTCAAAGATCGCGACGTAACAAACGTCTCGACCGACCAGCGGAACGCGGTGATGTGTTTCCAGAGCTACGCGCTGTGGCCGCACATGACGGTGGCGAACAACATCCGGTTCGGGCTGCAGATTCACAAAATGCCGGCTGCCCAGCAAGACGCGAAGGTGCTGGAGGTTCTCAAGCTCGTGCAGATGGAGAAGTACGCCGACCGCAAGCCCAACCAACTGTCCGGCGGACAGCAGCAACGCGTGGCGCTCGCCCGGGCACTGGCGGTCGATCCGGCGTGCCTACTATTGGATGAGCCGCTATCGAACCTCGATAGTAAATTGCGACTGGAGATGCGGAGCGAAATCCGCCGGATTTGTAAAGCGGTGGGTTCGACGACGATCTACGTCACGCACGACCAGAAAGAAGCCCTGAGCGTGGCCGACCGGATTGCGATTTTGAAGGACGGGAAACTGGCGCAGGTGGGCACGCCGAGCGAATTGTATCATAAGCCCGTGAGCTCGTTCGTCGCTGACTTCATCGGGCAGACCAACCTCCTGCCCGGCAAGGTGACGCATCGCGACGGCCATAACGTACAGATCGACACCGCCGTCGGGCCGCTGAACGCCAAGGCGTACAACGATGTGCCGGATTCGGTCATCGTCAGCGTGCGCCCGGAGCAGATGCAGATCGTCCGCCCGTACCACTCGCGACTGGAGGGTCAGCGCCTGAACCGCCTGACGGGAAAGAGCGTCGACTGGACCTTCCTCGGCGAAGCCAGCGAGCACGGCGTAGCGATCAACGGCCATAAGCTGAAAGTCATCAGCACGCCGCCGATGTTCGACGTGCCGGAGTCGCTGGAGATCGAGTTCGACCCGCACGATGTGGTGGTGCTGGCAAGTTGATGGGCTTGCGCCATTTTTCCGCGCCACTAGGGATCATCCCCTAATAACCGGCATTATGCGCAAAGCCCGGGTTACAACGGACATACGCACGTAAGATTTAGTTGAGATTGATTCGACGAAGTGTTAATAGATGGGCATGAGTCAAGCGGAACCGGGGATCGCTGCGCCCGTTGAATTGCCCACGCCTCTCCGACATCCTGAAGGTTATCGTGCCCGCCGCGGGTTGAACTGGGGTTCGATCGGGCTGATGTACGCTTCTTATTATCTCTGTCGATACAACTTCCCGATCGCTAACGAGGCGATCAGCAGCGAGTTTCATCTAAGCAACACGCAGATGGGGCTGATCATCTCCGCAAACCAGATCGCCTACGCGGTTGGGCAGATGATCAACGGCCTGTTCACCGACCGTATCGGCGGAAGAAAAGCGATGCTCATCGGGGCGATCGGGTCGATCCTGCTCAACCTCGTATTCGGCTGGGCCGCCACGTGGAGCGGGCCGGGTGTGTCGGCGACGTTGACGCTTGTGTCGTTCATGATCGTGTGGGGCATGAACGGGTACATTCAGTCGTTCGGCGCTCCGGGCATGATCAAGATCAACGCCGCCTGGTTCCACCGCACCGAGCGTGGCCGATTCGCGGGCATCTTCGGGTTCATGATCAACCTCGGCCGGTTCAGCATCGGACTGCTCGGGCCGGCGCTGCTAGGCGGGTTTTCGCTGTTCTGGGTCATCCACATCGCTCCGCTGCACTGGCGATGGCTCTTCTGGGTGCCGGCGGCCATTACGGCGCTCGTGGCGGTGAACTTCTACCTTTGGGTGAAGAACACGCCTGAAGAAGCCGGCTTCCCGCAGGAACGAACCGAGCCGGAAGACATGACTCCCGATCCCACGATCGGGCAGCTGTTCTGGACGGTGTTCTCCAACCCGGTCGTCTGGATCACCGCCGTCGCGTATGCCTGCACGGGCGTGGTGCGGCAGGGGATCGATCAATGGTTTCCCAAGTACGTAAAGGCAAATTTCTCGGTCGATCTGAAATCACCCAAGTTCGCGATGCTTGTGTTCGGCATTCCTCTTGTGGCGACGCTGGGTTCTCTCGTGTCGGGGTATGTGTCCGACGTTTTCTTCAAAGGCAGGCGTGCCCCGGTGGCCGCAGCACTGTATCTCGCGGAGACGATCGTCATTCTCGCTGCCGCAAAGTGGGTCAACGCCAATACCGTAGTCTTTTTCCTGATCGCGATTGCGTTCACCTCCAACGCCACTCATTCCATCCTTGGCACGGCCGCGGCAATGGATATCGGCGGGCGCAAGATGGCGGGGTTTGCCTCCGGCGTGATCGATTCGTTCCAGTACTACGGCGGGTTCCTATCCGGGGCATTGCTCGGCTACATCATCGATAAGCGCGGATGGGGAATGTATTTCTACTTCATGGCGCCGTTCGGGCTGATCGGCGCGATGCTGATGTTCTTCGCAAGAAACCGCATGTCGCCTAAGGTGGTCGTGCCCAAACGTGGATTTGAAGTCCTGCCAGCCGACAAGCCGTAACGATTAACTTCTGGTAAATCGGTTGAAATCAGCGGCGGCTGGCCATACCTTCCGTGCGTTAACCGATCGAACCAAGGCATGCTCAAGAACCTTCTCATCCTATCAGTTCTTGCGATCATCATTGCTCTTCCGTTCATCTTTCGGCAGGAAACGCTAGCGGGTAAGTGGGAGAACGGCGATCCGGAACTGGTGATCGTCTCGCCGCACAACGAGGCGATTCGGTTTGAGTTCGCGCAGGGGTTTTCCAAGTGGCATCAGGAAAAGTACGGCAAGCCGGTGAAGATCGACTGGCGCAGCATCGGCGGGACGAGCGAGATCAGTCGTTACCTGCTGGCCGAGTACACCGCATCAGTCCGCGGGTGGTGGGAGCGGCAGGGCAAAGAATGGCCGGACGGCGCGACTGAAGCCGTCACTGCCTCCAGACCGCCGGGGCTGACCAAGGACGGCAAGCCGCCCGCACCGGCGCTGGTGGAGCTGTTCAAATCCTTCCGCGGGATCGATGCCCCGGACAAAATCACCGCCAATATCGACCTTTATTTCGGCGGCGGGGAGTTTGATCATTCAGACATGTTCTCCCGAGGCGTGACCGTGCCGCCGTGGCGGGCGGATCTGACGCCGCCGGGCCTGTTCACCGCGCCCGACGGCACGGAGCTAATCCCCTCCAAAATCTCCGGCGAAACCTGGCGCACGCCGTACCTGTTAGGCACAGCCGTCAGCACGTTCGGAATTTGCTACAACGTTGACCGACTGCGCGATCTCGGCGTGCCAACTCCGCCGACAAGCTGGAGCGACCTGGCCAACCCCGTCTACTTCAAGCAGGTAGGCGTGGCCGACCCGACTAAGAGCGGCTCGATCGCCAAGGCGTTCGAGATGATCGTGCATCAAAAGATCCACGATCGCGTGATCGATAACGGTTTCAGCGACGACGAGATCGCGAAGCTCGAAAAGTTTATCTCCGCGACGAAATGGTCGACCGGCCAGAACGCGGCCGACTTCCCACGGATCGAGGTCTACCAGCGCAGCATCGAGAGCGGCTGGGTGGACGGCATCCGGCTGGTGCAGCAGATCGGCGCTAACGCCCGCTACTTCACCGACTCGGGCAGCAAAGTCGCAGTCGATATCAGCATCGGTGACGCGGCTGTCGGCATGTCGATCGACTTTTACGGCCGATTCCAGTCGCAGAACAGCCTCGGGCCTAACGGTGAAGTGCGGATGGTTTACGTCACGCCCGTCGGCGGGACCAGCGTCAGTTGCGATCCTATCAGCCTGCTCCGCGGTGCACCGCACCGCGAACTGGCAACGCGGTTCATCGAGTATTGCCTCAGTGACGACGGCCAACGCCTCTGGACCTACAAGCCCGGTGAGCCCGGCGGGCCGACGAAATTCGCACTGCGACGACTGCCCATCCGCCGCGATTTTTATCCGAGCACCAATCCCGCGATGCAGCGTGTCGCCAGCGACCATGCAACACACGCCGCCGACGCGCTCGGCGATCCGCGGGTCGATCCGTACGAACTGGCCAAGCACTTCACGTACTACCCGCGGTGGACGGGCAGCCACTTCGCCGTACACCGATCGATCATCCGCGCCATGTGCATGGACTCCGCCGACGAACTCAAAGCCGCCTGGAGCGCCATCCGCGACCACGGCGGCCCGACCGCGTGTCCAGTGGCGATGGGAAAACTCGGCCAGCTTCCCACCGTCACCCTCACCAATAAGGACGGCCAGCCCATTCAAGTGCCGCTGACCTGGCAAACCGCCCCGACGTTCTCCAAGCTGCACGACCCACTGGAATACATGCGCGAATGGACGGCTGCATTCCGCGAAAACTATATTGAAGCGAAGAAACTTGCCGAACAGCAGGAGTAGCGATCAGCCGCCCAGATATGCCTTCTTGACGTCTGGGTCTTGCAGCAGCGTTTTGGCGCGATCGGATTTGATCACCTGCCCGGTTTGCATCACGTAAGCACGGTCGGCGATGCTTAGCGCCATGTGGGCGTTCTGCTCGACGAGGAAGATCGTGACGCCCTGGGCGCTGACGTCACGGATGATCTGGAAGATTTTGCGAACGATCAGCGGGGCAAGGCCGAGCGAGGGCTCATCCAGCAAAAGTAATTTGGGCTTAGCCATCAACGCCCTGGCGATGGCGAGCATCTGCTGCTCGCCGCCGCTGAGGGTGCCGGCCAGTTGGCTGTGGCGCTCGCCGAGGATGGGGAACTGTTTGTACGCCTGTTCAACGTCTTGCATGATCTCGCGGTGATGCGTCCGCTGGTACGCGCCGACGAGGAGGTTTTCCTTCACGGTGAGATTGGCAAAAATCTGCCGCCCCTCGGGGACGTGTATGATGCCGGATCGGGTGATTTCGTGAGGACGTTTGGCGATCAGTTCCACTTCGCTATTCCAGCGGATCGAGCCGTGGGTCGGCGTGAGCAAGCCGCTGATCGTGCGGAGCAGCGTGGTTTTTCCGGCGCCGTTGGAGCCGATCAGCGTGACAATTTCTCCCTGCTTGATCGAGACGGAAACCCCCCGCAACGCCTGAATCGCGCCGTAGCTCACATGGAGGTTATTGATGTCGAGAAGCATTGATGTCGCATGGGCTACCAGCCCATGCTGAAAGAATTTACCACAGAGAAACACAGAGAAACACAGAGGATCACAGAGGATCACAGAGGCACACAGAGAAACACTGAGAATAGTCCGTTCTGTGACTCTCTGTGTTTCTCTGTGAGCCTCGGTGATCTCTGTGGTAAGAATTTACTGAAGCATGGGCTGTTAGCCCATGCGACATTACGCACTTTCTCCTAAATACGCTTCAATCACTTTAGGATTCGCCTGTATGTCGATTGCACCGCCTTGGGCGATTGTTTCACCATGATCGAGCACGGTTATGCATTCGCAGATGCTCATCACCAGTTTCATGTCGTGTTCGATGAGCAGGATCGCGACGTTGAATTGCTCGCGGATGAACGCGATCAGCTTCGTCAGTTCAATTTTCTCCTGCGGATTCATCCCGGCGGCTGGTTCGTCGAGTAAGAGGACTTTGGGATTCGTCGCCAAAGCCCTGGCGATTTCAAGCCGGCGTTGGTCGCCGTAGGGGAGGCTGGTGGCGGGGTCGCCTTGGCGGTCGAGCAGGCCGAAACGATCCAAGATCGAGCGGCTGCGGGTGTCGATCGCCCGTTCGTCGTACTGCGCCCGCCGAGTGCGAAAAATCGCACCGGCCAGCGACTGATGCGTATGCAAGTGGCAGGCGACTTTGACGTTTTCCAGCACGGTCAGCTCGTGGAACAGCCGGATATTCTGAAACGTTCGCGCCATGCCGGCCGCTGTGATTTGGTAGGGCTTGAGCTGGTTGATGCGTTTGCCCGCCAGCGACATTTCGCCGGTGTCGGCGCGGTAAACGCCGGTGATCAGGTTGAAGCAGGTGGTTTTGCCCGCACCGTTCGGGCCGATGAGGCCTTGCAGATCGCCGTGGTGCAACGTGAGGCAAAAATCGGTGACCGCCTTCAGCCCGCCGAAGCTGATGCCCAGATGTTTGATGTCGAGCAGGGCGTCGCTCATGCCGCCTCCTGCTTCAAAAGCTTCTGCCGGCGGATGCGGAAGATATCGGTGATCTCGGCTGTGCCGAACAACCCCGACGGGCGGAGGATCATCATGCTGATGAGGGTCAGTGCGTAGATGATCATGCGGTACTCGCCGAGATCGATGCCTTGCCGCTCGGCCAGGTACTTGGCGGCTTCGACGGCGAGGATCGTGCCGATCCACCAGAGGCTGGCTTTGAGCCGATCGAACGGCCAGACGGTCAGGCGGACGATCAGCAGAACCGCCAGCACATGCCACACGTGCGTCGGCCCGCGGAGCCATTCGTTGGCGACGGTCAGCAGCACGGCTGCGATCGCTGCGCCGCTGATCGACCCGAGCCCGCCGAGGACGACCATGATCACGATGTCGAAGCTGCGGAGGAACCCGCCGTCGGACGGGGAAATCTGCGTGCCCGGCTCGTGGGCGTACAACGCGCCCGCCACGCCGGCGAAAAAAGCGGCGAAGACGAACGCCCACACCTTCAGCCGGGTGACGTTCACGCCCATCGCCTCGGCGGCGATCTCGTTCTCGCGGATGGCGATCATGGCCCGGCCGAACGTCGAGCGCTTAAGCCGCCACGCCACGATCAGCGTAATGCCCGCCATCAGGACGACCCAGAAAAGCGTGGTGACTTTCGGAATGTTGATGAACCCGAGCGCCCCGCCCACCGGCGGCGGGAAAAGCTGCTGCCACGTCGCGTCGTGCAGCTCGGCCTTGGAGTAGAGTTGGCTGTTGGTCTGCTGCAGCAGCACGCGAAGGATCTCGCCGAAACCGAGCGTGACGATCGCGAGGTAATCCCCGCGAAGGCGGAGCGACGGCAGGCCGACGAGCCAGCCGGCCGTTGCGGAAACCAGCCCGCCGAGCAGGATCGATGCGGCAAACATCATCTCCTGCGGCATCGTGCCGATGGCGGCGGTGCTGTCCCACGTTTTCAGTGACGCATAGTACGTCACCAGCCCCGCGGCGTATCCGCCGATCGCGTAAAACGCCGCGTGGCCGATGGAGAATTGGCCGGTGTAGCCGTTCACGATATTCAGCGAGACGGCCAGAATCACCGCGATGCCCGCGTCGACGGCGATGCGTTCGATGTAATCACCGAAGTACCGTCCGATGGTGAAATGAAGCATCACTGAGATCACAACCACGATCGCCACCGCGAACCACGGCCGCAGAATTTGGGGAGGTTGGCCGTGGTTCAAACTTTCTCCCGCACGGTCGATCCGAACAGGCCGCTGGGTTTGACCAGCAGGACGACGATCAGGAGGACGAAGACGGCCACGTCCGTATAAGCCGATGCGTTGGCGAATAAGTAAGTGCCGTACAGCCCGCCGAACTGTTCGATGAAGGCGATGAGGAACCCGCCGACGACGGCCCCGCGGATGTTGCCGATCCCGCCGACCACCGCGGCGATGAACGCCTTCAGGCCCAGCAGCGTCCAGGTGTAGTGGGCGGTCTGCTGAAGCTGTCCGTACTTCTGCCCGTATAGGAAGCCGGCCGCGGCTGCGAGTACAGCGCCGATCACGAATGTGGTGCTGATCACGCGGTCGATCGGGATGCCCATTAGCGCGGCGTAATCGGTATTGAAGCTGACGGCCCGCATCGCCATGCCCAGCCGCGT
>JBBROD010000021.1:0-57534 GCA_038229715.1 Tepidisphaerales bacterium | reverse complement strand
TGAGCAACCGCATCTACAAAAGTTACGATGACCTGTTCGACCACTGCCAAACCAGCTGGAACAGACTCGACGAAGCCACCCTCGCCTCAATCACCCACACGCAATGGATCACGCACGAGATTCAGGGATAAACCGTATTACCTGGCCAAGACTGACGCATCCCCAACGCGTCATCCTGTGGTCGTACTGGCGACGCAGCCACCAAGCCGTCGCACGCCGATGCCATTATCGAGCAAGAAAATTCAATGCGCTACTGTAGTACTAGATCTTCCCAGCCGGGACGGTTTGTATCGATGCCGTCACAGCTGGCGAAACGTCCGCCGTGGAAGACGATGTCTTTAATCAGAGCTTCGATTCCGAGACCACCGCTGAGGCGGCTTTGCTCATCGACGCCAGCCTCCTTTACATCGCCGCGGCGAACAGCGGCGACGAAGGCTTCGCGGGCATCGTCATCGCCGCGTTCGGCGCTTTCGCGAATGACGATCGCGTTCGTGTGATCGATCCCCAAACTGTCGAATAATTGACGGACTTTGCGTTCCTGGGCCTCATGACTTTCTTCACGCTGTTGACCCGTACTGAAACGGGTGTAAATATAAACAGACTTCATCTACATCTCCTTAAAGCGACTCTTAACTTCGAGTCAGCTCCAGGAGGGATGTGGACCTTTTATTGCTCTGCAGGCGGCTGCGTCTTCACGGTATGACGATTCCGTGACTTGTCGGTCTCGACAAGCCGAAGAAGTTCGTCAGCGGTAAATGCAGTTTGTGCAGGCAGTAAGAGCCGGACGAGCCGGTCATCCACGGTTTCGTTACCAATGGCTAGTCGCGGTACGCCGTGACGATCGGTTGTATTCGACCGATAAAGCAATAGCGAAGCGATCTTCTTTCTCGATTTCCATCCCGGTCACTTGCGCGGAAGCCATACGAGCGGAGTAATACGGGCTCCGTTTATTCTCGCGCATCCAGCACCGTCATTCCGAGTTACTCCGTGAGCGATGTGTAAACCGCTGGTTTCCCGAAATTCCTCGGAGTACCTCGGAATGACGATCTGCGCCGGGCGGTGCGGGAATTAATTCAAATCCGTATAACGCTCATGCGACGCATTCACCGAATCGGCTTCCCCTTCGCATCGCTCGGCGGGCGCGGATAGGCCCGATCGGTCTTGGCGACCTTGTGAATCTCAACGATCACATGATGCTCGGCACCCGGCAGGTCGGCGGGGTAAACTTTCGCGGGTCCACCGCCGACCCATTTAATCGCCTTCCCGGCCACCGGGAGTTCTTGCTTGATCCGCTCGCCCTTCATCGCGAGGAATCGCCCGCCGACGCGCACCAGCGGAAGGCACCATTCGGCCAGCATGTCGATCGCGCCGACCGCACGGGCCGTCGCGATGTCAAACGCCTCGCGGTTTGAACTGCGGGCCACGTCCTCGGCCCGCCATTCCGAGACTGACACGTTCAGCAACCCCAGCGCATCTGCAGCCGTTTGCAGGAACGCGGCCTTTTTCTTGGTCGCTTCCACCAGCAAGACCCGCGCATCCGGCCTGGCGATCGCCAGCGGAATGCCCGGCACGCCCCCACCGCTACCGACGTCGACCAAAGAGTGCCCGCCCTTGGGCAGATGTTTCAGCAGCGTGAGCGCATCGGCAATGTGCAGCCGCTCGGCGCTTTCGCGGTCGACAATGCGAGTGAGGTTCATCGTCTTATTGGTTTCGATCAACAGATCGAGATACGCCGACAGCTTGGCGGCCTGTGCGTCGGTCAATTGTCGGTCGGCTCGCTGAGCCATTTCCTGCCACAGTGGGTTCATTGCGGAGATAATGGGGCAAACCGGCCCAGACCACAATCGATCCGCCGGCCGACAGCCGTTTTCGCAAGTGAGCGGATTCGCAGGTCATGCTTATTCCCGATCGAGCGTGCCGTGCGTTACGCCGAGTTGATTGATCACCTTAAGCGATCGCGTCAGCGTCGTCGGCGTCGCGCGGCCGGTGAGCACGTCGGCGTATCGCGCGATCAGCGGGCCGACTTGCTCAGGCGATTCGCGCAGCAGTTCCACGCGGAAATGTACGATGCCTAGCTCCTGCATTCGTGGCACGAAATCAGCGGCGCTCTGTGCCTGCGCGTTATAGACCGTGTTGCGACAACCCGCATCCGGGATCAGCGGGTGCGGCTGGCCGACGCGGTCGGACAGATCGACCTTGTGGTGCTCGCATGGCCGGCCGCAGTCGTGGAAATCACGGCCGTTGCTCATCGTGTGCGCGAACACGCAATGCTCCATGTGGAACATCGGCATGTGCTGGTGGACGACGCACTCGAATCGGCCGGCGTCGCAGTGATGGAACATCGCCGCCATCTGCCGCCAGTTGAGATCGTAGCTGGGGACGAACCGCACGAGGCCCGCATCGGTAAACACGCCGGCCGTCAGCTCGTTGGCGATGTTGAGCGAGTAATCGCCGATCAGCGGGAGGTTCGGCGCCATCTCGCGGTAATAGCTGATGGCCGCCAGGTTGCGGACGAGGATCGCGTCCGGCTGGGCGTCGAGCACTTGCTTGAGCCAGCCTTCTTCGCCGGGCTTGACGATGCGCATGGTCGCCAGCGCGATCGGCACGCCAGCGGCCCGCGCGGCATCGACGGCGGGCTGGTAGCGGCGGACGTCTTCAAAATCGCAGTAAACGCTGGCGGGCTTCCCCGCGAGCACGGCGTGCAGTTGATCGAGCGTGCGGGCAAGGACATGCAACATCGGCGTCGAGTGACTTGCCCCGTACCACGGGCCTCCGGCCCGTGCGGGCGACGTTCCCATGTCAGAAGACGAATTTTCTGAAATCCGAGCGTCGTTGGCACGGGCCGGAGGCCCGTGGTACGAGGCACGCAACTGGTCGAGCGCATTTGCGTGAACCTCATGCGTTGCGGCGCGATCTGCGATCAATCTCTCAACCGCCGCTCGGCGGAGATCGTTCAGCAAACTCTTGGGCACCATCGGCCCGCCGGCGGCGTCTAGGCGCAGGTTGCGCAGCTCGAACGGCGTATCGCCGAGCCGGGCGATCTGCTCGCGAACCATCTCCGCGGTGACCGGAAACTTCGTCGCCGCTTCCAGCAGCTTGTCGGCCGACACTTCCACCCCGCCGAGCATCACGCGCAGCGGCTTACCGACGTGCACGGTCACCACCGCGTCGATCGGCTGGCGCTTCACCACCAGATCGCGGCTGAACGAATGCGCCAGCCGCTTGCGAATCGCAGGATCATCCGTCTTCCAAACGATCGAGCCGAACGCGATCGCGTGCAGGTTCACATCGCCGTAACCGAGCTCGATTTCAATCTGCTTTTTGCCGGCCGGCCGGACCGCGAACACGCGCCCGCCTTGCTCGTCTTGCTCGGGGTGACCTTCGTCGAAGACCACGCCGTCGCCGGGCTTTAATGGCGAGATGGCGTTCTCCTCCGCGATCACGATCGAGCGCGGCGTGATGCGGGCGACGGTGCCGATCCGCGTGCCGCGGGATTTGGGGAATCGGCCCTGCACCAGCACCTGATGATTCACTCCGGACAGAAAACCGTGGCAAAAGCCGCGCGAAAAAGTCTGTTCCAGATCGATCTTCTGCTGCGGCGACAGCTTGAACCGCCGGTTGTCTTTCCACGCGTCGATCGCCTGCCGATACGTCTGCGCCGTCGCCGCGACGTAGTGCGCACTTTTCAGCCGGCCCTCGATTTTGAAACTCGCGACGCCGAGGTTTGAAAGATCATCGATCAAATCGTACGCAGCCAAATCCTTCGGCGAGAGCAGATAGGCCACATCGCCAAGCTCGCGCGGCACGCCATCGACGACCAGTTCGTACGGCAACCGACAGGCTTGTGCGCACTGCCCGCGGTTAGCGGAGCGCCCGCCGAGCGATTCGCTGGTCAGGCATTGGCCGCTGTAGGCGACGCAGAGTGCGCCGTGGATGAAGACTTCGGTCTCCATGTCGGTTCCGCTGCGGATTTTGCGGATGTCTTCGATCGACAGCTCGCGGGCCAGCACCACCCGCTGCACGCCGAGTTGGCGGACGAACTCGATCCCCCGCGGCTCGGTGAGCGTCATCTGCGTACTACCGTGGATGTGCAGCGTCGGCGCCATCGCCTGGATGAGCCGGGCGATTCCAAAATCCTGCACGATCACCGCATCAATACCGGCTTCGGCGATCTGCCGGATGTAGTCCGCCGCCGCGGGGAGTTCGTCGCTGAAGATCAGCGTGTTGAACGTGAGAAATCCGCGGACGTTGTGATCGTGCAGATACTTCACGATCGTCGGCAGCTCATCGAGCTTAAAATTCTCCGCCCGGAAGCGAGCGTTGAACTGATCGAGCCCGAAGTAAACCGCGTCCGCCCCGTTGGCAACCGCCGCGCGCATCGCCTCCCAATCGCCGGCGGGGGCGAGGAGTTCGGGGGTACGTTGAAATGGTGTTGGTTGCATGATTTTTGCCACAGATGGGGCACGGATGAACACAGATAAGAGCCGATGCGTTAAATGTCGACGGATGACGCGCCTTGATCGGTGCACATCCGTGTGCATCTGTGCCCCATCTGTGGCTAATTTATTCTCCCGGAATGTAACTTATCACACCCTCAAACGGGCTGCTGGCGGTGGCGTAGCGTTTCCTGGTTATGCGGCCCGACTGGTAGCCGAGCCGGCCGGCTTCCAAGGCGTGCTTCATCGCGGTAGCCATCTTCACCGGGTCTTTGGCGTGGGCGATGGCGGTGTTCAGCAGCACGCCATCCGCGCCGAGTTCCATGGCGATCGACACGTCGCTGGCGGCGCCAACGCCTGCGTCGACGATGACGGGATACGTCGGGTCTCCTTCCTTCAGCAGTTCCAGGCAGAGTGAGATGTTGAGCGGGTTAAGAATCCCCTGCCCGCTGCCGATCGGCGAGCCGGCAGGCATGACCGACGCCGCGCCGGCTTCCTTGATCCGCACCGCGCTCCGCGGATCGTCGCTGGTGTAGGCCAGCACGGTGAAACCTTCCTTCACGAGTTCCTTCGTCGCCTCGATCGTGCCGACGGGATCGGGCAGCAGCGTCTTCTTATCGCCAAGCACTTCCAGCTTCACCCAGCCGGCGCCTTTGTTGCCGTTCTTCTCCAGCAGATCGCGCCCGAGCAGCGCGACACGGATCGCATCGTCGGCTGTAAAGCAACCGGCTGTGTTCGGCAGGATGATGTAGCGGCTTAAGTCGAGAAAATCGAACAGCGACTTGCCCTGCGCATCGATCAGCCGCTCGCGGCGCACCGCGACGGTGACGACCTGACAGCCGGACGCATCGAGCGATTTCTGCATGAGGTCGTAACTCGCGTACTTGCCCGTGCCGACGAAGAGGCGGTTGGTGACTGCGAAGTTTTTGATGCGGAAGAGGTCCATCTGCGGATTGTACTAGTTTTCAATGGAATTCGTCACTCCGATTCGCGGAGCAGCTTTCTGATGTTTCTCGCCCCGTGATACACTCTCAACACTTCAATGATGTGGTCGTGAGTTACATAAAACACGAGGTAATTGCGGAACTTCGTGATTGTGGTTGAGCGTAGCCCCTTGTACCGTTTAGGCACACCGCGACGCAGCGAGGCTGAATGTGGAAACATTCTTAATCGGTCCAGTTCTGCATGGAAAGCATTGATAAACCGTTCACCGGCGGCGGGACTGTCTGCGGCGATGTGCGAAGCGATCGCAATCACGTCAAGGCTGGCAAGCGCACGGATTTGAAGCCCATACATCATGCCGAGCGCCGAGCTTCTTGCTCAGCAGTCTTCTTAGCGATCCGGGCTTTCAGATCAGCCCAGTAAGCATCATTCACCTCGATCAACGGAGATTCTAAACCTTCATCCAGTAGCCTTAATTCGTCTTCGCTGATGGGTTCAGAGCTGGAACCTAATTCACGGTCCATGAGGCCGATCAGAAAGCACTCCAATTCCACCGGGTTGCCCCCAATCCGATCGTTGAATGCCTGAATGAGTTCGTCGGGAATATCAAGTGTGATTTTGGCCATATGCCTCCCGTATGGACGCACGATATTGTACTCTAAATCATCCTCCGCCCACAAACGTTACGATCTCCACTTCATCCCCGTCTTTCAGCGGCAGATCGTACTTGTCGCTTTTCGCCAGCCGGCGGTTCAGTTCGATCGCTACCTTTTCTGGCGAAAGCTTGAACTGCTCCACCAGCGTACGCAGTGTCGTTCCCGCTTCCACGGTTTTGGGTTGGCCGTTGACGGTCAGGGTCATGGTTCGCTCCTAGCGCGGGCCGTGGAAGTACATGTAGATGTAGATGACCGCCGTCGCGAATAGGCTGAGCCAGATGCCTGCCCACGCCTGCACGCGCTGGGCGACCATCGCCTCGGGCAGCGGGCGGGGTTCGTCTTTCATCTGGCGCAGCACGACGATGCCGATGAACAGCGACACGGTAATGCCGTAGATCGGAAACGGCAGAAACTTATCGGCCAGTGAGTACGGGGCCATGTGCTCGAGCTCGGCCTTGGGGCGTTGCGTGCCGGGGAGGAAAATGAAAACGATCGACGCGACCAGCATGATCAGCCCGAGCCACGCGACCAACAGCGCCACCCACGCCGGCGCGGGCGTGGCGCGCCGGGGCGTTCGGATCGAATCCAGCGACGGCAGCGGGCTGACGAAATCATCCTTGGGCACGCAATCAACCTACGCCCAAACCCGCGTGACGACAAGCGGCCGGGCGGGGTATGATAGAGGGCATGGCTCTTATCCTGATCGGCGCGTTAATCGAGGCGGCGGGCATCATCTTTTTCGTGATCGGCGTCGGTCAGCACGGCTACCCGCCGGGGGCGGCGTGGATGATTCCGGCGATCGTGCTGTTTGTCGCGGGGAATACCATCACCGTGATGGCGGTGATCAAACGGGCGATGGACAAGAAGAAAAAGCGGTCGTAGCAATCCGTCCGTTCGGACGGGCGGCGAGAGGCCAAGCTCGGTCTTGAAACCATACATTCCGTATGGAGGGCGGCTGTCCTCAGCCGCCGAGAAATTCGAATCACCTAAAACACACGGCGGGTGAGGACACCCGCCCTCCAGTTTGCGCCATTGCATTTTCTGATTTCGGACGGAACCTACTTCGCGGGCTGTGTGGTCATGCCGGCGCGACGCTGGAGCGCTTCGCGGTAGATGCCTTTCAGCGGTTGCGAGACGATGTTCAGTCCGCCGTCGGAGTCGATGGTGAGCGTGTAAAGCCGATCCATCTCGAACGGCCCCCACGGGCCTTCGCCTTGGGCGACGCGGATGCCGGCTTTTTTGCGTTCTTCTTCGCTCTCGACCAAAAGCCAGAACTTCTTCCACAGATTCAGCTCAAATTCGGTCACGCGGGGATTGGCGCCTTGATAAACCGCGGGGATTTTGTCCGGCGCATCGATCTTCGGGCCGGCTTCGGGCGTTTCCTGATCGCCGAAGGCTCGCACGAACAGCGCGATGCTCTTGCCGCGAAGTGGGTCGTTCTCTTTCACAAAATCGCGGTCGAACTTGATCACCAGCGCATCGACGTGGGCGGTTTTCCCTTTCACCGTCAGCACCTTCGGCGGAATCTCGCGGCCGTCTTTGGCGTACTCGACGAACAGCAGCGTCGTATGGATCACGCCGGCCTCGTTGCGCTGGTCGGTCACGATCACTTCAGCCACGCGGTTTTCGCTGCTGAGGCGCTGAACAACCGTCTCAAGCACCTTCTTCTCTTCGGTGAGTTTGTCGATCGTGTGCTGGGCTGAGAAATGATCTCGGTAGATGTAAAGGCCCACTGATCCAATCGTGATCAGCACGCACAGCGAAACAATTCGGCCAAGACCTTTGAGCATGTTACTTTCAATTCGATCAGCGAGGCGCAGCGGCTTCTTCCGGGCGATCCAGGACCGCATCGACCCAGATTTTCTTCAGCGCATCAGCATTGGTGGGAATCACCGAGACGGTCGAGCGGTCGCCGTCTTCGTTGATGATCGTGGTGACGCTGCCGAGGTATTTGCCGGTGGTATCGATGTAATGCACGGTCGGCGATCCTTCATACCCCATGCGGTCATTGATCGGGATCGCCGTGATCTTCTTCCCGTCGAGTACAGCGGGTTTGTCCACGCCGACGTCGATATAGCGGAGTTTGACTTCCGCGTCCGAGCTGGAATAGGAGTAAAACATGTATCCGGCCGGCTCCTTGTTCGGAACCAGTCGCGGCAGGAGATGGCCGAAGCCTTGCGCCAGGTAGAAGGGCGGCAGTTCGCGTTCGATCTCGGGGGCGGTTGTTTTCTTGGTGACACGATGAACCGACAGGTGATAAGTATCCACCAGTTTGACGTTGATGTTTTCGCCCTTGACGTGCCTTTCCGAAGCCGCCGGGTCGGGGTCTGAAATCGGCCGGCGGCGCTGGACGCTCGTGCCGAACTCGGTGGCGTAATACTTATCCTTGGGCTCAGTCACCAATGCGATGCTCGACCAGTTTTCCTGCTTGCGATCGAACGAAACGTGGTACCAGGTTTCTGCGTCAATCTGCTGCCCCGGCTTGGGCACGGTACGCGAGCGAACACCGATTTTCACGCCCGGGTTCACGCCACGGGTTTCGGGTTCTTCGACGATGTACGAATAGCCGATGTCCTTGCCGTCGCGGACGATGCGCATCCATTGCTCGGGGATGAGCACCGATCGAATCTTGGCCTCGGTCCAGTTGACGAACATCGTCCGCGTGCGGAACAGGCGATCGACCTGTTCGTCGTGGAGCTTCTGTGGATCGGGAAGTTGAACGGTATCGAGTACCGCACGGAAAGTGGCGGCGGCGTTGATCTCGATCGCGTCGGCCTTATCGGGCAGGGCATCAAACGGCAGGCCCGGCGTGGTCATGATCAGGTTGAAGTACGTCTGCTCGTTGAACTGAATGATCGCCTGCTGCACCAGTTGCGGGCTGACGCCCACCGACGCCCGCAGCACGATGACTCCCGCATCATGCCCGGCTACCGGCAACACGTCCTGACGGAGGACTTTGTTGTTCGGAAGCCGTGTGCTGAGCTGCGCGACGGTCATTTCCAGCAGTCCCTTGTCCTTTTCGCCGTTGATGGTGGGACCGGGCGCATCAGGGCTGATCGACAGCTTGATCGGCTTGGAGAAGCTCGACTTGGTCACGCGCAGGCTGATCTTGCGGGCCTCGCTGACGAACTCGACAACGGTATCGCCGACCGGGCGGTTGACGATCTTGCAGCCGGCAGGCGCGGTCAGGCTGATACCGGCCGCCTGCGAGGAATACGGCGCGCCCAGCAGCGGGCGGGTCGTCGGGGCAACATCGGGGCGACCGTCCAGAACCGTGTCGAGCACCGGCGCATCGGCGGGCGGCTGCGCGGCGGGCGGCGATTGGGCCGGTAGCGTCGGTAAGGTCGTCGGCTCGGCCATCGTCAGACCCGACACCGCGACCACGCCTCCCAGCAGGAGCATCCAGTTGCGCTTCATAGCAGCCTCCAGCATGTATTATCGGCCGTTTGATCGGCGATTCGCCAGTTTGCCAGTTCACACGCCTTTTTTTCGGAAATCTGACCGCTCTATCGGCATTAACGCCCCGCCGCGATCCGATCGAGTACGGACTCAAGCAAGGGTTGATCGTCTTCACTGGGTTTTCCGACGCAGACGAGTTTCACGGCGATCGCTTGTCCCTCGGGAGTGATCGTCGCCGCGATGTATTCGTAGATCGGCGACGACATAAAGATCGGCGCGTTTGCCCGCGCGTACAACACGCCCGGATACCCCGCGATCGTGATCTGTTCCACGTCCCCGTTTTCTTCTTGCTGCAGGAAACTTTTGCCCGACAAAGACGGCTCTTGCGCGACGAACTCATCTAACGACGTACCCGCCGGGAGCGATTTTTGGACAATAAACAACTGGCGTGGGCGGTTCAGTCGCTTGAGTGTGGAGGGTTCGGTCGCGTCGATCCGCGAGAAAGGGCTGGTGCGCGAATTCGCCGACCAGCCGGCCGGAATCCGTACGGTGAACACACCGCAGTTGGTCGGCGGGGAGAATTGGGAATCGGTTTTCCTGTGCTGAACCGCACTGACGACCGCCGCTATCGCCAGCGACGAGCCGAACAGCGTCCACGTGATCGCGATCAACGCCTTGCGACGCCACGGTTGGTATTCCCACCATTTGGCCATAGGGTTGGGATTGTACACGAGAGAGCGAGAGGATGAAGGCGGAGGCATGAAAATGGAGGTTTCGTCGCACCATGTTCCTTTTTCATCCTTCCTCCTTCCGCCTTCATCCGTTCCCCCTGTACACTTCCGATATGCCGATCGATTTGTCGCCCTTCGCCGCGGTCTTGCTGGATCTGGACGGGAC
The DNA here is from genome assembly GCA_038229715.1 of Tepidisphaerales bacterium. Lineage (GTDB taxonomy): Bacteria > Planctomycetota > Phycisphaerae > Tepidisphaerales > Tepidisphaeraceae > JANMES01. The sequence continues at coordinate 47,204 of JBBROD010000021.1, read as the reverse complement.
GGTGTACCACGAGGAGTTTGCCTTGCCCGGCGCGGTAGACCTGATTCGCCGGCTGCAGAACGAGGGACGGAAGTTCGCCTGCCTGAGCAACAGCACCACATCGCCATTGCGGATCTGCGAGCGGCTGGCGCGGATGGGGCTGGAGGTCGACCCGTCGCACATCTATACCGCCGCGGCCGCTACGGCGGACTACGTTTTGCAAACTTACGGCAAATCCCGCAAGCCGCGGGTCTTTAACCTATCGACGCAAGGCGTGCACGAAATGCTCGACGGCTCTGTCGACTGGGTCGCCACGCCCGGCGAACCCTGCGACGCGGTGATCGTCGGCGCGCCCACCAACCCGTTCGCCACCGAGGAACGCCAGCGGCTGGCGCTACAGTTGCTGCGCAAGAACGCCGCGCTGATCGGAATCTGCGCCGACCGCGTCTACCCCAGCCCGCGCGGGATCGAGTTCGGGGCGGGCGCGTTTTCGGCGATGCTGGCATTCGCCTCGCAAACCACGGCCACCTTCTGCGGCAAGCCCAACGCCATCTTCTACTACGAGCTTTGCCAGCGACTGAACGTGCCCGCCAACCAATGCCTGATCATCGGCGACAACATCGAGGCCGACATCATCGGAGCCAAAGCCGTTGGGATGAAAGCCGCCTTGGTGCTGACGGGCGTGACCAGGCGTCGCGATTTGCTGCCGATCCCCAAAGAGCAACAGCCGGATTTTGTGATCGAAGAACTGACGGAAGTGTGAGGACCGACTTCCTCGCCCGGTACGCCTGGAGAAGGAGCCTATAGGGCGACGCGCATTTTGTCGTAGCGTAACAATGACCGATCGTCGTCATCCTGAGGTACGCCGAAGGATCTCGAACGTCGAAAGCCGCTCGCGATCCGAAATCCTTCGGCGTGCCTCAGGATGATGAATTGAAAGCTTGCAAGTTACATCGAATTGCTCACCGCTCTAGCGTTTGCATAACCAACCCAATTGCGTCCAGACGTTGAACCACTCGCCAAGCTTGGCAGGCGACACCGGCTTGCTGACGTCCTCGATTGATTGTGCCAGAGACTTGCCCGTCTCTAGATTCGCCAGGATCGCAAACGCGGCCGGTTCCATGCGCTTGTAGTACATCTGGTTCTCGTACCGATGCACGGCGAGAAACACCTTCTTCTTCCGCGGCAATGGGATCGGCTTTTTCTTCCGGCGTCTCGTCGGCGATTCCACCGCGTTGCTGGCTTCTGATCTCAACGCCCCCTCCTGCCGTTTAACGGCGAGGATGAAATCGTCCAGCGGATACGCCAGATCGAGCAACGTGAGGTACGGCTGCAGGCGCAGCTTCAGCTTCGTCGGATCGGCGGTTGCCACTGTCTGTGGATCAATCACCGGCAGCGACGGGCCATCAAACGCTTCGACCTGGGCCCACTCGAATCGAAACATATCCAGCGCCATCGCCTGCCGCTTGCCGGCCCATTGTGGCTGGGATTCGAGAAACTTGCAGAGCTTGGAGCCGAGGTTGCGCAGCGTGAACGACCGCGACGGATGTTTTTCCAGATACGCCCGGCTCATTTGATTGAAGTTGCCTTCGCCGAGGATCGCGCGCAAGCCGGGATAGTCGTCGTACAGAATATCGAGCAGGCGAAACCAGTATTGACGGTTGTAGATTTCCAGCCGTTCGAGCGACGTCAATCGATCGTTCGGCTTGATAAACGACTCGGCCACCGACTTCATCGCCAGCGGCGTGCGGTCGTTCTGATCCAATGGCCCGCGAATCACATCGGCGGCGAGCTTCTGAATCTGTTTGAGGTTTTTCGGTGCGGCGGCTTTCATGTCATTCCATTCAGAATGAGCACAGAGACACAGAGACGCAGAGAAGAAAATGAGCTCAAGGCTTTTCCTCTCTGCGTCTCTGTGTCTCTGTGTTTATCTTCTTCCGTTTCACCCGATCGATGTACTTCCTGGCCTTCATCGCTTCCCCATGCACTTCCTCAAACGACGGGATGTGCGCATCCCATTCCAGCAGCGTGTTGGTAGCGCCGCAGCGTTCGGTGGCGCGCTCGTAGAGTTTCCAAACCGGGTCGATCACCGCGTGGTCGTGCGTATCAAGGATAAACCGCTGGTACTTGCTATGCCCGGCGATGTGCATCTGCCCGACCCGCTCCGGGTCGATCGCGTTCACGTAGTCCATCGGGTTGAATCGATGATTCACGCTGGAAACGTAAATGTTGTTCACATCGAGCAAAATCCCGCAGTCGGCCCGTTCGACGACCTCGTTGAGGAACTCCCACTCGGTCATTTCCGACACATGATACTCAGCATAGCTGCTAACGTTTTCAACACAGATCGGCACTTCCAGAAAATCGCGGGCCTGCTTGATCCGCTCGGCGGTGATTTTGGCGGCTTCAAAGGTGTAAGGCATCGGCAGCAGGTCGTGTGTGTAAGTTCCATCGACACTACCCCAGCAGAGGTGATCCGACAGGAACGCGGTTTTGGTCCGCTTTACCAGCGTCCTAAGTCGTTTGAGGTGCTCGCGATTCAGCGGGTCGGCTGACCCAAAATACATCGAAACGCCGTGCTGAATGATACGGTACTGTTCCGCGATCGCGTCGAGAATCTCCAGCGGGCGACCGCCGTCGACCATGTAGTTTTCGCTGATGACTTCGAACCAGTCGCAGGTGGGCTTGTTGCGCAGAATATGCTGATAGTGCGGCACGCGCAGGCCGATGCCTATGCCGAGATCAGTGAATCCATTGAAGCGATTGGCGGGCATGCGGGTCGAACCGAAAGACGGAAACAAGAGTCGTTGCGAAACCCGAATGACGAAACCCGAAATCCGAATGAATGACGAAAACCGAATGACGAATACCGAATCGGAAACTTCCGTTCGTCATTCTGATTTCGTCATTCGTCATTCATTCGGATTTCGGGTTTCATCATTCGGATTTTACGAATTACATCATAACAAAGGGCCGGGCAACCAAGGTCGCCCAGCCCTTTGAAAGTTCTTGCAAGAAAGGACTATTCCTTCTTGTCTTTGTCTTCCATGCCCTTGCAGCCGCCGTGACCTTTGCAGCTGTTCTTGCCTTTGCAGCCGTTGTCGCTGGACTTGCAGCCGCCTTGGCCCTTGCACTCGTTCTTGCCTTTGCAGTCGTGCTTTCCAGCATCCTTGTCGCCTTCGAGGGCGCGAACGCCGGCGTTGACGGCCTTGATCTGCTTGTTGCTGGTGATGACGGCCTTGCCCGGGATAACCGGTGCGGGCGTCGCAGCGCGAGCCATCGATCCGGCCATCAGACCGCCCATTGCAGCGGCGATCAGGGAAAGTTTCGTGGAATTCTTCATAGCGATACTCCTTCGGGGAAAAAAGACGGGTTGTTCCCAGACCCATAGGGGCTGGATGACTTTACTCCTCTTCGCACAATCTTCAGAAGTGACACGACGCTAGCTGTCGAAGCACCTCCTTTCGGATACGCATTATAGTATCCGAACATTGCCAAAGGCAATCGATCGCGAACGGGAGCTAATTACGAAACCAAGTGGCTGACGGATGTATTCCCGGTGGAAAGAATTTTACCGTTCGATCCCCTATTTAACCAGCTGAACCTGGGCCGGCCGGGTGACGGTCGTGGTGAAGGAGCCGTAATTGTTGTTCCATTCCCATCCGTCCATCGTCCCGATGAACAGGCGGGTGGTACCGGAGGGAACGACGAAGTTCTGCTTGGTCGTACCGTCGTTTCTGAGTCCGTCGCCGATGAAAAACACCTGACGCAACTGGGGCGAAAGCGATGCAAAATCGCGATTGGTGCTGTTTCCGAAATCCAGCGTTGAAGGCGGCGAGCCCTGGGTGCTGGGGACATTGTCGTCGAGAAACACGCCCACCACCGAGTTCAGCGGACAAATCATGTTGCTGAGGCCGTTTTCCGCACCGCTCCAGTTCCCTTGGACGTCGTTCGGGTTCCCGTCGGGCGTAAAGCTGGCCATCGCCGGATCATTCCCGGCACCACCGTTAATGGAATCAAACTGCAGAGACTGGCCGGCGGTAAGCGGCACGCCGCTCATCAGCTTCGGACAGGCGGCCGGCGCGTAGTCGGGGTTGTTGTGCGGATTGCCCACATTCGCGCTGGTCCCGCTCCCGGCGCCGGCGAGCCAGGGACAGCTGGTGGCCGGAACGTTTAACGAAACATTGACCGCCGGCACATACATCGCCGTCGACTGAGCCTCAATATCCAAGGTCCGTCGGCCGAGCACTTGGGCGAACGTCATCGGCAGGGCATTGTTGTTGGCGCTGGTCATCCGCGCGGTAATGCGAATCGCATTGGCGCTGCTCCGGCTGGAACCGGACAAAACCGTCAGCGTCTTGCTCGTGGTGCTCCACGTCCCGAACTCGATATCGGAGTTAGTGATATTGAACGTCGCGCCGTCGACCGTGTTATCGTTCGCGGCGTCTATGGCGTTCGCCTGAACCGTTGAAACATTACCGCTCGACAGAGACGCAGCGCCGTACCGAGAAGCAGCGTCGGCGACACGCCGTAGTTCGGTCTTGACCAATTGCGCGCGACCCAAATCCACCGCCAGCGAAGCGAACATCAGCAGGACCGCCATCCCGATGATGATGTAAATCAGGCTGACGCCCGATCGTTGCTTGCGACGGGAAAGAACGATTTGTGTTTTGAGTATCATTTTCCACTCCAGTTGCCGGACCGACTGAAACTTCTGCATCTGATGTCGAATTCATCGCCCGAAATAGCAATCGGCTTTGGTTCGGTCCGAAAGCGCGTCCTATATTTGTGGCTTATTTGACCGCGCAGATCCCGCCCCCGCTTCCGCCGTGGAGCGACGGGACCGACTGATCGTAATAAAAGTCAAGATTGTTCCTGGCGTAGATCGTTTTGAAGATCATTCATCCTCGGACGGCAACGTTTTTCTTGGCCGAGAAATCGGTCAGAGGTCAGATCAATTCGGCGGTGATGTCGAGGTTGGTGCAACTGTCGGCATCCAAGTCGCTGCCCGAACCGGTCATATAGATCGACAGATTGCTCGGCCGATCGCTGGCAGCAGTGATGGTGCCGGTCGTGGAGAAGGTGATGTTGCCTGTAACGTAAACCGTCGCAGGTCCGTTGAACGCAAGTTCACCGTTGTTGGCGATATTGATTTTCCGCCATTGCACGTCCGAGAATGTGTAAGTTTTTGCAATTCACTAAAAAATCCCGCCCGCCGATTTGCTATCGGCGGGCGGGAATTGGATATCACTCTTGAACGCAGTCAGTGGTGAACCGATCCGCAACGGACTACCTCACCAGGGTGACCGAGGCCGGGCGAATGACCACAATGTTTCGCTGGCCGGCGTTGTTGTTCCATTCATAAAAGTCCCACGTGGCCAGGTACAGCCGGGTAGCGCCGGCGGGGGCAACAAACTGTTGCACGCCGCCGCTATCCGTCCGACCATCGCCGATGAAGAACAACTGCTTCACCTTCGGCTGATAGGTCGTCAGGTTTCGGGCGCTGGCGCTGCGGTAATCCGTCGGGCAATTCTGCAAATCACTGGCATTGAAACTCGGGGCCGACGACGTGCTCGGGGCGTTGTCGTCCAAAAACACTCCCACCAGGGCGTTGATCGGGGCGTTGATGTCGCTGATCCCGTTTTCCGCGCCGTTGGTGTTGCGCCCGATCGCTCCCAGTTCGCCGTCCGGTGAGAAGTACGGCAGGTTCGGGTCGTGGCGGGCGTCGCCGCTGATCGAATCGAACGTCAGGTGTGATCCGCCGGTAATCCCAACCGCAACCTGCAACGGCGACTGCTTGGGCGTGGCTGAATCACCCGCGTAGTCCGGGCTCCGGTGCGGGTTGTTCAGGCTCGCGACCGATCCCTTGGGCATGCCCGACAGGAACGGGTTAGCGGTAGCCGGCACGTTCTGATTCACGTTGATCGACTTGGTCACCATCGCAATCGCGGACACGGCTTTGATCTCGCAGGTCTTCAATCCCATCACCGACGCAAACGACAGCGGAATCGCGGTGCCACGGGCGTTCGTACGATTGCCAAGGACCTGAACCGCGTTGGCACTCGAAGTGGCGTAACCGGTCAGCGGCGTGAACGTGCGGGTCGATGCGTTCCACGAACCCAGAATCACATCCTGAGCGGCGCTCAACTGCATCGGCTTGCCATCCACCGTATTGTCACTGGCGGCCAGTGCGGCGTTGCTGATCGCGGTGGCGGCGTCGGTGTCCAGGCCCATAGCGCCGTAGCGGGCGGCGCTATCGACGGCGCGGCGCAGTTCGGTCTTGGCCAACTGCACGCGGGCCACATCCACGCCTAGCGAGCAGAACATGAGCATCGACACCATGATCACCACGGTGTACAGCATCGAAACACCACGACGGCGGGAGAACGTTTTGCGATCTGTCTTCATCATCGAGAACCCTTGGTTAGAGTTCTAAGAAGATGAACCACAAATGAGGGAAACCAAGTAATCTCTGCGATCGCGATCGTGTTATCGGGCGTAAACGGCGACCGGATATGCAGCTATTGACGAATATGACGGCGGGGATTTTTACGAATTCTTGTCGAGCCTGGTTTTTTGCCTTGAGACGGATGTCGCATGGGCTTCCAGCCCATGCTCTGGGGGGCGTTGGGCGGGCATGGGCTGGTAGCCCATGCGACATTTACTCCCGGTGCATCGCAAACTGGTGATACAGGTTGGCGTACTTCCCACCGGCCGCCACCAGGTCGCGGTGGTTGCCGCGTTCCATGATTTTACCGGCTTCGATCACCAGGATCATATCCGCGCTCATGATCGTGCTCAGCCGATGGGCGACGATCACGGTGGTTCGGCCTTTGAGCAGTTTCTCCAGCGACGTTTGGACGAGCATCTCGGTCGCGGTGTCCACCGCGCTGGTGGCTTCATCAAGCATGAAGATTTTGGGATTCGCGAGATACGCTCGTGTAAAGCAAATCAACTGGCGCTGCCCGAGGCTCATGTTCGCGCCGCGTTCGCCGACTTCGGTGTGGTAGCCGTTCTGCAGCATTTCGATGCTCTCATGGCTGCCGAGTTCCGTAGCCGCCCGGATAACGTCTTCCTCGTTCGCGTCGGGTTTGGCGTAGCGGATGTTCTCCATCACCGTGCCGGTAAACAGGTAATTCACCTGCAGCACCAAGCCGGTCTGCCGGTGAAGCGAATCGCCGGTGACGTGGCGGACGTCGTGCCCGTCGATCAGCACGCGCCCCTTTTGCGGCTGATAAAACCGGCTGATCAGCGACACGATGCTGCTCTTGCCGCTTCCCGTCGCGCCCACCAACGCCACCGTCTGGCCCGGCTGAACTTCGAAGTTGATTCCGTGCAGCACCGGGCGATCGGGGTTGTAGCCGAACGTCACGTCCTCAAACTTGATGTGCCCCTTGATCGGCGGAAGCGGCTGAGCGTTCGGAGCGTCCTGCACGTCCGGCTGGGTATCGAGCAGGTTAAAAACGCGCTCCGCGCCGGCCATCGCTTGCATCAGCTGGTTGTAGAAATTCCCGAACTCCACGATGGGATTCATGAACCAATCCCAGTACATGAATGACTGCACAACCTCGCCGACGCCTCCCACAATTTGCCCGACCGCGAACAGGTACGCGCCGTAAGACAGCACGATCACTCGGCCGATAAAGCGGATCAACTCCAGGCTCGGCTGGTAAACGCCGTTGATCCGGGCGGCGGTCATGTTGTTGGTGGTGTTGTCCTCCTGCAGGCGGTTGAACACGCCGAGGTTCGGCTCCTGCCGATCGAACGCCGTCACCACGCGCATGCCGGTAATGTTCTCGGCCAGGTTGGTGCTGACGCGGGTGAAGCCTTCGCGCACCTGTTGCCACATCGTTCCTGAAATCTTGAGATACTCGCGATTCAAAAGAAACAGCACCGGCCCCAGCCACGCGACCGCCAGAAACAAACGCCAATTGGTGATCGCCAGCATAGAGGCGGCGAAAACCAAGTTCATCGTCAGCACGACAATCTTGGTAATCCCCCACACGTTCACTTCGCGCATGGCGTTGATGTCGCTGGTGCAGCGGCTGATGATGCGGCCGAGTTTGGTTTTATCGTAGTAGCTCATGCTCATCCGCTGCAGGTGCGCAAACAGCGCCCGCCGGGTGGCAAACTGCACGATTTCGCCGGCGCGGGTGCAGATCAGAATCGCAAACCGTTGAAAGATGACCGCGGTAAACAGCACAATCGCCCAGGAGATAATCAGCCAAGCCACGTGGCTGATTTGCGGATCGGGATTGGTCGTTCGATCGGTGGTGTAATTGATCAGCAATCTCATGAACCGCGGCCCCTGCATTTCCAGCAGGTTTTGCGGAATGACCAAGCCAAGCCCCAGCAAATATTGCCACCGGTACGGATAAAGCGCCTTGCCCATCCGTTTCACGAGCTTCATGTCGAGCTTGCCGTATTTCGGCTCGACTTCGCGCTCCTCTGCCGGTGCAGCAGCATGCGGCGGCGCGGCGGGGGTCGATCGTTTGAGGAACTTGAGCAAGTCTTTTCCTGTCGCACGGGCTACCCGCCCGTACCAATTAGCGCACCCAGGCATGGGCGGGTAGCCCACGCGAAAACAGTCCTTTACACAGTCGGGTCGGTCGCCCGATTCACTATGGGCTCAGCGGCGTCTTTCGATTTCGCGACCGCCTTCGCGGCAGATACCGTTTGTCCGTCGGCCACGCGCTTCATATGCGACGGGCTGTCGGCCGGGTCGGTCTTGCCCGGCTGCCCTTCGTCGTCGCCGAAGAGTTGCACTGCGGCGATGTGCCGGTAATGGCCGTCTCTTTCCATAAGCTGGTCGTGCGTGCCCATCTCGGTGATTCGTCCGTCTTCCATGACCATCACTACGTCGGCGCGTTTCACCGTGCTGATGCGATGCGCGATGACGAACGTCGTCCGCCCGTACATCACAAACTTCATCGCCCGGCGGATCAGGTCTTCGGTTTCGGGATCGACAGAAGCCGTCGCGTCATCAAGGACGAGGATGCGCGGGTTGGAGACGATTGCCCTAGCGATCGCCAGCCGTTGCTTCTGACCGCCGGACAGACTGCTCCCGCGCTCGGCCAGAATCGTGTCGTAACCTCGAGGGAGTTGTTCGATGAAATCGTGCGCCTGCGCCAGCCGCGCCGCGGCTTCCACTTCGCCGTTGGTCACGCCCGGGCGACCGTACGCGATGTTCTCTCGCACGCTTTGGCTGAACAAGTAAGTTTCCTGGAACACAAACGCCACCTGCCGGCGGAGGCTTGAAAGCGAAGCGTCGCGGACGTCCATCCCGTCGATCAGCACGCGCCCGCTTTGGGTGTCGTAAAATCGGGCGAGAAGATTCACCAGCGTACTTTTCCCCGCCCCGGTCGGCCCGACGACGGCCACCACGCTCCCGCCGGCGACGGAAAAAATCGCATCTTTGATCACCGGCTTGGAAGCGTCGTAGCCGAACGTGGCATGGTCGAACGTGACGGCACCGTTGCCCGGCGGGAGCGACTTGGCACCCGGCTTCTCGGGCACGGTCGGGCGCGCGTCGAGCACTTCGTAAAGACGACGCGCCGACACGATCGCGTTCTGGTACTGCTCGTTGATCGAAGCCACTTGCTGCAACTTGCCCAGGATCGATCCCATCGCCGCGCCGAGAATCAAAAAATCACCCGCCGACAGCTTGTTGTGGATCACCAGCACCGCCACCGCGAAAAACAGCGAGAGGTGCGAAGCCATCGCGATCGAGCGGATCATCGGCTGGAAGTTGGCGACCAACTTTACGCGGTCGATCACACGGGCGAAATACGTGTCGCAGTTTACGTTGTATTTGCTGATTTCTACATTCTCGGTGGCGAACGCCTTCACCACGTGTACGCCGGCGATGTTCTCGGTGATGATCGAGATGTTGCGGTCTTCTGCTTCAAGCTGCGCCTTCACCGCCGGCTGGACTTTTCTGCCGAACCGCAGGATGTACCAAGTCCAAAACGGCAACGGCAAAAGCGACAGCAACGCCAGCCACGGGTTGATCAGCAGGATCAACGTCATGTACCCGCCGACCGTGAGAACGATTTCCAGCGTCGCCAAAACTGCGGACTGAACGAAGGTTCGGACGTTGTTCAAATCGGACAAGGCGCGATTGATGAGCTGCCCGGACGAAATCACGTCATGAAAGCCGAACCCGACGCGCTGGATCTTGTCGTAGACGGCCTCGCGGAGGAAGTAGACCATCGTCATGCTTAGCCGAGTTTCCGCGGTAATGCGGAGGAAGCGCAGGACGGCGTGGGTGACGACCAGGATCGTCAGGATCAACACGCTATGACGCAACCCAGCGGCAGCTACGGAGGCGATCCAGCTTCGGAAACCGGCCGACGCAGTGGCGGTGTTGACATGGAGCGCGCGGATCTGGTTGATGGTTTGCCCGCTCTGGCGGGAGGCCAGAATTTCCGTCCACACCGCCGCCGCCAGCCAGAGGCAGCAGATCATCGCCGGTATCACCGCCGGGCGGAGGAATTGAAACATCCACTTCAGCAGATGGAGATTCGACAACGGCGGCGTGGCGTGATCTAACGCGACGCTCTCATCCGATGCCCGAGGCGTAACGGGCGATGTAGCCGGGAGCAATGGTGAGGACACTAGGTGAACCGCTCTCAGGTAAGGCCGTTAAACTATCGCGATTGAGCGGTAGGTCAATGGGGACGGGTAGACAAATTATTATTTCTGCACACAAACCCTTGCTTGGTAGCCACTTATCAAATTCGGAACGAGTCACAAAAAGCGTGATTGTCGCGATCGGCGATTCGTCATCCGTCAGGGCAGCAGGCTCGTGACTTGATTTCATCAATATCAATCCCCGCTGCGTCCGATAACTGTTGTATGAGCGTGTTTTCCAGTTGCTGCTCGGGGTTCGCCGCCCTGTCGATGGCCGCCGCCAAGTCGGCGGCGGCGAAGTTTCGGGCCATGGGAGTCGGCAAGGAACACGTGGACTGGGCCGCTCGCGCCGTCATCTGCGAACGCTGCCCACTCCGCGTGGTTGAAAGAAACGTCAGTTACTGCGGGAAACCGTTCCTCAAGAAGATCGACCGCGACGAAACCCTCGACGGCTGCGGCTGCCCCGTCCGCGCCAAAGCCAAAGACCCCGACGAGCATTGCCCGATTACGCCCCGTCATCTGCCTGCAACTCAAGATTCAAAAAGGTGCAACTGCAAGTGGTGCCACACTTCTGCGGATTCAAAACAATAGCGTCCAAACCAAGGCAAGCCGATTGAGCCATTTGCCGGTATACTGAGGGCACTTACATCGGAGACCGTACCGTGATATCAACCCGCCTGGGATCGCTACTGCTGACATTGTGCCTGGCCCTGCCGACATCGGTTTCGGCCGAGAACGCTCCGACGACTTCGCCGACCACGCCGACCACGCAGCACGCGCCAATGGTCGAAACCGCTCCGCCGGGATTTGTCCGCGTGTCAGCAGGCCATTACAGCGCCTTCTGCGTTCCGGCCGATCAGACTTGGGTTCAACAAGCCCTCTCGGACATCAAGCCCGCCCTGATGCCCACGACCCGGCCGAGTGACATCCTTGCGAACATCGCCAAAAACCGCGACGCATTGGTGAAAGGATTAGCCGATGAGTTGGGGGCCGACCCGGTAAAACTCGCCGCGATGCTGGACGAGAAGCTAAAGACTCAACTAGACAAGCTCAACACGTTTAATCCACCGGTCGTTTTTCTCGTATCGACCGAGCAAAAAATCATTTCGCTGATCAACAACAATTGGAAACATCCGCGCATTTCCTACAACCGGCTCATGGGCCAAATCCGGGTCGACGACCGGATGAATCTTTCGATCGATCAGCCGATGGACGAAATGCTGCTGGTAGCCACCTACGAACCGGCCGATGATGTGGCGGCGCGAGCGAAAAAGGTACACGAGGCTGTGGAGAAGTTTGAATCCGAGACGGCTTTCTCCGTCGCTGCACGCAGCCGGGTCGTCTCGCAAGTCGCCATCGCAATGTTTATCGAATCCGAAGTTTTTGCGCCGCTGAAGTTCAGGGATGATCAAAGCTGGTTGATGCTCGGAGTCACGACTCACATGGCCGCCAAGTACACGCCGATGCTCACCGGCGCGGATCCGAAGCAGATGCTTGCCGACATGATCTTCGAGCGCCCCGACGCCGACCCCAAGGCCGATAGCATCGACATGATGAAACTTCCTCCGCTGGATCAGGTTCAGCCCTATTTCCGTCAGGCGTTCATCAACGCGGCTCGGCGTAAAGCGACGCTGGCGATCGAGAAGCTGGTGGCAAAGGGTGGCGAGGACTCCATCCGCAAAGCGCTCAACGCCGTGAAAAAAAACACGCCCAAAGACGGGCAGAGCATGGTATCGCTGGTGGCCGGTGCGACCGATGTGGATCTGACCGCAGAGCTCGGAAAGAAGTAGCCGTGCAGGCAGTGACGATTGATTTTCCTCAATCGTCAATGTCCTCAGAAACGAGCCTTTTGTCGTAGCCTGCTCATGGCCGTTTGTCGTCATCCTGAGGTACGCCGAAGGATCTCGAACGTCGAAAGCCGTTCGCAATTCGAGATCCTTCGGCGTACCTCAGGATGACGATTTCAGCGCCTGCACGCTACATCAAATTGCTCGCCGCTTGAGAATGTCTACGGCATCTGCTGGCTATTCCCGTGTTGAGCGATCGTCAGCGACTGCGCGACTTTTACCGCTGCCAATACCGCAGGATCGAGCGATGAATCCAACGCCATCTTCGCCAGCACCGCGTCCGCCCCGCGTTGATCGCCCGCCTGGGCGGCGTAATAGCGGAAGTGTCCGAGCATCATGATCGCCTCGATGCGGTACATCCGCTCCTGACCATTTTGCGCCAGATTGAACACGTCGCCGGCGTTTTTGGCGATCATGCGTTCGTCACTCGGGTTGAACAGGAACATGTACTTCTGCATCGACTCAAAGAACGGCCGATACTGCGCGTCGATCGCTTTGTATTCCGCAGCTTTACTCTTATCGATCGTCGTCAGATTCAGAGACGCATTGCGCATTAGTTCCTGGCCCATGCGAAACTCGTGATACACCAATCGCTCATAGCACATGGCGTAGCCGAGCGCGTAGCCAGCCTGGAGGCATTTTTTCGCCTGATCGGGCTGCTTGGCGATGTTGTACTTCTGTCCAGCCAGATTGGCGATTCGCCCGAGCTGGTAGACGGGATTTAGATGCTCGGTCTGATCGGGATTGTAGCGAACGATCTCACCGGGGTTTTTCGCAAACGGCCCACCGGTTGAACCTGCGGCCTCGACCAACAAATCGATCGCGGGCTTGACGGTTTTAAACTCCGGCGTGTTGAGCTTCCCGCCGTCGGCAAATCGGTCGAAGGTGCTCGTGTCGGCCTTGTAAAGGTCGATCGCCCGCTGATACGCATCGGCCGACCCACCGCCCGCGACGACCAAACCCTTTGCATTGCCCGGCAGAACCAGCGCATCCATCGCCCCGGCGCGCGTTGTCAGTTCCGTCGGCGCAGTCACGCTCGGGCCCAGCAGCAGGATCGTGTAAAGCACGATCGTCACCGCCATGATCCCGGCCGATATCATCCAACCCAGGCGATTGCCCCACATAAGCGCTCCGCTTTAGGACTTAGGTGAAAGGACTTAGGACTTAGTAACTGGACTAAGTCCTAAGTCCTATCAGCTAAGTCCTACCCTTTTACACTCCGGCAACGCATCCAGAAAGAGCTTGCCGTAACGTTTGGTGGTGATTCGGCTGTCGAGGATCACCACGATGCCCTTGTCCGTCTTGCTGCGGATCAGCCGGCCGAAGCCCTGTTTGAGCTTCAAAATCGCCTGCGGGACCGAATAATCCATAAACGGGTTCCCGCCGGCCTTTTTGATCGCGTCCAGCCGGGCTTCGATCACCGGCTCGTCCGGCACGGCGAACGGCAGTTTGACGATGATCACATTCCGCAGGGTATCGCCTTGCACGTCGATCCCCTGCCAGAAACTGCTGGTCCCGAACAGCACCGCGTTGGGCGTAGACCGGAACCGATCGAGCAACACTTTCCGCGGCGCGTTCTGCCCCTGCACCAGCAGCGGCAGGTTCAGGTCCGCCAGATGCCCCGCCAACTTATTAGCGGCTTCGGCCAGCATTTTGTAGCTGGTGAACAGCACAAACGCCCCGCCGTTGGTTTGGTCGAGGTAGTGAACGATCTTATCGCACGCCAAATCCATAAACCGCCGATCGTTGGGCTCGGGCAGGTCGTTCTCGATGTACAACGTCGCCTGCTCCGAATAATTAAACGGCGACCCCACCGCCAGCGTCCGCGGCGAATCCAGCCCCAGCCGCGAGGCGATGTAAGCGAATGCGGGATCGATGACAGCATCTGCCGTCGCATGGGCTACCAGCCCATGCCCAGAATCTTCCCCACCCTCAACAGCCGTTTTCACGAACAAATTTTGTATCAATACATCGTTCTGTCCGCGCCACGCCCAGCCCTCCATCCCAGCCTTGTCGGAATTGCCATAGGCGTATTCCACGCTATGCCGCAAATCCGCTTCATCGCGAATGAGGTGGTCATAAGTTTCGGCCTGCCAGAATGCACCGCCTCTTCCTAAAACAGAATTCGCCCTCTGGGCCGAATAGGATTTGATGGAGTGCAGTATCGTCGAAAGCTCATGTCCTGCTATCGGACGAATCACGGCATGTACATGGTTCGGCATGACACACCATGCCAGCAAATTGTAACGCTTGCCATCAAAATGCTTGAACTGGTTTTCGACGATCTCGGCGATTCTGCCTTCTCGCAACCAACAGGCACCTTGCCCCTTATCAAGGTAAGTCTCGATTCTCTCGTTAAAGAGATGCTCCAACCGCGCTTGCTCGGCCTTTGTGAGGTCTCTGCCTTGTTCTCTGGCTCGCTCAATGATTTCCAGGCGCTCTTGCCGCCATGCCATCAACACCGATTGAGGAACCGAATCGGCTAATCTGAAATTGATCGCGTAAATTGAACCGGCTTTTGTCCAATGCGGCAAAGATGCGCCTTGTCGAATCTGCATGTGGTTTGGCATGGGCTGGTAGCCCATGCGACGGGATGCGGGTACCCCCGCGCACAGCGTCGCGCTCGTCAGCACCACCGATTTGGTCTTGGCGAACAAATGCCGGCGCAGACCCTCGGAGACGTTGACCGGGGCGGCGTGCAGACTCACTCGTTTCGGCGAGCGGCCGGTGATGTCGATCCAGTAGACCGCGTCGGCTAACGTTTGGTTCAAAATCGCGTCGACCGTGTCGGCCATCCCGGTGACTTTGTCGGACTGCGTGCTGATTTCCAAAATCTCGGCCTCGTTCTCCAGCGACGCCAGCAGCGCCTTCAAGTGTAAACCCAGATCGCGGAACTTGGGAGACAAGTCGTTCTCCACAATGCTCTTCTCATGCACGCGCCCGTTGCTGCGGCCCTGCCGTTCCTGCCAGTGAATCACGCGCTCGAAAAACCCTTCCACCCGCGACGTCAGCTCGACTACATCCATGATCGCATCATTGGCGGCTGCCCCGTGGACGCTCAGCACGCCTCGGCCGCGGCGGGTGTCGTAGAGGTGACGCAGCATGTAGCGGATGCCGGCTTCGCTGACCTTCAGCCCGAAGTGCTCGCCGGCCACGTCTTCCACCGTGTGGGCTTCGTCGAAGATCACCGCGTCGTACTTCGGCAGGTAATTCACGCCGGCCATGCGGAGCGCCAGATCGGAGAAGAACAGCGCGTGATTGACGACCAGAATCGTCCCGCCGTTCATGCGGCGTTTGGCGGTTTGCCAGAAACACTTCTCGTAAAAGCCGCACTTTTTGCCGAGGCAGTTGCCGTGCTCGGCGCAGACTTTGTCCCACACGTCGCGCTCGGGCACTTGCGGCAGGTCGGCCAATGAACCGTCGCCGGTCTTGCGGGCCCATTGCTCGATCGACCAGAGCGATTCCAATTGCCGATCCGTCTCGAACATCATCGTCTGCCGCTGCTGCGCCTGCTCGAGCCGGCGTTGGCAGAGGTAGTTGCTCCGCCCCTTCACGAGGACCGCAGTGAATTCATCCGGATAGACCGATTGGATCAGCGGAATGTCCTTCTCGATCAGCTGTTCCTGCAGCGAGATGGTGTGCGTGGAGATGACGACTTTTTTCTTGTGCTTGACCGCAAAATCAATGGCCGGCAGGAGATAACCGAAGGATTTTCCGACGCCCGTGCCGGCCTCGACCATCAGGTGTTTGGACTCCCGCAGCGCCGCCTCCACCGCCGACGCCATCTCCATCTGCTGCGGCCGGGCCTCGTACTTCTCCCCCAGCCGCCGGGCGATTGAGCCTTCGGGGCCGAGGATGTCGTGGAAGACCGTAGGCATGACGCGGGGATTGTATGCAAGAATCAGCCGATGCCTAGGAACGAACGCCGCTTTGATATCGGCACGCCCGTGAAACGGCTAATTTCTTCCGCGACCGAATTGAGCTCTTCGATCTCCAGCCCGGAGAATACTGTGTGCGACATTGCGCTAAACATCTGAAGGTCGCCAACGGGTTTTCCCGTCTCCAGCGAACGGCCTCTATGAACGACGCGAAGCTTTCTCATCCGACTCCGCACCCAGCGACGCGACCCACCACCTGCTGGAATGATCCTGATCGAATCCTTGTCGACTTCCACGATACGCGGCTTCGTTCCATTGGCTCGATGATAGTGTGCGCCAATAGCGAAAAGTATCGCAAAAATGATGCATTGCGCGCATCCGATCGGGGTGGCTTCGGGGTCGCGCACCCGATGAAGCCTAAGCAGCACAAACAGCAGGAGTGCAGACCCAAATAACGCGGCGCTGCCCAGCCACAGAATGCGATTCATGAGCGCTATGGCCTCCCAACCCTTGGCAGGAAGAACATATCGCACGCCATTGGGATAACCCTCCTTTATCAGCTTGAAAACGGAACCGTAGTTCCGCGTCGTCGGCTTGGCGTAGTCGAGGATGGGTTGGTTGTCCGGCGTCAAGGTTCGATAGCATACCTTCAATTGCCACCCGCTGAAGCGGGCGGACCGCCGGCGCGCAAAAACGCGGGAGCGACATTGTGGTGTCGCTCCCGCGGTACATCGAATCGGACTGCCTGCAAGCCTACAGCGCGAACTGGAACTGGGCGCGAACGACGATTTCGTTCCTGCCTCCGCTGGCCAGTTCGTTTTGACCCGTGCGGTCGCCGGGCGAGCCGCTAGGGAGGTAGGTGGCGTCGAGGGTGAGCTTGGCTTTGTTGAAGGCCGAGCCGTCCTTGCCCATGTAGTAATTCACGCCAACGGTGAGTTCGGGGAACCCGTTGTCACCGCCTGCACCGGCGACGGTGAAGTCGTCGTCGATCCAGACCATGTCCGCCCGGGCGAACGGCTCCCACGCCGGATCGATCAGGTAGCCGACCTGCACAATGCCGCCGTAATCCAGGCGGGTGTCTTCGGCCGTCGGGGCGGTGTTGCGGAAGTCGGAGTACGACCCGATGGCCGCCGCGAACACGTCGAGCTTGCCTTCCATGCCTTGATACAGGACATCGCCGGTGAAGCGGTAAACGTTAGCGCCCTGGTTGCCGCTGATGGAGATGGCTCCGCCGAGGACGAGGAGGTCTTCCTTGGAGTTCTTGGCCGACACTTTGGAGTAATCGCCCCAGGAGCCGAAGGCCTTGTAATCCACGCGACCGATGACGCCCCAGTCCGGGCGGGTGTCGGGTGTGCCGTTGGAGTCCTGGTAGTTGGTGTTGGGAGTTCCGTCACCGTCGTTGAACATCACTTCATAGTGGAGAGGGTCTTTGCTGTAGTCTTCGCCGCCGAACCCGCCGATGAAGCTGACACCCTGCGAGCGCGGGCCGGTCAATCCACCGCCGAGGATTTCGTTCAGGAGCGAGCGTTCGACCGCGAGTTGCCCGCCGTCGCTGATGAGCTCTTCGCGATTGAACGGCCCCTTGTACTGGCCGGCCTTGACCGCATTATGCGGGGCGAACTTGTACTGCACATAAATGTCGTCGAGTTCGATACCGGCGGCGTTGCGGTTGTTGGTCAGTTGCAAGCCGTACGTTACGTCCGGGCCGTAAAGATTGCCCGAGGCCTGGAGCTTGAGCCGGCGAACTTCAAAGCCGTTCTGCAAATCGTCACTCGCGCCGCCGTTCTTGGATTCTTCGCGGTAGGTGGTGGCGTTGCGGAACTGCAGCAGCAAGCCCGGCTTGAGAGTGAAGGTTTTGTCAGCCGACTGGATAAAGAAACCCTTATCGTACCCGCTGGTGATGTCTGTGCTGTCGGCCATCAGCTGGCTGCGCTTCTGGGCGTCGGTGAGCACCGAGTTGATGGTGGCCTGGTCGGACTGCTTCTGCTGGGCTTCGAGCTGGGCGACTTTCGCCTGCAGGTCCTGAAGCTGCTTCTGCACATCCTGCGTGGTGGCTGGTTCCGCGGCGAACGCTCGAGCGCCCGCGATCAGCGCCGAACCCGCCAGAACGGCCGGCAGCGCCTTGCTAAACAATGACTTCATACGTGCTCCTTTTCCTGTACCGGACATGGCCGGTGTGTTGTGGAATGACCTCGACGCCTTTGTCACTTATCGAAACGCGAGGACGTTTTCCGAGAGTGGATTGCTGCTGATACAAGTAAGCCCGATTTTCTCGGACGTAAGCTGATTGAAATTGATTCCCGCCGGAATACGACCTGAACTGATTTCTATCCTCCGATGCCCTACTTATCGTTCCATCCGCCTTGGCGATACAAGCTGTCCGCGAAGGCGAACATGAATCGATCTGCATATGGCCCGCATGAACGTTGTGTGAGCATCCGGTTAATCCCGCCGGTCGGCAATCGGCCTGATTCAGGTCGACGCAAAATAGAACCGGGCGATGTATTAATCCAATTCATATTAAAAATGAAAAAGATGAATCCGATTCATTCAAAATGCGTTCGCGTTGAGCAACTTTCTCGGTGTTTCTGCTGATTGCTCGAAGAAATGGCGTTGCGAGGCGGTAAGCCGAAATGCCGGTAGCAGGTCGGTCTGAAAGCTCGACCGTACCGCAGGCCTCCGGCCCGTGCCGATCGCGTAAGGACTTCAGAAACGTTGCCCTCACAGACATTCGTGCACCGCTGGCACGGGCCGGAGGCCCGTGGTACGGTCGAGTTTCCAACGCACGCGCCGCCGAAACCTCCGCTGAATCAGCGGGCGGCCGATGAGAGATTCACGGGTTCAGACACGGGCACCGCGTCCGATGCGGCGTTGTTCACGCCGGTAGCGGCGTTGAAGTAGATGCCCAGCGTCAGCGTGGCGATGACCGAGATCGCGATCGCCAGCCCGACCGGAGCCGGGATCGTCACGCGTTCGGCCTCGGCTTCATCAGCGATGTCGGACTTCAGAAACATCGTCCCGACGATCCGCAGGTAATAAGCGGCCGAGACGGCAGCGTTAATCATCATCGCGACGACCAGCCAATTCAGTTTGCCGGTCTCCAGCGCCGGTTTGATCAGAAACACCTTGCCCAGGAACCCAACGGTTAGCGGCATACCCGTGAGCGAGAAGCAGCAAACCGCCATCGACAACCCGAGCACCAGATGATTGCGGCCGGTGCCGGCGAGGTCGTCGAAGGTTTCGGCGCTGGTGGCGGCCTTGGGGTTTTTGGACGGGATCAGCATCAGCACGCCAAACGCCCCGGCGTTCATCACGCCGTACGCGGTCAGGTAAAACAGCACGCCGCTCAGCGCGTGCTGCTGGTTGGCCGTCGTCCCCGCCGCCAGCAGCGCCGCCAGCCCGACCAGCATGTAGCCGGTGTGCGCGACCGAGCTATACGCCAGCACGCGCTTAACGTTGCTCTGCAGTAGCCCGAGCACGTTGCCCACGGTCATCGTCAACACCGCCAGCACGGCGATCAGCGTGACGAGTGTGTGCGGCACCGCCCAACTCCCTCCGCCGGCGGTCCAGAGGATTTTGACGATCGCGATGAAACCGGTGGTCTTGGGCACAAACGCCAGAAACGCCGTCACCGGCGTGGCGGCGCCCTGATAGACGTCGGCAACGTACGCGTGCATCGGCACGGCTGCCATCTTGAACGACAGACCGACGATCACCATCAGCACCGCCAGCATCTGCCACGACGTCATGATCGGCTGGCGTCCGGCCCAGTCGCTCCCCACGACGGCGGCCTGGCTGTGGTAGCGGTCGGCCATCTCGTTGAGGCAGATCGACCCGCTGGTTCCGTACAAGTAGCTGAGCCCGAACAACAGCAGCGCCGCCGCCATCGCGCCCAGGAAAAAGTATTTAACGCCCGCCTCCTGCGCCGCAGCGATCGGCCGGCTGGTGGAGACCATCACGTACGTCGGGATGCTCGCCAGTTCGATGCCCAGGAACAGCAGGATGATGTCGTTGGCCACGCTCACCAGCAGAATGCCGGTGATCGACATCAGCATGAGCGCGAAGAATTCGGGAACGTCCTTGCCGAAGTCGATCGCCTTCCCGCCGGTCGCGTCCTCATTCGTCGGCCAAGCCAGCAGGATCAGCGGGATCGATACGCCGAGCGCGATCAGCCGGAAAAACTGGCTGAGCTTCGTGAGCTCGATCTGGTTCCACATGTCGATAAACGTGGCGTCCTGCAGCTTGCCCATCTGAAGCAGAAACGCGAGCCCCACCGCGACCAGCGCCACCACCGGCGCGAGCCGACGTGCCGCTTCCTTCGAGCTCGTGCCGAGCAACAGCAGAAACAGCGACGTGCCGAGCAGAATAATCTCGGCGGACAGGTGAGAGGCGAGGTCTACGATCTTGTCGGTCATGGAAATCTCTTAAAACCCGAATGCCGAAACCAGAAACCCGAATCAATACCGAATGACGAACGACGAATGACGAGCATCGGATTTCGTCATTCGGATTTCGTCATTCACTCGGACTTCGGGTTTCGTCATTCGTCATTCGCAACAACTATTTTTCAACGGCAACCGCCACTGCATCAGACACTGCGGGCTTTGCCTGCGACACGGACACCGGCGTTCGCAATTGCTGAACCGGCAGCAGGATGCTGTTCATAAACCCTGTCGGCAGCACGCCGAGCAGGATCACCACGACGGCCAGCGGGATCAGGATCGAAATCTCGCGGGCGCCGATGTCGTTGCTGGCCGTGGCGTGCGAATCGTGCCCGTGATGGCTGGCATGATCGCCGTGCCCGCCGGGAACTTTCAGCGGGCCCCAGATCACGCGGGCGGCCATGTGCAGCATGTAGATCGCGCCAAGCACCACGCCCGTCGCTGCGAACACGCCGTAGGCGATGCCAAGATTCGGGCTGGTGAACGCGCCCAAAATCGTGAGGAATTCACTCCAGAAGCCGTTCAGGCCCGGCAGGCCGATGCTGCTCATCGTGAAGAAGATGAAGAAGAACGCCAGCTTGGGCATGATCTTCGCCAGGCCGCTCAGTTGGTTGATGTCGCGGGTGTGGTAGCGGTCGTAAATCATGCCGATGCACAGGAACAGTGCCCCGGTGCTTAGGCCGTGGTTGATCATGTAGAGCACGCTGCCCTGGATGCCGATGTCATTCATCGCCATCAGGCCGAGCACGCAGAAACCCAAGTGGCTGACCGAGCTGTAGGCGACGAGTTTTTTGATGTCCTGCTGCACCCACGCCACCAATGCGCCGTAGATAATGCCGATCACACAGAGCATGCCGATAAACTTGACGAGCACCGGAAACGCCACGCCGGCCGAGCTGATCATCCCGATCGGCAGCGCGACCTGCAGGAGGCCGAACGTCCCGAGCTTCAGCAACACGCCGGCCAGGATAACCGACCCAGCCGTCGGTGCTTCGGTGTGCGCCAGCGGCAGCCAGGTGTGAACCGGGAAAAGCGGCACCTTCACCGAGAACCCAGCCAGCAACCCGAGCAGCACCCACCAGCGTTCGGTATCACTCAGTGACGACTGGGCAAACGCAATCACACGATCCAGATCAAACGTCCCGGCCTTCAGCCCCAAGTAGGTGATCGCGGCCAGCGTGAAAACCGATCCGGCGAACGTGAACAAGAAGAACTTCACCGCGGCCTTGCGGCGGTCGGCCCCGCCCCAGATGCCGATGATGAAAAACATCGGGATCAGCGTCAGCTCGAAGAAAACGTAAAACAACAGCACGTCGCGCGAGATAAACACCCCGAGCATGGCGGCCGTCAAAGCCAGCAGCCATGAGTAGTACTCTTTTTCGCGATCTTTAATCGATTCAAAGCTCGACAGGATCGCCAGAGGCATGAGAAAAACCGTCAGCAGCACCAGCCAAAGGCCGATCGACGTGAGCCCCAGGTTGATCGACATCCCGATGGCCGGCAGGGTGAGAAATCCGGACTTAGGGGCTAGCGCAAACTGCGTCGCGCCGCTCTGGAAATTGAAGTTGACCGCGATGTAAAGCGCCACCGCCGCCGTCGCCAGTGAGACGAGCAGCGCCCAGGTTTTGGCCATCGAATTAGAAGGCAAAAAAGCCCCAAGAATCGCCCCGGCGGTGGGGATCAGAAGCAGCAGAACGATAGGGAATGCGCTCATAAGTCCATTTCAATTCAGAGTCGCGGAAGCTTAAGGCAAACTTCTGGAAAATGCCAACGCCTCGGAACCCTCGCCCCGTACGCCGGGAGAGGGCAGGGTGAGGGTTCTGCAACGCAATTCAGCACGTTCACGTATAACGCGAATCATCAGGAATCCGAGGCCGGTTCATTTGGTGGTTTCTTGATTTTCTTGGACGCATTCGACCGGGAAGAAAGAACCCTCATCCTAACCTTCTCCCGGAGTACCGGGAGAAGGGACCGGAGCGTTGCTTTATGCAATCGGGCGGGCTTGAAAGACCCATTGAAACCCCGTCATGCGCGGCCAGACATCCACCGCCAGGTTTTGGCAGCCACGGAGGAGCTTGAAGATCGGGTTGGATTCGCCGTTCTTCCAGACGTGCTCGAGCGGCACACCGGTGGCGGTGACTTTTTCGATTTTTAAGCCCGCCGCCTGGAGCAGCGCCGCGGCCGTGTCTTTGGTGAGAAACTGCAGGTGGGTTTTATCGAGAATCCCGCGCTCCATCTTAGGGAACCGCCCGGCCAGCAGCATCAGACGAACCGAAAAATGCGCAATGTTCGGGAGTGAAATCACAAACAGCGCATCCGGCTTGGCGGCCTTACGAAGCTGCTTCAGGACCGTCAGTGGATCGGGCAGGTGTTCCAGAACGTCGGCGCACACCACCGCGTCATAGGTTGCGTCCGGCAATTGCGCGCCCTCTACCGTCGTCGGATAAAAGTTTCGGTAGAACGGCTTTGCCATCTCCGCCCAGTCCGCCGTCGGCTCAACGCCGTCGACCACCAAGCCGCTGCCCTGCAGAAGCTGGCCGAGCATGCCTTGCGCTGCGCCGACGTCGAGCGTCAGCGCGGGCTTGGCGTTGCGGAGGATCGTGGTGATTTGCTGATGGCTGCTACGCGGGTCGCGCTTGAGCTGGTAGTGAACCATTCGATCTCCAGCGGAACAGCAGCAGATACTTCAGGCACGTCATGACGCAGTGCATCGCGTACGGAATGCCGTTCACTCGGCAGATTTCGTCGCCGTAGTAGGTGGGGATGGGCACTTCCTTAATGCGATAACCTTTTTTCAAAAACTCCAGAATGACCTGTGTATCGAAGTGCCAGTTGTACGTCATCCTGCCGAGAGGAACCGTCCGCAGCGCCCGCGTGCTGTAAGCGCGATAGCCGGAGTGGAATTCGGTCAACTTCGTGCCCACCAGCGTGTTTTCCATCCACGTCAGGATTTTATTGCCGTAGTATTTGTACGTGGGCATGTTCCCCTTGAGGGCCGCCCCAGGCGTCATCATGCGGCTGCCCATGACCATGTCGGCTTCGTTGTTTTCCAGGGGCGTGAGCAGACTTTGCATGATCTCCGGCGCGTACTGCCCATCGCCATGAAGCAATACCACGATGTCGATCCCGTGGTCGATCGCGTACATGTACCCGTGCCGCTGGTTGCCGCCGTACATCAGGTTGACGGGGTTTTTGTAGACGCTCAGCTTCGTGCCGGGGAATTCATTCTTGCAGAGGTTCCCCACGTCGTACGTCGCATCCTGGCTGGCGTCGTCGAAGACGAAAATCTCAGCCGTCTTGTCCTTGATCTCCTGCGGGATGCGATGCAGCACGTCGCGCAGCGTGTTGGCGGCATTGTAGGCGACGATCAGGATGCCGATTCTTGGCTGGGACATGTTGAACCTTCATGTCGCATGGGCTACCAGCCCATGCCGATCGGTGTATATCGATGTATCAAGACATGGGCTGGTAGCCCATGCGACAGCGGAATCATACGGTTACGGGGACAATCGCACCACCGACACCCGCCCCGATCGGTAGATCACGCTACCGGCTGGCGGGTTTAACAGCGCGAAGCCCTTTTGACGACCGATTTCGACCCGCCGCATGTTTTCGCCGGTGTACGGCTCGCAGAACCAGATCGAGACGTTGGACCAGTACCGGTCGGCATCGACGAGAAACACTTTCACGCCGAAACGATCGTGCAGCGCCTGCACCTCGGTCCAGTCGCTGGCGTAGAAGGCTTTATCCTCCGCCTCCACGCGCGGCTGGATGTAATGGTAGTAGCCGACCCAGTACGGATGATACGTTTCCCACATCCCCAGCACGCTGCGCTGCGTGCGGAGCGGAACCTTATCCCCATCAAACGGATGGGCGGCCACCAGAGTGTCCTTCGGCAGCGTACGGATGAACGACAGAGCGTTTTCCATGTCCTGATCGACCGACTTGTTCAGATTCTTGTTCATCGTCCGGATTGACGAAGCACCAATGAAAATTAGTGCAATCATTAACCCGATGACGACGACCCTCGGCTGAAGTTTCGCCAGCGGCGGACGGCGATCGATTTGCTTTTTGAGCCGCGCCAGAATCGGCTTGGCTAGCGCCGCGATCCAGATCAGCCGGAACACCACCAGCGGGTACTGCACGTGGCGGTTCGGCACGTGCATTTTGAAGAGGAGGAGATGCGCCGCGATGAACGACAGCAGCGAGCCGATCTGCAGCAGCCATGCTTCGCGCGGGAGGAAGTTGCCGAAGATCAGCACCGACAGCACGATCAGCCCCGCGAACGCTAGCACCTCTTTCATCGACTGGCCGAAGCCGGAGAGCGGGCTGTCGAAGATGAAATGCTGCCAGGTGACGCCGAAAAATTCCGCCCGGCCGTGGGGTTGGAATTCCGGCAGCGTCCGCGCAACCTCCGGCGGAGTAATCGGCCCGAACTCCGGCGGCAGGCCTTTTATGAACGCCAGCAACATGCCGACCGCGATCACCGACAGCACGCCGAGCAACAGCCAGCCTTTCGGCATCTTGCGCGTCTTGAGCAGATCCCACCCGAGCGTGACGATCGCACACATCGCCGGCGGGACCAGCGCCGGCGGGTAGAACAGCCCCGCCGCGAGGAATGCCACGCCCAGCCAACCCAGCCGGCGGGCCATCAGTGCCCACATCGCGAAGAGCATGATCAGCAGCCCGTAGGCTCGCGGGAAACCGCCTTGCATGTGATCGAGGTAAAACTTGCTGCTGGCGACCATGCACAAAAACACCGCCACCGCCCCGCCGCCGCCGACTTGATAGCCGATCAGCGCGACCGTCACGAATAACAGCGCACTGAGGACGAACGGCACGGTTTCGCTGACGCGCTGGGCGTCGAAGATCGGCGCGAACACGCGAAACACCAGCTTATACCCCGGCGGCGCGCACGGCGGGCCGGACATGAAGCGAAGCATCTCGTCGTGCGGAAACAACTGTGGATCGGCGTACTGATACGCCCACCAAACGTGCTGCGAGGCGTCGTCGTCGTACTTATCCTGCCGAACCAAGTTGGGCACGTACCGCCCGGCGGCGGTCAGCGTCCACAGGATGATCAAATAGAGGGTGAGAAGAACAAACGTGCGGCGAGAACCACTGCGTATCGCTGGCGTTCCGGGAGATCCGAGTGTGGCAGAAAGAGTAGTCATCGCGACGAGAACGCTTCCCGTACCACGGGCCTCCGGCCCGTGCGAGCAGCGATCAGATTCCTGACACCGCGATCATTGAAACAACAACGCATCCGGCACGGGCCGGAGGCCCGTGGTACGGGAGGCGTTACAGGAAAATCACGAGCAAAATCGCGATCACGCCGAACATCATCGCCGCTGCGTAGCCTTGCAGATAGCCGCGCTGGACCGAAAGCTTCAGCGCGAACCCGCCCAGTTGCGGCACGATGCCGATGACGCTCACGATGCCGTCGATGATCAGCTTATCGACCGACCAGAACGCCCGGCCGAGGCTCCGCAACGGCTCGACGACGGCGGCTTGGTAGATCTCGTCGACCCAGAATTTGGCGTCGAGCACGCGGGCGATCCCCGCCACGCTCGGCTCCATGCGGGTGGCCGCTTCGCGGTCCTGCAGGTGGAAGTGGTACGCCAAGCCGATGCCCAGGATCGCCACGATCGAACTGATGATCATGAACGTGTGGTGCAGCGATTCCTCTTGCTCGACAACGTCCTTGTCGCGCGTGTCGTGCTGGCCGAACTGCACCGGATTGGCTTCGATCGCGCCAGCGACGCGACGCTCGGCGGTATCTGAAGCCTTGTGGTACGCCGAAACGAACGACGGGCTCTGACCCAGGAAATGTTCGAGCCGACCATCCTGAAAGAGGAAGAAGCCCGAGGCCAACGCGCCCAGCGCCAGCACATAGAGCGGGAACATCATCAGGAACGGTTCGTGATTGTGATGGCCGTGATGGCCGTGACCGTGCGAATCGTGCCCGTGGGCATCCGCGATGCGGTTCTGCCCGTGGTCGTCGTTTGTATGGGCGTGGCTGTCATGCCCGTGTCCGTCCTGCGGAGCGGGAATCACCTCCGGCCCGGCGAACACGCGGAAGTACAGCCGGAACGTGTAGTACGCCGTCATGAACGCAGCGATCAATAGCAGGATGCCCATCACCGGGCTGCGGGCCCAGGCGGCGCCGATGATTTCGTCTTTCGAGAAGAAGCCCGACAGGAACGGGAAGCCCGCGAGCGCCGCGCAGCCGATCAGCATGAGCCAGCGGGTTTTAGGCAGCACTCTCTTCAGGCCGGACATTTGGCGCATGTCCAGCACGCCGCCCATCGCGTGCATCACCACGCCGCTGCTGAGGAACAGCAGGGCTTTGAAAAACGCATGGGTGATCAGGTGGAACACGCCCGCCACCGGCGCGAGCACGCCGACCGCGACGAACATAAAACCGAGTTGGCTGACAGTGGAATAAGCGAAGACTTTCTTGAGGTCGTACTGACGCAGCGCGATCGAACCGGCGAACAGCGCGGTAAACAACCCGACGCAGGCGATAGTCGTCATCGCCGCCGGGTTGCCGACGAACAGCGGCCCGCAGCGGGCGATCATGTACACGCCAGCCGTCACCATCGTGGCGGCGTGGATGAGCGCGCTGACCGGAGTCGGGCCTTCCATCGCATCCGGCAGCCACACGTACAGCGGGAACTGCGCCGATTTACCGAACGCACCGATCATCAGCAGGAAAGGGATGACCTGCATCGCGGTCTGCTGGAAGGCGGTGAGATTCTCGCCATTGGCGAGCGTCAGTAGCCCGGCCGAGTGACCATCGCCGAAGTAGCTGACCGTGCCGAACGCCATGAACGACAGCATGATCCCGAGCCCGAAGCCTAAGTCGCCGACGCGGTTGACGAGGAACGCCTTCTTCGCCGCTTCCCGGGCGGCCGGCTTCTCGTAGTAGTAGCCGATCAGCAGGTACGAGCAGAGGCCCACGCCTTCCCAGCCGAGGTAAAGCATGATGAGATTTTCGCCCATGACGAGATTCGTCATCGCGAAAATAAACAGCCCGAGATAGGCGAAGAACCGGAAATACCCCGATTCACCCTTCATATAACCGGCGGCGAACACGGTGATGAAAAAGCCGATGCCGCAAACGACGCAGAGCATCGTGCTGGTCAGGGTATCGAAGAGGTAGCCGACGGAGACGTGGAGGTATTCGCTGGTGCCCGCCTTGGCCGGGTCGCCGACTTCCATCCACGTCCAGAGGATTTTGCTGACCGACAGTGGCGCCGCCGGATGATCGATGGCTTTGGCGGCAACCGGGTGCTCGCCGCCTTCGGACTTGGGCATGTGATCGACAAACGCCGCCAGGATAATGAACGACAGCACCGCCGCCGCGCCCACGCCCAGCCAGATCGGCCAGTGCGATTTACCTTTGAGCCATTTGGCGCCGAAGAAGCCCGCGAGCGCCGCTCCGATCAACGGAAGCAGCGGGATAAGGAATGAGTATTTGAATTCGAAGTACTGATCCATGATTTGTCGCATGGGCTACCAGCCCATGCCATTCAGCGCATCCGGGCATGGGCTGGTAGCCCATGCGACGTAAAACGTCATCCCTTCAATTCTTTCCACGCATCGGCATTCAGCGTGTTTTTCTGCCTGAACAGCAGCACGACCAGGCCGAGCGCCATCGACGCTTCAACCGCGGCGATCACCAGCACGAAAATCGTGAACGCCTGTCCCGATAAGTTGCCGTGAAACTTGCCGAACGCGATCAGGTTGATCGCCACGCCCTGGAACATCAGTTCCGTACACAGAAACATGACGATCAGGTTCCGGCGAGTCATAAACCCGATCAACCCGATGCAGAACATGATCGCGCCGACGGCGAGGTAGTGTTGTAGGGCGAGTTGAGTCATTGGTTTGTTGTGGGTTGTTTGTTGTGGGTTGTGGGTTGGAAGTATCTCCTACCCACAATTCACAACCTACAACTCACATCCTTCATCCTTACGTTTCCGGAAACGCCTTCGCCCGCGGGTTGTCCGTACCGCTGACGGGGATACTGTACGGGCTGTCGTCCGTTGGGGTCGCCGGCGTGTTCAGTACCTCAGGCACGATCGGGCCGGACTGATGGACGACCACTTTGCGACGGGCGATCAAAATCGCGCCCACCATGCCCAGCGTCAGCATCAGGCCGGACAACTGCACGTTAATCAGTTGATGCTGGAAGAGGTATCTGCCGAGTTCCTGGGTGTTACCGTCTACTTGCAGGGACGTATCGGCGATGGACGTCGTAGTCGGGTAGAGGTCGGCGGCTTTGTCGAAGATCACGAACAGCAGCACGCCCATGAGCGCGAACCCGACCGCCGTCGCCGCCAGCGGCTCGCGGCTGATCGTGTCGTACTCGGCCACCACGTCGGCGGCCCGCGTGCTCGTCGACTGCGCGGCCAGCATGATTACGAAAACGTACGTCACAAGGATCGCACCGGCGTAGATCAACACCAACGCGGCGGCCATGAACTCGGCCCACAGCAGGATGAACAATCCCGCCGACGCGAAGACAGTCAGCACGAAGTACAGAGCGGCGTAGACCGGGCGAGGATGAGTCACCACGCGAACCGCGCCGAACAGCGCGATCGCCGCGAAGACCCAGAAGTAGACGTTCATCCCGCCGGCGGCAGTCCCGGCGGCGAATTTGACGAGCAGTGCGGCAAAGATCAGCCCGATCGCCGCCACGATCAGCCCGCCGATGTTGCGCAGGGAGGCTTCGCGTTTGCCGGGCAATAGAAAGACGGTTCCGATCCCCGCCGCTGCGCACAGGAGCAGAATCATGACCGGCTGAATCGCCGCAGTCGTGTTGGCGGCTAACGGGATCGATAAGGCGGATGACACCAGCACCATAAGCATTTCACTAAATCGTTACCCGGCCAAGCCTTCGATTTCGAGAAGCCGGGGGCGGTCCGAACGGTAAGTGAAAAGTTTATGGATGGGGGCAGGGTTATGCAAGGCAGGTCGTGAAGAAGTTCACAAAGCGTGGGGAAGATCGCTTACGAAAACTGCGAATCACGTGAACCGCCGATCTTCGTGAAGCGAGTCGTCGAAGACGGCTGTTTTGTCTTGCGAAAGGAAAAACAGCCGTCTACGACGACTCGCGTCACGAAAAGGTTAAAGCGATGAAAGCCCCCCGCTAACCTCACGCTGCCTTGATCGGTTGATCGCTGAACAAGTCGATCGGGCTGACGAATTGCACGTACCCTTCCTGCCAGCCGTTCGCGAAGGACTTGGTGCGCACGATTTGCGCCTCGGCCTCGACGGTTTTTCCGCACGGCGCGGGCAGTTCAACGCTGCCCTTAGCCGCAGGGGATAGTTCGCCGTGGGCGATGAAGCCGACGCCCGCGTGGGTCAGGTCGCGGGTGAAGAGCGTGGTCTGCTGCTGGTTTCCCTCGTCGGTCCAGCGAAGTTGCGCCTGAGCGAGAAACCGCACGCGGTCGGTCTCCCGGCGGTCGGCGTTGGGGACCGGGCCGGACTCGGTCATCGTGGCGATCATCGCGTGGGCGCGACGTTCGAGTCGGTCGGGCGCGGGCAACATCGGGGGAATCGGTTCCATATCAATCTCCTGTTGATTGGACTTACAATTCAATTGCCGCCGAGACAAATCACATGCAGAAAAATAACATTGCACACGGCGGGTCCGATAATGCGAGGTATGAAGGCCAACAACCGTCACAACTTCGTCAAACTATCCGCCTCCCCCGGCGATGAACGGCCAATTCGTTTACCCTCAGGGCAAAAATGAAGTAAACTCCGGCAGACGACCATGGGCACCGAGGATTGACGCACTGTGATCATTTTTCAACTGATGAAAAGCCGATTCGTGTTCGGGCTGGCGGTGTTTTCGCTGGTCCTGGCGATGGCCGTCGGCGTGATGTGGGGTCGCAGCTACAAGTATTATGACGCAGTGTACTACGCAAACCTCGAGCGCACGCACCACCTGTTCACCGCACCGGGAACTGTGGTCCTGAGCACCTGGAACCACCTGCCGGCAGACGATTTTGTGATCGACGGGGATTCCGGCCTCATAGGTGAGGTTCCGGTAAAGCTTTACCGCGACGGGAAACTTTCGACGCTCCCGCTGTGGGAGAATCCGCCGGGGATGACGGCGGGCTTCTGGTGGGATCGGGGCACGATCAATCTGACGCAACCGGACGGCACGTTGATGCTCGCGCAAGGGCACTTGAACCTCGCGTTTCCGTTTTGGTTACCGGTTCTGGTTTTGTTGATCGGACCGCTGGCGTGGGCGGCGAAGTTGCTGCAGCGTTATACGCGGGCGAAGAAGGGGCGCTGCATCTACTGCAATGCGGACATGCCCACGCCAGATCGCTGCCCGAATTGTGAAGCCGAATTTGACAATTGGATTTTTTAGACAAGGAGCTTGTCCGAGTAAGGACAGACGCCGACGATGAATAAGCAATGGGAACGTGCGAAAATCCGGATCGCGACGGTCTTGTCGGCTGTCTCGATCGCGATCTGCGCTATCTCGATCATCCTTTTGCCTTTGAGTTTCGTGAGTGGCGTGCAATTGTCATTGCGAAACGGTGCCGGCGTGCGTTATGCGCTGCTGACCGTTCCCGGCAGAATCGGTTTATCGATCGTCCACGGCGAGCCACGGGCATTGGTCTCGCTCGACGGTTGCACCAAGTCTTTCGGATCCGACGCCGACCCGCTTCCGAACACCCAGGACAAACTGCGATGGTTCTGGCGCGTGCCCGCGTCGGGCAAGGTCGGGTTCACTTCCGACAAGGGCACGGGCACGGTCTACTTCGGCGAAGTGAACGATTCTTTTAAATGCGACTATGCCTCTCATTTCGTACCCACCTGGCTGCTTTCGATCATTACGTTTATCGGCCCGATTCTGTGGTACCGGGCTAGGCGCCTCAGGCAACACCGAGTCGAACACGACTTATGCACCTATTGCGGCGCGGACATGTCTGCCAGCCCCTACCGCTGCCCGAAATGCGGGAAAGAGCGACCTTGGGATTAGGTTCTGAATCGTCGCCGGACTACGATCACGCTTTCGGTCCCGGCCTAACCGAGGTTTCTGATTGTGAATCATCGCGATGCTTTGATCAGTGAAGTCATTGTGGTTGTCGACGCGACGCCAGATAACCAATTCCAAGCCATTCTTACATCGGTTGCCTTGGTTGGATTGGAAATCGATGATTCGAATCCCAACAACGGCTCGATTGGAGGAACTATCGATTCCAATCGGCTGCCCGAGCTGCGCGCGGTGAACGGCGTGAAATACGTGAGAATTACGATGGAGTACATCGCCGATTTCCCAGCCGGCGATCCGCGCGATCTCGACAAGGAAGAAACCTAACGACTCTTAGCTCTCCCCAATCGGAATTCCGGTTTTGACACGTCGATCACTCTCGACTTTAATCGACGACCTTTTCTCGGAGATTTCATGGCTGGAACCGTCGTCGATTCGTTGCAATGCGAGTATCAAAGCAATCCTCTGGCGATTCACTCGCCGCGCCCGCGGCTGAGTTGGATCACCCGGACCGATCAAAAGAACTGGAAGCAGTCGGCGTATCAGGTGCTGGTCGCCAAGTCGGCTGATGCGCTGGCGAAAAACATCGGGCAGCTTTGGGACAGCGGAAAAGTGGCGTCGTCGCAATCGACACAAATCGAGTACAGCGGCAGTTCCCTTACATCGATGCAAGCCGCCTTTTGGAAGGTCCGCATCTGGGCCGACGGATCGGCCGAGCCTGTGGAGAGCGGCGTTGCACACTGGGAATCGGGGCTGCTGAATCGCAATGATTGGCGCGGGCAATGGATCGGCTCGAACGTGATCGGCGGGCCGCGCACCAGCGCCGCCAGCCCGTACTTGCGTAAAGCGTTCACCCTGCCCGACCGACGAATCCGCAAAGCGCGTCTTTACGCAACAGCGCTGGGCATTTACGAAGCCTACATCAACGGCCAGCGCGTCGGGAACGACGTGTTCCGCCCTGGATGGACCGAGTACCGCAAGCGCGTGCAATACAACGCTTACGACGTGACGACGATGCTCACCTGCGGGGCAAACGCCATCGGCGCGATCCTCGGCGACGGCTGGTACTGCGGACGCGTTCAAGGCATGGACCGTCAGCAGTACGGCGATCGACCGCGGCTGCTCGCGCAGCTCTTTGTCGAGTTCGACGACGGCTCGACGCAAATCCTCTCGACCGATCCCACCTGGCGCACCACGACCGGCCCGATCCTGGTCTCTGACATGATCGGCGGCGAGCATTACGACGCCCGGCTTGAAATACCAGGTTGGGATCAATCGTCCTACGCCGACGCCGAGTGGTTGCCGGTCAAAACGTTCGCCGATCCGGGTATTCCGATCGTGGCTTCGCTCTGTCCGCCGGTGCGGGTGACCAAGGAGCTTGCGACGATCGCCCCGCCGAAAAAAGCACACACGCCCGGCTGGGGTTACAGCGGTTACATCGCCGACCTCGGCCAGAACATGGTCGGGCACGTCCGCATCACCATCAAAGCCAAGCCCGGCACGACCGTGCGTTTGCGTCACGGCGAGATGCTCGAGCCCAACGGGCACCTTTACACCGCCAACCTGCGATCGGCTGAGTGCATCGATTTCTACACCTGCCGCAGCGCCGAAGAGGAAACCTGGGAGCCGCGATTCACGTTCCACGGATTCCGCTACGTCGAAATCGCAGCCCACGGGAAAGTTGAACTTCTCAACGTGACCGGCGTGGTGCTTCACTCCGATACGCCCGAGGCCGGAGCGTTTGAATGCTCCGATCCGATGATCAATCAACTGCAGCACAACATTCAATGGGGCCAGCGCGGCAATTTCCTCGAAGTGCCCACCGACTGCCCACAGCGCGACGAGCGCCTCGGCTGGACCGGCGACGCGCAGGTCTTCATCCGCACCGCCGCGTTCAACATGAACGTGGCCGGGTTTTTCAACAAGTGGCAGCAGGACATCACCGACAGCCAGACCGAACACGGCAGCATCCCCATGGTGATCCCCAACGCCGGCTGCGGGCCGGACGGCGGCGCTGCGTGGGCGGACGCGGCGGTCATCTGCCCGTGGACGGTGTATCTCTGCTATGGAGACACTCAAATCCTCGCCGACCATTACGCCTCGATGGCGAAGTTCGCCGCGTTCCTGCAAAAGACCAGCCGCGACGGATTGCGCGGGACGAAAGAAGCCGGCGGAAACCCCGGCTTTGGTGATTGGCTGGCGCTCGACGGCAGCGGCAAGACCGATGGCGGCACGCCGAAGGATCTGATCAGCACGGCGTTTTTCGCGCACACTACCGGTTTGATGAGCAGGATCGCAACGGTGCTGGGCAAGTCGGACGACGCCGCGAAGTACGCGAATATCTCCGAACAAGCCAAGGCCGCCTTCCAGCAACGCTACGTCACGCCCGCAGGCATCGTTGCAGCGCAGACGCAGACGGCGTACGTGCTGGCGCTGCATTTTAATTTGCTGCCCGAAGCGGTGCGCTCGGAGGCGGCGGCGATGCTCGTCAAAGACATCAAGAGCCGCGGCAACCACCTTGCGACCGGTTTCGTCGGCACGCCTTACCTGTGCGAAGTGCTGACGCGGTTCGGCCATCTCGATGTGGCGTACGATCTTCTGCACCAAAAGACTTGGCCGAGCTGGTTGTATTCGGTCACGCAAGGCGCGACGACGATCTGGGAGCGATGGAACGGCTGGACGAAGGAAACCGGCTTCGCGGATGTCGGGATGAACTCCTACAACCACTACGCCTACGGCGCGATCGGCGATTGGCTTTACCGCACGGTGGCCGGGCTGGACAGCGATCCTGCGGTCCCCGGTTATCAACGCCTGATCATCCACCCCCGGCCCGGCGGCGGGCTGACGCACGCGAAGGCGTCCCTGCAAACGCCCTACGGATTGGCGGCCAGCGGGTGGACGATCGCCGACGGAAAACTCACGCTCGACGTAACCATCCCCCCGAACGCGACGGCCACCATCCACGTTCCGACCCAAGACGGGAAAGTGCAATCCGACGGCGTAAAGGCCAAGGGCACCGATCACAATGCGGCGGTGTTTGAGGTGGGATCGGGCGTTTATCGCTTTACCGCAACGGCCTAATTCGGATTTGATTTAATTCTCGCGCCGTCGGACGCAGATCGTCATTGCGAAGTACAAAGAGAAGGATCGCCGGGATGCGATTTTAAACTGTGCTACTACCCGGATTCACAGTTCCGGCCGGCAGCGAGGCGGAAGTCGATGGATTCCACCCCTGAACCTTCAACTCCAAACGCTTGCCCGTTCGCGGGTGATCCAGCGACAGCTCAACGCCGCGCAGCATAAGCCGCTCGCGCTTAGGCGGCTGCGGGCCGTAAAGAACGTCGCCGACGATTGGATGCCCCCGACTGGCGAGATGCGTGCGGATCTGATGCTTGCGGCCGGTCTGTAATTGCACGCGAACGTGCGTGAACCCGTCGACTTCGCCGATCACCTCGTAATGCGTGATCGCGTGCTGCCCCTTGTTCTCATCCTTGGTGACGAAGACTTTGCCTTCCTTCGACTCGATTAGAAACGAATCGATCGTCCCTTTCGCCTCCCGCGGCTTACCATGCACCAGCGCTTCGTAAACCCGCCCGGCGGTGTGGTGGAAGAACTGGCTTTTGAACGAATCGAACGCCGCCAAGGTTTTGGCGAAGACCAGCAGCCCGGACGCATCGCGATCGAGCCGATGAACCAGCCCTGGCCGCGCTTTGCGATCGCCGGCGAGGTAGCGGATGACGATCGCGATCGCGGTCGGGCGTTTCTCGCGGGGCACCGTGCTGGTCAGCAGGCCCGGCGGCTTATCAACCACCAGCAACTCGGCGTCCTCGTACACCAGAGTCAGCGGCTCGAGGCTCGGCTTGGGCGGTCCTCCTGCGGCGCGGTTCAGAACCTCAACGACGTCCTTCTCGCCGATCGGCGTCTTCATCACCTTCACCGGCCGGCCGTTCACGGTGACGCGACCGTCCTCGAGCAACTTCTTCAGCGTGCTCCGAGAGCTCTTTGGAAATTTTGCAACCAGCCAATCAATCAGCATCGCCATCCTGACATCGTAAAGTAACGCGCCATTTGTCGTAGCGTGTGAAGGATCGTATGTCGTCATCCTGAGGTACGCCGAAGGATCTCGAACGTCGAAAGCCTCTCGCAATTCGAGATCCTTCGGCGTACCTCAGGATGACGAATTCTGAGCCTACACGTTACATCAAATTACTCACCGCTCTAAGCGATCAACCCTTGCGCGCAATCCCGGCGGATCACGCGTAGTTAAAGTCGTTGAACTTTTTTTAAGCGAAAAAGAAAAGCCACCGATGCGCAATCACGCACTTTGCAAGACAAAGCGCATAAAAAAGGGCCCCGGCATCACCCACAACTCGACGCCGGAGCCCATGAGATTCGTTGTCGCCCTGAGTAAAGCCCGTTGGCAACAACGGTACAAATAGTTTGCTTCGCTGGTCGATGCTTTACTGAAAGCTCCGAGGCAAAGCGCGCGATCTTCTCCCTATCCTTACCCCATTCGGTTAACCCAACTGATCGACCGACGAACGCACAATCGGTAAAGCCCGTTCCGAGCCGATCGCCTAAACTTCAGGCAGGGAAGTATTGGGGATGCTGCAACCTGTTTCAAGAGGTTTTGAAAAACCTTTTGCCTTTTTTTTGCGCAATAAAATTGTGGTATCCGCGTTGACGATTCAAAAACGCGATTGCGCACTCGCCGCGAGGTCACTGCGCCGAAAATCCACCGTCCGAAAATGTACGGCCCGATGAGATCGTCTGCCGATGGGAGAGCATCGGGCTTGGTTTCGCCCGCGCGAGGGAATTCATCTATGTTCGATCGGTTGTTGTCTCAAGGCATCACATTTTTGATTCTGGGCCTGATCGCTGCCGGCAGCGGCGGCGGACTGTACCTCTTTTTCGTCGGCTGGAACGAATGCCTCTCCGCGCAATGGCCGGCGGCGCTGGGTCACACGCTGGCATCGGCTGCGGTGCTGTCGGCCGTCTGGTGGATATGCAAACACCGCGAAGAGTTGTCTGACGGAATGTAATCTGAAACTATTTCCCCACCGCCGCGCCGAGCAATTCAAACTTCGCGCCGGGGAAGGCGACAACGTTCACAAGCGTGCCGACCGCGATCCCGCCGCTGTGCAGGTCGACCGCGTTCTCATCGCCGGGCAGTTCGGCTACGATCGGCACGCCGGCCTGAATCACCAACTGCTTCTCGCTGGCGAACTTCACTCGGCCTTGGATAATCTTGGGCGGCCCGAAAATCGGCGCGACAAAATTCCCGCCGCTGGGCACGGAGTAAACCTTGCGCCCGGTGACGCGGATCAACCCGTCCACCAGCGAATCGACTTCGCCAGTAAAACCGGCCGACACCGACAAGTGGAACTCGTAGTTCGTCCCGGTCGGCTGAAACGTGATCTTGCCGTCTTGAACCGCCGTAATCCGCCCGCGGGCGGGGAAATCTGAAATCTGCGACATGCGAGCGAGTGTAAGATTTTTAGGTGTGGTTGTCGATTGGCCCGCTTCCTCGCCCGGTACGCCGGGAGAGCGTTCAGTTAAGACGTTCATTTGATCCACGAATAACACGAATCTTCACGAATGAATTCTTTATTCGTGTAGATTCGTGTTATTCGTGGATGATCTCTGCGAATGAAGCAGAACCCTCACCCTGCCCTCTCCCCGCGTACCGGGCGAGGTTGTTAATCACCCGTACACATAACCCTCCAGCGGATACCGCGCGTGGTTGGCGATCGCGGCGTGGTCGACGGCGTTCCACGCGCGCCACGCACCGACCGCCGCTAGGACAGCGTCGAGCGCGTCGCCGCCGGGGTTGCGGGCAATCACTCTTTGCAACGCGGGCGGGATGTCGATGAGCGTCGCCAGGCCTGCATAAAGTTGCTTCCGCGTCGCCAGCCGCTTGGCCGTCAGCGGACCGCCGGCCGGCTGCTTGTAGTTCTGGTGCGGCCAGCCAAACTTTTTCAGCGTAGTGCTCGGGCAGGCTTCGATCACCACCCGCTTGGCTTTCTTAAGCCGCTCGTATTGGAACGGCAGAATAGCCGTCCGCTCGTCGGCGGCGATCGCGCGAAGCACGTCGCGCATGCCGTGGAAGGTTTGGCAGATGATGCGGTAGTGGTAGCAATCGAACGGCGTTTTCGCTTCGCTGTCGGTCTGCCGGCGAATGTGATTCGCGCCGCCGAGCTTCTTCGCCTCGGCCAGTAACCATCGGCCGAAGTCGTAGGCATCGCCCTTGTACACTTGCGTGGTGGCCAATTGATGCGCAAACGACGGGCCCATACACGCCAGTTCGATCGGCAGTGCGAACGGAAAGTCGATCGCCCACAGCGTGTTGGTTGATGTAACGATCCGATCAGCAAGGGACGGCAGCGCGATCTCCCGCTCGGCGGCACCGGCGAGGGTTTCAAGCGAGTTCAGTCCGCGAAGCCGCAAGCGATCGCCATCCGGCTCGACATCGGCCAGCCAAATGTTTTTCCCGGCAAGTTTAGCGCCGCTGAAATCAACGCCGATGATTGAGTCAATTTGCATTATTTTTTAGCCACAGATAAACACAGATGAACACAGATAAAAAACCAGAACTAAATTTCATCTGTATTTATCTGTGTTTATCTGTGCCCATCTGTGGCTAATTCTTCTTCCGCCCCGATGAACCGTGCAAACCACTCGCTCTGCCGAATGACTTCCGCGATCGACCCATTGGCCGTCACCCGGCCGTCTTCGATGACGTATACGACATCCGCTTGGCGGATCAGGCTCGGCCGATGGCTTGTCACCACCGTCGTCCGGCCGGCCATCAGGCGTGCGAGCGCGCCGATGATCGCCGCCTCGCTGTCGGGCTCGACACTGCTGGTCGGCTCGTCGAGCAGCAGGATGGGCGGATTGGACAGATAGGCCCGTGCGATGCTGATCCGCTGCTTCTGCCCGCCGGACAGGCGCACGCCGCGCTCGCCGACTTTCGTTTCATACCCGGCCGGCATTTTCGCGATGAACTCGTGCGCGTTGGCCGCCGTCGCGGCGGCGATGACCTGCTCCATCGTGGCTTCGGAATGGCCGTAGCGGATGTTGTCGAGCAGGCTGTCGTTGAACAGAAACGTCTCCTGCTGCACGAGCGCGAACTGACTGCGCAGGCTGTGCCGCTCGATCCGGCGGAGGCTTACGCCGTCCAACGTCACCACACCGTCGGTCGGGTCGTAAAATCGGAGGAGCAGATTGAGAATCGTAGATTTGCCAGACCCGCTGGGACCACATAGCGCCACCGTCGTACCGGCGGGAATCGTGATCGCGACGTTTCGCAGCGCATCTGTCGCATGGGCTACCAGCCCATGCCCGGGTGCGCTGTCCGGCAAAGGCTGATGGCCCGTGCGACCGTAAGAAAATTTCACTCCCTCCAGCTTCATCTCCCCGACGATTTGCGTGAGCGGCCTGGCGTCGGCGTCGTCCGGCATTTCGTCCGGCGCATCGAGCACTTCAAACACGCGCCTCGCCGCGGCCGACGCGCGCTGCACCATGTCGTTCACGCGCGCCAGCGTCTGCACCGGCCCGAACAATCGCCACCAGTAGGAGCGGAACAGCAGCAGCTTCCCCAGCGTAAACCCTTTGCCGGCCAAGATGAGGTATCCGCCAAGGCCGATCATGTTCACGTTGCTGAGGAAGCCGACCATTCGCGAGAACGGAAAGTACAAGCTGCGGGCGTTGATCGCCTTGATCTGCTGGTCGTAATACGCATCGGTGGCGGATCGGAACCGCTGCGCCTCCTGCTTCTCCCGGCCGAAAATTTTGATCACCGTTAAGCCCGACAGATTCTCCTGCAGCCGCGTCGAGACATCCCCCGCGCGATCGCGGGCGGCTTTGTAGATCGGGGCGATGCGCCGGTTGAACGTCCGCAGCATCATGTAGACGAGGATCAGCGGCGCCATTGATACCGACGCAACCCGCCAGTCGATCAGCATGACGGTGACCACCGTCACAAGCCACATGACGCCTTCGCCGACGATCACGTCGATCCCGTTGATGGTGAACGACTGCAGTTCGTCCACATCGCCCATCGCCCGGCTCATCAGGTCGCCGATGCGCTGGCGCTGCAGGTACGAAAGGCTCTGGCTTTGCAGCTTGCGGTAAACATCGTTGCGGAGGACGAGCACGAATTTTTGCGCCACCCGCTGCATGATGTAGCCAGAGAGTGTTTCCAGCGTCTCGCCGCAGACGTAGATGATCGAAAGCCACGCCAGCGACGACGCCAGCAGCGCCGGCCAACTCGTCAGATGCCCGCCGAAGGAGAACATCGCGTGCAACCGATCGACCGCGGCGTTGTGCGTGTGCATGACCAGCCCGTCGGCCACATACATCCAGACGAACGCGGGAAAAAGTTCGCCGGGCATGGAGAGCAGCAGCACCAGCAGGCCGACCGCGATCAACCCCCACTGCGGGCGGAGGATCATCATCAACCGGCGAAAAATGCGCGGCGGTGGGCTGGGTTGCTCTGACTGCTCTGCCATACGAAGGATTCTAGGACTTAACACAGGGACATGCGACACAGAGGCACAGAGTCACAGAGATAAGCACAGAGAGAAAACAATTCAGAATCTTCTCTGTGTTTTGCTCTGTGACTCTGTGTCTCTGTGTCGCATTCATTTCCCAATAAAGTTTGCCGACCCACCGCCGTAATTGGCCGATAATCGGAGAGTGAGCTTTCCGATTCCTCATTCCCGCCCGTCCCTCGGCTTCCGCCTGGCGATCGCGCTGCTCGTTCTCGTCGCGGTGGCCAAGCCGGTTTTGATGGACACGCTCGATCCGGATTGCTTCTGGCACCTCCGCGTCGCTCAGGATTTACTGCATCAGGGCATCGGGCCGCTGGTGGATGATCTGTCGTTCAATTCCATCCGCGAGCCGTGGACGCCTTACTCGTGGCTGGCGGAACTGGCGATGCTGGGCGTCTGGAATCTCGCCGGCTGGCAAGGCGCGGTGGCGGTTCACGCGGCGATGTCGGCGGGGTTCGTGCTGCTCATCGCCGCCGGCTGTCGCGAGCTGCAGCAGATCAAGCACCGCGAGAGCGAATTCAACACCGTATTGGCAACGGCCGCCGCGTGCGTTTGGTCGCTGGCGTACCTCAGCTTCCGCCCGGCGACACTGGCGCTCGACCTGCTCGCCCTATCGGCGTGGCTGATCCTCCGCGACCGCCGGCTTCGCGAACGCTCGCGCGCAATCTGGCTGCTGATCCCTCTGACAGCGCTGCTGACAAACATCCACCTCACCGCAATGCTCGTCCCGATCTGGCTGGCGGCTTTGACCGCCGGCGCGATGTGGGAACTCAGGCGCCGCCCTCCCTCGCCCGGTACGCCGGGAGAGGGCGGGGGTGAGGGTTCTGCTCACTCCGCGGGCCACGCTGCGAATGACGAAAAAACCCTCGCCCTACCCTCGCCTGGCGTACCGGGCGAGGGAAATAGCTTGGCCCGCTATGCGATACTCGCCGTTCTGATCGGGCTCGCGTATCTCGCAACCCCCATGCTGCCCGGCATGTTGCAGATGCTTCACAAGCTGCAGAGCGAAGACGTCATGGTCTCCTCGCCGATCCTCGCCGAGATGCGGCCGTTCTACGACGGAGCGTTCGGCAAAATCTCCCTCGCACTCGTGCTGCTGACTCTCGGCGGGTGCGTGGCAAACCGCAAGCACTTCCGCGTCGGCGAATGGCTGTGGCTCGGCGTGATGATCGTCTTCCTGTTCCGACTCGGCCGATTCTCGCCGCTGTTCGCGATCATCGCGGCGCCGATGGCGGCCGCGTATTGGCCGCGGCTGTCAGACCGGCCGCTGCGGCGCACGCCGGTTGTCGCGGCGCTCTCTCTGCTGCTGCTGATCGGCGGGCTGCGCATCGCGATCAACTTCCCTACGCCGCAATCCCAGCTCAGCGTCTGGCTGAACCGCAACGCCCCGCCCGCCAACGTCTACCCCACCGCCGCGGCTGAGTTTGTCGATGCGAACGTCACCCCGCGCACCGGCCACATGATCAACGAGTTGAACTGGGGCGGCTATCTCGCGTGGCGACTCGGCGATCGC
The DNA here is from genome assembly GCA_038229715.1 of Tepidisphaerales bacterium. Classification (GTDB taxonomy): domain Bacteria; phylum Planctomycetota; class Phycisphaerae; order Tepidisphaerales; family Tepidisphaeraceae; genus JANMES01. The sequence continues at coordinate 5,338 of JBBROD010000021.1, read as the reverse complement.
TACCAAACCTTCATCGACGGCCGCACGCAAATGCACCCGCCGGCGTTCTTCCGCGACGTGTTCTACGGCGACTTGCCGACCCGCACCGGGCTAGTAAAAGAAGTCGCCGCCGACTTCGCCATCCTGCCGACCAAAGGCAGCGTCTTCACCGAGCCATTGCAACAGTTAGGTTGGACGATCGTCTGGCAGGACGCTGAATCCCGCGTGATGCTCCCACCGGCAACGATGGCGCGGCAGGACAGTGAGTGAAAATCTGGTCGTGCGTCCGATTGAAAAACTTAACCGTACCACGGGCCTCTGGCCCGTGCCGGTGGCGCGCGAAACTGAGAAAATAAAAGTCCTTAGCTATTCCTAATCGCCGGCACGGGCCGGAGGCCCGTGGTACGGTCGAGTGTTCCACGCAACGCGGTACATCATATTTCAGACTGACTCATTACCGAAAATCTCCGCCGACTTTAGGGCGGGATAGCAATCCCGCCGGTCGATTCCGGAGAATGCTCCGTGCGTCCACATTCGGCGGGACTGCAGTCCCGCCCTACATTTGCTGATACAGGCCATCAACGTAAAGAGCGGGACCGACGTCCCGCTCTCCGTTCAATACTTTGATTTTTATCGACTGCCGGCTTACCCCGCCAAGTTCTTTGAATAGTTCGCGAGGAACTCCGGCACCGGGTAGTGCTTCATCAGGAATTCCCGAAGCTGCGTTCGCTCGGCGATCAGGAAATACACCGGCTCATCAAGCTTGCGGGCGGTGAAATTCACCGCGCGAACCAGATTCTCGGCGCTCGTGGCCGCGTGCAGATCGTAATCCTGGCGGTTGATCGGCAGCGTATGAAACTGCCACGCCTGCCGGCGGTTGAGCACGCGCAGCGCATCGGTGTCCACCTTTTGGTCGTTCAGATCAACCACGCCTACCGTGCGAACGTATTGCTCAACCCAGGCGTCTTCGATCGCCTTGGGGTTAATGCCGTACAGCCGCTCCGCTAGATCGCCGAACGGGCGGCTGGTCATCTTCTGGACCTTCAGGATGTGCGCCACCTGCTCCTCGGTGAGGCAACCCTGTTCGATTAACAATTGGCCGATCTGTACTCCGGGCATGTCTGGCTCCTGTGTTACGACTATTGATGTATCGGCCAGATCGATCATCGGCTTAGCATGTGGAATCGAGTTATTGGTCAGCAGGCCCGTTCAGAGCGTAACCAGCTTCCCGCTGCGGCTGGATTCATACACGCCAAGGATGATTTCCAGCGGCTTGCGTCCGCCGGCGGCGTCGATGAGCGGGTTGCCGTCTTCGATGATCGCCCGCATGAAATCCTTGAGCTGGGCGCGATGGGCATCGCCCCACACCGCGCCGGGATCAGCGGTTGCCGTTCGGGAGGCGGCTTGATCCTTCACGCTCGCGGTCCCGCCTTGCGCGACCGAAATCGCATGAGCCGCAGCGGATTCACTCGTGTAGTTTTCGCCGGACTTGAGCTTCATCTTCTTCAGCCGATCGCCTTCAAGGATGGCCGAGCCCTCCGTGCCGAAAATATCGATGCGCACGGGATGCCCTTCATACGCTGCCGTCGTCGCCGTCAGCGTGCCGACCGCGCCGTTGCGGAATGTCAAAGCCGCGACGGCGATGTCCTCGACTTCAATCCGCTCATGCCCAGCCGTGCGGGTGTGGGCGAAAATCGTGCTGACCCCGCCGACGAGCCACTGCAGCAGATCGACGGTGTGAACGCCCTGGTTCATCAACGCCCCGCCGCCATCGAATTTCCATGTGCCTCGCCAGTCGCCGGAATCGTAATAACTTTGCGTGCGCCACCATTTCACCGTCGCGTCGGCCAGGATAATCTTGCCGAGTTTTCCGGAATCGATGGCGTCTTTAACCAGCATCGTGGCCGCGTCGAAACGGTGCTGGCTGATGACGGTGAATTTGCGTTTGGTATCCGCCTGGCAGGCGATGATCCTGTCAGCCGCCGCGAGGGAGATTTCCATCGGCTTCTCAACCACCACATGCTTGCCGGCCTTCATGGCGCGGATCGCGCCGTCGGCGTGCAGGCCCGAAGGCGTGCACAGAATCACCACATCCACGTCGGGATCGTTGATAAGCGCTACGTCGCTCTCGTACACCTTGGCGACGTTAAACTTCGCACCCATCTCGTCGGCCCGCTGCTTGATCGTGTCGGCTACGGCGACAAGTTCCGCGCCCTGAATCTGCTGCAATGCGCCCGCGTGCGTGGGGCCGATCGAACCGCAACCTACAATGCCGAACCGAATGGGTATCACTTATGATGTCCTCTCAAAGGTAGTCCGCGTAGTGTACTTCAAGTCCGCCGAGACGCACGAGGATCAAAAACCGATTCCGACAACCTCACCCGTACCACGGTCCTCCGGCGCCGTGCTGAATGCGTTTTTATTTCGGATAACTTATTTTTGAAATCGTTAGGCGCACATCGCACGCGCCGGATGCCTGCAGTACGGAGAAGCGAAGCGTCTAAGTTGAAGCAAAAACTACGCTGCGGAAATATCCATCGAAGCGCGGATCTTGTCGATCGCCTTCCGCTGGATCTGCTTAGCCCGGCGGGGAGAAATCTCCAGGTGAGCAGCCGACCCTTCTTCGGAAATGCCGTAATGCGCCAGCAGAATCTGCCGCTCGTGCGGATCGAGCACGGCCAGCAACTTGCGGAGATGGTCGCGGTCGGCGATCCGGTCTGCATCGGCCGGGCTGCGGCGGTCGCTGACGTCCGCCATCGATTGCTCGCCCGTCGGCTGCTTCGCCCGGCCGGCCAGCATCAGCGGAACGCTGCGCGCGAAACCCTTCATCAGCGCCAGCGATGCGTACGTGCTGAACCGGTAGCCGCGGTGGATGTCGAAACTTTCCACCGCGCGCATGAGCGTGATGTTGCCGTCGGACACCAGTTCCATCAACGATAACCCCGGCCGCAGGTGTTTGCGGGCGACGCTCACCACCAGCCGCAGGTTCGCGCGGACGATGGCGTTTTTGGCTTCGGTCGCCTTGCGGAGAAACCCTTCGATCCGCTTGAGATCGCCGGCCATCACGCGGTGCGGCTCGATGCGACGCCGGGCGGCGATGAACTGCCACTTGTGGAAATTAAACTTCAGAAACAGCGCCCGCTCCTTGGCCGCCGACAGCAACGGCGTGCGGTACAACTCCGCCAAGTACGCCGGCAAATCGCGCGGAACGCGGGCTTTTTCGCGGTCGAAATCCCCCGCCAGCGGCTGCTGGGCGACGATCTGGTCGATCACGTTTTCCGCGTCGTCTTGATGATAAAGCGTGTCGTCGATGAACTTAGCCTTGCGGCGCAGCAGCTTGTCCAGCCGCTCGTCGATGACCACGCGATAGACCGCCGTCTTCGGCCGGCACCACTTGCGGGCCAGCGCCTTCAAGCTAACCCCGCCGCGGAAACCGCGAACGATGCGAACGCGTTCTTCCGCGCCCATCGCCGCCGGGCCGGTGGTGAAGACCGCCTGCTGCGGATTCTCCGCATCGTGCTTTTTGATGATGTGCTGAACGGTCAACGGCGAGCGATTGACGCGCCTCGAAACGCGGCGAGAAATTTCATTCGGGCAGCACCCGCACTGGTGCGATATCCGCCGCGCCCGGCGGACGATCTCATCCCGCTCGGCGACCGACACCTGCGAGAAATTCGCCCCACGGCTGACTTGATCCTGATGCGACGAAAGAAACCGCTCCACGCCGCTCAGCAGGAACCCCACCCGGCGTTTGCCGTCCGCGAAAATAAACCGCCGCGCGACGAAGCCTTTGCGTCGCCACCGCTGAATGGTTTTGCTGGTGACGTTAAACCGCTCACAAACATCCTCGATCTGCAACACCGGCTCGCGGGTTTGATCGACCCGCAAGTCGAGCGAATCGCTGACGGTCTCGATCAGCTGCCCCAGATCGTGCTGCAAAGCCAAGCCGGTCAACAGGTTCTGATCGATGCTCTGCGGGTGATACCCGGTGATGCGAAAGACGACGTATTCAATCGGGTACGCTTTGAGCGGATCGAGCGAGTACAGCAGTTCCTCAGCCGAAAGAAGCTGCGCTTCGCGGGCCGTATGAGGCGTAAACGCCATCTGACGGGCAAGGTCGGCGAGGCTGTCGATGCGAAATCGAGCCATAGGGCACTCAACATTATCGACCCATCGATCGGAAGGTCAACAAAAAACGATTTCCTCTCAACAATTCAATGTTTTCAGCCTGGTTTCGCCACCTGCTTGACGCGCCCGGCTGGTTCACTACGATTTCAACCAGCGCGGGCGTAGCTCAGTTGGTAGAGCGTCACGTTCCCAACGTGAATGTCGAGGGTTCGACCCCCTTCGCCCGCTTGAATGTAAGTCACGCCGAAAGCAAGAGTTAGCTTACCTTTTCCGAGTGGAAAAGTGCGGCAGAAGCGCCTGATTCCTCCGTAGTCTACGGACGGTTTTTGGAGTTCTACCGCATGTCGCGCCAACCATCCACCACCCCGAAATATTGTCGTCACCGAGCTTCCGGCCAAGCTGTTGTGAGGCTCGACGGCGAGGACGTGTATCTCGGCCGGTACGGGACCGCTGCTAGTCGAGCCGACTACGATCGGGTTATTGCCGAGTGGCTCGCTGCAGGACGGCAGCGGATCGTCGCTGCCGTGCCGCTGACGATCGCCGAGCTCGCGATTGCATTCCGCCGGCACGCTCGCGCGTACTACTGCGAGGCCGACGGATCACCGAGCCGGACCGCTTGCAACTTCGATGAAGCGATGCGCCCCCTGCTGAAACTCTACGGCCGGACGGCCGCGGCGGAGTTCGGCCCGCTCAAACTGAAGGCGGTTCGGCAGGCGATGATCGACGCCGACTACTGCAGGACGAACATCAACCGACAAATCGTTCGCGTCCGCCACGTGTTCAAATGGGCGGTTGAGAATGAAATGATCCCCTCGTCGGTGCTTCACGGCCTGATGGCGCTTGGCGGACTTCGCCAAGGCCGTAGCGAGGTGCGAGAATCAGTGCCGGTCAAGCCCGTTCCTGTCGCCAACGCCGAAGCGATCCTGCCATACGTCTCCCGCCAAGTGTCCGCGATGATCCGCCTGCAGTTGCTCACCGGCATGAGGTCGGGCGAGGTTGTTCTGATGCGCGGATGCGACATCGACACCACGGGCAAGTTGTGGGTGTACCGGCCGGCGAGACATAAGACGGCGCATCTTGGGCACACTCGCGAGATGTTCATCGGGCCGCGAGGGCAGGAGCTGATCCGGCCGTTCCTCAAGCCTGACCTGCAGGCCTACTTATTCTCACCCGCCGACGCCGAACGTGAACGCCGGGAATCCCTGACCCTTACCCGCAAGACGCCGATGAG
>JBBROD010000020.1:0-59617 GCA_038229715.1 Tepidisphaerales bacterium | reverse complement strand
GCATCTCGCCGCTTGATCCGACCGGCTCGCACCGTCATCTGCACGACGTGGAAGAAGACGGTACCGGCCAGCGTAAGCCGGAACCGAAAGCATTTTACGAAGCTATCGCGAAGGCATTGGCTGGAGCGGAAAAGATTTTGATCTTGGGCAGTTCCACCGGCTCAAGCAGCGCGATGGACCATCTGATGGTCGAACTCAAAGCGCACCATGCTAATCTGGCTCGCCGGGTGGTTGGTACGGTCGTCGTCAACGATCAGCACATGAGCGAAGACCAATTGTTGGCCGAGGCGTGCAAGTTCTACGCAACCGCCCGCTAATGAAAGGCTACTTTCGGTCTTCCAGGAGTTTAGTCAGCAGTTGAATCTGCTGTTGCTGCATGGCGACAAGTTCCAGCCACTGCTTCTCGCGCAGCGTGTCGACCTTCTGGTGCAATGCCAGGATCTCCAGTTCGGATTTCAGGTTAACTTCGTAGCCATGCTCCGCGGCGATTCGGTCTTTAGCCGCGTGGCGGTTTTGAGACATCATGATCACCGGCGCTTGTAACGCAGCGAGCATCGACAGGATGAGATTAAGAAAAATGTAAGGGTACGAATCGAACGGCGTACCCACTCTCGTCAGGATGACCGTGTTCAGCACGATCCAGCAGAGCAGTAGCGCAAGGAACAACAGAATAAACGTCCACGAACCGCCGAAGATGGCAATGCGATCGGCCAAGCGTTCGCCGAGCGTCAACGATTCTTCGAATTCCTTGTGGGCGTTGCGGCTGACGTGCAGCCGCTTGGTCAGGCGATCGATCACAAGCTGCTCACTTTCGCCGGCGTCGCCGCAGGTTTTCAGGAAGTCACGCGTCAGATCTTCGATAGGGTTGGTCATGTTCGGCTTGGTCGGACAGGCACGTGGGAGATCGGCGACGCAGGATGGATTTTACCGTGGTATATCAAAGGGGACGCGATTCTTTGTTTTAAAAAACCGGTCGCCGGATGAATGCTACGAATACTACAGCCAACCCGCTGGCGGTTACTTCTGCGGCTGTTTCTGATTCGCCTCTTCCAGCGTGCGCTGGATGTCCTGTCTCGCTTTAACTTGTTGCGGCTGGTTGTCGACCGTCACGCAGCTCGGGAAGGCCGCCAGCAGGGTTTGGGCGGCGTTGCTGGATTTGTCCTTCGTCGCCGACGCGGTGTATTGCTTGCTTTTGGCGGTGAGCTGCGCGAATTCGCTTGGCCCGGCGGTGTTGGGCTTCTTCCACGCCGACGCTTTGGGGGGAAGCTCGCTTTGGCGGCGCTCGGCGTTTTTGACGCGTTCGCCGAGGGGCGGGTGATCGCCGCCGGCGTTAGGATCGATGCCTTTTTCGGTGATCAGCCGCTGGAAGAAATCGCCGAAGTGGCTGGGGTCCCAGCCGGCGCGGCTGTAGATTTGGAAGCCAAACTTGTCGGCCTGGTTCTCGTCGGCGCTGGTGAAGCTGGTGAGGAAGATGGACGCGCCGGCATACGTGGCGGCGGCAGAGCCTAGCCCGTACTGGAGGGCGTTGTCTTTCCCCCCGACGGCAGCGCCCGCAACGCCGGCGGCGGCGGCGGCGCCTAACGCCTGATACCGCTTCTCCGTCCCGCGCTGCACGTGTCTGCTGTAAACGTGCGCGAACTCATGCGCCATGACGGCGGCCAGTTCATCCTCGGTTTTGCACAAGTCGAACAGTGCGGAGTAGACATACATGTACTTCCCGCCGGTGGTGAAGGCGTTGATCGTGTCGCTCTTGACGAGATAGAATTTCATCCCGGTGAACATCCAACTGTTTTCTTCGCCGTTCTTGAAGTGGGCGTCGGGGCCGATGTGCTGCTGATCCATCTCTTTGCCGGCCGACACGATGCGATCGCCGACGCGCTGCAGGTAGCCGGCGAGTTGCGGATCGGTGACGAGCGCGGGCTGAAGCTGCTCGTTGGTTTGGGTGGCCTGGTCGATGATCGACTTATCCTTCACCGCGCAGCCGGTGTTGATCGACGCGCCCAGCAGGAGAAAGATGCAAATGAACCCGGATCGAATCGTCGCGATTTTCATACGGCCTCCGCAAAGTGATATGTCGTAAAGCATCTCCGTCAGCCAACAATACTGCAATAGGGGAATGACCGAACCGGACACAAACTTGAAATGGACAGGTCGAGCCGGAAGGGTTTAGCGTTTACCGCCCGATCCGCTGATGCTGTTAATCAACGCGGTATACGGGAGGAACATCGACAGCGCGATCCAGAGAAACGCAAGAACCGCAACGATCCGCAGCAGCCGGCCGGTCCAAACTTCACGCCGGCGGTACTGGCCCGGATCGGGATGGCCGATGTTCAGCATCGCGGTGATGCCGAACGGCAAACTGATCGCGAGGATAAGGCCGGGGATCCAGCCGTAGCCGTTGGTGATGAATCGTGAGACGAGCAGGGTGATTTTGGTGATCAGCGGCAGCTCGACTTTGAAATCTTTGAGAACCTCCTCGAGCTTGGGAATGCCCAGGAACGTAGCCATGCCGAACGCCACCGCGATCGCCCAGACGTGGATCGCAACCCGCGGCGAAAGGATCGTTCGTTTGTGCCGATCCGCGTGCGGCCGGGCGTAGTCGATCGGCGTTGGCGGGGGTGGTGGGGGTTGGTTGGACATAGTGCGCTGTGAAACGTGACTACAACCGCATCGTCATCATCAGGTGCTCCGAAGGATCGCGAATGTCGAAAGTCGCTCGCAATCCGAGATCCTTCGGGGTACCTCAGGATGACGATTTTAACGGTGGCCGAACGGAATGACTAAAACGTCGCTACCCCAGCTTACCCGCCTCGAACAATGCGTTGATGAATCTCGCCGGGTCGAAGGTTTCGATGTCTTCCGGCGTTTCGCCGAGGCCGATGAATTTCACCGGGACGCTGAGTTGCTCTTTGATCGCGATGACGACGCCGCCCTTGGCGGTTCCGTCGAGTTTGGCCAGCACCAGGCCGGTGACGTTGATGGCCGCGCCGAAGTTTTTCGCCTGGGCGATACCGTTCTGGCCGGTCGTGGCGTCGAGGACCAGCAGCACTTCGTGCGGGGCACCGTCGATCCGCTTGGCGACGACGTCGCGGATTTTCGTCAGCTCGCGCATCAGGTTGTCTTGCGTGTGCAATCGCCCGGCGGTGTCGACGATCAGCACGTCGATGCCTCGCGTCTTGGCGGCTTCACACGCGTCGTAGGCGACGGCGGCGGGGTCGGCGCCCATCTTGTGCTTAACGATCTCAACGCCGATGCGGGTCGCCCAGATCGTCAACTGATCGACGGCGGCGGCGCGGAAGGTGTCGCTGGCGCACACCATCACCTTCTTGTTCATCTGCGTCTTAAACAGCCAGGCGAGTTTGGCAATCGAGGTGGTCTTGCCCGCGCCGTTGATCCCCGCGACCAGAATCACCGTCGGCCCGGTCGTAGCGAAGTGAATCTCGCGGTCCTGGTTCGGCCAGTTCGCCAGCAACTGCTCGCGGACGACGCCCTCGGCATCCTCGGCGTTCTTGATCTTGCCCAATCGCCACCGCTCGCGAACGGCTGACACGATCCGGTCGACGTTCTTCACGCCCATGTCGGCCTGGATGAACTTGGCTTCCAGTTCCTCCAGAAACGCATCGTCGATCTGCCGGCCGGGGATAAACAGCGTCCGCACGTCGGTGTTGAGCACCTCGGCGGTCTTCTTGAGTGCGCCTTTGAGCTTGTCGAGTGTTTTGGAGAAGAAAGACATAGCGTAGGGTCCGCCTTGGGGACCATGACTTCAGCGGCCCGCCAAGGCGGACCCTACATTAAGATTGGCCGGTGAGTGCCTGGTTTTCCTTAAGGATCGCATCCAGCACGCCGTTGACGAATGATGCGCTTTGTTCGGTGGAGTATTCCTTCGACAGCTCGATGGCTTCATCGATGACCACCTTCGGCGGGGTCGGCAGGTTGGTCAGTTCCCAGACAGCCAATCGCAGCAGGTTCCGATCCACCCCCGGCTGCCGGCGTGGCGGCCACTGGGGGGCCAAGCGCTCCACGCGCGGATCGATCATTTCCCGCTGCTCCCAAGTGCCTTTGGCCATCGCGAGCGATTCGCGACGCACTTCGTCGTCGTCGCTCCCGTCGGCGATCATCTGCTGTGTAGCGGTGTCGTCGGCGCTGCCGTTGGCGTCCCAGGCGAAGAGCAACTGCATCGCAAGTTCTCGAATTTTCCGGCGTTTGGACATCGTCCGACGAGTATAGGCCAGATGGCGGTATGGGGGAAGCTAAACACGGAGGCACGGAGACACGGAGACAAGACGCAGTTTTCGACGGATTACGCGGAGTTGCCTGCCTATCCCAACTCGATCCAGCGAGTAGAAATAGGATTCAAAGCGATATGGAGCTTTGAGCGCGCCTCCGTGTCTCCGTGCCTCTGTGTTTAAATCTTGCCTTTGAGTACCACCATTTCCACCGCCGCCTCCGCAGCGCGTTCGCCGGCGTGGCCGTGGGAGCCGCCGATGCGATCGAGGGCTTGCTGGTGGGTGTTGGTGGTCAGCACGCCGAAGATGGTCGGCACGCCGGTCTGCAGGCTGACAGTGGCGATGCCTCGCGCGGCTTCGCCGGCCACGTAGTCGAAGTGGGGCGTATCGCCGCGGATGACCGCGCCTAAGCAAATGACGGCGGCGAATTTTTTACTGTCGGCGGCCCATTTGGCGGCGACAGGCAGTTCGAACGCGCCCGGTACGCGGTGAACGCTCACCCGGTCGGCGGTGATCTTCAGTTCCCCCAGCCGCCGCTGCACGCCGGCCAGCAGTTCGTCGACGATGTCGGCGTTGAACCGGGCGGCGATGACGGCGAACCTGGCGCTTGCGGGGATGTCGGCGGATTGAAAAACGGGGATGTTGGTACTCATGGCAGGATTGTACGGCCCGCTCTCCCCGGAGGGGAGAGGGCTGGGGTGATAGGGGAAACGTCAACCGCTGGGTTGCGCTGGTACGCGGATGGACTTTAGGCTGGGGACGTCGATGGACGTCGATGGACGAGTTGGCGTTTTTCACTTACCGCGTTTCGCCCCTCACCCCCCGCCCTCTCCCCTCTGGGGAGAGGGAGCCATACAATCCTCCTCGTGCTGTCGCTGCTTTCCAACCGCGTTCTTCCGCTGCTGCAGATCACCCGGCTGGCGCTGGTGTTCACCGCCATCGCCGACGGGTGGTGCAATGTGCTGCTGCTCGCGCGAGCGCGGCAAGGGCCGGGCGTGTCGATCTATAACGCGATCGGGCCGACGCCGTTTCTGCTGGCGGCGGGGATTTCGATCGGGCTGTATGCGTTCGGCATGACGCTGAATGATCTGATCGACCGGAGGCGCGATTCGTCCATCGCGCCGAACCGGCCGCTGCCGAGCGGGCGGATTTCGCCGATGACGGCGCTGCTGTTGTGTATCGCATCGCTGATCGTCGCGCTTGTTTGCGGCGGGCTGTACTCGTGGCGCGAATCGGTCGGGCCGCTCAGTCTTGTGCTACTGGTGTTTACCGCGATGCTGATTGTGTTTTACGATTTGGCCGGCAAGTATCTGGTGTCGCCGGGGCTGATCACGCTGGGGCTGATCCGGTTTTTTCATTCGCTGATCGTCGCACCGCAAATGCCGGTGCTGTGGCACTCGCTGCTGCTGCTCGATCACGTGGCGATCGTGTCGATGGTCGCGTACGGCTGGGAGCAGAAACGCCCGGAGCTGAAAAACCGCCACCGCTGGCTGGTGGGCGGCGGGCTGCTGGTGCTTAACGCGATGGTTGTAAGCCTGGTGCTGTTCCGCCGGCTCGACCGGATGCCGATCGTCGCGGCACTCGGATGGCAGGCGGGGTTGCTGCTGCCCGGGATTGCGGTCGCGGGGTTCTGGACCGTCGCCATCTGCATCCGCACCACGGCCGACTCCCCCAGACAGGCCGGCCAACGGCTAATGCTCAGCGGGCTGCTCTGGCTCATCCTGTACGACGCAGCCTTCGTGGCCGGTTATGTCAGCCTCGCCTGGGCGGGCGCGATCGCGCTGTTCCTGCCGATCGCTTATCTGTCCGTCCTGACCATGCGATGGTGGAGCACGATCGTTTCTCTGACGCAACGTCCGACGTTCAAGCGAGTGGAATAGAATAGGACTGAGGTTCGAGGACTGAGGACTGAGTGAAAGAAAAGCAAGAGTATCGCAATTGACTCAGTCCTCAGTCCTGGGCCCTTAGTCCTGATTTACCGGAGTTTTCATGTGGCAAGACATGTTCGTAGTCGGCCTGCCGATCCTCGAGAAGATTGTTCGGCCGATCATTGTGTATTTCTTCCTGCTCGCCGGCCTGCGGCTGGCGGGCAAGCGGGAGCTGGCGCAGCTCAATCCGTTTGACTTTATCGTGCTGCTGACGCTCAGCAACACCGTGCAGAACGCGATCATCGGCAATGACACCTCGATCACCGGCGGGCTGATCGGCGCGACGGCGCTGCTGGCGATCAATTACTTGGTCGTGCAGACGTTGTTCCGTCACCGCCGGCTGGCTCGTATCGTGGGCGGCTGTCGCGACCCTCTCATCCGCGGCGGGGTCGTCCTTAAAGACCACCTCAATCGCGAGTTGCTCACCCGCGCCGAACTGTCGGCCGCTGCTTACAAGCAGGGGATTGAATCGCTCGACGAAGTGGAAACCGCCGTCCTCGAACCGACGGGCACGATCACCTTCATTAAGAAAACCCCAAACGAGGAAACGCAACGGCACTACGAACTGATGGCCAAATTGAGCGCCCTGTCGGCCGAAATCGCTTCGCTTCGGGCCGGCCGCGCGGTATAGTAGAGGCATCAGAGAGGTGCAGCGATGTCCATCACATTCCAAGCGACAATGATCGACGGCGTTCTCCGCCCGGACGTGCCCGTGGCCGTGCCAGACCGAGCGCGGGTGCAGGTGACGGTGGAGACGATCAAGACGGATCCTCTTGATGAGGTTATCGGGATTGGTCAGGGACCTGCCGATTCCGCAGAACAGCACGATCATTATATCTACGGAACACCTAAGAAATGATTTTCGTTGATACTTGGGGTTGGCTCGCACTAGGCAACCGTCGCGATCAATATCACGCCATGGCCGTCGAGTTTCGCAGGGGGATGCCCGGTCACTACCAATGGGTCACATCGGATTTTGTACTTTCGGAAACGATCTCTCAAATTCATACGGCACTTGGTTCGCAAGAAGGAATCAAGTTTGTTGATAAGCTTTTATTGGCCTGTAAGCAGAGCAACAACTACCGTTTAATTCACGTCTCCCGTCAGCAATTTGACGACGCATGGGAGATGAAGAAAAAATACAGCGACAAACCAGACATTTCCTTTGTCGATTTCACCAGCATGATCGTAATGAAAGATTTAGCAATCACCGACGTCTTCACCGGCGACGCCCACTTCTCGCACGTGGGGATGGGATTCCGGCTTCGACCGGAGAACGTATGAAGCTGAACGTCCTGCCCAATTCGGTCGACGAAAAACCCTGGTATGCTGACGGTCTGCAGTTTACTTGCCAACTCTGCGGCAACTGCTGTACCGGCGGGCCGGGGTATGTGTGGATGACCGGCGACGAAGTCGAGAAACTCGCCGCCCATCTCAAGTTGAGCGTGAAGGAAACGCGCGCGACGTATACACGTAAAATCGGCAAGCGCACCAGCCTGAAGGAATACCGCAACCCCGCCGGCGAGCATGATTGCGTGTTTCTGGTCAGCAAAAAAATTGCAGACGCCGACGGCGTGGAGCACACGCGGCGTGTCTGCGGGGTCTACGCGGTTCGCCCGCTGCAGTGCCGGACTTGGCCGTTCTGGGAGGGGAATCTGGAATCGCCGGAGTCGTGGGTCCACGCCGCCGAGCGCTGCGAGGGCATGGCGGCGGGGGGACGGAAGTTCACGTTCGACCAGATCGAAAAAATCCGCACCGCCGCCGAGTGGCCCAAGCGCCCGCCGACGTCGGGGAAGTAAATCCCAGCGACGATCACGGCCGCACAATCGCCTGCTGCTGCTGACGGTAGCGTTTGGGCGCCACGCCCCAGCGCTTGCGGAACAGCGCATAAAAGTGACTCAGATTATCGAAGCCACAGTCGCCGCACAGATCGAGAATATCCTGATCTGACCCGGTAAGCCGCTCGGCTGCGTGAAGCATTTTCGCTTCGTTCAGCAGCGCGGTGGGCGTGGTGCTGAGATACTTGCGGACCGCTCTGGCGACGTGCTCGGGGCTTTTGCCTGCCAGTTCCGCCAAGCCCGCCGTGCCGCGATGCAAGTTCTCGGGTTTGGCGATCAGCCGCAGCGCCCGATCGAGCCATTCCGGCAGGTCGGCGGATGGTTTGGCGGATTCGATCGACCGGATCAGGTGCAGAAAGTTGAGCAGAAATCGCTCGATCGCCTCGCGACTGCGAGCGCCGGCTCGCAATTCGGCGGCGTGGCGAGTCAGTTCCGCCAACTGCGCCGGGGCAAGCTGCCACTCCCGACCGCTTACCGGTGCAACCGACCACGGTTCTCCTTCGGCCGAGCCGGGTTGCTTGAAATACCGATCGCGAAGAAAGCCCCAAGTGTTCACCGCGAACGCAATATTCACGATCCGCAGCGGCTGCTCGTGCATCCGGCTGAAGCCGTGCAGGTCATCGGCGTTGATAAGCACCAGCGTCCCGGGCAGCAGCTCGCGCTGCTCGTTATTGATCCAATGCCACCCTCGTCCACGGTCGCACCAGAAGACTTCGAGGAAATCGTGCCAATGCTCCGACGGTCGACCGAAGTGATTGATGACCGAGGCGGCGACGTGGCAGTGGTCGGGTGGGTGAACGAATTGGGACAGCAGCAGTTGGGCCACAAGATCAATATAACACAAAAAATTCCGATTGACGGCAAGATTGCGAGGGCCGCTGCGGGTATACATCATCAATCAACAAGGAGACAGATTCCATGACCGCATCTACCGCAACCCGCGCCCGCTTGAGCGACGAACAGGTGAAGCACTACCAGGCCGAGGGATATGTGATTTACCCCGAGGCGATCTTCCCCGACGCGAAGTTCAACGCGCTGAAGGCGCATTTCGAGCAAAAGCTCGCCCGCCTGCCTGACGACGTGCGGCCGGAGTCGATGGACGTGCCGCACTTCACCGATCCGGCGCTGTTTGAATGGCTTTTAGCCGATGAAGTCCTCGATTTAGTCGAGCCGATCCTCGGTCCGGATATCGCACTCTGGAGCAGTCACTTTCTCTGCAAGCCCAGCGGCAATGGCAAGCGCGTGCCGTGGCATGAAGATTCATTCTACTGGAAAGGGCGTCTCGATCCGATGGAGGTCGTGACGGTGTGGCTCGCCATTGATCCGAGCCTGAAAATCAACGGGTGTATGAACGTCATCCCGCGCACGCTGCACGGCTACAGCGATTATGAAAACGTCGCCGAGCCGGCCAAGAGCGTGTTCACGACCGAAATCAAGAAAACCGAAATGGATGCCAGCCACGCCGTGGCGATGGAGTTGCAGCCGAACCACGCCAGCCTGCACGACGCCCGTCTGATCCACGGAAGCCAGCCCAACACCAGTTCCCAGCGGCGCTGCGGCTACACCATGCGGTACATGAGCGCCTCGACCCGAATGACCAAGGACAAGGGAAAGGTGTTCCACCAAATCTACCTGGCGCGAGGCAAAGACCGGGCCGGCAACGACTACGCCGATCCGACCAAGGCGTATCCCGAGCTCGCCCTCTACCGCGAGGTCAGCGGCAACAACGGGCACTAAATCGCGGGAGCGATTTCACGAACAGCAGAGGCTCGACCGGTGGGCCGAGCCTCTGCTGTTGCTCGGCTGCACGTTAGATCGAAATACTCACTGCTGTGAATCCCGCGTTCCGCCGCACGCGGAATCTGGCCGGAGCGCCAAACTACTTCGCCGCCAGCCGGGCTTTTTCTTCTTCGAGTTGCTTGGCCTGCGCGTGAACGCGGGCGGGCACGATGCGTTCGCGCGGAGCGGTTGGTTTGAAGTCAAAGCGGTCGACGCCGAGACCTCGCAACACGCCGCGCTCCAGCGGGGAGAAGTCGGCCGGGTTGGTGCGGTTGAAGTTCATCGGCTCTTTCAAGCCCACCGGCGGATTCGTGATCGCGCGCTCGACGCGCAGCACGTTCTGGCTCGTCGCGTGCAGCATGTACGGGTGATGCAGCACCACATCGCCGGCCTGGCCGGTGAGTTCGACGAACTCGTGGCAGTGGTTGATCAGTTGTCCGAACGCATTCGGCGAAACGCCTTCCGGGTGCTCGGCCAGAAAGCGGGCGACGACGCCGACCGAATCCGGGGAGATGAACGTTCCGCCGCCTTGGTGGACCATGTCGGTCCAGCAGACGATCGTGAGCAACCCTTGCTCCGGCGAATCGAGGAAGTGCTTGAAGAAGTCGCCGTCCTTGTGCCAGCCGGTCGCTTTGGCGGACGGCGGCATCCACGGCTGATCAGCGCCGACGCCGAGGTTCATGATAAATCCGTCGCTCCATTCGTACGGGCGCACGCGCTCTCTGCCACCGAGCAGTTCACAAACGGCCGACCACACTAAGGGTGAAAACTCGGGCACGCTGAAACGGTTCACGGAGGGCATGTGGCTGCGAGGGCTCGCCCAAGTGGAATTGTCGTGCCGGTTGTAACCCAGCCGCTTGAACCCTTGATCGACCCATTTCGACGCCGTCTCGCGCGGGAAGGCATTGCGAAGAATGATGTAGCCGTGCTGAATGAAATCTTCAATCTGCTCTGCCGACAACACGCGATCACTCATGGATTCCTCATTGATTAGGTATCAATTTCCCTGCCGACTCCATTTATACCCGGCCGGATCGCGGATGTTTCGCTAAAAACAAGAGAAACCAAATCCGGGCCGGCGCGCGATCCGGGTTCATCGTACTGAAGAGCCGGGTTATCGGTCTCTCGTTCGATGCATGTGATAAACCGCACCGCTTCACCAACCGATACAAACGGTAGACCACTATGCCCCTCACGCACACGCAATACGATTTGATCGTCATCGGTTCCGGACCCGCCGGCCAGAAAGCCGCCACCACCGCCGCCAAGCACGGCAAGAGCGTGGTGCTCGTGGATCGCTCCGATTCCATCGGCGGGGTTTGCATTCATACCGGCACGATTCCCTCCAAAGCCATTCGCGAAGCGGTGTTGCATCTGACCGGCATTCGCGAACGGGCCGTCTACGGTGCCAGCTACGCGGTGAAGCATGACATCACCATGTCCGATCTACTCTACCGCTGTCAGCATGTGGTGAAGACCGAAGTCGATGTCATCCGCGAGCAGATGCACCGCAGCGAAGTCCGCGTGGTGTACGGGACGGCCAGCTTTGTTGATCCGCACACCGTCCGCGTCGAGCGCGGCGATGATGTCGTCCAACTCAAAGGCAAGAACATCCTGATCGCCGTCGGCACGAAGCCGGCCCGGCCGGAGAATGTGCCGTTTACCGCCACCAAAATCATCGATAGCGATGAACTTTTGCTGCTCAAGGATCTTCCCAAGAGCATGATCATCGTCGGCGGCGGCGTGATCGGCACTGAATACACCTGCATGCTCGCGGCGGTGGGTGTGGATGTGACGCTCGTCGAATCGCGCCCCAAGCTGATGGAATTTATCGACGACGAATTGGCCGAGAGCCTGCAGTTCCGTCTGCGCGACATGGGCGTGCGGCTGCGCCTCGGCGAGAGCGTGAGCAAGATCGAAATGATCGACGGGATGGCACACGCCACGCTCGCCAGCCGCAAAGTGCTCAAGGCCGAGACGCTGATGTACGCCATCGGCCGGCAGGGCGCGACCGACGCGCTGGAACTGAAAAACTGCGGCTTGGCTGCTGACAATCGCGGCCGGCTGAAGGTCAACGAGTATTACCAAACGGACGTTGCGCACATCTACGCCGCCGGCGATGTGATCGGATTCCCCGCGCTGGCGGCGACCAGCATCGAGCAGGGCCGCGTTGCTGCTTGTCACTTGTGTCATGTGTTGTCGGAAGCGCCTTCCACGATCTTCCCGTACGGCATTTACACGATCCCCGAGATCAGCATGGTCGGCGCGACCGAGCAGCAGCTGACCAAAGACTGCCTGCCTTACGAGGTCGGCCTGGCGCGCTACCGCGATATCGCCCGCGGGCAACTCATGAGCGATCCGCACGGATTCCTGAAACTGCTCTTCCACCCGCAAAGCCGCCGGCTGCTGGGCGTCCACGCGATCGGCACGGGCGCGACGGAACTGATCCACATCGGCCAAGCCATCATGGCCGCCGGGATGACCATCGACTACTTCGTCGAAAGCGTCTTCAACTACCCCACGCTGGCCGAGTGCTACAAAGTGGCAGCGACCGACGGGCTGAATCGCGTGATGCAAACCACCCAAGCCGCCGGCCCCACGTCCGCTCAAGCGGCGTAGGGGAATATATTTTTGCAGACTCGGTTTAATTCTCGCGCATTCAGTACCGTCATTCCGAGGTACGCCGAGGAATCTCGGTTTACGGAAACCGCTCGTTTCCTGAGATTCCTCGGCGTACCTCGGAATGACTGTGCCAGAAACGCGCGAGTATTAATCCGGTTCCGCATCACGGACGAGATACTCGTCCTACGGGCGATCATTTCGAGACCGGCCCGGTACCGAAATCTCCCGCGATTCCGGCGAGGTCGCACGGATCGTTATATGAATCGTCCCCGCGGGCAGAAGTTCGCGCACCCGGCTGGCCCATTCCACGACTACCACGCCGCCTTGATCGAGCAGTTCAGAGAACCCGATCGACTCAAAATCATCGCCCCCGCGAACGCGGTATGCGTCAAGGTGGTAAAGCGTCAGCCGGCCGGTGTTGTAGATGTTGAGCAGCACGTAAGTGGGGCTGGAAACGGTCCGCGTATCCCCGCCCAGCCCGGCTAGCAGGCCGCGGACGAATTGTGTTTTGCCGGCGCCGAGGTCGCCTTCGAGCGCGATACATTCCCCGCCGACCAGCGAGCGTGCGAGCTCGCCGGCGATGGCTTCGGTCTCTGCGACAGAGTTTGAGACGGGCATCGCCGCGATCTTATCGCGAATGCCCAGCGCACGCACTTTCCCGAGTGCGCGGGGCATTGCGATAGCCAATACGCTATCGCCTACGCCTGCGCTGCGTTCGTGTTTGGCGATTGGAAGAGCAGCGTGCGATCGGGTGTGCCGGCGGCGCATTGGGTGAACTCGCCGGCCAGCCAAAGGGCGGCGGGGCGGCCGGTCTGGGTGGTTGACAACAAATCCGTGGCGACGGCAGCGATCTGTTCGGGGTGGATGTAGCAACCGCTGCACGTCACGTCACTCCCGCCGATTCCGATGGCGGCCACTTCCGCTGGCGTGTTGGCGGCTTCCAGACGCTTTAACACCTCGTTTGCCATCGCCGGCGAAGTACACAGCACGGCTGTCGCGCCGGCTTTCACCGCCAGCGGAACGTCCTTCATGCTGACCGAATCGATCACGGCGGAATCATCGATGCGCTTAGCGGCCGATCGGGCGGCTTCAACGAGGTCGCTTTGGTTCGAGTCGGCTGCCATCACGATCAGCCGATGCCCCGACAGCGCCAGCTGCCGCGCCACGCGCGCCGCACTCAGTTGCAAATCGAGCATCACCGTGTTCATCGAGTACGTCCGCGGCTCGCGGCCGACCACCACCACAGAGATGTTCCGCACCACCAGGTTGCGCAGGAACGATTCGGGCGTGTTGCTTGCCAGGTCGATCACGCCCGTGAACTGGTTGATAAAGCTCGGGCGCACCTTCTCGGTCGGGTCGGTCATGACTTGGATCGCGTCGTTCTTCCGTCGGAAAGACTCGATCAACTCGGCCGGCGTATCCGTGTCCGCCAGTACCAGCCAGCGCGAAGCGGCAGTCGAGGTCGGCGACTGTCCTTTGACATAAGTTCCGCGACCGATAGACCGGTCGAGTATTCCCTCGGCGGCCAAGTCGGTCAGGGCTTTGCTCAGCGTTTTGGCGTTGACTTGGAACTGCTTCGCCAGAGCCCGCTCGCCGGGCAACTTGCCGGTAAGCTCGCCTTTGGCGATCGCTTCGCGCAGACGTTCGCGAAGGCGTTGGAATTTGTAAGACAATGAATCGGTGTTTTCAGTACTCATAATGATGCACCCCAGGGTTTGTACTTAGGGACAATGTACTATATATCGACCCGCCTAGCATTACGTCGTGATAGTTGGGCCGCTCCGTAATACAAACAAAAGCGGTCATCTGTTGTGGGTTTTCGCGAGGCGAAGCGATTTGGGGATGTTGTGTAAAGAAGATTACACTTCCGTCACGATTTGCGCAAATCCATAAAGTCATTGTTGGTTGGATTTTAGATCGAATCGAGAGCCATGTTTCACCCGGACCATGATCTACGAATGACCGGCACGGGTATATTTTTTGGACAGTTGGCCTGCGCGAAAAAACTGCTTTGTGTCACATGCTGACAGCGACCATTTGGGCGCGCACGAGCCAGCGATTTGCACCGTGCGAGCTGCCCCAGCCCGATACGTCGTTAAAGGGTTCACCGATTCGCTCAGAGGCATGGGCCATCATGCGAAAACTGCGCGCACGGATACGCAGTTGTCAATGTTC
Organism: Tepidisphaerales bacterium; assembly: GCA_038229715.1. Lineage (GTDB taxonomy): Bacteria > Planctomycetota > Phycisphaerae > Tepidisphaerales > Tepidisphaeraceae > JANMES01. The sequence continues at coordinate 45,049 of JBBROD010000020.1, read as the reverse complement.
GATTGAAGGACGGTAATGTCACCCGCACCACGGGCCTCCGGCCCGTGCGAGCGATGTGCAAATTTTGGGACACCGCAGCTTTTGTACCGCCGAGCCATCCGCACGGGCCGGAGGCCCGTGGTACGGGTAACTCGCTCGATTCAAAACCCAGGATTTCAATTGCATTCTGAAATCCCCAAGGCAACGATAGCGCCATAAAGCTGCGCAACGCAGCGGCCGGGTGCGTCATCGGTTGTTCCTGTCGACGCATGGACGGCGGGATTTGCTTTTCACGCTAAAAAATTAAAAAAGGTCTCCGGCGGTGTTCGCCGGGGCAAACACGGTCGCTGCTGCCGGTCGGGATGGCGCGCTCGGATCGATCACGCCATTATTCATTCATTGTTTCGCCGATCGCTTTCGTCTCCCCGGTACGGCATGAGAAAGGAGCTCGCGTATGCGGCGTTTTAATTCAGGCCGGCAAAGAACCGGCCATGCGGGGTTTAATCTGGTTCAGTTGATGGTGGTCATCGGCTTGATCCTGGTGGCGGTGGCGTTTTTGATTCCGACGGTGCACAACGCTAACCGTGGCGACACCGCTGGACGTGTAAAGTGTGCCGCCAACCTCAAGCAGATCGGCAATGGGCTGATTCTGTATTCGATCGAAAACAAAGGACTTTTCCCACGCACGCACGCGGTCGACGGCGCGCCGGTGCAAATCACCAATGACGGTTTCGCCGATGTCGATGCGTTTAAGGTCGAGCCAGCCGGTCGGAAGATCAACAACATCCCGCAGGCGATGTTTCTGTTGATCCGGCAAGAAGACCTCACGCCAGCCGTCTTCGTCTGCCCGAGCGGAATAGCCGAAGCCGACACTATGGGCAACCTCCCGGCGACGAGTCGGTCGAACTTCACCGGCACGGGCGTGGACGGCGGCGATGTGACCAAGCACGTTAGCTACAGCTTCGTCAACGTCTACCCGACCACTACGGCGGAGAAGTTGAAATACAAAAAGCTACTCACAGAGTGCGCGTCCGACTTCGCCACCGCCGCCGACATCAGTCCGCTGCCGATCGACAGCCTGGTTTGGAAGGACATCAAGGTGGGCGCTGTGCGTGCGACGATCATCAAGGGCAACTCACGCAACCACGACGGCGACGGGCAGAACGTTCTCTACGCCGACGGCCATGTTGAGTTCCTGCAGACGCCGCTGTGCGGTGCGAACAACGACAACATCTACACGGCCCAGTCGCCGGAAGAAGCCGCGATCAATAACGGCCCTGAACCGAAAACGGGCGGCGTTGGGTCGTCTGCTTTGGACGGCAATCCCGATCCACGGTCGGCCAATGACTCTGTCCTTTTGATCCACACTCCGTAGTGCTCCGCTCCGCCATGGCCGCCTACAATCTCAAGCCTGCACCATTGAAGGAGGCGGCCATGGCTGGATCGAAGAGGAAGCCGGACGTTGTATGCTCAATCTGCGGCCAGCCGATCGCTGCGGCGAGGCTTGCAGCGTTGCCGGGCGTCACCACCTGTTTGAACTGCGCGAAGAAGCACCCGCCGAATATCGATCCGAGTAAGTTTGATCTTTCTGAAGCCAGTCCGATCAACCGCAACGGTTTTGCGCCGAAGGACTAGCCGGGCCGATTCTAAAATCGGTGGAATTTTCTTCTTACATTCCCCAAGCTAGCAGGTACAAATATCCACCATGCGTAAATCCCTCGCGATCGCCTGTCTGAGCGTTGCCTTGTTCGTGCCGATGGCGCGGGCGGAGCTTCATGAATTGCGCGTCCCGCTGCGGGACGGGAAACTGTCGATGCCGGAACTGAGCGCCGCGCTCTCCAGCAAGCTCGGCCTGCCGGCGGTCGAGTACGGCTCGATGACGATCGACGTGCAGGGCATGGGCTCGTCGCTGTTCGTCTCGGGGATCAACAAAGCGCTCGGCGAAGGCTGCCAGCTCATCGTCGAACAAGATGCGGTCCTGCTCCGCTACGATCCGGCCAAGCTGCCGCACAGCATGAAGCAAGCCAAGCTCGCCGTCCGCACCTTCACCGCGACGGCTGCACCCGACGCGACCGCCGCCCAGCAGCGGAAGTACGGGTTGCTCCTCCCGGCGACGATGAAGGAGGATCAGCCGATCGTTCTCCTGCTGCACGGCGTAGACTGCACGCGCGATGGCCTTGCGCCGCTGGCGAAGTTGATCGAAGCCGACGGGCATCAGGTCGGTTACTTCGGCTATCCCGACGATCAGCCGATCGCCGATTCGGCGAAGCTGTTCACCGAACAGTTGACGGCCTTCCACGACAAATTCCCGAGTTCAAAGGTCGACGTCGTCGCGTTCTCCATGGGCGGGCTCGTCGCGCGATCAACCCTCGAAGGCGACCAATACCCCGGCGGCGTGAATCACCTGATCCTGCTCGCGCCGCCCAACCACGGCAGCGGCTGGGGCCGGGCGCGGTTCGTGCTGGAGATGCGCCAGCAGTTGCAGCAGTGGCGACACGATAAGGACTGGAGGCCGAGTTGGATGATCACCGACGGCCTCGGCGAGGCAGGGCATGACTTGTTGCCCGGCTCGAAGTTCATCCAAACGCTCAACGCCCGCCCGCGCCGCGCCGGCGTGAAGTACACGATCGTCAACGGAAACGTCCACCCGATCTGGAAAACCGCCGGCTCGTGGACGGCCGGCACCGCCAGCGCCGTCGGCCCGAAAGTCGCGGGCTGGACCAAGCTCAATTCGCTCGCCAGTACGCTCCAAAACCACCGCAGCGACAGCGACGGCCCCGTCTCGCAGGAGAGCACGAAGCTGGACGGCGTGAGCGATGTCGTCACCGTCGCCGCCGACCACAACGCGCTCTACCAACCCGACGGCGACGCACCACCGGCGGCGTGGGAGACGATTCATGACCGGCTGAAAAACTGAATTCGGTTCAGGCAGATTTCGAATCGGCCACCCGTACCACGGTCCTCCGGTCCGTGCCTAACGAGTTTATATTCGCAACATCGTTTTTTCCCCGAAAGATTGCGCAACTCGCACGCGTCGGCGGCCCGTGGTACAAAAAACATTAATGTCCGAATCCAGCTTCATCTCCTGGCTCAAGCAACAGTCGCCGCGCGATCCACGGATCGTCGTCGGCATCGGCGACGATTTAGCCGCGATGAAGTGGGCCGCCGACGACCTGCTGCTGGTCGGCGTTGATCAGGTGCTCGACGGCGTGCATTTTGATTCAGGCGTGCATGAGCCGCACCAGATCGGCCGCAAGGCGATGAACCGCAATCTGTCGGACTGCGCCGCGATGGCGTGCCTGCCGGCGGCGGCGGTGGTGTCGGTGGCGCTGCCGCGCGGCGTCGGTGGCGGCGTCGGCGAAGACTACGCGAAAAAACTGCACTACGGCCTCCGTGCCGCCGCCGACGTGTACGGCTGTCCGATCATCGGCGGAGACACCGGATCGTGGGCGGGGAAGCTGGTGGTGTCGGTCACGATTTTAGGTCGCACTGCTGGCGTTACGCCGATCACCCGCAGCGGCGCCAAAGCCGGCGACGGCGTTTACGTCACCGGCCCGCTCGGCGGGAGCATGGCGCGGGACCGTCACCTCAACTTCAAACCACGCGTCGAGCTCGGCCGGCAATTGGCGGCGACTGGACGAGTGACGGCGATGATTGATCTCTCCGACGGTCTCTCGCAGGACCTGCCGCGCATCACGATCGCCAGCAGTGTTGGCGCGGTGATCGACGCCGCAAAAGTGCCGATTCACGCCGATGCGAAGTTTCTCGCGGAGCAGACGGATCGCCCGCCGTTGAATCTGGCGATGAACGACGGGGAGGATTACGAACTGCTGTTCACCGCCACGGGCGATGCCCCGATGGCCGGCGCGACGCGCATCGGCACGGTCCTCGCTGAGCCGGGCGTGTGGCTGCAGACGGCATCGGCGCGTGAACCGCTTAAGCCGCAGGGGTGGGAACATTCATTGTAGTTTTTGGGGAATTTTTACCACAGAGCCCACAGAGGAGTCACAGAGAATCACAGAGAAAGCAGAGAGAATTCTCTGTGTGTCTCTGTGACTCCTCTGTGGGCTCTGTGGTAAATGCGTTTGCAAATCACGCCGTCTTAGGCGGGAACTGCTGCTTCTGGAAGGCGCGGTTTGTGATCGCTCTCGCGTGTAGCATCACGTTCTGGTTCTTCGTCAGATCGCCGTTCAATTGCGGCAGCAATTGGCTGACGCACGAATCGGCCAGCGCGACGATGTCCTGGCAGCTGGCGACGATGGGGATCGGCATCAGGTGCATCATGGGCACTTCGTCGAAGCAGGCGATGATCGGCGGATTGTCGATCTCGAGAATCGCATCGAGCACGCCTTGCGCGATCAGTTGATTGGTGCAGACGATCGCGTCGGGGTGTTCGCCGAGCAGCTTGATAAACGCCTGCCGGCCGGTCTCGGGCTGGGCGGGGCCTTCAAACTTGTGCATGATCGTGAAGCTCTGCTCCACGATCTCCGCGCGGCGTTTGTGCGTGCTGATGTGGCTTGGCCCGTGGATCAGCGCGACCTTGCGAACGAGCACTCTGCCGAGCGTTTCGCAGAGCAGGTTGCTGAGCTGATCGGGGTCGGTCGTCACGCAACTGGGCACGCCGGCGATCGGGCGATCGAGCAGGGTGAGCGGCAGGCTGTCGGGGATTTGCTCCTGCAGGGTTTTTCGGTTCTTCATCAACGGCGCGAGGATCATCCCGTCGATCCCTTTTTGCGGCAGCAGGCGCAGGTACTCGATTTCGCGCTCGGGGTCTTCGGCTGAGTTGCACAGCACCAGCGAATAGCCGTGCCGGTGGAACGAATGTTCGATCAGCGAAGCGATCTTCCCGAAGAACGGGTTGGCGATGTCGCTGACGATCATCGCAACGGTGTTGCTCTTGCGGGTTCGCAGCGAGCGGGCGAGCAAGTTCGGGCGATACCCGAGCTTGGTGGCCGCCTCATGTACGCGCTGGCGGGTGGCGGCGCTGATCCGACGCGCCATCGCGCCCCCGGCGAGAACCCGGCTGGCGGTGCTGATGGACGTTTTGCTTTCCTTGGCGATGTCAGCAAGCGTTGCAGGCATAAATTTCAACTTCCACGTCGCGGTTGGTTCAACGGCCGCGAAAGTCTAGCAAAGTTTGTTTAGGATCGCGACAATCTGTGCAAAGAATTGTGCAAAGGGAGAAATGCCTCAAAATAAGGGGTGGCATATTCCGCTTGCGGCTTCCGAAACGCATGAAATCCTAAAAAAGCCATCGCTGTCGACCTCGTGAATCCGTGAGCAGGCTCAACCGCATTATTTGGCGTTTTTCACCGCGACGGCGGCATCGAGTTGCTGCTTCAATCCGATCGGTTCGAACCAACGCTGGAAGGCGGCGATGTTCCCGTCGCGGCCGATGATGACGGCGCCGTTCGGGGTCAGCCCGAACGCTCTGGCTGCTGCGTTATCCATCGTGTCCAACAGTACGGGCAGGGTGATTTTTAGCGCGGTAGCCGCTTGTTTTGCCTGGGCTTTTCGGTCGGCCTCGGTCTTGGGCTGCTCGACGGCGATCTCGTCTTCCTTATTCCGCGCCACTTCCCACTCGCCGACGGCATGGGCTTCGCGGGTGTAGACGATGAGGAACGTCGCCCGTAAGCCGTAGTCTTTGGCGAGTTTATCTAAGGAACTGATCCGCTGCCTGAAACTAGGCGTGCTGTAGCTGCCGAAGACCAGCACCAGCACTTTCCCCTTGTAAGCGGCCAGTGAAAGGGTTTTGTCGGCGGTGGTTTTGAGCGAAAGGTCCGGCGCGGGCTGGCCTATTTCGATCATCGTCAATGTTGCCGGCACTTGAGGCGCGACGGCGGGCTTTTTCTCTGCGCGATCCGTCGGCTCCTTCATCACCGGAGGAACGTCGAGCGGCTTCTTGTCGGTTGGGGTTTTATCGGTGGGAGTTTTATCGGCTGGCTTTATGTCCGTCGGCCTGGGTTCATCGGGGACTTTCGGCGGTTCGGGCTTGGTGTCGGTGGTGCTCGCCTGCATCAGGTCGCGCAGCTTCGTCTGCTGATCGGGGGTAAGAATCTCCTGCAGCCGGGTTCGGGAATCGCCCATGATCGTCCGCAATTGCTCGCGCGGGTTGACCGTGTCATCCTTACCGGCTTTTTCGCGGAGTTCATTCAGCTTTTGGCGCGTGTCTTCGAGCAGAAGCTTGACCTTGTCTTTTTGCGCGTCAGTCAGATCGAGCTTGGACAGATTATCTTGCAGCGCGCCGAGCATCATGCCCGGCTTGTGGCGCGGGGCGTCGGCGGGCGGATCGCCGGCGGGCTTGGGTGCGTCTTCGGCGCGGGCGACGGCCATTCCCGCGCACAAAACCAGCCCTGCGATCGCGATTCGTAGTGACTGTCCGTAGCTCATGACCGGTCCTTCAACGATGAATTCTTACTCTACCCGAAAGAAACGCCCGGCGGTCATGGTTATTGCCAGCCATGTAGTGGATCATTCTGAAATGTTATGCAACGCATGGGTTGGAACACTCGACCGTACCACGGGCCTCCGGCCCGTGCCGGTCGCGTGCGAACCTGAGAAAATGAAAGTTCTTGGCTATTCCGAATCGCCGGCACGGGCCGGAGGCCCGTGGTACGGTCGAGTGTTCCAAGCCGACTCACTACCGTCGGCCAAGATGTAGTTATCAGACGCAGCCGTCGATTGCTGTCCATAACCCCTGTTCCGTTTGACGCTTCCGATCGAAAGTGGATACACTGCACGGCTCACGCAACCCGCGCCCGCTGGCGATCATGTCGGCTGGGATTTCTTTCAGGAGTACCCGTGAAACAACATCTTTGGATCGGTCTACTTTCCGTCGCAACGCTGGTCACCGGGTGTGCGAGCAAGTCGGCCCCGCCGCCGGCGATCGATTTCCATCCAGTGGCTGTCAATAACTTCGCTAAAACATGGACGGTCAATCTCGGGCTCGCCAAAGGCGCCAAGGCGAACAACGTCTATGTCTTCGACAACCTGATCATCGTCTACGCCAACGACAGCACCGCGCACGTTGTGAACCGCCAATCCGGCGAACTGAAATACATTCATTCGCTGCCAACGCATTCCGGCGATTTGCACGCGCCGAGCGTGATTCAAGATCGCATCGTCTACCCGGCCACCTCGACGATTAAAGTCTACTCCGTCAAAACCGGTGCCCTGCAGAACGAAATCGACGTTCCCTACGCCATCCGTACCGGCGGCACGGGCAATGGACAGAGCTACTATGTCAGCGCCGATTTCCCCAACGGCGGCCGCCTGGTTGCAATCGACTTGACCACCAGAACCTCGATCAGTCGATGGGAAGTTATGACCGTCGCGTCCATGCGGGCTGCGCCCGTGCTTTACGGCGGCATCATCTACGCGGCGGCCGAAGACGGGAAAGTGTACGCCATCACCGAGGCACGCGGCGGAGTGTGGGCGCTCGACGAAACCTACGAGGGCGCATTCCGCACCGGTGGCGCGATCCTGGGCGATGTCCGAGTCGACGAGACGGCTATTTACGTCGCTTCACTCGACAGCAAGCTGGTGGCGCTCAATCGCAGCACGGGGGCCATCATCTGGCAGTACATTTCCGGCGTGCCGTTGGAACATGGCGCAGTGAGCACCAACGACACGGTTTACATCTACATTAAAGGCCAGGGCCTGACTGCAATCAGCAAACTGACCGGCGATTACATCCGCAAGCCCCGCTGGTCCAAGCCCAACGCCGAAAAGTTTTTGGCCGACGACGATAAATACGCTTACGTCCTGCTCAGCAGCGGACAGGTGGCGGCGATCGATAAAGCAACCGGGGATCAGAAGTTCCTCTCCACTCGCAACGATCTGACGAACTTCGGCGTGAACACCAAGGACGGCCTGGTCTACGCGACTGACAACGCCGGCAATCTGCTTCAGGTGAAACCGGTCGTGAAGCAGGGCGTCGTGGGTGAATTGGTGATGGAAGTTCAACCGCTGGAAATCGCCAGCCGTTAGGGCGGGGTTATTCGTCCATTGGATTGGATCGAATGACGAATTTGGATTTGTTGGTGGGTCAGTCTTAAAACTTAACCGTACCACGGGCCTCCGGCCCGTGCCGATCGCGTAGGAACTTCAAAAACTTTTCCCGTGCAGACATTCTTGCGTCGTTAGCACGGGCCGGAGGACCGTGGTACGGTTGAGTTTCCAACTGACGCAATCGCCAGCCATTTAAACTGACCGACCACACGATTTTCCATCCAGTGACAAACCCAGGAAAATCCCCTATATCCTGCACTCGATATGCAAGACCTCGTCCCAATCCGCCGTGCGCTGATTTCCGTGTCCGACAAAACCGGGTTGGCTGAGTTTGCAGCCGCCTTGGTGAAGGAGTTTAACGTCGAACTCCTGAGCACCGGCGGGACGGCTAAATTCCTGCGCGGGCTAGGTTTAGCGGTGAAGGATGTCTCTGAAGTCACCGGCTTCCCGGAGATGATGGACGGACGCGTCAAGACGCTGCACCCCAAGATTCACGGCGGGCTGCTGGCGCTGCGGGACAACGCCGAGCATGTCCAAGCGATGACCGACCACGGCATTCAGCCAATCGACTTGGTTTGCATCAACCTCTACCCTTTCAAGCAGACGATCGACAAGCCCGGCGTGACGTTCGAGGAAGCGATCGAAAACATCGACATCGGCGGCCCGAGCATGATCCGCTCGGCGGCGAAGAACCACCACTTCGTCCTCGTCGTCACCAGCCCGGACCGCTACGAAAAAGTCCTCGGCGATCTCCGTGAACACAAGGGCAGTTCCTGCGGCAAGCACCGGCTTCGCCAAGCCCAGCGAGCGTTCGCCCAGACGGCTGAGTACGACACGATGATCGCCAAGTATCTGCACGGCGTGGCGTTCGCGGAGGAAAAAGCCGAATCGCTGCCAAGCACTTTGTCGATCAAAGCGAGCAAAACCCAAGTCCTGCGGTACGGCGAAAACCCGCATCAGCCGGCCGCGCTTTATGCGACAGAGCAGCCGAAGGAAGCGAGCGTTGCGTTCGCTAAGCAGCTTCATGGCAAGGAGTTGAGTTACATCAACCTGCTCGACGCCGACGCCGGGTTGTCGGCCGTCAAGGAACTCGCTCCGAACTGCGCGTGCATCGTAAAGCACGCAACGCCTTGCGGTTACGGCGCTGCCAATGACCTCGCGACTGCGTTCGAGCGCGCCTATGCGGGTGATCCGCTCGCGGCGTTCGGCGGCGTGTTGGCTTTGGGGGGCAAAGTCGATTTTCGTACGGCAAAGTCAATGACGGCCGCCGGTGAAGGCAAGTGGTTCGCCGAAGTCATCGTCGCCGGCGGGTACGATGACGACGCGCTCGAACTGCTCAAGAGCCGTTGGAAGAACGTTCGGATTTTGGACGTCGGCCCGATCGACAACGCCGACCACGCCGACCGTCGCGAGTTGCAGATGCACAAGATCGTCGGCGGGTTTCTCGTTCAGGAGCGCGACTTGGCGGGCGTCGATCAATCGACTTGGCAAATCGTCTCCAAGCGCCCTCCAACCCCGGCGGAGATTATCGATCTGAAAATCGCATGGCTGGCGTGCAAACACGTCAAGAGCAACGCGATCGTCATCGCGAAGGACATGGCAGCGGTGGGGATTGGTGGCGGGCAGGTGGACCGCGTGAACGCCAGCCGAGTCGCCGCCGCCAAAGCCGCCGACCGGGCTAAAAACGCCGTCGCCGCCAGTGACGCGTTCTTCCCGTTCCCGGACGGACCCGAAATCCTGCTCAATGCAGGGATTACGGCGATCATCCACCCCGGCGGCAGCGTTCGCGATAATGAAACGCTCGCCCTCTGTGACGCCCGCAGGGCAGCGCTGGTACTGACGGGTCAGCGACATTTCAGGCACTAAGAGCTTCCAAAAAAATTCAAAACATAACCGCGAAGGCGCGAAGAAAGAATGCGAAGAAACTCGGGTGATTCTGGTTTCTGGTATGGTTCGCATCTTCGCGTCTTCGCGCCTTCGCGGTTATGTTTAGTCGCACTAAGCAATCCGTCGATCCGCCCCAGTCTCTGGAAGCCAGCGCCACGCCGAATCGGTTACTTCTACAGCACAACGCGAATTATCCAAATGAAGAGAACCTGCGTACATCTCATTGCGTAATGTTTGCTACGCAACGGCGGTGCTATTCTGTCAGCCAGGTGCGTGTGAGTCTTTCGCAAGTGTTCGGGGTAAACCTGCGTCCGATAACGAATTACGATGAGAAAACAGCATTTTTTATCGTGCCCCGGTCGATGCTTTGATACAATCGCCGAGCGCGTTTCGAGGGCTATGATAGTCGGCTCGGCAGGCGATGCGGGTCTGTCGTGTATGGAGAGGTTGTCTAAGTAGTATGGCCAGTACCTCCGGTTCAACATCGAAGACGTATCCCGCGTTGGTTCCGCGCGGCGCGAATGAAGGCAAGGCGCCCATTCGCCTCAGCCGGCCGGTGTGGATTATTGGCTCGCGCAAGGGATGTCACCTCCATCTCGTCAGTTCGCAGATTAGCCAAGCCCATTGCGTGATCGTGAACACCGGGCACGGGCTGTACGTGAAGGACCTCGCCAGCCGAACCCATACCTATGTAAACAAGCGCCCGGTGGTCGAGGCGGTTCTGCGGGACGGCGACAAGGTTCAGATCGGGGCGTTCAAGTTCTTCTTCAATGATCCGACGGCCAGGAAGGGTGATTCTTCGCGCGTGGCCGAGCCGGCGATCCTGCGCATCGCCGGGCAGACGATGCATTTGCCCCTCACCAGCAAGGGCATGTTGATCGGCCGAAAGCCCACTTGCGACGTGCCTTTGACCGAAGAATCCGTCTCCACCACGCACGCATTGATCCTCGACATCGGCGGCGATCACCCCGTCCGCGACTTGGGTTCGCGGACGGGCACGTTCCTGAACGGCCAAAAGATTCACCAGGAAGAGCTGAAGTTCGGCGACGTGATCAAAATCGGCGAGACCGATTTCACGTACGAAGCCGCGCCGGCTGATGTGGAAGAGTCCGAAGCGCCAGCCGCGCTCGATGAGATCGATGAGATCGATGAAAGCGATTTGATCGCGCCGCTGACAATTGAGGCGGCAGAGCCGGACGAGGCGATCTCGCTTTCGATGTCTCTCGACGAGCCGTCGGTTTCCGCCACCGCCACGCCGGTTTCTGAACCCGAGCCGCTTGAGCCGCTCGCGGTTGAAGAGGATAAACCGGCGCCCATCGCGCTGCTCGACGACGAGCCCGCAGCGATTGAACCGCCGCCGTTACCCGAACTTGAGGTTTCCGACGCGATCGATCTAGAGCCGTTGCCGATGGACCTCGATTTGCTGTCGGAAGAGATCGAAGAGCCGGTTCTCGATGACGAAGCCCCCGAGCACACTGCCGCGGTCGAAGCACCGGCTGAAGAAACTCCTGAGATCAAGCTTCCCGGTTTAGACGACCTGCTCGACCTCAACGACCACACCAACGATCACGCCGACGAGCCGCACCCGGCCGATGTGGAGGACACGGCTTTCCACATCGCCCACCCCGCCGAGCCTGAACCGGTGAAGCCGGCGATCGCGCCCGATATCGATGCTCCGCTAACGGTTCGCCGCGGGTGGCGGACGACGTTTGAGCCTGCGGCCGAAATCGAAGCACCTTCTGATCCCGCACTGGTGTCAGACGAAGAGCCCAACGACGCTGCGCCGACCCCGATGACGTCTGCGGCGGACGACACGGAAGATACGGAAGTTACCACCGGCCTGGAATTAAACGTTCTCGATCTTTCCCCGATCGACGACACACCCACCGAACCCGCCGAACCGCAGGCCGCCATCGAACTCCCGCCGGCTGACGACGTGTTGGAAGAAGTCGCAGCGATCGAGCCTTCAGCCGCCGCGCTGCCGGTCGAAGCGGCCGACGATCAAGTGCTCTCGATACAAGAACCCGCAGAGCACGACGAAATCACCGCCGGCGATCTGGAGCTGTCCATCGACGAGCCCGCGCCCGGCGAGCTTGAACTCGAATCCACTGACACATTCGCAACAGACGCGAATGATTCCGCTGCCGAAGAGGTGTTCGGAAGTGTGGACATCGAGTCATTGGCCGCCGACGCGCTGGCGGAAATCGACGAGCAACACGAAGCGCCACCACCGGCCCCGGTGCCGCTGACGGAAGCCGATGTCTCTGAGCCGCTCGATCTGTCGTCGCCCGGCGTTGAGCCATCGCCCGCGATTTTCGCGACGAGCGAAACTTCCGTGCCTGACGAGTCGGCGCTGGACCTATCGGTGCCTGCGGACGAGCCGTCGTCCGCGCCCGATCATGCCGACGTATCAGCGACCAGCGATGTGACGCTGCCGGTTGAGGAGTTGTCGCTGGCCGAGCCGGAAGTGACCGACGACGTGATTCCCGCCGCCCCCACGGCTGAAGATGTCGCGCCGCTTCCACTGCCCGAGCCAGAGGAAGTCTTCAAAGACGAAGTCATCGACGCGCCGCCGCCGAACAAAACCAAGCCCGCCACCGGTCGTGGCCGGAAGAGAAAAGTCGCTTTTGAAGCGCCGGTCGCGCCGCCCGTGGTTGAACTCCCGATTGAAGATCTCAAGCCCACCAAGGGCCGCCGCGGCAAGCAGCCGGCAAAGGGTCGTCGGGGTAAGCTCACGCCGGATGTTGAGGAGTCAACCTCGCCCGTGGCGGAGCCAAGCGTTGACGCGCCTGCCGAGCAACAGATGGAAGTGATCGAGTCGACGGAACCGACACCGGAATCGGCGTTGAACCTCGACACGGTCGTCTCGGTGGAAGAAACCCTCGCCGCTGAACCGCCCGCCGCCGAACCGACTGCCGAAAAGCTTTCAGATTCCGTGTTCGGCCGAGCGGTCGAAGAACTCACCGGCCCGTCGTTAGGCGATCTGGTCGAGCCCGAGCCGCGCGTGAAATCACCGTTCGAGCAGATTGTATCCGAAGCTTCGAGCTTCGTGACGCATGACACGCCGACGATCGACGCACAGGACGACGACGCGTTTGACGCGATGATTGCCGAAGAAATCGCCGCTGAGGAAATAAGCGACGAAGTGGAAGTCATCGAGCACGAAGTTGAACCCGCTGACGCTGCGGGGCCGACTGACGAAATCTCCGCTGAACCGGAGATGGAATCGGCTGATGAGGAAGAGGAGCTTCCGCAGCTCAGTATCGACCCGCCGATGATGGACGAGGTGCCGGAAACCGATAGTGAGCCAGAATCCGCAGAGCCGGTCGAGTTGCCGATCGAGTTGTCGGAAGATTCCGTTGCGCCGCTGGTGTTTGACGACCCGACGCTGAGCATGGCTGGGTTGATCACGCCCGGCGAGGTGTCGGCGATAGCAACCGATACGATCGAGCCGCTGCCGGCGATGGACGAGATCGAAGCCGTCTCAGCGATCGCGCCGGACGATGAACTGGTCACGCCGCAAACCACCGCAGCCGCTTCCGAGCCCACCATCGAATCGTTGCCGAACGAGCCGGCCGTTCAAGGCGAAGACGTGTTGGCAGAGGCCGACGTCGAGCCGCTGGATCTTACGACCGAACCGATAGAGCAGCTGATTCCCGTGGCGCCCGCGCCGCTGAATCTGAGCTTGCCTTCGGAGTTGACGCTCGACGAGCCGGAAGAATCGCCGGCCGAACTGCCGGCGGCCGAAACGCCGCAAGCATTTTCGATGCCGATCGCATCGCCGGGCTTTTTTGGCATTTCGCGCGACGCCGAGGCGTTCATCGGCGGGATGCCGCTGCATTTGCCCGAGCTCGCGCCGCCTCCGCCGACATTCGGTCGTATTGCGGTGCAGTTCAACGATACCAACCGCACGGTGTCGCACGCCGCGCCGCCGCCGCCGCCGCTGATGATCGGCGTTGACGACGACGAAGCCGCTGATGCGACCGACAATTCGCTGGTGGACGAGTTGCACGCGCTGGACGATCCGGCGACGGCCGAGCCGGTGTCGGAGTTCCCCGAGATCGAAGCGCCGGAGCCGCCACCGCCCGCGCAGCCGCTGCCCGAAGAATCGGTCGTGCAATCGCCAGTGATTTTGCTGCCTTCTACGCCGGGCAAGGTGCTGACGGGCTTGGATTTACCCGCGCCCAAGATCGATAACCTGCGTCCGACTCTGCCCCGTCCGCGTCGCAATCGGCTGGCGGATTACGAAAAGCGTTTTGCGGATGTCGCCGAGGACGCCGCGCTGCAGGAAATGATGCGCAGCAAGCCGGCCGAGTCGCAACCGCGGCCGCCGGTCGCGCCGTCGGGCTTCGACGGATTGGCGATCTCGCCCCCGGTGCGTGAGGCGGATGTGTTCTCCGCCGGTGCGAATAACGAAACGGGATTCCTGTCCGAAGCGCCGCGGGCGGCGGATCCGTTCTTTGATGAGAAGGACCCGGCCCTTGAGCAGGCCTCTTCGCGAACGATCGCGCACGGCCATGTTCCGCCGGGTTCCAGGCCCAACGTGCCGCTGGATTTCGGCGACAGCAGTCTGTCCGGCGGGGCATTTTCCGATATCCCGATGGCGTCGCGCTCGGCCGACCCGTTCGGCATGGCGGCGAAGATGCGTTCGTCGGCCAGCCCGATCCCCAACGGCGCCCCCGATTTCCGCTACACCGGCAGCGGCCGAGGCCAGCGACGCATCGGCATTAAAGTGATGCTGGTGGCGATGGTGGTGTTCATGATCGCCGCCGGTGCCGGCGGATGGCTTCTCACGCCGGTCTCCAGCACCCTCCGCGCCAAGGTGACTTACACCAATCTGGCACAACGGTCGATGTTCGATCGGTCGCAGTTCCACGTCGAGCAGGAATCATTGATCAACGATCCGGTCGTCCGCACCCAGGCCGTCGTGCTGCTCAAACAAACCTCACCGCAAACCGATCCGGGCGTGCTGGCCGATGCACTGGCGTTCGAGCGCATGACCCGCAAACTCGATTGGCCGGATAAAACCAACAACTTGGTTTTCGATCTCAATAGCGTCGACCCGAGCGGCGATCGCAAGCGTCTGTCGGCATTGCTGACCGCGATCTACAACCAGAACAATGCGCTGATCGATAAGGCCAAGCAGAGAAAGAAAATATACGAAGAGGCGCAGGGTGTGGCAGGCGACCTGGTGGCGCAGAAGAACGCTCTGCTGGCCAAAATCCGCGTGCTGAACAATTCAGACGAGCGCCCAAGCGCGTCGCTGATCGCAGAAACCGAGAAGCAGGCCAGCCTACTGTCGGACGTCTGGGGCAGCGCCGTCAAGAATGTGAACGATCTGAAGGACCAACTGATCCGCCTGAAACCGGCCGACAATGGGGTGATCAATACCTTGCCGGAACCCGGTGCTGATCCAGAGAAGGATGCGATTGTTCTGCAGATGCGAGAAGAACTGAAAGGGCTGCAGGACAGAATCCTGGCCGCCAAGCCACAGGACGCCGAAGCGCTCAGCCGGACTCGTAAGGCGCTCGATGATTCGCTAGAGCGCTTTCAGGAACAGTTGTCGCTCACACAGAACGGCGCGGGCAACAGCGCCGAACTAGCCAATTACATCGCCGCCGCCCAGAAGCTGCAGACGATGGCCAAGCAGCTCAATAGCGATCTGATCGATCGCCAGCGGGCGCAGAATGAAAAACTAAAGAACATGAGGCAGCGACTGGACGATCAGGTCAAAGCCCGGCAGGAAGCGCTCTACGACAACGACCCGGAGTTGAAGAAGCTGAACGATGAACTGTCGTTCGCGCGCCGATCCCACAACGTTGCGATGGCCGAAGGGCTCGACGCTGAGGCGGGGCGGTACCAGAACGATATCGATCGGCTCACCGTTGCACTGGAAGCGCGGAAGACCGGGCTCGGCAAGGATGTTGCTCTTGAGAAAACGATCGGTGAAATTCAGAAGCTGATAGATGACAACGCCAAGTCGATCGCAACGGATCAGCAGTTGTTCCAGTTGCAGATGTCGGAAGTGACGGCCGTCCTCAACGCCGCCGCGCCGGGGCTGGCCAAATTACCGCCGGCTCAGAAGGCGCTGGCGGATGAATTGTCCAAACGCACTGGCGAATTGTTCGACGCGCGTCGAACCTACCTGGCGATGGCTAACGCCTCCGCTCCGCAGGCGAACGACGACGTTCGCAAGATGGAAGCAGACGCGCAGCTCCTGACTCAGCGGGTCAGCCAGCGCGTGACCGAGTTGAAAGACGCCGCCGCCAATCGCCGCAACCAGAATGATCTGGATCGAGCCGCTCAGGCGCGCAAGTATGAGGAAGCCCAGTCGCAACTGGCGATTGCTAATAAAGTCGAAGCCGATGCCCAAACCGCCTGGCTGACGAAACAGACGGAGTTGAGCGAGTTACGAACCAAACTCAATGCTGCCCGTGCCGATGACACGACGCTGGAAGACTACCACCGCCGGCAGCAGGAGCTTGAGCGCAAGATCAGTGTGGCGCAAAAGGATGTTGACGAAAAGAGCGTACTCGGCACGGCCAGTATCGTTCCTGAGCCACCGGCTGATGATTCACTGTCGATCGCGGAATATCACGATCCGCGGTGGAAGTACGCATCGATCTGCACGATGGCGGTGGTAGGGCTGTTCACGTTCCTGATCCTGCTCGGCGGTTTCCACCACGTCCCCACGCCGGCGGTCAATCGCCCGAAGATGGAATCGGTCGATCCGGCCACGAAGGATTCGGAAGACGAACCGGATCAGCCGGTTGCGGTGTAGTGGCGGTGTGAAGAATGTTCGTCCACGAATAACACGAATCTTCACGAATCCATTCTTCCATTCGTGTAGATTCGTGTTATTCGTGGATCATCTCTTCAATTCATTCCCGGCGACATCCAACACAGGCCCGATTTCGAGCCACCTCATGCAACTCTGGTGCGAGCAGGTTTCGCTGTAGCACGGACTGCAGGGCAGGTCGACCCGCACGACGCTGTCCGGCCGGCCGTACGGGCCGGTGCGGACGGGGTTGGTCGGCCCGAACGGCGTGACCAAAGGCCGGCCGAGCGCGACGGCGATGTGCATCGGGCCGCTGTCGTTGGCGATTACCAGCGACGCTTTTTCAAGCAACGCAACCAGTTGCCGTAGCGAGGTTTTTCCGCTGAGGTTGAGCGCGTTGGGCAGCAGTTTAGCGACGGCGTCCCCGTCGCGCGGCCCGCCGGCCAGCACGGTGCGCAACCCGAACCGCTCCTTCAGCGGCGCCGCCATCTCCGCGAATTTTTCCACCGGCCAGCGCTTGGTGGGCCAGTTCGTCCCGGGCAGCATCACCACGAACGGCGAGCCGTCGCCGAGCATCGCATCCACCGCACGCCGATCCGCATCGTCCGTCGGAAACACATATTCCACCGGCCCGCGTTCACACCCAACCGCCTCGGCCATTGAGAGGTAGCGCTCGATCGCGTGAACTTCCGTGTCAGGCACCGGCACATGATGGGTGTAAAACAGCGGCGCCATCTCTCGCGCATTGGCGAAACCCACTCGCACGGCCGCGCCGCTCAGCCACGTGAACAATCCACTGCGGAAAAGGCCCTGCAGGTCGAGCACGAGATCGAACCGTCCGCGACGCAGCGTCTGAATAAGCGCCCAAGTGCGTGAGAGTTTCTTCCGCTCGAACGGAATAATTTCGTTGAGCTGCGGATGGCCTTGCAGAATCCCTCCACAGGTCGGCGTCACCATCCACGCGATATGGGCGGCGGGGTATCGCTTCCGCACCAGGTTCAGGACCGGCAGCGTATGAACGACATCGCCGATCGCCGAGGGTTTGACGATCAGGATGCGACTTGGAGAGACGGCAATTCCTGTCAACATGAGAACCGAGTTTAGCCATTAATCGGGCGCAAGTGAACTTGGAACACATGCGATCAATTGCCGCGAATATTTAGTTCGTATCGCGGGTAAATACCAAATACAATGTCATAATGTTATCGTCTGCTTCGTCCCGTTTCATAGTGTTTTTGCTTTGAGAATCTCTTCATGACATGTCCAGCGTGTGGTTCATCTGACATTCACGTCATCGAGTCTATCGAGACGACTGATCTAGTAAACGCATGGTCCAGAAACGACGCTCGCGCCGGAGAATTCATCAAGGCTTACGTCGCGTCAGGGAAAATGCCGCCGTCGTTTGTAATTCAGCAATGTAGTCAGTGCGACCTTGAGTTTGCGGATCCCATGTTTGCTGCAAGCTCAGACTGGTATGAAATAATCGAAAAGTATGGAGATCGGTGGGAATACGCCCAGACGTTACGAGATATCGGATTGGATAAGAAGCGCATACTCGATATTGGTTGTGGACAGGGACATTTCGTCATGATGGCAGCCAGTGCCGGTCACGAGGCTCATGGAATTGACTTTAATGAAAAGGCCATTGAGGTCGCGAAGGGCAAGGGCATATCGGCCGAAATTTCAGATCTGGCCGGTCTTCGAGATCGCGGCGAAATGTATGATGTTGCAACATTCTTTCACGTTATTGAACATCTTGAAACGCCGCAAAAATTTCTGACCGAACTGGCACAACTCGTTCCAGCTGGCGGTACGATTCACTTTTCATGCCCGGGCCCCAATCGCTTTACAACGCATTTGTTGCCCCACTTACGACTTGGAAAGCGAGACACATTTGATTATCCGCCCCTTCACCAAACTCGGTGGAATCCGAAGGCTGCCTCGCAGGTGCTCGAGCGTACGGGGTGGGAAATGCTTCACTGGGCCGAGGAGCCGTATGCATGGAAAGGCACGGCGGTCATGCTTCTGAATAGTGAACTGCAACTGCAAGGCCACTCAATCGACAATTTGAATCCGCTGACACGCAAGTCGAGAATACTTCTCAAGATGATCTCAACGTTCCGGGCCTCCCGCCGTTATCGTGGAATGACTGCATACTATGTGGCTCGGCGAAAATAGGCCGAAAATGCTCCAATTGATCCTGGAGACAATGTTAGTTGATCCGAATAGTTCACTCGGGAGAGGGTGAAATATTTAACCGTCAAGCTGATCGATGACATTTGGATCAAAACACGCATACCCTTGCCGCAGCGACAGGGAGTCGGCCTCGTTGAACGCCGGGCGCTCCTTCAGGCTGCGCAACAGCCGGCGGATACCGAACTGTTTCCAGGGGTAGAAGCGGATGCCGTCGATGTCGATCAGGATCGGTTGCGGGCCGGTTTGTTCGTCGAAACGGACGATCCAGTTGCTGGCCTTGGCGTCGTAGTGGCCGAAGTTGAACGATTCGATCCGCCGCAGCAGCCGGCCGATGCGGGTGAAAAGCTGGTCGCGCTGCGGGCGCGTCATCGCATCCAGATCCACGCCCGCCAGGATCGGGCCGGTCACTTTCTCGTAAACGACGATCGCATCAAGCGAGTAACCCAGCACCCGCCGTTCCATGTAAATCAGCGGCCAGGCGGCGGGGAGGTTGCGGACGATCGCCTCCCAGGATTTTCGCCACTCGCGCCGCGCCCGCACGCGCGGGCCGATCTCGGTGAAGTAGCGCAGCCAGTAGCGCCGCCTGGCTCGCTTGACGATTACTTCCACGGGCCGACCGTTCAGGATGATCTCCCCGCTCAGCACGTCGCCGCTGCGGCTGCGCTTGATGACGGTAAACGTGTCGGCCTCGATTTGCTTCATCATCGCCGGCCAGGCGGATTGCCAATCGCGCTCGGTGTAATCACGACCACTGATGGCCGACCAGCGCTTGGCGAACTTAAAGTGTTTAAAAAAAACGCCCGACCATCCGCCGCTGTGAAGGCGGCCGAAATACCGATTCTCTCCGTCAATGCGGTCGATGTATCGGCGATACAGCGTGCGCGCCATCGTGTTGCGGCGGGGCATTTTCGTCCCCGGGCCGAGCAGTTGCCAGCCGCGCAGTAGTTCTGTGCGCGTCGCGAACGTATCGACGCTATGGCCGAGCTGCATCACATCGCTCATCCGCAGGCCGCCCTTACGGACGGCGTAGCCGTCGAGAAGAAACACTTGCCCGTTGCTGAGCAGAAAATTCCCCAAATGCAGATCGTCATGTCCGAGCCCGGCCCGGCCGAGCTGGTGAACCACCTGTCGCACCTGCCGGGCGAGATTGATGCGATCCGGCACTGGCTCGGCCGTCAGTTGCAGATCGGTGAGATAACGATCGAGCTGCACCGAGGGTTCGATCGCATGGAGAATGACGGCGTCGCCTTTGCGGCCGTCGATCTTAAAACCCATCAGTACCGCCGCAGCTCGCGGAGCCGGCACCTGGGCCTTTTGCATCAGTTGAAGTCGAAGAAGCTCCGCCATCGCCGGGCTGCCGCGAAAAAGCCGGCGGAAGAAATCACGGACGCCTTCGCGCGGATAAAACTTCAGAAAATACGCCCGCCCGGCCACCTCAAACCGCCAGATCTGCCGATACCCGCGGTCTTTGATCATCGTGCCGATCTTCGGCAGGTCGCGCAGAGCTTGTTCGAGTTCGGTATCGGGCACGGGAGATTGTTATAGGGTCAGATGGATGAAGGCGGAAGCATGGAGTATGAAAATGGAGGAGATCGCCGGCCTTTTTTATCCTTCATCCTTCCGCCTTCATCCTTGGATCAATGCTCGTCCTGCTCGTCCATCGCCAAGCCCATCGCCACTTCAGGGATGATTCCCTTTTTGATGTAGATCGGGCGGATCAGCGGGCGCAGGGCGGGTAGTTTGCGCAGAAATAAAAACGCGGCGATGAGCGCACCGAACGAATAAACATGGACGACCGCCGCCGGCCCCACGCGCGCCGCGGCCCAGCCGGCCAGCAGGCTGCCGAAGGGGGCGACGCCGACCACGAACATCGTGAAGAAGCTCATCACCCGGCCGCGCATGGCATCTTCGGTGATGGTTTGCAGCAGTGTGTTCCCGGAGGCGAAGTGCGTGACCAACCCGAACCCGCCGATCGCGCAGAAGGGCATCGCCAGGTAAAAGTTGTGCGTCATCACCACGCAACTCATGGCCGCCCCCAGCAGCAGCGCGGCGATGCACATCACGCGGGCCAAGCCTACGACCGACCGCCGGCTGGCGAGGTAAATCGCGCCGACGAGCGCGCCGATACCGATCGACGCCATGAGGAATCCGAACGTCGCCGCCCCGCGCGGGCCGTTTAACATGCCGGCCGCCAGGATGGGCATCAGCGTCTGCAAGGCGCTTGCGAAAAAGCTGACGGCCGCCACCAGCAGCAGGATCGACCGCAGCGGCGGGAAGCCGAAGGTGTACTTCGTCCCCGCGAGCAGGTCGGCCAGCACGTTGCTGCGGCTGGTGCGCGGCGGGCGGGGCTTGAGCTGCATCGCCAGCAGGCCGGCGATCACCGCCAGGTAGCTCACCGCGTCGATCGCAAAGCAAAACCCTGCCGAGAATTTGGCCAGCAGCAATCCGCCGATCGCCGGGCCGATCAGCCGTGCGGCGTTGAAGATGCTGCTGTGCAGCGCGATGGCGTTGGGCAGATCGACCGGGTCGTCGACCATGATGACGAGGAAACTCTGCCGAGCCGGTGCGTCGAGCGCGTCGACCATGCCTTGAAATAGCGCCAGCCCGATCACCTGCGGGATATTGATCCGGCCGGTGAGCGTCAGCACTGCCAGCGCCGCGCTCTGCAGCGTCGCCAGTATCTGCGTAAAGATGATGACGTGATGACGGTTGAATCGATCGACCAGCACCCCCGAAAACGGCGCCAGGCAGAACATCGGCACGTTGCTGACGAACGAGACGATGCCCAGCATCGTGGCCGCCCTCGTGCCGCTGCCTTGGCGGCTGGCCAGATCATACACCAGCCAGTACATCGCCACTTTTGTCAGCCAAGTGCCGATAAGCGACAGGCCGTGTCCGAAGAAGAAGAGTTTGAAGTTGCGATGGCGCAGCGCCCGCAACATGTGTGGCTGCCCGCGTTGGCTTGGGTCTGAATCGAGAACAGGTGCAGGGGAGAACACCGCCCAATCATTGGGCCAAATACACTTTCCAGCAAGTGGGCGTCCTAGTCATATCAATATTGCGGCTGCGCTCGCAAGGAGGCCAATACAATTCCGGCTTTCAGATAGCGATTAGTCCGCCTTTTCTTCAAGCAGTTTCTCGACGATCGCTTCCACTTTGTCCGGCCGCACGCCCGCGGCGCGAACCATGCCTTTCCTATCGATCACGACGTAAGTCGGATAGAAACCAAGGTTGAATGCTTTGGCGGTTTTGTCGCCCGGATCCTTGCAGGCCGGATAGTTGATTTTGGTCTCTTTCGCATTGGCGACTGCGTTCAGTTTCTCCTGTCCCTTGCCTGAGCTACACACGCCGACGATGACCAGCCCCTTCTCCTTAAACTTTTCGTTCATCTCATTATTGTGCGGAATCGAACGAAGGCACGGCCCGCACCAGGTGGCCCAGATATCGACAAGCATTACTTTGCCTTTGGTGTCGTCGGGCTTGATTTCGCCGTTGATCCAGTCGGCCACTTGCAGTTGTGGGGCCGGCTTGCCGACCAGCGAATCCAGCTTTTGCTGCTTAGTGTTGCTGTGTGGGTAGAAGAAAAAATCATCGCCAAACTCCGGCTGAGTTCCGCCTTCGGCGCGAAGTTCGGTCGCGGCCATGCCGACTAAAACCAAGAAAGTTGCGATTCCACAAAGCAAAAAGGTTTTCGATCGTGAGAGCTGGATGAGCATGAGCATTCCTCCCAGGAATGATGTGTGAGCGATAGGCGTCGAAATCGTTCGACTCCTTGATGAATGTTATGGTCTCAGATGGCGATTCACAACGGTAATCGCCGATTCGGTAGTGGGCCAGTCTGAAAACTCGACCGTACCGCGGGCCTCCGGCCCGTGCCGATAGCGTAGTTATTTCGAAAAGTTTGATCTCGCAGACATTCATGCGCCGTTAGCACGGGCCGGAGGCCCGTGGTACGGTCGAGCTCGCAATTGAAGCAATCGCCAACATTTCAAACGGACCCACCACCTCCAAAATTGCAGCGCTGGCTTGGGCGGGCCATAGGTTAGTCTTTCATGAATCGCTTAGACTGCGCTGTATGCAGGTTAATCCGGCGGATATCGCAATCATCGGCGGCGGGGCGGCAGGGCTCGCGGCGGCGATCTTTGCGGCGCAAGGAGCACAAGCGATCCAAGCCGCCAGGCCGCTGCGGATCGTCGTTCTCGACGGCGCCGCCACGCTCGGCGCAAAAATCCTCGTCGCCGGCGGGGGGCGGTGTAATGTCACGCACGATGTCGTCACGCACGACGATTTCAACGGATCGCGCAACATCGTCCGCAACATCCTGGCCGCGTTCGATGCGGCGGCGGCGGTGAAGTGGTTCTCATCGCTCGGCGTGGAACTCAAACGCGAAGAAACCGGCAAGCTCTTCCCCGTCACTGACTCGGCCCGAACGGTGCTGAACGCGCTGCTCGATCGCTGCAAGCAACTCGGTGTCACGCTGCAATCGAGTAGCAAGGTGACGAAGATCACGCCGCCGGACGAGGGCGATCCGGTTTTCACGATCACGCACGCCGCCGGTTCGCTGACCGCTCGGCGGGTGATCGTGTGTACCGGCGGCAAATCTCTCCCGCGCAGCGGCAGCGACGGCAGCGGGTGGAACCTCGTCAAATCGCTCGGCCATACCGTCACGCCGACGTACATGGCGCTCGTGCCGCTGGTGCTGCCACCGGACAGCATGAACGTGGCGCTCAGCGGCATTTCCGTCGAGGCCGAGCTGATCACGCTGGTGAACAACAAGCCGATCGACCGGCGGACCGGCAGCCTGCTGTTCACGCACTTCGGATTGAGCGGGCCGGTGGTGATGGACGCGAGCCGGCACTGGATCATCGCGCAGGAGATCGGGCAGTTACCCGACATCCGGTGCAATCTGCTCCCCGGCGAGACCGCGGAGAGCGGCGACAAACTGCTGCTGACCGAGTTCACGCGTCGCCCGAAGGCGGCCGTCAGCACGGTGCTGGCGAGTAAGTTCCCCGAGCGCATGGCGCTGGCGATTCTCAAGCAATCCGGCGTGAACCCCGACACACTTGCCGGCCAAATCTCCCGTGACGCCCGGCGCGCGATCGTCGCCACGCTCACCGCGCTGCCGCTCCCCATCGCCCACGGCCGCGGCTGGAATTATGCCGAAGTCACCGCCGGCGGCGTGCCGCTGAACGAAATCGACTACCGCACGATGCAATCCCGCAAATGCCCGGGCCTGTATTTAGCCGGCGAAATCCTCGACTGCGACGGACGCATCGGGGGCTACAATTTTCAGTGGGCCTGGGCGACGGGATATTTGGCAGGAAACGCTGCGGGAAAGGCCCCGCCGAGCCGATCACAAATGTTTCATCACAAAACTGATACTGCCGGCGACCATCGCGATTCCTAAAATCACCAGCCAAAGAGCGAGCATCCATTCCTGAGTGCGGGAAATTTCGTATCGGACTCGTCGCGGGCGCGGGTGCAGCTGCGGCGAGAACACTTCCTGAAGAATGCGAGCCTCCTCCCACCCCAGCGGCAGGCCTTCAATATCCGAGACTTCTATGTCGCGGAATAATTCTCGCGGTTTGGGCGATGGCACACCGATGTGCGGGTTGAGAATCTCAGTGGCCATCCGGTGCGCGGTATGGGTGGCCTTGAGGGAACTGATGGTGGCTTGCGAGATTTGCCGCGTCATCATCAATAAGTTTAACGGCAGGCTACTGACTTTCCACACATTTTGGTTGGATGGAGGGTCAGGCTTCCCCAATTGCGAGGTGTGTCATCAAAAACGCCGCTTGCGGCTTCGCGGGGGAATCGCCTCGCAAAGCCGCAAGCGGCTAAAAAACGCAGCCATTGATGATCGGCGTTACGCCGTTGGGGTCGGCCGGCGCTGGCCCTTGCGATGGGTCGAAACCTTTGGAGCTTTCGGGGCTTTCGTAATCGGATGCGGTGCTCGCTCACCGACGGCGGGGCGGGTCGCGCCGCGGCCGATCGGGTGATGGCTTGAAGCAGGACGGGCCGGGCGGTCGTCGCGCTGCGGGTGACGGTTGCCGCTCGGCTGATGCCCGCCGGCGGTGGGGGCGTGGGCGGGGCGGCGCGTGTCGTGACGTTCCGAACGCGGGCTGCGGTGTTCGCTTTGCGCCGGGCGAGGGTCGCCACGGTAGCCGGCGCTTGCGCCTCGATCGTGACGGGCCGGTTCACGTTGCGGGCGATCGTCGCGGTCGTGATGCGCCGGGGCGGCGGATGGATCGCTCGGCGGGAGCGGGTTGGTCAGCACCGGGATCGATCGGCGGGTGAGCCGCTCGATCGCACGCAGGTTGCCGCCTTCCTCGCGGTCGCAGAAGCTGACGGCCATGCCCGTTGCGCCCGCCCGGCCGGTGCGGCCGATGCGGTGTACGTACGTTTCGGGCTCGTGCGTCAGGTCGTAATTCACGACGTGCGTGATGCCGTCGACGTCAATGCCGCGGCTGGCAACGTCAGTCGCCACCAGCACGGGGATTTTGTTGTTCGCGAAATTCGCCAGCGCCCGCTGACGAACGTTCTGGCTCTTGTTGCCGTGGATAGCCTCGGCCTTAATCCCGCGGGCGTGCAGATGACGCACCACGCGATCGGCCCCGTGCTTGGTTTTGGTGAACACCAGCGAGCGATACATCGGCAGATTCTGCACGAGGTGCGCCAGCAGATCAGGCTTGTCGCGCTTCTCCACCTTGTAGACCGATTCTTCGATCTGGGCGGCGGTTTTGGCCACCTGGGCGATGTTCACGACGGCTGGGTGCGAGAGCAACGAGTCGGCGAGTTTACGGATTTCCGACGCCATCGTCGCGCTGAACAGCAGCGTCTGACGCCCTTGCGGGAGCTTGCTGACGATCCGGCGGATCGGTTGGATGAAGCCCATGTCGAGCATACGGTCGGCCTCGTCGAGGACGAGCACTTCGATCGCGCTCAGGTCGACGTGGCGCTGCTCCATCAGATCCATCAATCGGCCGGGCGTGGCGATCACGATATCCACGCCGCGATGGAGCGCGTCCACCTGCGGGTACTGCCCGACGCCGCCGTAGATGGTGACGAGCTTGAGGTTGAGCCCCTTGCCGTAACGCTTGAAGCTGTCGGCGATCTGGGCGGCGAGTTCGCGCGTCGGGCAAAGCACCAGGCTGCGCGGGCGCTTGCCGAACGTCGCGCTCGGATGCTGTTTAGCGGCATCGCTTGCGACGTGTGCCGCGCCCGCCAGGCGGTTCAAAATCGGCATTGCAAACGCCGCAGTTTTGCCGGTACCGGTCTGCGCACAACCCAGCACGTCCTTACCGGAGAGCACATGAGGAATCGCCTGCGCCTGGATCGGCGACGGCGTGGTGTAACCCTCGGCGGCAATGTTGGCCAGGATCACGGAAGACAACGAAAGTTCAGTAAAAAGCACGGATACACCCTTTCTAATGGTGCGATGTCCATCAGCTTTCAAGACGATTCACGATTCCCCAGGCTGGCCACTGAAGTGGCAAGCCCAGTCAGGCTGGATTTCTCAAGCCTGAATCGAAAATATCGAATTGAAGCGTCAGGACGCTGCGCACCAATACCAAAAGGGCCACGGCGGGAAAGCCGAATCAGGCCGGTTGAGTGCGCTACAACTGGTTGCGTAGATCGATCAGGAATGTGCCGGAAACGGCGAGATTCGCGTGATGAAAGGCAGGCAGCTGTTTTTGACACTGTAGCAGATTGGCGGGGGAAGTCTATGGAGTGCTCGATTCAGCGGTTGGCTTGGAAAAATGCTCGTTCTGGCCGGTTTCAGTATGGCTCATCGTCGTTCGTGTTCTCTGTTAACTCGATATCCGGATGGCCTTTCGGATTTAGATTTGACGGCCGCATATCCATGTAGTGAATGCCGTATTTTTGTAATGCTGCGTACACGGCGTATACAATCCACTCGTTTTTCGCACCAAACGTGCGCGTAATCCCCGCCTGCCAAAGCCCCATCGCGTCGTCCGTATAGTCGTGAGGACGAAACAATACGCCAGCGAAATCTAGCAGATACGGCGGGCTCACGAAATCCATTTGAATCGCGCGTAAATCATCGCGAGAGCTGCGCAAAACGGGAATTGTCAATCCACATAAAGTTGTGATGCGATACCGTTGTAGAATCCCGTAAGCTCGCACTTCAGTCACGTATTGCTCGACGGTTTTATGCACCTTGATAGCCGACCGGAAGTCTGGCGAGTGAAAAACATATCCCCCAATTCCCCAACCGAGTCTTGCAAGTGAATGCGTTGTGCCGATATATTCTTGGGCAATCTGGTGTGCTTTTTCGGAATTAAGTTCCATGCTGCAAACTCAGTATTCTTCTCATTCTACTCAGGTCGAGATGTGGCTCGACTGTGGCGCATATGGGCGAATTGAGCTTGGCCGTATTACACCAACCCTTGTAGTTGCCAGGGAAGCGAAAGAAGTTCCACCAGGCCTTGCCGAACTGATTGTTACGATCGACGGTCAGTCCAAACAAATCACTGTCAATCTTACCCACGGGTTTTCCAATCGGAATGCCGCGAAGTTTGTAGTTGTTGATGACGCTGCGCCATTCTAGCCGATTCGGTCGGCCACAGCATTTTACTTGATCACGCATTATCTGAATGTCGTTCGAACGGAACGATGCGCTTTCAGTTCGCCAAGGCGGGCCTTACATTGCTGGCGTGAAGCGAGCCGTCCGCCACATCCCCGTGCTGCTCGATCCGATCCTGCGGATTCTCAATCCTCAACCCGGACAGACGATTGTCGACTGCACGCTCGGGCTCGGCGGGCATTCGGCGGCTCTTTTGCAGCGGGTTTGGCCGGACGGGCGGGTGATCAGTATTGATTTCGACGCGGGGAATATTGAGATCGCACGCAAGAACCTTGAACGCATCGGCGGGCGGTTTGATCTGTTTAACAACAATTTCGCGGCGCTGCCGACGGTGTTGCAGCAGGCGGGCGTGGAGCAAGTCGATGAGCTGATGGCCGACCTTGGCGTGGCGTCGCCGCAGATTGATGATCCGGCACGGGGGTTCAGCTACAAGCGGCCGGGGCCGTTGGATATGCGGATGGATGTGTCCCGTGGGCAGCCGGCGTCGGCGTTGATCGCGCGGATGAGCGAGAAGGAATTGGCGGCGGCGTTTCTCGAACTCGGCGATGAGACCGACGCGCCGCAGATCGCGAAGCTCATCGTGAAGTACCGCCGGCAGCAACCGATCGAAACGACGACGGATTTGATGGCCATCGTGTGCGAGGCGCGTGATTTCACGATCCAACGCGCCGCCGGCGCTAAGCTGCACCCGGCGGCCCGAACGTTTCAGGCGCTCCGCATCCTGGTCAATCGTGAACTGGCCAACCTCGATCGCCTGCTGGCCGTGCTGCCGACGCACCTCAAGCCCGGCGGGGTGGCGGCGATCATCAGCTTCCACAGCGGCGAAGACCGCAAGGTGAAGTCGGCCTTCAAGGCCGGGTACGATGCGCACGTGTACGAGGACATCAGCCGCGATCCGATCACCGCTACCGAGCAGGAGATCCAAGACAACCCACGATCGCGCTCGGCGAAACTGCGCTGGGCCCGGCGGGCGTGACCATAGCCGCTCATGGGGATTTTGATCGTTCATCGGGCGGCGGAACAATTAACGACCGCAGGTAGGACTCGGCGTTAGTCCTCTTTTCGTGCATGGCCCAGCCGAGCGGCGTGCCGCCCCAGAGCGTGTCTTTGATATTGAGATCAGCGCCGTGTTTGACCAACAGACGTAGCAGCTCGACGTTATCGTGTAGCGCCGCCTGATGGGCCGACGTGGCGTGAACGTGGACGCGCGAAAACCCGTTCGGATCAGCGCCGGCTTCAAGACACCGGCGGGCGGCGTCGGTTTCATTGTTGATGACCGCCATCGATAACGCGGAGAACTTCTCATCGGCCGACGCCTCGGGGAGCAAGCGTACGAGCGAGGCTACGTCTCCCATGCCCGCGGCGATCGCCGGCGTCATCGGCAAACCGGCGGCCAGCAGAAGTGCGATCGCGTCGCGCTGGCGGTGGCCGAGCGTGCTGTGGATTGAGCTTTCGTTCACCGTCGCGCCGTAGCGCATCAGCAGCTTTACCAGCGGCTCGAGCAGGTTCGCCTCGCGCACCGGGTCGCTGGTCATCACCAGCGCTAGCGTGTAGCCGATGTCGGCCGGCTCGGTGCCGGCGGTGATGATCACCTCAGCCAGTTCCGGCGTGTTGGCGGGCATCGGGCGGATCAGGTTCGGGTTGTCGGCGATGAACCATAGCAGTTTGGGATCTTTGAAATACCCCGGCGTGTAGCAATCCGGCTCGATCGCTCGATCGTGTACCAAGTTCGGATGCGCCGCCAGCAACCGCCTGAGCCCCGCGACATCGCCGGTTTGGATCGCCAGCACGGCGGCTTTGAAATTCGGATCGCGAATCACCGGCCGATCGAGCAACTCGGCGATTTTCTCCTTGTCGTTCGCCACCCCGGTGCGGGCGTAGTCGAGCGGCTTTTTGCCGTGCTTGTCGGTCTGCCACTCCTTGGCGTTGTGACGGAGCAGCAACTCGACCATCTCAATCGGCCCGCTGCCGGCGGCGTGGTGGAGCGGCGTGGCTCTGGTGCCGGATTCCAGCCGAGGATTCGCACCGCGGGCGAGCAACAGTTCCGCGCAAGCGATTTCGCCAAACTCGGCCGCGCAATGCAGCAGCGTCGCGCCGTGTAGTGGGATGTTCCCATAGGGCATGTCGGGGAATCGGCGGTGAACCAGAGTAGGATCGTCTTTCAGCAATGCGGCCAACCCGTCCGCGTCGCCGCGGTGGATCGCCAGGATCGGCGGAGAAACTTCCGGCGGCACGAACGCGCCGCGGCTGAGCAGCAATTCAATCCCGCGGTGCCTGGCGGGGTTGCTGCCTCGGCCGTAGTTGCCGAGCCAACTCGATAGCGGGCAGGTCGGCCCGTACTTGGTGTCGACGGGCGGGAACGTCACGTCCGCGCCGGCGTCGATGAGCCACTGCAAGCCTTCGACGGAAGTGCATTCGCCGGTGCCGAAGATGATCGGGCCGTACGCGCTTCCGTATTGGCCGTCGGGGTCGGCGCTGTGATCGAGGAGCAGGTCGAACAGTTCCTTGCGGACGGCGAGGACGTCGGGCGCGTCCCCGCCGTACCACGCCGCGTGGGCCATCCCGGCGTCGAGATCGTGCTGCGTAAACTCGCCCGAGGCCAGAATCTGCCTGACCTTCCCCACATCCCGCGCACGCACGGCGGCCGGCAGCGGCTCGACTGTGCGTTTGACGTTCGACAGCTGATCGGCCCCGCGGTTCATCACTTCCACCACGTGCATCAGCTCAGCCCAGCTTTTGCATCCGTACTCGTTTGACAGTTGATGCTGCGTCTGGGCAAGCGGCAGATCGAGCGATTTGGACAATCGCTTGGCCTGTTTGCGCAGGTTTTCGACTGAAGGTTTCACCGGCAGGCGCTTTCGCGCCGGTTGGGATGCAGACATGACGATCCTATTCTTCCGCTTCAGCGATCTCCGAATCCAGCAGCCATTGTTTGGCCTTGGCGGTGTCGCTGCAGATGACGAAGACTTCCTGCACCGTGCCCGTGCCGATGTACTGGCACTTCAGGCCAGCCGGGGTGGGGTATTGAATCTGGAATTTACGCGGCGTCTTCCCGCGGCGGACTTTGATCCTGCCGGGGACGATTCGGCTGACGTACGGGCAGTCGCGCACGATCTTGTCGAGAATCTTATCCAACCCGCCCACGCGGCCGTGCTGACGTTTGATCCGGCCGAACTTCATGAACGTCAGTATAAGGATGAAGACGCAAGGATGAAGAATGAAAAAGGAAGAACCCTCTCCATTTTCATCCTTCATCCTTCGGCCTTCATGCTTTAGGATTGCCCGCTTGCGTACCATCGCCCATCTGTCCGACATCCACTTCGATTTGGTCGACCCGGCCGTCATCGAGGCGCTGGTGCGCGATCTGAACGGCCGCAAGCCCGACCTGCTCGTCGTCAGCGGCGATCTCACCCAGCGCGCCCGCGTCGGTCAGTTTCGGCGGGCGATGGCGTTTCTCGATCGGCTGCCCAAGCCGCGGATCGTGCTGGCGGGGAATCACGACGTGCCGTTGTTCAACGTCTTTCGCCGGGTGTTCAGCCCGATGGGGCGGTTCCGACGGCTGGTGACGCCCGACCTGATGCCCGTCTATCAAGACGCAGAGTTGCTGGTGATCGGCCTGAACACCGCCGGTCGCGGTTCACTTCGGCCGAACGGTTTTTGGAAGGACGGCAGCGTCGATCCGCGGCAACTGGAGCAGGCGGTGAGCGTTCTGCGTGCGGCCCCGCGGGAGGTGACGAAGATCCTCGTCACGCATCACCCGTTCGCTTCACACGATGAAATGCACGCCGACGACACCGTCCGCAACGCCGACGCCGTGCTCAAGTCCATCGCCGATTGCGGCGTGGGCCTGCTGCTGGCCGGCCATCTGCACCACGCCTACCACGCCGAAGTGGCCGGCGGCGCGATCAGCCTGCAGGCGGGCACGGCCTGCAGTATTCGTAGACGCGAGCAGCCGAATAACTACAACTGGATCACGGCGGGGCGAGAGGGCATCGACGTGGAGATACGCGCATTTGCCGACGGGGCGTTCGCGGTCGAGCGGCAGTTGAAATTGCCGAGACAGTCGCCTCCGCCTATCGGATAAAGAGTCCGCCGCACCAAAGCACGATCAGCGCCGCGATCCCGACCAGCGCGCCGGGAAACAGTCCTCTCCAGTCGAATCGGCGACACAGGTAGAGGTTGACTAGCAGCAGGATAGGAACGGAGCACACAAGCCATATCATCGCAAATATCGGCCAGTTAACGGCCAACAGAAGCACCGATCCGAAAACAGCAAAGGGCACAAAGAATCCGGCGACCCACTGAAGTACCGTTGAGGTCACTTCGGCGCGGCGGTGTTCGCGGTCGTACGCTCGGCGATAGTCGAGCACCGGAGGTTGTCTGCTGGGCGGCGTGGACATGGCAGGAGAGGTGATTTCTTGGCAGGTCAGTGAGTTTGACGGGAGGGCATTCTTGCCTCATGAAGAACAACGATCGCAGCGATGCTAGTTCATGGCACGAATTGTATCGCGATACCCACGATGACGAAGCCAATAATCCCGGTGATTGCGCCGGGGGCGAAGGTTGTCCAACGTTGCGTGCGCTGCAGGTGCTGATCCACTCCGATGAGCGCAGCAAAACCAAAAAAGAATCCAAACACTCCGAGAATACCGTTGGTAAAGCTGCCGAGTGTCCAAGAGAGACCCAGCAGTGCCGCAGAAGCGCCAAGGCCGCAAGCGAATTGAAAAAGCTTGCTCGGTGGATCGTCCGACCTTCGCGCATATTCCAAGCGCGGTAATTTGATACGGGTTTTGTTGTCGGGCTCTTCAGTCATAGAGATAGTGAAAGTTCGAATTGCTCAAGCCTATCAGGATCAGCCCGCACGTTCCCCAGAACAGCGCGCTCAACTACAGGCCGAGCAGCCCGCACCCGGCGGCGGCGCAGCAGCAGATAAAACTGGAACCCGACGGTGTACGCGAGCATCTCCATCACCACGTGCGGGTGAATCGCATGGCCGAAGACGTGGAAGTAGACGGGGAACGTCATGGTGATGAATTTACCACAGAGCACACAGAGAACTCAGAGAACACTGAGAGGAAGAAGAGAAATCTGCGGATGGTTTCTCTCTATTTTTACATCCGTTCCAACTTGATCTGCTCGCGCAGCCGGTTGACGTCAGTCAAAGACACATGGCCCGCTCGCTCGGTGAGTGCGTTGGCCACGCCGGCGGCGGTGGCGAGGCGGGCGGCTTCGGGGACGGATTGCCCGTTGACGATTCCCGCGGCTAAGCCGGCGGCGAACGAATCGCCGGAGCCGATGGCGCTGACCACATCGATCCCCGGCGCGGTCAGCCGCCAGAATTCGCTGCCGTCGCTGACGATCGCGCCGGCCTGGCCCATCGTCACCGCTGCCCACATCGAATCCTCGGTTACCAGTTCGCTCACCGCGCGGCGCAGGTCGGCGTCGGTTTCGATCTCCCGGCCCACGGTGTGCGCCAACTCCTTGCGGTTCGGCTTGATCAGGAACGGCGTGGCTTCGATCGCCTTAAGCAACGGCTCGCCGGCGGCGTCGACAATCGTGCGTACGCCCTTGCCGGCGGCGAGGTGGATGCAGTCGGCGTAAAACCGTGCCGGCACGCCGGGCGCCAGCGATCCGGAAAGCAGCAGCATCGTCGCGCCCATCAGTTGGGCGGCCAGTTGATCGAGCAGTCGGTCGGCGTCCTTCTGCGAGACAGCGCCGGCTTCTTCGATGAGTTCCGTCGCCGTGCGCTCGGCCCGGTCGATCACGGTCACGCACAGCCGGGTGCTGGCGGGAACTTCCGCAAACGCATGCAGAATGCCGGCGGCGTCGAGGTCGTGCTTCAGGATCGCGCCGTAATCGCCGCCGACGAACCCCGTCGCGGTCACCGGCAGGCCGAGCGTGGTCAGCACGCGGGCGGCGTTGACGCTTTTACCGGCGGCGTAGTCGAACACCTCCACGGCGCGGTTCACTTCGTCGAGCGCCAGCGATTGGAAAATCATACTCCGCGCCAGCGACGGCGTGGTGCCCAGGCAGATGATCATGGTGCAATCTCCGTCAGCATGCTGATCGCACTCGTGCGAAACCCGCAACTATCGAACAGCTTGCGGGCCGGCTCGTTCGCGGCGGCGGTTTCGAGCCGAACCTGCTTCACGCCGATCCGCTTGAATCGCTCGACGGCCAGCATCACCAGTTGCCTGGCGACGCCTTCATTGCGGTAAAGCTCGTCCACCCACAGATCGTGAATGAAGCCGTAGCGCTCGATGCGGTAGATGGGGATTTCGTTCTCCGTCGTCGCGATGAGAAACGCGACGAGCTTCCCCTCACGCTCGGCGACGAGGAACACGCTGGTCGGGCTATCGGCCTGCGCGGTCATCCACCGACGGTAGCGCTCGGCGAGATCGGGCAGCTTGCCGTACCTGGCCGCGTCCCACGATTCGTGGAGCGCGCCGATGCGTTCAACCATCGGCAACACGCCGGGCACGTCGGCTGCGGTGGCGGAGCGGAAATCCATAGGGTCATGTTAACGAATTGCGCGCGATCGGCGAATCCGGCCCCCACGCCCGGCACGCGCGAGTGGGCGGGTTCTGCCGGCCCGGGGATTGAGTCCACGAATAACACGAATCTTCACGAATCCAATTCTTCATTCGTGTAGATTCGTGTTATTCGTGGATCTCTCCACTTCGCCGAAAAGAACCGTCAGCTTTCGCCCGAAGCGATGGCGATGGTGCAGCACATGATCTCCGCCAGCCTGCTCTGGGTCTTCGCCGCGATCGTAGGGCTGGCGATGGTGCTGTGGCTGGTCACGTCCCTGATGCGCGACAAAAAGCCGGCCCACGCGGTCAGCAAGATAGAAGCATTTGATGCAGGGCCAGGATAATCGCAGTAGATTCCATGGAGGGCGGCTGTCCCCAGCCGCCGCGTCTCGGTCGCCCCTTACCGCTAAAAAGGGCGTCAGGTATTCAGTAGTGATCCGTTATTCATTCTTGTATGCGTCCAATTTATCGGTCATTAATATCGACGAACATACTCAATGTTTTTTTTACACTTTTCAATTTCATTGTCGATATTGCCAATTTCCGCTCTTCGCTTGCGACTTTCTGCTCTTTGCTGATGCAACTCCCGAGCCTTTAAAAGCTCATGCACTCTATCATTGATAATGTTTTCGGCCGCGCCTTTGTCGCCACTGCTAACCAAAATCGCGCTCGCGAGTTGAGCCTCCCTCCCTTGAATCTTTGCAAGTGGGTGACCCTCGCATTGCCAAACGTGTACTAAATGCGATCTATCCTGAAATTCTTCAAAAAATGGCACCACTATTTTCTGCAGTCGACACATGACTCGCTCCTTGATGTCACCGGTAGAACTCACGGAGTCGAGGACGTAAATCAAATCTTCTGCCGGTGGCAATTCCGTGATATACCCTCCGAATCCTAAATCAGTTAGGCCATTTGGGTTGTGGCTTCCAGGCATCAACAGCCAAGCATCGCACAAAGACTTGAAACCGGCGCTTGCATAGATTTCCAAAATTGCTTGGTCATACTTATCCCCTTCGATAAAGCATGAAACCGAGCAGCAATAGTCGTCCGTTACTTTCACGAATTCATGGTCTTGCTTCGTGAAGACAAACAACTTCTTACATAAGAACTCTGATATGCACTCGTTGACGATGATCTCAAGTTCTCTTTTCGCATTGTTCTTCATTATGGAACCCTGAACGCATAAAAGGGGAACGAACGCACGATGGGGGCATCACTGATTAATTGACAAAATAATTGTGCCTGTCCCTTTTAAATATTTCCCCAGTCGCCGCGTCCACTGTTGTTCTTGAAATGTTAATCCGCCTGCGGACGCCAGATAAACTTCAGACTGTATATCAAGTCGGCGGCTTGAATTGGAGTCTTCGCCGTGTCGAGCGCTTCGTGCAGCTTGTCCCAATCTTGGCGTTTCGCAAAGAGTTTGACGAGTAGTTCTCTCCGTCGGCTCGGCGACCGAACGGCTCTGGCAATGGCTTCAGCGGCGTCGGAGGGATTTAGTTCCACGCGGAACGCCGCGATACTTCCGAGGGCAGCAGTGCGCCAGCCGGATACGGTCGCGCTTTTCGCTCGATCCTCAGCGATATCGAGGATAGCGAGCGCGGCCTCGCGCCCTTCCACTCGCGCAACGGCTTTGGCCATCGATTGAAACACCGCCGACGAGAACGCGCCAATGCGCTCAATGTTCCAAGCGGCCCCTTCCTTCAGTGCACGGGCGAGCCAATCGCGGGCGAGTTTCATTTCGCCGGCGTCAGCCAGTCCGATGATAGCACGCTCCAGTTGCCCTGCCGGGAAGTGCGCGTTAAGCGTTTCTGATTCCAGTTCACCGAGAGCATCATTCACTTCCTGCTCGAACCGGGCGGCGGCACGCTTGCGCTGGCCGATCCGGAGAAAATCGTGGCCGGAAAATCGATTGGCTTTATCCGCACTTTCGTCGAATTTTAGTAGCCGCGACAGATTCTTTTCGTCGCCAGCGCGGGTGAATCCCTTGGCCAATTTGATTCGGGCGTAATGCGCGCGCCACGGTTCAAACTGATCGATGACGGGCAGCGCTTTGACAAGCGATCGGCTGGCCAAGGCGTTGTCGCCCTTGTCCATCGCCTACCATGCGGAGCGGACCAGCGCGTTGAACGATGATTTAGCTCGCTGTTTGTCGCCTTGAGCATCGCGCGCTGCGAGAAGGCCATGATCGCTACGAAATTCGCGCACGCACTTCTCCGCCCAGCCCCGATCGCACTTGCGGGAGAACAGGTGCTGCATGCCGAGGATGCGCTGCAGATACTCTTCCATCACGTTCATCATTCCGGCGTGCATTGCGATCTCGGCACCCTGCATGACAAGCCGCGACCGCTCAAATCCAACGCTGGCTGGGACTCGCTTCTCTAAATGCTCGATCCATTGCAGTGCTTCCAGCGGTTCACCTAATTCCGCCAGCAGCCCGATCGTTACGTCGACCACGGTTGACGAGTGGTCCTTCAAACCATCCATGTGATCCGTCAACCCAAGGAGCACACGCATCCACTCAACTAGGTCCGCAGTTCGTGGCCAACGCTTCCACGGCTCGCGCGGCGGCCGAGGTTTGGTTACTGCTTGTCGTTTCATCTTGCCGTCCGGAAAATTTACCTCTTCCGCAGGAGCACTATAAGTTTCACTGCTGATTCTATGTAGGTACGCCAATTGCGTGTGACCGCCTATTCGCGGCTGATTCTGGAAACGACAAAAGGTTGGCACTTCGGAATGGAAAATGCAACGCAATTCTGTTTGGTTTTTGTATGGTATTGTGATATAATTTTGCCTATGAAAGCCTTCAGCCGATTCGCGGCGGTAATCGGCGGGGTGACAGGGGCGACTTGGGATGACGATCGGTGGTCGGTATCGCTATCGACTGCAACCGCCAAGCGACCATTAGCAACCGCCAGCAACCGTTTGGAACCATTTGCAACCGTCAGCAACCGTTTACAACCGCGATTTCGGCATGAGTGAATGTCCGTAAGTGATTGTCCGGTATGGAGATATGAAATATCGGTGACGATCAGAGGGGCGCCAGCGGGTGAATTCAGCAAAAAATTGCGCAGCCGGGCGGGGTGACGTTTGCGGAACATTGGTGGCATTAAAAGAGTGACATCTGGCCGCTCAGGTTCGGCGGTTTGAAGTGGGCGGCGGATAGGGGGCGGATGTCGCGGTTGAGGCCGTGCTTGCGGGTGAAGACGTCGAAATTCTGGTTGATCTGCTCCACCAGCGGCCTGCGGCCGCGACGGCGGTTGTGTTGGGGGCTGGCGTCGTAGAGTTTTCCGCCTCTCGCCTGGCGGAGGAGGGATTCAACTTTCTTCGCCCGGTCGGGGTGGACGTTGCGCTGCAGCCAGTCGAGGAAAATGTCCTTCAACTGGTACGGCAAGCGAAGCAGCACCCAGAACGCCCGCGTCGCTCCGGCGGCGGCGACGGCTTGGAGAATCGCGGGGAGCTCAACATCGGTCAGGCCGGGGATGATCGGCGCGATGTTCACGCTCACCGGGATGCCGGCGGCGGAGAGTTCGCGGATCATCCGCAACCGTCCGGCGGGGCTTGTCGCTCGCGGTTCGAGCTTTTGCGCCAAGTCGTGATCGAGCGTGACCAGCGTCACCGTCACCCGGCCGGCGTTTTTGGATGCGAGCTTTTGCCACAGATCGATGTCGCGCAGCACGAGCGCGCCCTTGGTCATCGTGCTGACCGGCTGCCCGCAGTCGGCTAGGATCTCCAGGCATTGCCGCGCGATCTGCATTTTGTGTTCGATCGGCTGATAGATGTCGGTGATGGCGCTCATCACGATCGGCTCGGGCTTCCACTTAGGGTGCGCCAGTTCCTTGCGAAGCAGCTCAGGCGCGTTGGGTTTGGCCATCAGCTTGGTTTCAAAATCCAGTCCGCTGCTGAAGCCGAGGTATTCGTGGTACGGGCGGGCGAAGCAGTACACGCACCCGTGTTCGCAGCCGCGGTAGGGGTTGAGCGTCCAATCGAACGGCACGTCGGAGGTGGGCGCGACGCGGTTGATGATGGTGAGCGAGCGGTCGTTAAACACTTGGCGCTCCACGCGGCGCGGGCCCGACTCGCCGGCCTCTTGGCGCTCGATCCATTGCCGGTCGAGCTCTTCGCCGAGCACGTGCAGGCGGACGGTTTCGAAGCGGTTGCCCGGATTAATCCCCGCCCCGCGCCGGTGGACCGGGCCGGTGAATAGGGCGTCGCGATAGGCGAAATCGTCTTCGGTCATGAACCCAAACATTACACGAACATGATCGACAAGGGCAAGGTTAAACCGTGAGGAATTGTTTGTTAAGCAAGCAGTAAACCGCCGGCAAAGGCTGGCTCCCTCGCCCGGTACGCCGGGAGAGGGCGGGGGTTCTGCCTGCCCGAAGAGATGATCCACGAATAACACGAATCTCCACGAATAGGGAATTGGATTCGTGAAGATTCGTTTTATTCGTGGACCTGACCGATTTCCGGTCAAGAACTCTCACCTTGCCTTCGCCCGCGGGTACGCGGGCGAGGGAGTAAGGTTTAGGACTGCAGCGCGTGCAGTTTTGAGAACGCCGAATCGCTGCTCGACAGCAATTGTTCATGCGTGCCGCTTTCGACCATTTGGCCGTCTTTCATGACGACCACGCGGGTGGCGTTGCGGATGGTGCTCAGGCGGTGGGCGACGATGAAGGTGGTTCGTCCTTCAATCAGGCGGTTGATCGCTTGCTGGACCAGGAATTCGGACTGTACGTCCAAGGCGCTGGTGGCTTCGTCGAGGATGATGATGCGCGGATCGCGCAGGAGTGCGCGGGCGATGGCGATGCGTTGGCGTTGTCCGCCGGAAAGTTTCCCGCCGTGGCTGCCGATGGGAGTGTCGAGTCCTTTGGGGAGGCGGTTGACGAATTCGGAGCAGTTGGCCATGTCGAGGGCGTGACGCAGTTGGTCGTGGGTCACGTGCTGCAGGCCGTAGGTGATGTTGTCGCGGATGCTGCCGCTGAAGAGGACGGTTTGCTGCGGCACGACGGCGAGAAACCGGCGGAATGTGCGGAAGTTGATCGTCGCCATGTCCACGCCGTCGAGCAAAATGCGCCCGCCGGTGGGGCGGCGGAAGCCGATGATCAGGTTCATCATCGTGCTCTTCCCGCTGCCGGATTCGCCGACGACGGCGATGCACTCGCCGGGCGCGATGTCGAGGGAGAGATCGCTCACGCTCGGGCGGTCGCCGCCGGGGTAGGCGTAGGTGACGTGATCGAACGTGATGCGTCCTTTGACGGAAGTCACGGCGGCTTTGCCGTCGTTGTGTTCGATGTCGGGTGATTCCAGCACCTCGCCGATCGACCGCATCGATTCAATGCCGGCCGTCATCTGCGGCACGATGTTGAGGAAACCCTGCACCGCGCCCACCACCATGCCGAAGAACGACTGGTACATGATCACATCGCCGACGGTGATCTTGCCGTTGTAGCACTGGTAGATGTTGAACAGAAAGCACGCCAGCTGAAAGGTTTGAAACGTCGCCCATGCGAACGAGCCGAATAAGTTGTTAGCGGTATCGAGCCGTCGCCCGGAGTGGCGGATGCGCAGCAGTTGCACGTGCAGTCGCTCGACTTCGGTTCCTTCAACAGCGTGGGCGCGGGTGATCGGGATCATCTCGATCATCTCCGACACCTTGCCGGACATGTCCTCCACCTCGCGGCGGAATTCCTCGTTACGTTTGCGCAGGCGGTGACGGAACACGCGGGAGATCATCACCGCCATCGGGACGGTGACGAGGAAGAACATCGCGACGGAGGGAGCGCGCGACAATGTGATCGACAACGCCACGCCGAGCGATACCGAGCCGGAGAGCAGGTTCTCAACCATCAGCCGGCTGAGGCCTTCAACGGCTTCAACGTCTCTCAGCACTTTGCTCTGCAGCTTGCCGCTGTGGGCGTTGTCGTGGAAGCTCATCGACAACTGCTGCAGGCGGACAACGATCGCGGAGCGGAGGACCATCTGTACCTGTCGCACGCTGGCCGACAGGAGGGAGGCGTATAGCGTGTGCGTCGGTACGTTTTGCACGATGAGAAAGAACATGATGACGGCGTTGACGGCGATGAACCGGAAGGCCGTCGGGTCAGTCAGGCCGGGATGGGTCGCCCGGGCGGTGTACAGATCGGTGATGCGCGTGATGATGTTGCCGGTGACGATCGGCAATACCCAGACCGGCGACTGCTTGATAACGAAACAAAAAACGACCGCCAGCAAGTGCCAGCGTCGGCCCTTGAACAACGCCCACAGCGTGCGCAGCGGGCTTTTGTTACGGTAGGTTGAATCGAGCGTGCTCTGAAGCTGTTGCTCGGTCGACTTCAGGCTGGCGATCACAGGCGGACTCCTTACGGTCTGGACGGAATGGTAACCGGAAGCAGAAAGCGATGGGAAGGCGCGGGGATCACGCTAAGCGTCACCTGTGCGGGTCGCTTGCTTGATTGAAATGAGCGGATGGGGATCGGAGGGGTGGGTTGAACCGATGTGTACAGCTTGCCACTGAAGTGGCAAGCCCGGGAGGTCATCTAATTGGAAGCTCGCTATTTGGTCGCGTTTTCTGATTGAGGCAAATGCAGTTTTTAAACTGGCTCGTTATCGAAGGGTCGCGCGATCGCGATGATTCCGAAAAATTTGCGGGAGCTGATTGTCCAGGAATTCTATCACCAAGGTTACAACGGATTGACACTGGGGCGCGGGTCGACGGGTTCGGTATGAACGTTGTTGGCCCCGTGACGGCGGAGGAGGGAGGCGGCTTCCAGCTCACGCATGTGCGCATGAACAGTCACGATCGCCCGGCCGGCACGAAACTCGTCTTCATAAACTTTGGCTTCCTCTTCGGACAGCCCAAGGCCCATCATCGCGCCCAGCATTCCGCCGGTGGCCATGCCGGCCGCTCCGAAGCCGAGCGCGGTGGCGAGCGCACCGGCAGCCAAAACCGGTCCGGCGCCGGGGATCGCCATTGCCACCAGAAATCCGATCACGCCGCCTGCGAGTCCACCGGCGGCCATTCCTTTTTTAGCGCCGTCGGAATCTTTGGTCAACGCCGAGTCGGTGATCATTCCACCGCCGCCGGCTTGTTCGCCGCGGATGGCGAAACCTACATCGCTCTTGTCGAAACCGGCTTGATGAAGTGCGTCGATGGCCGCCTCAGCATCGAGACGACTCGGAAAAACTGCGACAAGGGTTCGTTCATTTTGTTCGGCCATGATATCCTCCAATTTCAGTTACCTGAGAATCATAGGCGTCAACGGGCTTCAACGGCGGCGGACTATGCGTGAAAACAAAAAACTAAACACGGTAGAGGTCGGTCATGTCGGATGAATCAACGTTACCGCTGCACCCCCCGCCCGGCCGATCGATCACGGCGCGAAGCCTGACGATCGGGACGCTGATGGTCGGGCTTGTTTGCGGCGTTACGCCGTACAACGATTACGTCGTGAGCAACACGATGATGGTCGGCTTTTTTCTGCCGGTCATCGTGGTGCTCCTGATGGTCGGACTTGTCGTTCTGGTCAACGCGCCGCTGCATCGGTTTGCACCGAAGCACGCGCTCAGCACCGGCGAACTCGGCGTGATCCTGGCGATGACGTTGGTGTCTTGCGGCATTCCGGGGCAGGGGATGATGCGCACGCTGATCCCCACGCTCATTTCGCCGTTCAATCGCGGGTCGGCCGATCCGCAGTTCTGGAAAAACTTTCTCAACCTGCATTTGCCCGGCTGGCTTTTCCCGATCAAGGATATGTCTGAAGGAACCTCCAGCACGATCATGCAGTGGTTTTACAACCGCGTGCCGCCGGGGGAATCAGCGCCGTACGACGCGTGGGTCGTGCCGCTGATCGGGTGGGGCGTGTTCATGGGCGCGATGGTGGCGACGATGCTTTCGCTGGCCAGTATCATCACGCCGCAATGGGCGATCAACGAACGGCTGCCGTTTCCGATCGCGCAAGTTCAGCAGGCGCTAATCGAGGCGCCGCGGCCGGGCAAGGCGCTCAACGATTTATTCCGCAGTCAGCTTTTCTGGGTCGCCACGGCTGGCGTCGTCGCCATTCACAGCTTGCTCGCGTTACACGACTATTTCCCGAAAACCGTTCCGGTGATCAAGCTCTCGTATGATCTGCAAGGCATCATCACCGAAGAGCCGTGGGTCGGGTTTTCCAGATTCCTCAAGACGGCTCAAATCTACTTTTCGTTTTTAGGATTAGCCTACTTCATTTCGTCGCGCGTGAGCTTCAGCCTTTGGTCGATCTATCTCGTGACGGAACTGATTTCCATGAACATGCGCCGCATCGGCGAGACCATGCCTGTCGGCGAAGGAGCGTGGCTGGATCAGCACTTGGGTTCCAGCGTGGCGTTCCTGTGCGGCGTGCTCTGGATCGGCAGGCATCACTGGGCGACGGTGATCAGGCAGGCGATCCGTCCGAGTACCGACCTGCGCGCCCCGCGCTATCGGGCGGCGGTGCTGATCGCGATCGCCGGGCTCGCGGTGATGGTCGTCTGGCTGCTTGCGGTGGGTGTGCAGTGGTGGGTTGCGGTGATGATCGTGGCGATGGTGATGCTGGTACACGTGGTGACGGCCCGCGTGGTGGCTGAGACGGGGCTGGCGTTTATCCGCATATTTTCGTCGCCGCTGCAGATTATCACCAATCTCCCGACAACGATTTTACGAGGCAACGACGTCTTCTTTGCTTCAGTCTTTCATATGAACGGCCCGCTCCACACGCGCGAAAGCATCTTCGGTTTCATGATGCACGGCGTGCGCGTGAACGATTCGATCCATCCTGAAAATACCGGCGGGCGAAAGGGTTTGATTCTGGCGATGGCGTGGGCGGCGATGTTCGGTTTCGCGGTGGCGTCGGCTTCGTCGCTCTACTGTTACTACAAATACTCCATTCCACTTGGGAACACGAACGAACCAACCCTCAACGCCGTGGCGACGCAGAATTGGCCGAAGGAAGTGCTGGCCGACCCGCTCAATCGCTGGTCCGATGGGAAGTTTGCCCCCAAAACGTACAGCCCGGGATGGCACATGGGGATCGGCGTGGTGGTGACGATCATCCTGCAGGTCGCCACACTGCGGTGGACATGGTGGCCGTTCCTGCCGGTGGGGTATTTGGTCAGCATGACGTGGTACGTCCAACTCGGCTGGCTGAGCGTGTTTTTGGGATGGCTATGTAAACTGCTGATCGTCAAGTACGGCGGCGCCAGTGCGTATCAAAAAGCCAAACCGTTTTTCATCGGGCTGGTTGTGGGAGAAGCGCTGGCGGCCGGACTGTGGGGCTTGATCAACCTTTGCCTCGCGATGGCGGGCGAAACGTATCACGCGACGAAGTTGCTGCCGTACTAAAGCAGTGAGCAATTCAAGGTAGCACTCAAGCCCAGAATTCGTCATCCTGAGGTACGCCGAAGGATCTCGGATTGCGAGCGGCTTTCGACATTCGAGATCCTTCGGAACACCTCAGGATGACGGGGCTTTTTATTTTATCGCGGTGCGATGGGCAGATACCCGCGGAAGATCGGCTCGGGGATCAGCAGCACCTCCATCGACGGCGCGGCCCGGCCTTTGGCGGGCTCCATCAGGATGCACCAGCGACCGCCCCCGTGGGCCGGCGAAGCATCGTGCAGGATGATGAACTTGGATTTCCCGGGCGTTTCTAATCCGCCGGGCACGTAGGTATAGGTTTCTTTCGAAGTCGGACAGTTAAGATCGAGCGGCGCGTCAAAGTCGGCCATTGATTTGAGATCGTCCAGCGACTTGGGCAACTCGCGATTGACGGCGTAGTACAGCAGCATCGCGCCGGAGATGTCGTGCAGATGGGCCGCACACGGATCGGACGCCACCGCGTGATCCACGGTTCGCGGGCCGTCTTCCGACGCGACGGCCGGGCGGTTGTTCGAGACGATGGTCGTCGTGCAACCGGCCAGTGCGATTGAGAACCCGATTCCAATCAGCGTGTGCGCTTTCATGACGAATAGCTTATCCGCAGACGCCGACTATTTCGTCCCCGGTAGCGGCGGCTCGGGAATGCGGGGGCCGTCCTTGCTCGGTTGGACGGGTTCCACCGGCGGAGTCGATTTAGCGCCGCCTCGATTCAGGCCGTCGAGGTGTTCTTGGAACGTGCCGGGTTGCACCGCGCCCGGAACAAGCCGCAGGCCGCCACGCTCGTCATCGCTCATTGGCTTGAGCAGGTCGGGCGCCTTCGCCACGTGCGGCGTGAGAAAGAACAGTAACTCCGTCTTGGTCTTGGCGGTGATGTTCCGCTGGAACATCAGGCCGATCAGCGGGATATCGCCGAGCAGCGGCACTTTGCTGATCGTCTGCGTCTTGCGGTCTTCCATCATCCCGCCGATGACGATCGTCTCGCCGTCCTTGATGCCCACTCGGCTGTCGGCGGATCGCAGGTTGAACACCGGCGCGTTCACCGTCGACGAGATCGGCACGGTCTGATCGCTGAAACTGCTGACCGACGGCGAAACGTCCATAATCACCAACCCGTCGGGGTTAATGTGCGGCGTGACGTTCAGGATGATGCCGATGTCCTGGTACTGAATCTGGTTCACCGGGTTGCTGTTCACGTCAAGATTGCTCGAAGTGATAACCGGCACGGTCTGGCCGACGG
Source organism: Tepidisphaerales bacterium (assembly GCA_038229715.1). Classification (GTDB taxonomy): domain Bacteria; phylum Planctomycetota; class Phycisphaerae; order Tepidisphaerales; family Tepidisphaeraceae; genus JANMES01. Next base: position 430 of record JBBROD010000020.1, on the reverse strand, counting down.
TGATCGAGGCGATTTGATTATCACTAGCCAGGATGTACGGCCGCGAAAGCACGTCCAGCCGCCCGGCGGTGGCCAGCGCGTGCAGGGTGGCGGAGACATTGGTCTCCAGCACGCTGACGATCAGCCCGTTAGTCGGCGCGCCGAACACCGTGCCAACCGTCGTGCCGTTGCCGCTGGCGCGGGTGTTGAGGATCGAGAAATCCACGCCAAAGTCACTGGAGTTGTTATGGCTGACTTCCGCGATCAGCACCTTGATCAACACCTGCGGTACGGGGCGGTCGAGCTGCTCGATGATGTCGCGCACCTGCTGCTGGTACTTGCTGGCGGTGGAAACCAGCAGCGAGTTGGTGTCGGCGTTGGCGACGATCATCACCTCGCCCGCCAGCGCGGAGGCCGCCCCGGATGCTGCGGGGGTAACGCCCGGCGATGT
>JBBROD010000019.1:0-59802 GCA_038229715.1 Tepidisphaerales bacterium | reverse complement strand
TTGCAGAACGCCATTTTCAACAGCGCCAACTTTTCGAGCATCGCCACCGACGAGAAGGGCGTCATTCAAATCTTCAACGTCGGCGCCGAGCGCATGCTGGGCTACGCGGCCATCGAGGTGATGAACAAGATTACCCCGGCCGACATCTCCGATCCGCAGGAGGTGATCGCGCGCGCCGCCGCGTTGAGCGTGGAACTCGCCACACCGATCACACCGGGTTTCGAGGCGCTGGTCTTCAAGGCGGCACGCGGGATCGAGGACATCTACGAACTGACCTACATCCGGAAGGACGGTAGTCGTTTTCCGGCAGTCGTCTCGGTGACGGCCCTGCGCGATGATCAGAACGCCATCATCGGTTATCTGTTGATCGGCACAGACAACACCGCCCGCAAGCAGGCGGAAGAGGCGCTGCTCAAGGCCGGCGCTTTGCAGAGCGCGATTTTCAACAGCGCCAACTTCTCAAGCATCGCCACCGACGAAAAAGGCGTCATTCAGATCTTCAACGTCGGCGCCGAGCGGATGCTTGGCTATACCGGCGCGGAGGTGATGAACAAGATCACCCCGGCGGACATCTCTGATCCGCAGGAAGTGGTGGCGCGCGCTAAAGCCCTGAGCGTCGAGATCGGAACAACCATTACGCCCGGATTTGAGGCGCTGGTGTTCAAGGCCTCTCGCGGGATCGAAGACATTTATGAGCTGACCTACATCCGGAAGGATGGCAGCCGCTTTCCCGCCATCGTGTCGGTTACGGCGCTGCGCGACGCGCAAGGCGGCATCATCGGTTATCTGCTCATCGGCACGGATAACACCGCACGTCAACAGGTCGAAGCCGAACGAATGCTGCTCGATCAGCGCGTGCGCGATCAACAGTTCTATACGCGCTCGCTGATTGAATCGAACATCGATGCCCTCATCACCACCGACCCGCGCGGCATCATCACCGACGTCAACAAACAGATGGAGGCGCTCACCGGATGCACCCGCGATGAATTAATCGGCGCGCCGTTCAAGGACTACATCACCAACCCGGAAAGAGCGGAGGCGGGCATTAAGATGGTGCTCGGCGAAGGCAAGGTCACCGACTATGAACTGACTGCACGCGCTAGGGACGGGAAGGAAACGGTGGTGTCGTACAATGCGTCCACCTTTCACGACCGAGACCGGAAACTGCGCGGCGTGTTCGCGGCCGCCCGCGATGTCACCGAACGAAAACGGTATGAGCAATCTTTGCAGCAGGCCAACCGCGCCAAGAGCGTGTTCCTGGCCAATATGTCCCACGAAATCCGCACCCCGATGAACGCCATTCTCGGCTTCTCCCAGCTCATGCTTCGGGACAAGGATCTCACCCCGCAACAATGCCAATACCTGGGGACTATCAATCGCAGCGGCGAGCATCTACTTGCCCTCATCAACGACATTCTGGAAATGTCCAAGATCGAGGCCGGACGCACGACGCTGAACCCCTCCACGTTTGACCTGCCCGCGCTGCTCAGCGACCTGGAGATGATGTTCCGCGTGCGTACCAATGAGAAGAAGTTGTCCTTTTCCGTGGAGCTTGTCGGTGAAGACGTGCCGCAATACATCGTGGCCGACATCAACAAGATGCGTCAGGTCCTCATTAACGTGCTGGGCAACGCCGTGAAATTCACCGAACAGGGCGGCGTCGGTGTGCGCGTGCTCGCGGACCGCACGGGCGTCGGGGCTACGGGGCCTTCTTTGCGGGTTGAGATCGAGGACACCGGCCCGGGCATTTCACAGGACGAGCAGGACAGGTTGTTCCGGCATTTCGAGCAGACCAAGAGCGGGCAACAAACCGGAACCGGAACCGGGCTGGGGCTGGCGATCAGCCGGGAGTTCGTCCGACTGATGGGCGGCGACATCACGCTCAGCAGCCAAGTCGGCAAAGGCAGCATCTTCGTCATCGACCTGCCCATGAAAGAAGGCGAGGCCCAGGCGGTTCAATCGAAAGAGAAGCCGCGGCATGTCCTGCGGCTCCAACCCGGGCAGCCCGCGTGCCGCGTGCTCATTACCGACGACATCGAGGACAACCGCCAACTCCTGGCGCAGCTCTTAACCCCCCTCGGTTTCGAAGTCCGGCTCGCGGTCAACGGAGCGGAAGCCGTCCAGGCTTTTGAAGAATGGCACCCCTCTCTGATCCTGATGGATTTCCGCATGCCGGTGATGGACGGCCACGAAGCGATCAAACGCATTCGCGTCATGCCCGGCGGCAACGAACCGAAGATCATCGCCGTCACTGCCAGCGCGATGGACGACAACCGCCAGGAGTTGATGGAAATCGGAGCCGATGATTTCATCGGCAAGCCCTTCCGGGAAGCCGAGCTGTTCCACAAGATTCATACTCACGTCGGTGTGGAATACGAATACGCCGACGACTCAGCAGCCGCGCAAAAAGAGGAAGCGGTCGAGCTCACTCCCGAGTCGCTCGCAGGCTTGCCACGAGAACTGATCGACCCGATGCGCGAAGCCGTCGTCACGGCGGACCTGGACCAGTTGCTCGCAAAGATTCAGGAGATCGAAGCCCACGATCCTCGCGTCGCTCAGGGGCTGCGCCGCTTGGCCGAGGGCTTCCAGTACCAGAAACTGCTCGATCTTTTCAACGCGGGAGCCCCGATTGAATCCGGCAACGCCTGACAACAGAACTACTGCCGCGCAACCAGCGAGCATCCTGATCGTCGATGACACGCCGGCCAATCTTCAGGTGCTGGCGGGGATGCTCAAAGATCGCGGATACAAGGTGCGCCCCGTCCCCAACGGCAAGCTGGCGCTGTCGGCGGCGCAGCGTGATCCGCCGGACCTGATCCTGCTCGACATCAATATGCCGGACATGAACGGCTACGAGGTGTGCGAGCACCTCAAGGCTGATGGCATGCTCAAGGGCATCCCCATCATTTTTATCAGCGCGCTCACCGAGCAGTTGGACAAGGTGAAGGCATTTGCCACTGGCGGGGTGGATTACATCACCAAGCCGTTTCAGATGGAGGAATTGCACGCGCGGGTCGAGACGCATCTGAAACTCCATCGATTGCAGATCGAATTGGAGAAGACCAATTCGCGACTGGCGACCGCCAACGGCCGGATGTCTCGCGACCTCAAGGCGGCGGCAACGATACAGAGGACATTTCTTCCCAGCGCGGCTGTCAAGGTTGCCGGCGCGGAGTTCGCCTGGGGATACCAGCCCTGTGACGAACTGGCCGGTGATGGGTTAAACATCATCCCGCTTGGCGGAGGGAAAGTCGCATTATACATTCTGGATGTCAGCGGTCACGGCGTCTCGGCGGCGCTGCTGTCGGTAACGCTCAGCCGCCTGCTCTCGCCGCCGTCGGATCTTTCATCGATTCTGATACGGGATCGAGATGTTACCGGTCCGCTTGAAATTACGCCGCCCGCCGAGGTTGCCGAGCGCCTGAATAAGCAATTTCCCTTTGACACAGTCACCTCCCAATACGCTACGCTCATCTATGGCATCCTGGACATCGCCGCGAGGGATTTCCGGTATGTTTCCGCGGCCCACCCCGGGCCGATACACGTCCCCATCGGAATGCCGCCGGTGACGCTCGAAAGTTCGGGGTTTCCGCTCGGTCTAGCGGAAGAGACGTACGTCGAGCGTCGCGTCCATCTGGCGACCGGGGACCGATTGTATTTCTATTCCGACGGCCTGACCGATGCGATAAACCCCCGCCGCGAGCAGTTCGGCGAGTCCCGGCTTCTGGAGGCAATTCGCAGTGGAAGGACCAAACCCCTTCGTGAAGGAATCACCACGCTGCTGGAGGAGATCGACCGGTGGCACGGAGGCGAGAGCCCTAAAGACGACATCTCCATCCTGGCGGTAGAGGTATCGAGTCAGATCGGGTGAATGTGGGCACCATGCCGTGGACGGCGAACCCGCTTATCGCTTTGCAATCGGCCATCTACAGGATTCGATTGACAAGGTCGGTGGGCCGCAGGGGCTGCGCGCGATGCAGAAAAAATTAGCTGCTCAGGAAAAAACAATAGCCGCTGAAGATCCAGGCAAGGAAGAATTGGCTCGAACGGAATTGCTTTTGACGAGTGCGAATCAGGAGCTGGATCTCATTCGCCGGAACCTGGCTCGCTCTGACGATCAGGACGCCTACAACGCTGTCAATGTTGAATTCAAAGCCCAGTCGCAGAGGGTGGGGCGTCTGAAACTGCAAGTAGAACAGCTCCTCGCCAAAGCCCAGCACCACGACGACATGGATGTCAATTCGGAAATCGAGTCGGCGTTGTCGCTTTACGACAGGCTGCATCACGCATCGGCCGATCCGTCTGCGAGAGAAACCCTTGCCGGGCTGTTCAAGGAGATCAACCTGCGCATCTGGCTTAGTTTTAAGCCGGCCAGCTAGGGCAAACGTACAGTCAATATCTTGAAAGGAGGTCCTGTGACCACAGGTGACGCACCACCAGTTGTTCCCCTCTATGGTTCGAGCGAAGACCGCCAGCGTCACGGCGGTGCGGGCACCAGCATGTTGCAGGTGCCCGGCGGCGAAGAATCGTCCTTCCGCGAACCCTTAGGTCAGTCAGAGGGCGTTTCGTTAACAATCGTCAATCGGGGTGACTGGACGCCAATTGAACTTTTCGCATCCGCGTGTTCGGATACCAGATCAACTTGAAATACTATCCTTCTGATACTCCATGTGTATGAAAAAATCGTACTCCATTCGATCCACTTACAATAAACTTACTTGCCGGAGGATTCAATCCAGAGCTGTGGCCCCTTCTTTTCCAGAAATTCAGCCAATTTATCGGACATGGCCCGAGCCTGTTTTGAACTAGGATGACCCTTTGCGCCCAAGTAATCAAAGAAAAAAGTCTCCACTCGCAAATCATGTTCTTCGGTTTTGATCCGATCGACCGCTTTGCTGACGTGACCCGGCCAGGGGCTGCCGGGTTTGACGGCATCCATGCTTCCGAGCGCGCAAATGATGTACGCGCTAGGATAATGTACCCGTAGGGATTTGATGAACTCTACATATGCGTCCGTGAAGGCCGTCGGATCAGCGCCGGTCCAACTGTCATTCTGCCCAATATTCACAACGACGACCTGCGGCGTCCACCTAGTAAAGTCCCACTTCTGGTCGCCGCGCATCGGCTCGGTGCGATCGTAGACTCCGGGCAATGTCTGCGGCAGTGTGAATCCGCGGATCAGGCCAATACCGCCTTTGCAAACCAGAGATGTTTCCGCGTTAAGCAGACGAGCCGTCGTGGCGGCGTAGGCGAGGTAGGCGTTTGCGAACGGCTGGTCAGACATGTAACTGCCTTCAGTGATGGAGTCGCCGTAGAACTCGATCCGACGCACAGGACGTGGCGGTGGTTCGGCAAGCTTTTTGCCAGCATCCAGGAAAAATCCCCTGAACATGCTGGTCGTATTCCACGCTCCACTCAGGCGAATCAACTCGATCGTATGCACAGCATCGGGCAACCCTTCGGCGACGAGCCAGTCAGTACGATTGTCGCCGCCGATTACGATGGGGCTGTCTTCCTTGCCGTCGATGATGGCATAAAAATTAGCGGCTCCGCCCCAACCGGTGACGACTAGGCGGGCGCGGATCGACGTGCCTTCGAATCGCGCTCGGATCGATGTCGCCGGCCAACCCGATTCTCGGACTTTCGCATTTTTCTCCCCCTTCGATGTTTCAGTATAGAAGCGTCCGAAATATTGGAGTCTCGGGTCGTCCGCATCGATCGCAGCCGATGGTGGAACGGGACGCTTGATGATTTTAGCGTCGGCGGTTGTCGTGTTGCCGGTGAAGTCGGTGACGCTGACGCGGAACACATAGGTCCCCTCGATCAACTTGCTGATCGCGGCCTGTGATTTGTTCATCAGTTTGACAGTCGCCGGAGACGGGCCGCTGACTTGCTCCCACATGAAGGTGAGCGGGTGTGCTTTTACATCACTGTCCGCGTCACTGGCAGAGGGGTAAATGTCCACCGCCGAATCACTATAGAGGATCTTTTCTGCAGCAACCTGGACAGTCGGCGGAACGGCCGGCGTCACCTTTACTTCGACAGCGCGCGCTGCGCTGAGGCCTGAGTCATCCTTGGCTGTCAATCGAAAATGATACGTGCCGACCGCCGTAAGGTTGCCGACTTCCGCCGCCGACTCAGTAGTTGATGTAAACGTGGCCGTCAGCGGACCGTCCACCTGTGACCAAGCGTATTCCACGACCTTTCCATCGTAGTCACGCGCTTCGCCCTGAAGTTTGACCGAGGTATTTGGCGGATTGATTTCTTTTTCAGGCCCCGCTGAAACCCACGGTGCTTGCGGCGGAAGTTTGCCTCGCGGGCTTTCGGGTGGGCCGGCATCGTCGCCCTGTTTGTAGTCCGATTCTGAAGTCAGGACAATCTTGTCGACTGAAGTACCGCTGCTTTGCATCCATAGGTTGATCGTATGTTCACCCGCAGTGGGCACCTCCACGAAGGCCGCATGCCCGTAGTCGGCCCGTGATTGGAAGCGCCATCCGAGCGCATTAGGATTGAAGCCGCCGATGCGTTGCGAGTTGATAATCGGCGTACCGTCCAACCCCATATGCACAAACGCACCTTGGGCCCGTACCCACAAATAGTGCCGGCCGGACATGAGAAAGGTGACCTTGTAGTCAATTCGCGGCCCCTTGGTTTGAAACTCTTCGGGCTTATTCAGTTGAACTTGGTCAGCCGGCTGGGCGATTACGACCTCACCGTCGGATGCTTTGGCCTCCGGTTTTACGGCCCACTCGTATGCGCCCTGGGCTTTGTTGGCATTGAAGTGCTCAGCCTCGATGACAACCATTCCGTCGCTGGTCTGCATGAAGTTGGGTCCTTCGGCCGCAGCAAATGAAGTCGTCAATGCGAGGATCAATAGGATGTAATTGTTCATGATCTAATCAGCCTTAAAATTCTTACCACGAATATAAAGGGCGCACGGCTTCTTCGATCGGGTGCTTAATGTTACCTGCGGTCGAGGGAATCAAATTTACACAGAGCGTTTGGGTATCTAGCGGAAGGGTTCTTTCAAAGCCGATGACACTAACGCCTAGATTGGGATCGTCAAAAGGATTCGGCTTGGGATCGGATGCGTAGAGGATGATTTTCGATCCGACTGGCGAACTGACCGAAACGACCAAGTCTTTGCCTCCGTGTTGCAGCAAGGCGGATACGTCCGATTGCAGGCTTACCTCAGCACGGGTGAGCATGGCCCAACGGACTGAGTGGGAAGCGCCCGGAAGCACAGTGATTTCGTCTTGCACACAGAGCGAACCATCGGACCGAAGTCGAACACCACGAATGACTTTTTGGGCTTGCCCGGGATAGAGCGGCGAGAGGTCCAGCACGGTCGTTGAGGCCGACGATCGAAGAATCACAGCACTGCCATCTACGGCCTGTGATTTGGCGTCGAATGTGAGAATGTTGTGCGATTGACACCCCAACCGAAATACCGACCAGCGATCGCTGAGTTGGCTCATTTTCCACAAGTCGATGCCGCAGAGTTCGAGACCGTGGTAGTCCTGCGAGCCAAGATCAATCGCCCAGCGGACACCGAGGACTTCATAGACGAAAGTTCCGCCGTCAAGGTGGCTGTGCGAAGTGGACGCGGAGCCGCCCTTAATGCCGACGAACGCGGAAGATTTATCCCAGCCGGTGCGGTGCAGAGCGACCGGCGTTTCGCCGCCAGCGACAAAATGTGTCGAAAATGGCGTCGTCGGTAACTCGGTGGTGGCCCATTGTAATAAGAAGGGGGCGAACCGTACCGATTCACGATCAAGCGGCGATCGGCCCAGCGATATGGCGCGCTGAACAGCTTGACGCTCTTCATAAAGAAGCGAAGCATCCTTTCGCTTTGCTGCCAGATAAAACTGTGCCGCCGCCGGCGATGTGTTCTGGGCATTCCCAAAGTCGGAGTAATTGAAATACTCGCCGGTGGGTCCGACCGAATGCAATTTATAGTTCGCTGACGCAAGAAATCCTGGCGAATTCAAAAGTCCAAAGTCTGATCCGAGCGCCGATTCGAGTGAAGCGATCAGCAGCACAGCGTAGTTCGTCCCGTATTTCCAGTACATATAGCCTTCGGGATAGGCGCCGTCAGGTGCATAGCTTTGAAGTGCAATTGGCGATAATGCGATCGCGCGCTCGATCACTTTTTGCGAAAGCTGCAGATCATATTCCGCGACGGCAAGCGCTCCCATCGTCAATCCACCGTGGCAAACCAGATTCCAGTTGTTCGTGGCCCGAAACCATCCGGCATCAGCGCATTTCAGTGCGATCAACAAACCTTTGTTGACAATCGCTTCTCGCACTACCGTGCGATCATCCGGGGACAAAGCGTCATGCAGCCAATCGAATCCTATCGCCAAGCCGGCGATCATCTCGCCGACGTCGAGAAAATGTGAGGGGTTGTAGTCAGTGAACGCAGCGATTGACAGGAGTTCCGATCGAGCGCGATCGAAGTACTCTTGTTGCCCAGTGACGCGAAATACGAACGCCAGCACGGAAATCCTGGCCATCGCTCGGCGGGATACCGCCAGCAAACGTCGGCCGATGATCAATCGCTCCGACGGCGGCTCTGTCAACATTCCCTCCGCCGCTTGCCGGGTTGCTTCCCATAGGGCCGACCATTCAGGAATACATTCCAGCCTAGCCGGTAACTGGTTCAGATTGTCTACAGTCATTATCAGCCGCGGGTGAGGCCGCAATGAATCTGATAGCCTCTGAGCTAACTCGCCGGCGACAGAATCGGCTAAATCGGAATTGGATGGTTGCACTTGATGAAGCATAGCTCGCTGTGCCGCTAAGGCTTCTGGGTGATCAGCGTATTGGAATATCCCGGAAGCGAAAGCGCGTCCGATACATCCAACGTCGGTGTTGATAGACCGTCGGCATCGACCCGCAGGAGATCGATCGGTCCTTCCATGCCCAACAATTGCGTGCCGGACGGCAGAATCAGGGCATGATCCGATTTATTCGACAGCAACATTGCCCTAGAGCCGTCTGCCCGTCGCACCGGCAAAAGTTCCAACACCTTTTCGTCGGACACACTCGCGGACACAAGATCGCCTGTGAGATACTTGGGTCCCCACGAGTACAAGTAAGCGGTCGGCCGTTCGTCACCTTTGGCATCCAACAAGCCGTAGGCATTTCCTTTGACGTGCCACACCATAGCTCCGTCAATTCCCAGGAGCGCCATCCGCCGAACCACGCACGCCTGAAACACTGCTCCGATGCTGTTCGCGTGCCGACGTTCGAGGGGATTCCAAGTCCATTTGACGTTGTATTCGGAGAGGAACTGGTCGATTTTTTTGCCGCCTCCAAGCTGTTTGATAGCGTCTGTTACGTTTCGGCTGTTTTTCTCGATCTCGTCGATCTTGCTCATCAACGTTTCGTTGGAGTCGTATATGTCGCCGGTGCCGTAGGAATGCCAAGTGATGAAATCAAAATGCCCCGCGGCTTTGCTGAGGAAAGAATCGACCCATTCTTTTTTCGGCCAGGTCAGGGCTGGCCCGCCGACCTTGGTGGTCGGGTCCACTTTTTTGATCGCATCAGCAGTCTGATTGAAGATGTCCCAGAGTTCATCGAGCCGTCCGGCTTTTTGGTAGGCGCCCTCTTTCTCGTTGGTAATTTCCCAGTAGTCGATCTTGCGATGCACGTCGTCGCGCATGACGCGAACGAGTTCCGCGATCAGTTGAACGTACGCCTCGGATTGGTCTTTCGCGAGGAAGTCACCCTTGCCCGGTTCTAGCATCCATTTCGGCCAGGTCGCTAGGTTGAGCATCACGCGGGCGTCGCCGTATCCGGTGGATGCGGCGAATCCGGCTTTGATTTTTTCGACGTCCCATGATTTGGTTTCCTGATTCAACCAAGGATTGGGAAGCGTTCCCTGATGAATCCTGACGATCGGAACGTGACATTGGCCGAGGTACGCTTGCAATTTCGGGTCGGACGCGGCGGTGGGGTTCAAAATTTCGTAGTCGTTCACGCCCCATATTGTCGCGGGGACGCGGCCGACCGTTTGGTCCCACGCCACTTTCACCTCCACTCGCTGCGCCGGAACCAACGAACTCGGCTGGGAGGCAGGTAACGGCCTTGCGGCGGAGGCGGGATTACCAGTGAACCCCTCGGGCTTGGCATTTTCGTCAGTTGCCAGAACGACGACGTCAATCGCCGGTGTTTTGTTGCCAGCACCGCGGATGATCAGGAATTTTTCCCCCAGTTCTGCCCGCGTATAACGGCCGCAGTTGGTCCAAGCCCATTTCTCCGGAGACCCCCACAGTTGCTTGAGGTCTTTTTGAGCGCCATCGATCATCGCCTTTAGAATAAACGGGCCGTCGCGATGACGCAGCCAGACCGTAAACGCGTCCCCCTCCGTCGGCACCGTTGCCGTGAATAACGGCTGCCACGCTTTTTCATTGGTAACTGCCTTGCCGCCAGAAGCATCGGCATCGTCAATCACCTTGCTATCGGCCGCGACGTTTGCCTCAGCTTCCAAAGCCTGCCCATCAGGAAGCGACACTTCCGCAACACCCGTATGAGCTGCGACCAATAGCAATACGAAACTGACAGTCAACAAAAGGTAAGGTCGATTCATCGGATGTTCTTTCCTGCGGCGGATTGGTGCACGCTTTAGCAGCTGCCATGAGAAGTCGAAAACATTACCGGATCGTCATGAAAGATTTGTAAATCACAGTTCCCCGGGCGGGCTGATCGACGTGTCCGTCGAAATAGAGCGCCGTGGTTCGCTTATTGTGCCGGTAACGTATCTCCGGTCCGGCAAACGGCGCGTTAAACCAAAGGTCTTGATCGCCGGCAGCAGTCCAAGGCACCAGTGCGGTAGGATTTCCGGCATTGTTGTATCCTACGCGACGCGAATCCTGATTCTGCATGTTGTATTCGATGATCGAGATCTTCTCTGCGGTGTTGCGTACCTGCGTGATCCGCATTTGCGGTGGCGCATACTTGTTACCCAGCGGGTCGTATAAAAAACCAAAGAAAAAATTCGCGTTTACGGCGTAGTGCGCATTGCGGGCACCTGGTGATACATCCCGGCCAATACTCGGACAAATCCAGATGCCAGAAGACGGTCGCCCTTTTCCGTCATTAATGCCAGTCCCGATAATGACATTATTGTTCACATCCAATTTGCCGGTATACCGAGAAAGTACCGGCCACCATCCCTCACCTGGAACGGGATATAACGAACTATGCGGAATAATTCCGGAATGCTCATTGAAATACAGCGCCAGGACCATACCCTGCTGTCGCAAGTTCGACGCACAGGAAATGGCATTTGCCGCCTGCCTTGCTTTATTAAGCGCTGGGAGAAGGATCGCAATGAGAACCGCAATAATTGCAACGACAACTAGCAACTCGACCAGCGTGAAGGCGTTTGGCTTGCTCCGCATAGATCACCGTCCAAATCCCATCTAATTTCTGTCCAAATCACCCCATACGCCGTAGTTGGGTTGTGAGTTCAGATCAGTAATGCACCCCGCGCTCGCCCCCGCCTGAATTACCTCAATGATGCTGTAGTTCTGGCCAGCATTGATGAACGCATCTCGATTAGCCTTAAACGCTGACTCACTGACGAAGTGAGCAGACCCGTCGGCATACAGCACGTTCGCGCCGTTCCGATGATTGAGCGTAACTTTGGCACCGGGAGTCCAACTGATGAAATACGGTATGACCGGATCAGCCAGAATGGCCTTATTCTTGAGCTTGCTGAGCTTGGCCATTGTCTTAGCACCCGAATTGACGCTGCCTGGCGGGCCGGGATTTGCAGCGGATGGAAGCTTGCTTTTCCCGCCGCCGGCATACTCCCACACCGTATTCACTGGCCGAACCGGGTAGCCCGTAACGGTGCTGACGTTCAAGTTATTCGGGTTTGGGAACGGGTTTGCGGTCGTGTTGTACGCCTGGACAGGATCGATATTGGACGGGCAGTAAAACATCCGCCCGCCGGCCGTATTGACTGTATTGGCGTCGTACAACGCACCCAAGGCTGAGCACTGACCACTATTGTACCAGAATCGAGTGTTCAGCCCGCGATACCAGAAACCGCCGCCGCCAAAGAACGTCTGCGTTCCTATCGGAACATAGCCCTTGAATTGGTTCCCGTACATCGTGACAGCCAATCCGATTTGCCGCTGGTTCGACAGACACGCGGTGGCATCTGCCGCCTGACGGGCTTTGTTCAGTGCCGGCAGGAGGATGGATATGAGCACCGCGATGATGCCAATAACGACTAGCAGTTCCACCAGTGTAAATGCAGTTCGACGCCGCATGATCAGTTCCTCGCACCGAAAACGATTCTAGGCCCGACGACGCCGACGGAGCAACGCCATCCCACCCAATCCGATCAAACCGAGCGAAGTCGGTTCAGGGGCAGCCGTAACGTTTAGGACGATGTCTTGGCTACTATTGGCGAACGCAATCGTTCCGGTAATGACGCTTCCGACCCCAAATGAGCCGGTGAGTGTGGCCCCAAGTGTCCCAGTTATCGCGCTGCTGGAATCGAACAGCGTGTAAGTTCCGACCGCTATATTGCCCTTATCAGTGAATAAAAAGTCATTAAACTCCAGTGTACCAGTCCCGATGTTGAGCACTGTAGTACCAGAAAGGATGACCTTGTCTCCCGTTGCACCGATATCAAATAGCATCGATTGGGAATTGGAAGCGTTGACCGCACCGCGAATGTCAAGCTGACCCGTACCGAGATCTGTCGTGAGGGTTCCAATTGCGCCGACGTCGCCCGGAGACAATTTCCACGCGGTCGTGGCAGCAACACTTCCTGCGATGCCCGCGTTGCCTGCAGTCGTGATGGACCCACTGCCGCCGAGGATCGCACCGGTAGCCACGATGTATGCACCAGCACCTGTGTGTGCACCGTTTCTCAGAAGTGTGCCGCTACTAACTGTCGTGGTGCCGGAATGATTGTCGCTCCCGCTAAGAGTTAACGTACCTGCGCCGGAATAGGTCAACGCCGTGGCCCCACTTTGGGTGATCGCACCGGTCACAGTCGTGTTGCCGGAGCCGTTAAAGACCAACGTCGGTGTTGTTCCGGTGCGCAGCACGGAGATGCTGGCCAGCGTGAGGGACCCGCCGCCACCGATGTTGTTGGTGAGAGTTTCCGTTCCATTCGCGGAATTTCCAGTCGTCACCGCACCTATGCTGAGGCTGGTGTTGTTCGCGCCGGTAAAGGTCGTTGCGTTCGTGATCGCAGTATTCAAGGTCAGCGTGCCGATGGTCATGGTCTTCGCGGCGGTTCCAGTCACGGTGGCCTGATCCACGTCAATGGTGGAGGCTCCACTCCCCACCGTAGTGGTCACAGCGTAGAGGGAGCTATCGCTTGCCTTCACGAAGTTGGTATTCGAATCGCCGCGCAAGCTGAGAGTTCCCGAGCCAACATTGATGCCGTTTGTGCTGCCGAACGCATTCGTTCCGATACCCGCAAGTGTGCCGCCTGAAACGGTGGTTGAGCCGAGGTAATTGCTCGCCCCCGAGACCGTCCACGTGCTTGCGCCCGACTTCACCAAAATAACATTGTCCGGGTTGGCAGTGGTTTGAGTGATAGCGCCAATCGTGTTGCCCGTGGAGGTTCCTCCAAGGGTAAGGCTACTGCCGTTAATGCCACCAGTTCTCGAGAAGCTAGCAACCGTGAGCGAGGCGGTAGTCGGGTTCAGGGTTAATGCAGACTGAAGTGCTGTCGTGACTGCGCCCAGGGCCAGCGTATCGCCACTGCCAACGCTGTCGGTCACATTCAATGTCGTTACGTTGTTATTGGCGCTGTTCAAGGTCACGTTACCAAGGGTGATCGTTCTGCCACTATTGCTTCCAGAGACCTGCCCGACGTCAATCGTCTCCGAGGTGTTGCCAGAGGGCAAGGTAAGGTTGTAAGCAGAGCTGCCGTTCGTGAACGAAGTGCTTGTGTTGCTGCGTAGCGCCAATGTTCCACCATTGTTGATGGCGATGGACGCATTGGTGCCGAACCCTTGCACAGCGACCGCAGATTGCAGCGTGCCCCCGCTGATCGTCGTGGTGCCGCTGTAGGTGTTCGTGTTGGTGAGTTCCCACGTGTTAGCGCCGGTCTTGGTGACCCCGACAATGTGATTGGCGTCAAAATCGGAGATAATGCCAGACATCGTATTGCCGTTGGTGCTTCCCTGAAGGGTGAGAAGATTGAGCGTGGTGGTGCTGGCCGCCCCGCCCGACGAAGAGGTGACGGTCCCGCTGAAAGTCACTCCGCCGCTGCCTGAAGAATCAATGACCAGACCGTTATTGCTGGCGCCGCTGCGGGTGATGGTGATGGCGCGATCAGTCGAGCCACCTGCCCCGGTAATCACCAGGGTATTATTTCCTCCTGAGGTAGTGTTGACGATGATTCCACCCCCGGCGCCGATGCTGCTGTTGCTGCCTGAGTTGCTGATGGTGCTCACTCGTAAGATACCTTGAGTAAGAGTCAGGCCGCCGGTGAAGGAATTGTTCGTGCCCGTGATGGACCAGACACTGCCGGCGGTGTTACCGTTTCTGTTAATGACCAATCCGCTCGCCGCACCCCCATCGCTGATCACTCCACTGACCACGTTGTTCACATTGGTGTTGGTTCCACCTAAATTCAGGGTCACCCGGCCCAGCGCTCCGACACCTGTAGTGGTGCCAGCGCTGATGTTGCCGGCAATGTTCAGCGCGTTCGTGACCGCGCTGTCGTTCCTGAAAGTGTAAGTCCCAGCGGTAGTGGAAGTCGCCGGTTCAAGAACCAGCGGGGCATTGATGGTTTCCGTGGTGTTGGTTCCGGCGAAGGTGCTCAGGATGCTGATCTGCCCTGCCGAAGCCAGAAGTAGCGAGTTGCCAGCATTCACCCCGGCGCTTCCAATGGTGAAGGCGGCGGCCGCAGTATCGAAATTGACCGATCGGATATTGCGGTTGAGGTCGATCGTGATCGTCGTGTTGACGTTGTTGTTAAAGGTCGCGATGTCGGCGCTGTTGAGCACCGCAGTCGACCCAGGCGCGGCCGCGGGCGTCCAGTTACCGCCGGTCACCCATGTGCCGTCGGTTGATCCCGTCCAAGTCGCACTGGCCGCAACCGCGTGCGATGCGCCAACCGAGACGACGCCTGCGGTTGCTGCCGCCAATATCAATAAACGTGTGCCGCGATTCCGTGAATTCCGCATTTTTCTCTCCTCGTTAGGTCTATGTGTATCAACTACACTCGACCTGTTAACCCCTTGACTACTCCGTCCGCCATATCAATTGCACTTTAGAACTGGTCTCAATCGCCACTGCCGGCTTAGTGCTCCAGCATCCTGACCGTCGCTCGCACTACCAAGGACGGCAAGATCGTCTTCACGCGTGGGGGTGCGTCCGGATTTTTAATTCGCTCCAGAAGCAGCTCCACACTCTGCTGCATTTGCTGCTCGGCATGGTTGTCGGACGACGTCAGCGCCGGCACCAGATATCCCGCTTCGGGCAGGTTGTCATGGCCAATGATCGAGATGTCTGCTGGACAGCGAATACCTTCTTCGCTGAAGGCAGATAACAACGTCATTGCCACCTGGTCGTTGTGGCAGACAACGGCCGTCGGACGGCCCGCAGGTTCGGCCTGTTTCCAACGACGGGCGAATCGCAAAGCGGCATTCTTAAAATCCTCGAACCGACCAGTATCGGTCTGCCACTCGAACCATGGCGCGTCATAAACCCCGAGCTTCTTGGCCACCACGACGTATTCATTCCGCAGGTTGGGCTGATCGGGATTGAGCCGTGACGGTGGAATCGCCAACGCACCGATGCGGCGATGACCTTGTGAAATCAAATACTTGTACGAGAGCTCCACGCCGGCCATCGCGTCGAGTGTGACTTGGTCGAATTCGGTTTTGACCAACCCGCCGAAGAGGACGATGGGGATCGTCCCATGCCACAAACTATGATGTTGTTCGAGGTCAAGCGATTCATACACCGGTCCGACGATCAGGCCTTCAATGCGATCGCTCTGCATTTGCAGGATTCGCGAACGTTCGGTTTCGGCATTGCCATCGGTCAGTGCCAGTTGAAGGCGATATCCGCGATGACGCAGCTCGCGCTCGACAGCATCGGCAATACGCGCAAAATATGGATTTGCAAAATCGCGAGTGAGCATCAGACCGATCTGCCCAGACCGGCCGCGTGCAAGCTGTTGTGCAGCCCGGGCAGGAGTATATCCCACTTCTTTCACCGCACGGTGAACGCGCATGCGGGTTTTCTCGCTGTACTTGTCGCCAGCGTTGCGATTGAGAATGTCGGAAATGGTGGTCCGCCCAAGCCCGGTCATAGAGGCGACCTGCTCAAGAGTAACCCGTGGGCGGGGACTAGCGACATTTTCGGAGCGTTCCGACATGTGCTACAGCGTACTCGGAGCGTTCCGAAAGTCAACAGAATTATCGACCTTGACAGGTGTTTAGTTTACGGGTTGCGCGCAACATGCTAAAAATAAGGAGTTTATGAACGAAAATAAGGACTCGACAAGCGCGGCCTTTATGCAACATCGTCAATTTCTCTTTCCCAGATCGACAATGAAATCTGAGACTTTCTGACCGATGATTAGTGATTTGACCCTGTACAATTCCTCCTGCAAGCTCTGCCTATGCCGCTGTCCGCGTTCGACAGAAATAGAAGATGTGGTTGGACGCCTTTTGGAACCGGCAGTCAATTGTGGCGAGAATGGTTGCAGTCCATGGAGCCGGATGCGTCTCGTATGAAGTTGGCGACCCCAAAGTGGATACGAGACGCATCGCTTTTTCGTCCAAAACGCCGTTTCGAGCATCGCCTTGGGCAGAATGACGTGGATTTCAATCGCTTTGGTTTCCATATCGACAAGAACCGAAGGGACAAGGACGCTGATCCATTCGCGAAGCAAATGCTTGGGCATCGAGCCCATCTCCCCCAAAAAATTTTCGATTTTTCCAATCAGCCGATCCACATGGACGTTTGTATCGAGCTTCGGCGACTTGCCTTGCGATTGGGCTGCGGCAATCTGCTCGCCGAGGGACCGCCGTTGAGCCTTGAGCTTGTCCAATTCGACCTGTGCGTCAGCCAGGGATTCCTCGTCGATATTCGCGACAATGAGATTGGTCCGCTGCTTCAACCGCTCTCGCTGTCGTTTCAAGTCCTCGACATCGACGGTCGAATCCCGCTTGGCTTCGGCCTCGATTATCGCCAACAGTTTTGGCCGTAGATTCTCGGCGTCTTTCAACGTGGATTTAATCGCATCGACGACCGCCTTCTCGACCGTCTCGGCATGGATCGTCTTGTTGAAGACGCTGCCCTTGAGGTAGCCCGTGCGGCCGCGACGGTGACGGTAATAACGAACCTTATGCCCGACGCGTCCGCAGAGGACGCCGACGAGCGTGCCGCCGTCTTGTTTGGCCTTCAGCAATCCGCTCAGCAGATAGTCGCTGGTTTTATGCTTGCTCGTGCTCTTTTTGGGCCGATTCGGATCAGCGAGGTGCTGCCAATATCGATCCTGACCTGCGATCGCCAATTCGCGAAGTTGCTCATCGCCGAGCAAATCCTTTAGCAGCGGCTGATCGACGACGAACCATTCCTCGATCGGTCGGAGTTTGACCGGAAGGGTCTTGGCCGTGGCCAAGATCGAAGGATCGACATTGGTTTTCTTGGGGGTGGCGTGGTTCCGCTGGTGATAAATGCCGTTCGAAGTCCGATTGCCGACGCTACGGCCAGTGTAGACCTCGTTGTTGGCTAAAACATCGACTTGCCGTTGGCTCCATTGCTTGCCGCAAGGCGATGGAATCCCCTGGCGATTGAGGTAATCCGCAATCCGCTTACCGCCCCAACCTTGGCGGAAGTGGAGGTCGAAAATACTGCGGATGACGGCGATCTCATTCGGATCCCCTGGAACAAGGAGTGGTTTTTCACTCTTTTGCTTGTCGTAGTGCCCTTTGGCTCCGCCGCCGATCTGACCGTAGGTGTCAATGACAGCATGGGTTGTCGGATCAAGCTTCTGCTGACGGCCGTCGCCGAGGTCGCGAATAATGTGCAGCGGCTTGTCGTCGGCGCTCAGATACAGCCGCCAGCAAGCGTAAGGCGTTTTGCTGCTCGTAGTAGCGCGGCCTTCCTCCAGCGCCAGTTGATACCCTTGGGTACTGCGTTGGCTGATCGAAAAAGCCTGGTCCTGAGCGGCCTGATACTTGAGTACCTTGATCATCGGCGCGTACTGCCCTGTGGGGATATCGTCGCCGATACATAGTAGTTGTATACCGGCGCGCTCGCATTCGTATTCGAACCAAAGACCGTGGTTGGAGCCGCCGCGCGTCAGTCGGTCCAACCGCTGAATGACAAGGACGTCAAAATCGTTCTTTTCCTTCTTCCGTTTGATCAGATCGGCCATGTCCTCGCGTTTTCCTGGCATGGACCCTGTCACGCCGTCGAGAATGACGTCGTCGACATGCCGCATCTGCGTCGCTTCGCAGTGCTGATTCATCATCGCCAATTGAGCTTGGGTCGAGGTGGTTCCTTCGGTCGCGTCGCTGGCGCGGACGAGGTTGATGTAGCCTTTGCCTATATAGTTGTATCCTTCAGTCATGGTGTTTTTTGAAGCGGCTCATCTCCTTTCGGACTAATTCCGTTAGGAGGGCATCGACTGCCGTCAAAAGTCTCTGCTCTTGCTGCTGGTCCATAGGACGAGCATGGACGACGACTGACATTTGGGGCTTTCCCCTCGTTTGGCCGTCTTCTTTGTTCTTATTCCGCGGCGGCATCCTGTTCTCCTTCAACAAAATCCAGAATTTTTCCAGAAACGTAAAATCGCTCGTTTCCGCCCAGAAGTTCAACGCCTTGGGGCAATTCACCTGTGGTTTTCAGATGATCCATCAGCGGTGTCTTGGGGACGGATTCCACCACTTTGATGGCGGAGGGAAGTTGGCCGCGACACCATGCCAGAAGCTGCTTTTCGTCGGTAACGGCCAGCTTTTTGGGTTCGGTGCGGAAGCCGATCGTTCCAGAGGGCAGATTGACGCTGCGGCGGCCGTCGTGTTGTGTGTCGATCTGCTGGCGCACCCAGTCCTGCAGTTGCCGCTCGTACCGCAGCATAAAAAACTGTTCCTGGCGCTGAGCACGACGGAGTTCCAGTTCCGCCCAGGCCTTGACCCGCGCCGCGTACTGCCGAGCCTCGATGATCTTGCGGACGACCCAGTTCGCCGTCGCGGCGTCGTGGACTTGGAACGATTTCGCCGTCCGATCCGTTACTTCCGCGAGTGCGCCTTCGACTTGCTCATTGGACATAGTCATGGCCCTCCATCAATTCGACGATTACTGCCGTGCCGGCACGCAACATCACTTCGCCGATGACGGACGCGTAGTTGAGAAGGAACGCTTCGGCCTGGGCGACGGTCCAATCCGGCCGAATCGCCTGCACATCGGCCACTCGCAAGCTCGCCACCACCGCCGGCACCCGCCGTGCGGTTTTGAACGGATCGATTGGTTTACCTGATGAATCAGTCATGGCTTTTGTCTCCTTCCTGCGACGGCAGCAGATCGTCCCACAGCCGTCGGCCCGAACGCTGGGTTACCGCGACCGATACGATCACCAGCCGACCGATCTTCGCGAGAACCCGCGTTCGCTGCTCCGCATTGAGCCCGAGTTCTTCGAGCATCTCGGCGATCTTGGCCCAGCCGTTGGCAATCCGCGTTGCCAGCAGCGGCTCGCTGGCCAGAATGGCCAAGGCGGTTCGGCTCCAGCCGTTTTGACTGACTTCGGCGCGAAGGTTTTCAAAATCCTTCTGCGTGACGTTTCCGTCGTGGTGCTTCATGGGGACTCCTTATTAAATGGAATGGGGGTGGTTCAGCGCAGTTCCGGCCAAGTGGCGTAGAGCGCCTGCTCCAGCCGCTCACAGGGGACGACTTCAATGCCGTCACCCCGCGGCAGCGAGACGGCGGCGGACGGATGAACGAAGATCCGCCAACCGCCCGAGAAATAGGTGCCGACGCCGATGTCGTTCACCAGTTGGTTCACGAACTGATCGTCCAGCGGACAGACGTTCCGGCCGAGATCGACTTCGCCGATATACAGATAGTTCGCCGGCACGGGCTTCTGCAGGTAACTGCCGAGCAGCGCCATCGCCATTGCCAGCCCGACACTGCCGCGATAGGCCCGCGTGCTGGGGAAGCGGCAGTTGATGGTGAAATCCACATCGTCCAGATCGATGCCCGGCAACTGAGCGATCGAGCCGACCAGTTGCTGAATCTCTTCCTTGGGCAACCCCGGTGCCATCACCCGGCCGCGCGAGCCGAGCGTTGCCAGCGACACGCCGGCCTGAATCTGCGTCGCGCCGGTGCCGACGCCCAGATAGGTGTGGGACGCGGCGACCATCGCCTTGCCCAGCGGCGACGGATTCAACCGCAATGTGATCGGATCGAGCCCGAGCACCATCGGTTCCCGCAGATCCGCCGGGCCGAAACGGTTTTTCAGGCAGAACAGCAATCGTGCCGCCGGGGTTTTGCGAAGCAGGAGTACAGCATCGACCGCGTGCTCCAGTGTTCGCGGCCCGGCCAGTTCGTTCCGCTTGGTGACGTGATTGATCAGCAGGGTAGTAATTCGCGCCGCCGAGAGGAGGCGGATGGCTTCAAACAGCCGTTCGTACCGGCGTGTGGCCGTCGCCGGCAACCCCTGACCCTGCACGGAGTCGAGGATGACCAGCTTGATGTTGCGGTTGTGAAACAAGCCGTCGGGCGAGATGACCTGCCGGGTCAGATAGCCCGGCAGTTGATCGATGCTGGGGTTTTCCCTCACAACGCAGCAGTTGGCGTATCCGGCAATGATGTCCTTGGCGCTCCAGCCTGACATCATCGGACCGGCCCTGTCGAGCAGCCGGGTCGGCGGCTCTTCAGTCGGGATGAACAGCACGCACTCATCGCGACGGGCCAGATCCAGCGCGATCTGCATGGCCAGCCCGCTCTTGCGGCTGCCCGGCGCACCGCCGAGCAGGTAACTTCCGCCTTGGATCATGTCGCCCAGGAAATCGCTCAGCCACTGGTTGTGCCAGAGCGTGATCGTGTCTTGTCGGACTTTCTTGACGGCGGCCAAGCTGCCGTGCGGACGGGGCGGAAAGGGAATCGGATCGAGTTCTGACATAAATACCTCCAGAACAAAACCGGCGATTGCGATTCAAAGCGAACCGCTAAAGAAGACGCTGGTCTTGAGGGGGCGAGGAGGTACCGCGAGCGATGGTGAAGAGTCAATGATAAAACACGCGATATTCCGCGAGAAAACGATAAATATTTTGAATCTATCCAGTTTTATTCTGGGAGGATACGTGAGGATTGCCGATCCCCCAGAACAAATATTGGTCCGTATTTGACGGCCAGCAGCGCGCGTCTACAATGCGGCAGACAATGGGTCGGTGACCTTCAGTAAGTCGGTTTAGCGCCATCTTGGTTATGCCCCTCAAGGCAGACACCACCTGTGCCAAGCACCGTAAGCCTGGGCTCTCGCCTCGAGTTGTGACCATGATGAGCCGCGCCAGTTAGGGCGGCAATACTCTGTCCGCCAGCTCTCCCCTTTGCATCCGAATCGAGCTTGCGCGAAGGAACGTTTCCTTCCGCCAGTGGCGCTGCGCCATCGGTGTCTGCTGCTCGATCCGCCTTTGCACAGGACCGAGTGGCAGTCACCGATTCATCTTCGCTTCTCCCGGCCGGCATCACGCCTGAAGCCATGGCTGACGCACGCCGCGTGTGGGAGCCGATCTACGGCCGCGCGCTGGGCGATGACGAAGTGATCGACATACTGCTGACCGTTCGTCGACTGTTCGATGTCCTGTGGTCACCGTCGCGAACTCCAACCAAGGAACATGCCAATGAGCAAGAAATCCAAGCCAAAGAGCGCCAAGACCCAGATCCCACGCCAGAATCTGATCGACAAGATCCAGCCGTACTTCGCGGCAAACAAGATCCCGTTCGAGCGAAGCGGTCTGAACGAGCTGTCGGTCAAAGCGGGAAAGCTGACTCACAGCGTCAAGATCGTGTTCACCGAGCACCACGACAGCCTGCTGTCGATCATCGCCTCGCCGGACATTCCCGTTCCTGACGGCGATCGTCCGTCCGTCGAGGCTCGGTTGCGGAATCCACATCCGTTAGACACTGATTCGACTACAATGGAAGACGGCGGGTGGCTGGTCTACCGCCGTGACATGAAGACCGCTCCACAAGCGCTAACCGACGAAATGGTTGAAGACCTGTATTTCACCCTGATGTCGCGACTTGATGTAGTTTTCCATCCGTAAGCCCAGTCGAGATTTGGCTTGACAACCGCCATGGATCACGGCCTCCTACGGCCTGCAAATGGAGCCGCCGATGAAACCACGCCCAAGCCGAACCACGTCTCAGTCGAAGCGATTTATCGCTCTGGCCCGCGTCAGCAGCCGCGAGCAGGAGCGGGAAGGTTTTAGTCTGGACGTGCAGGTTGATGCGTTGACCAAGTATGCCGAGCGTCAGGGCGGTTCGATCGTCAAGCTCTTTCGCGTCGCCGAGACGGCCAGCAAAAGCGCCGAGCGGAAGGTCTTTAAGGAGATGCTTGCCTATGCGAAGGAGAATGCCGAATCGATCGACGGGCTGCTCGTCTACAAGATCGACCGGGCGGCAAGGAACTTGTTCGATTACGTCGAACTCGAGCGGCTGGAAAGCGTCAATGGCGTTCCGCTGATCGCCGTCAGCCAGCCGACGGAGAGCACACCCGCCGGGCGGATGCAGCGCCGCGTGCTGGCGTCGATGGCTTCCTTTTACACCGAGCAGCAGTCACTCGATGTAAAAGAAGGTTTGGCCCGGCGCGTGCAGTCAGGTCTGTTCGTCGGATTGACGCCGTATGGCTACAGCAACATTCGCATCAACGGCCGCAGTGTGGTCGAGATTGATCCGCAGGCTGCGGAGAACGTCCGCTTTATCTTCCGGCTCTACGCCTTTGAACGACACACGCTGGACATGATCTGCCAGCGGCTGGCCAAGGACGGCATCAACTACCTGCCCGAGAAGCCGGCGTGGACACGTAGCAAAATCCACAACATCCTCCGCGACCGCTGCTACATCGGTGACCTTCGATACCAAGGCCAATGGCACCAAGGCGTTCATCCGCCGATCATTGACCGCGCGACATTCAATCGCGTGCAGGCGCTGATGGGTGAGCATGTCTATCAGAGCAATGACTTGTTCTACGCTGGCGGCTTGATCCGCTGCGCCCACTGCGGCAACTTGGTGACCGGCGAAAAGATCGTGAAGAAATCGACCGGCAAGGAATACATTTACTACCGCTGCACGCTCTACAACCGGTCGGGCCATCCCCGGGTGCGCTTGCGTGAGCAACAGATCGATGAGCAGGTACTGGCGCTGTTCAGCAGGATGAAGCAGCAGGACACGGTTCGCGACTGGTTTACCCGCGAGATCCGCAACTGGGCCACGCAGCAGCAGCAATCGTCGCGTCAGAACATTGGCCGAATCGAGCGGGAGATGACGCTCCTACGCGAGCAGCAGGCCCGATTGCTGAACCTGCGCTTGCTGAACGAAATCGACGCCGACACCTTCGCCGCCAAGAACACCGAACTGCGTGATCGTATTGCCGACTTCGGCACCCAACTCGACTCCACCGACCGAAATCGCGAGGAACAGGCCGACGTGGCGCTCAAGACTTTTGAACTTTCTCAATCCCTGACTGAGAAGTGGCTTACGGCCGATTCTGCGGAAAAAACGGAAATTGGTCGAAATCGTCGTATTGAACTTTTCGCTGGAAGCAGAATCGCTCGTCCCCACCGTGCGAAAACCCTTCGACATGCTCGTCGAAGGGCTGAAAGTCCCGTCAAGTCGGGGTGACAAGATTCGAACTTGCGACCTCTTCGTCCCGAACGAAGCGCTCTAGCCAAGCTGAGCTACACCCCGGGATGAACCCGTTTCGCCGTGGATGACGGCGAGTCGGGCTAGTTTACCGGCGGCGGGCGGGGTTGCAAGCGCGTGATCGTCGGCTCACTGACCCTGCAATTGCACCTCCGTTTCCGGCGATTTCTACTGGCCGGACGCCTTCAGAAGCTCCTCGCCGGCGGCGATGGTGGCGGCGTCGGGGGTCCAGCCGCTGTCGGCTAGCATCGCGGTCGCCATCTGGCGGACGGTCGCCAGATTCATGTTCCGGCCGGGGCAATCCGTCGGCTTGGTGTCGCGATGGCCGACGATGTTGTTCGGCGAAATGCGGTACGTCTTCATCAGATACGCCACCAGCTTCGCGGTCGATTTCATCTGCGCGGTCGTCGGGCGAGTGACTTCAAAGTTTCCGACCAGGCAAATGCCTACGCCGTAATCGTTGTAGCGATTGTCAGGCGTCTTGGCGTGGGCGCCCCACTTCTGCTTCGGCCAGCGCGGGCCGACTTCGACTTGCCCGTCGCCGCTGCCGGCGCCGTTGCCGATCACGAAGTGATACCCGAGTTCGTCCCAACCTTTAGCGCGATGGGCGGCGTCGAACTTGGCGGCGTTGCCGTCGGCGGTGTCGCTGTGGTGGATCACGATGTACCGCCACGGCCGGGCTGGTGCGCTCGGTATCCACTCGCGCGGCGTGTTGCTGGCAACCACGACCGGCGGCTTCGATCGCCCGGGCACCACCGGCGACGGTTTCACCGGCCGACCCGCAAGCCCGGTCGGTGCGGGCGGCGCGGGCGTCGTCCGACGCGCGATCACCGGCGCGTTAAAGTTCGGCTGCGGCGAGGTCGACACGCCCGAAGGCCCGTCCTGACACCCAGCCGCCAAACCCAAGCCCAACAACATGATGTAAGCAGATTTTGCCATCCGTGGCCCTCATAGAAGGGTGCGAACCCAGCCCGCCGGCTCGGTCCATCGAGCCAGTTCTGCCAGTGTAAGCCCCACCGTTGTATCGGAGTTGGTCGACATTTTCCAGTAAGAAACGGCCGATTGGAACATTGTGTGACTGCCGTGACATTGCAACGCTCACGCGGCGATGGGGTTTGGATGCGGGGTTGTTGTGGATTGTGGATTGGACGGAGCGCCAATTCCAACCCACAACCCCAAACTTACAACTTACGACCCACACCTTCCAAAAATCAGCCGAGCCGTGCATCAGCCATGATCGGCTGATTGTGCGGAACCATCCCGCCCACAAGCGACGCCCGCGATTACTCCATTTTCGAAGAAAATCCCCGTCCGCACGGGTTAATATCTCATAAATTTATATATAATAAACACTTATCGACTGATTAGTGCGGTTGCAAGTGGTTGTGAACGGTTCCAAACGGTTCCAAACGGTTGCTGGCGGGTTGTTGCAGGAACATCGAATCAAGCCCGGATTGCCAAAGAGCGGCTGACACGATCGTATTATACCACAGGTTCGATCCAAGTGTTAGTATTTTTTTAGGTATTTATTCCTGCGTCATTGACGTCTCAGGTTTTTGCCCGCAGCTCACAATACCGCGATAAACGTTGGAGGGCGGCTGTCCTCAGCCGCCGCGTATTCCCCAAGCCCCGACGGGTGAGGACACCCGCCCTCCAGTCATCACCACTGGAGGTCGTTCAGCACCCCTTGATAGGGCCAATCCTCCGCTCGGGCGACCCATCCCGCGCGCTCCGGATTGCGACGAACGTAATCCCACTTGTCCGCGTAACTGTCGTTGGACCGAAGCGTGTAATCCCAATAGTCGTCCTGCCACGAATTCGCCCCCAGCACCGTGGACAACCCGCGTTTCCAGAATTTCAGCCAGTTGATCAACGGCAGTTGCGGCGTGCCAGGGGTCACAAACAAATGCACATGATCCGGCATAATCACATACCGCCCGACTCGCCACGCCGCAGCCGAAGTCCACGCGCGAACAATCGCATCGTGTGCTGTGGGGTTGTCGAGCAGACGCTTGGGATCCCTGGTGCAAACCGTGAGGAACACCAAAGTCGGCCGATGCGTCACAGGATGAATCGCATGATTCGGTCGATGACGATCCGGCAATTGCCCCATTCGTACACCTCCTGGCAAGACCTTGGAGGGCGGCTGTCCCCAGCCGCCGCGCATTCTGTATAACCCGGCGGGTGAGGACACCCGCCCGCCAGCCATTCAATCTCATGCCGGGTCAACAATTGGATCGTATTTGGACCCATGAATCTCTCTCGCATCAAAATCTATTTTTACGTCTTTCAGAAACTTCGCGAAATCAGGATTCTGTTCACACAGCTTGTTCACAGTTTCCCAATCCAACGTTTCCCTCGTGCGCGCGGGAAAAATCACGCGAGAAGAATCCAGATCACCGTGTCGAGATGAATGATGCCAATTCCCAAGGATCAGGCCAATCTTTCCATTTCCCCAGTCGGGAAGTTTAATGCGCTATAGCGATCCCGGCAACGAACGCTGGTCGGGCGTTGGAGGGCGCGCTGTCCCCAGCCGCCGCGGATTTCGGCAGGCCCGGCGGGTGGGGACACCCGCCCTCCAGATTGAAATCCGGCGGGATTGGGAATGTTCCGTCCGCTTTCCGGGTTTGATTCCTCCAGCAGCGGTTCAGACTCTCGTGGGTATCAAAATAGCTGCAGACATTTACACGGAATGACTATGAAATACGCGGTTTGGGGTTACGAAAAGTTGATCTACGCCGGCACGCTCGTCGCGCCGATTTTCCTGCTCGCGCTGCGACTGTGGCTCGGGTATCAGTTGGCTGAGACGGGATTGGGGCACCTCAGGCATCTGGACAAAGTCACCGAATATTTCACAGACCTCGGCATCCCCATGCCGCACTTCAACGCGATTGTTTCCGGACTCACGGAACTGGTGGCCGGCGTGTTGTGGATGCTGGGGCTCGGCACACGGCTGATTTCCTGGCCGACGTTTTTCAACTTCTGCGTGGCGTACTGGACCGCCAGCCGCGAAGCGGTGAAAAGCATCCTTTCGGACCCTGACAAATTCATTCAAGACGCCGCATTTCCGTTCCTGCTGCTCAGCCTGATCCTCATCTGCTTCGGGCCGGGGTGGCTGTCGGTGGATGGGATTTTGAAGAAGTTCGTGTTCAAGAAGGGTTCCTCATCCAAGCCTTTGGCCGCTTCGTAGAGATTGAGGGAAGACAAGCGACCGGCAAGACGCCTTAAGGCTAGCGATGCTGCGATCGATCTCAATCATTCCAGTCCTGGCAATGGCGCTCAGCGCCGTCGCGAGCCCCACCACGCAGCCGATCCAATGGGGCGCATGGGACGGCGACGTCTTCACCCGATCCAAGGCCCAGCACAAGTTGGTGATTCTCGATCTGCACGCCGTGTGGTGCCACTGGTGCCACGTGATGGACGAGACAACCTACCGCGATCCGGCGGTCGTCAAGCTGCTGGCGGATCACTATCTGCCGATCGGCGTAGACGCCGACAGCCGGCCGGACTTGGCGAATCGGTACGAGGATTACGGCTGGCCGGCGACGATTATTTTCGACGAGAACGGCAAGGAGCTTGCCAAGCGGCGCGGGTATCTGCCGCCGGAACAAATGGCGAGTTTGCTAAAGGCATGTGTGGATGATCCGACGCCGGGGCCTTCCGTGCGGGCGGAAGCGGCGGTTCAATCGGCGGCCAGCGCGGCGCTGTCGACTGAGACGCGGGCCAAGCTAATCAAACAGTTGAAGAACGCATTCGACGCCGAGCACACCGGCTGGGGAACCACGCATCGGTTCATCGAGGCCGACGTGATCGACTTCTGCCTCACCAGTGGCGACGCGGAACTGGCCGGCATGGCGACGAAAACCCTGCGGGCCGGCGAGAAGTTGATCGACCCGGCCTGGGGCGGCGTCTACCAATACTCCACCGACGGCGACTGGGACCATCCGCATTTTGAAAAGATCATGTCGTATCAGGCCGACGACTTGCGGGCGTACAGCCACGCGTCCATCCTGCAGCACAACCCGGCGGATTTGTCGGCAGCAACGGCGATACGGTCGTATCTCCGAAACTTTCTCACCAGTCCTGACGGCGCTTTCTACACCAGCCAGGACGCCGATCTCGTGCCCGGCGAGCATTCGGGCGAATACTTCGCGCTCGACGACGCCGGCCGGCGGAAGCTGGGCGTGCCGCGGATCGACAAGCACATTTATTCGCGCGAAAACGGCTGGGCGATCACCGGCCTTGTCGCCTACTACACCGCCAGCGGCGATGCGACCGCGCTGGCCGACGCGACGCGGGCGGCGGAGTGGATTGTGGCGCACCGGGCGATCGCCGGCGGTGGTTTTTCGCACGACGAGAAAGACGCCGCCGGGCCGTTCCTTGGCGATACCCTCGCGATGGGCCGGGCGTGTTTGGCGCTCTACTCCGTGACGGCCGACCGCAAGTGGCTGACGCGCGCGGTTGACGCAGCGGATTTCATCGGCGTGAAGTTTGGTAGCGCCGCCGGGAGCGTCACCGGGATGGTCACCGTCGCCAACGATCCGGCCGCCAAGCCGCAGGTGGACGAGAACGTGCAATTGGCGAGATTCGCGAATCTACTTTACGCGTACACCGGCAAAAAAGAACACCGCGCGACGGCCGAGGTGGCGATGAAGTATGTTGCGTCGCCGCAGGTGCTGGCCGGGCGGAACTGGCTGGTCGGCGGGATTCTGCTGGCGGATCAGGAACTGGCGAGCGAGCCGTTGCATGTCACGATCGTGGGCGCGAAATCCGACCCGGCCGCGCAGAAGCTGTTCGCAGCGGCGTTGCCGATCGGGATCGACTACGCCCGCCGCGAGTGGTTCGACCGCGCCGAAGGCCCGCTGTCTCGGCCGGACGTCGACTACCCGACGCTTCCCAAACCCGCCGCGTTCCTGTGCACCAACGGCACTTGCTCGCGGCCGATGATGACTGCGGAGTCGTTCGGAAAGCTCGTCGCGAGCAAGCAGCAAGTCGAAGCGAAATGAACGCCGTGGGTGACGTGGGCCCGTTTGAAGCGTTTGCGATTGTGTCAACCGGGAAGTCGCCTGTACCACGGGCCTCCGGCCCGTGCGGACGGCGCAGGAAGGTTTGTGGGGCCAACTTTTTCGAAGTTCTGACGCGATCGGCACGGGCCGGAGGCCCGTGGTACGGGCGCGTTTTCACATGGTCGGCGGAACGGGCGGTTCCGCCGGGACAAACAGGCTGCGAACTACGGCCGTCGCTTCGCCGGGCCAGCTGATGTGCTTGATCGTCGTCTCACTTTTTTTCCCGTTCTTCTGCTTCGAGAAATGCACGAGCTTAAGATCGCTCGGCGATTGCCGGCCGTTGCAGGCTGGACAGGTGTTGTCGTAAAGGACCAAGTGCGTCAGTTCCGGCGTCGGCCCGCACGCCTGCAACCCCGCGACATCCCCATCGGACAGCGCCTTGCTGGCGTCGGTGGACATTCCGGAGAACCCGCCGAGCGTGGTCTGCTTCTTCCACTCGCGGCAGGCCGCGCAGTACGGCCGGGCACATTCGCTGCGCAGGGTCGCCACTGCAATCCCCATCACGATCAGCACTTCCACGCCCCAGTAGATGTACGAACCGTAGTAGCCCAGATTCATCGGCGACGAGCCGTGGTTGGAGATTTCCACGCCGGTCATCGCTTCAAAATCCATAAAGCGTTTGAAACTGGCGGTGGCTTCCAGTGTGGCGCGGAGCATGGCGGGCTCCTTGGATTCCGCGATCACCTGCTCCAATTCAGCAGGCGGAAGTTTTTTCAGCAGGATGACGTTTTCGTTTGCGTTGAGCTTGGAGCGGTACTCTTCAAAATCCAGATAGTGCATGGTCCCCATCGCCGTGATCCCGCCGAGCAGGCCGGCCAGTACGCCGATCATCGGGTTGCGCAGGTGGGCGCGTTTGACCATGTTAGTGCCCACCAGGCCCATCGCCAGGCCGATCAGAACGGGGAAGACGATGATCAGCCAGAAAATTTTCTCCACGTAGTGCGCCGCAACGCCGACGATCCCGCCGGCCAGCGCCATCGCGGAGATCAGCATGATCGCCCCGCTGAGATCGTACTGACCATCGGATTTGTAAGGCGCAACAGCGACGCGCAACGGCGGATTCGGAATCGGCACAGATGACATGTGGTTCCCCGGCAAAAGTAGTGCAGTGAGCAATTTGATGCAGCGTGCAGACTCTGGAATCGTCATCCTGAGGTACGCCGAAGGATCTCGGGTCACGAGCGGCATTCGACGTTCGAGATCCTTCGGCGTACCTCAGGATGAAGACAAAAGGTCATATTCACGCTGCGACAAAAGGCACGTTGGTACCGTTGGAGAGAAGCATAACGCCGGGCGGCCATTTGGGCAAAAAGATTATCGGGTGTCGTGATCCCTGCGAATTTCGGCCGCGTCCGGTTGTCATCGGGCGGGGTTGGCGCGACAATCACCTGCCGATTATTCTCACAGAAGGATCGAATATGAAAAAAGCCATCAAGTGGATCGTGATCGTCGTTATCCTGCTCGTCATCATGGCCGTTACGGTCGTGCTGATGAATTTGGACGGGATTATCAAATCCGTCGTTGAATCGCAGGGAACCTCTCAGTTGCAGGTGCTGACCAAGCTCGGCGGGGCGAAACTTTCCATTCTCGGTGGGGATTTGGCGCTCAGCGATTTTTCCATCGCCTCGCCTAAGGGTTTTACCGCTCCGGAGATGCTATCGCTGGGCAAGGCGCACGTGGCCGTCAGCTATAGCGATCTGCGCGGCGATCCGGTGAAGGTCGGCACGATCGACCTGGAAAAACCCAAGCTCGTGATCGAGCAGAGCGGCTTGAACCTCAACTTCAAAGCGCTGATGGACCAGTTGCCCAAGGGCGACGCCGAACCCCAGCCGGCCCCCACCAAGCCGGCCGGTGAGAGCAAGCCGCTCAAGCTCATCATCGATACCATTAACATCAAGGGCGCGCAGGTGCAGTTCATCACCAGCATCCCGGGCGCGAACATCACCATCGACGTGCCCGACATCAAGATGGAAAAAATCGGCACCGGCGAAGGCTCACAAAACGGGGCGGCGGTGAAAGATGTGGTGATGCTCGTCATCACCAGCATTGCGAGCAAGGCGGCTGAGTCGGACAAGATCCCGGCAGAACTGCGGCCAATCATGCAGGGGAATCTCACCGCCACTGTGTCGCAACTCGGCGGTAAGGCGAAGGAAATCGCGCAGGAGCAGCTCGGGAAACTCGGCGATGGCGTCGGCAAAGCCGCCGGCGATATCCTGCAAGGCAAAACCCCCACCACGCAAGACATGACCGGCGCCGCCGGCGATCTGCTCAAGGGCTTCGGCGGCAAGAAGAAAGACAAGAAATAATCGGCATGCGTAAGTTAGCCGGATCAGGGAGCGTGGAAGATGCGGAATACGATCAAAGGACTCTTGGCCGTCGTGCTGATCACGGCTGTCGTCGGCTGTAGCGACAACTACGAAAAAGTCGCCGCCGACATGGTCTCGTGCATGAACCAAATCAACATCGCACTCAAGGGTGTAAATGATAAATCGTCGGCCGAGTCTGCGGCGACACGGATTCGGTCGATCTCAGTGACGATGACTTCAGTGCGTGATCGGCTGAACAAGCTAGGGAAGCCGACCAAGGAGCAAGGCGACCTCCTCAACTCCAAGTACAGCGCCGACATCACGCGGATCGCCAAGGAAATCGAAACTGAGCGGCTGCGGATCGCTCAACTCGGGACCGACGTCTCCCGAGCGGTCAACGAAGCGGTCGCCGAAACGATGCGTCGCTAAAAGTGGGCATGGCAGTTCAGAACTGCACGGCTTGAAGTGATTGCCGGCGAACTAACGGCGTGAACCCCGCAAATTAGCGGCTGATTTACGTTCCGAATGGGTTGCCGCACTTTTTTCCTTGCCCAAACCCATCGCATCCATAAAATCCCGCGAGGCGATTCGAGGATACGAGGAGATCGGATCAGCCCATGTTTGCTCAGTACCAGTGCGACGGCCTTTTCGACGAAATGTTCGTCGACAGGGACACGCCCCGCCCACACTATGCGTCGGTCGCAAGCCGCCTGACTGCGATGGGTGCCGACGCCTTCAGCCGGCGCGTCCGCATGGCGGACATGACCTTTCGCAACCAGGGCATTACCTTCACCGTTTATTCCGATACGCGCGGCGTGGAAAAAATCTTCCCGTTCGACCTTGTCCCCCGCATTATCCCGGCCGACGAGTGGACGCTGATCGAGCGCGGGCTGACACAGCGGATTATCGCGCTCAACCTCTTCTGCCAGGACATTTACCACGACCAGCGGATTTTGAAGGAAGGAATCATTCCGCCGGAGCTGATCTACGGCGCGAAGATGTTCCGCCGCGAGATGTTCCACGTGAACGTGCCGAAGAACATCTACATCCACATCTGCGGGACCGATCTGATCCGCGGCAAAGACGGCAAATACTACGTGCTGGAAGACAACGGCCGCACGCCTTCTGGCGTTAGCTACGTGCTGGAGAACCGCAGCGTGATGAAGCGCGTGTTCCCGGCGTTGTTCAGCGCGTACCGCGTGCGGGCGATCGAGGATTATCCGTACAACCTGCTGCAGACGCTGAAGTACGTCGCCCCGCCGCACGCGCAGGACAGCCCGACGATCGCGGTGCTCACGCCGGGCATTTACAACTCGGCGTACTTCGAGCACTCGTTTCTGGCGCGTCAGATGGGTGTGGAACTGGTCGAAGGGCGCGATCTGATCGTGGAAAACTCCTTCGTCTACATGCGCACCACCGCCGGGCTGAGGCGCGTGGACGTGATCTACCGCCGGCTGGACGACGATTTCCTCGACCCGCTCTGCTTCCGCCCCGATAGCGCGTTGGGCGTAGCCGGGCTGATGAACGCCTACCGCATGGGCAACGTCGCGCTGGTCAACGCCGTCGGCACGGGCGTGGCCGACGACAAGGCGATCTACCCGTTCGTGCCCGACATGATCAAGTTCTACATGGGGCAGGAAGCGATCCTCCCCAACGTCCCCACCTACATCTGTGCCCGCGAGGCCGACCTGAAATACACGCTGGAAAACCTCGACAAGCTCGTCGTCAAAGCCACCAACGAGTCCGGCGGGTACGGCATGCTGATGGGCCATCAAGCCACCCAGAAAGAACGCGACGAGTTTGCGGAGAAGATCAAATCCGACCCGCGCGGGTTCATCGCCCAGCCGGTGGTGGAACTCAGCCAGCACCCCAGCATGATCGAAGGGAACTTCGAGGGGCGTCGCGTCGATCTAAGGCCCTACATTTTGTACGGCGAAAAGCCCATCATCATGCCCGGCGGGCTGACCCGCGTCGCCCTCCGCCGAGGAAGCCTGGTCGTCAACTCCAGCCAGGGCGGCGGTAGTAAAGATACGTGGGTGCTGGAAGAGGAAGAATCCCCCGACGCTCCCTCAGCCCTGCCGGCGGGGACGGAAACGTTGATAACAACGTAGCTCCCTCTCCCCGGAGGGGAGAGGGCTGGGGTGAGGGGCGAGATGCAAATCAATAGACAGCGTTCGTCTCGCTGAGGATTGGAAGCGCCGATTGGCAAAATATACCGGGTGACGTGGGACGTTTCTCCCCGCGCCTCAGCCCTCTCCCCGCTGGGGAGAGGGAGGAAGATTTATGTCTCAACTCGCCACAGCCGTAACCTTCAACCTCAACGCCCCGTCGCGGCCGATGCTGGCGCGCGACGCGGACTCAATGTATTGGATGAGCCGCTACGTCGAGCGGGCTGAGCACATCGCGCGCATTCTGCTCGTCAACAGCAACGTGCTGACCGACGTCGGCGATCTCACGCCCCACCTGCAACAGCGGCAGTGGCAAAGTATTCTCAATATCTTTCGCCTCGGCGAACTGGAACCCAGCGACCGGCCGGTCAGTCAGCAGATCGTCGAGTACATGACGTTCAACGAGGAAAACCCCAACAGTTTAGTGAACTGCATCAGCCGCGCCCGGGAGAATGCACGCAGCATCCGCGAAAACATTTCTACCGAGATGTGGGAAAACCTCAACACGCTCTATTGGTCAATCCTCGGCGACGACGCACACGCCCGCTTTGAAGAATCCAGCGATACGTTCTACCGCTCGATCATGACCGGCTCGATGCTTTTCCAGGGATTGACTGACCAGACGCTGGCGCACGATCAGCGGTGGCATTTCACGCAGTTGGCGAAGTACCTCGAGCGGATCGATGTCACCAGCCGGGTGATCGAGACGAAATTCACGATCCTCCGCAGCGCCGAGGCGATGCTGGAAGCCCCGATCCGCAACATCCACTGGATGGCCGTGCTGCGGAGTTGCTGCTCGATCGAGGCGTACCGCAAGGCGTACGTCGGCGACATGGATCCGCTCCGTGTCGCGTCGTTCCTGATCCTGCGGCGGGATTTTCCCCGCTCGATCCGCTACGCGGTGAGCAAAGCCCACGACGCGATCGCCGCGATCCGAAGAGACGTGAACCCAAGCGTCATCGACGCCGCCGAGCGCGTGCTCGGCCGGCTCGACGCGCAGTTGGAATACGCCGAAATGAACGAAATCCTCCTCGAAGGCCTGCCCTCGTATCTGCAAAAGCTGCAGGCGTCGATCGATGTCTCGGCGATTGAAGTGCAGAAGGCGTATTTCCTACATTAGGACTGAGGGCCCAGGACTGAGGACTGAGTGAATGCACTCCAATCTTGACTCAGTCCTCAGTCCTCAGTCCTCGTTACTTTTGAGTAAGTGATCGAATTATGCTGCTAAAGCTGACCCACACCACCGACCTCACCTACTCCGATCTGATCAGCGAATCGGTCATGGAACTCCGCATGGTTCCGCGGCAGGAGCAGGATCAGCATCGGCTGTCGTTTATCCTGGCGATCGGGCCGACGACTTCGGTCAACAGCTATTTTGATTGGCTGGGGAACACCGTGCATGCGTTTACGGTCAACCCGTTCCACAAGCAAATCCGCATCGTCGCGACGAGCGTGGTGGAGACGGATCGGCCGCGGAAGCAGGTGGAGAAGTTTGCCGACCGCTGGCCGATCGAGCAGAACGGGGATTACTCGCTTTACGATTACATCCATTTCGGCGGGCCGGTAGTGGACACGCCGCAACTGCGCAAGTGTGTCGAAATTCTTTGGCCGACGCCCGGCATGTCCCTCGGCGAGATGGCGCTGCGAATCCTCGCGTTAATCAACGACAAGTTCACGTACAAAAAAGGCGTCACGACGGCCGCCAGCCCGATCACCGAACTGCTGGAGAAAGGCGAAGGAGTCTGTCAGGATTTCACGCACCTGATGATCGGCCTGGCGCGGGCGCTGGGCATCCCGGCGCGTTATGTCAGCGGCTTGGTGCATCCCGACAAGGAACGTTTCCGCGGCTTCACGCAAACCCACGCCTGGTGCGAGTTGTACTTCCCCAGCGCCGGCTGGGTCGGCTTCGACCCGACGAACAACTGCATCGTCGGGGCGAACTTCATCAAAGTCGCCGTCGGGCGCGACTACCGCGACGTTCCCCCCAACCGCGGCGTCTACCGCGGCAAGGCCACCGAAACCATCGACGTGCAGGTCCACAGCGAAGAGTTGACCGCCATTCCCAGCGAGCTCGCCGCCGAGCGCGTGCAGCCGCTGACGGTCTCGACGTTTCAGCCGGACTATCCGGTCCATCGCGAGATGGGGAATCAGCAGGTGGAAGTCCAACAGCAGCAGCAACAGCAGCAGTTTTTGATTGCCTAAGAACCGCGATCGGCACTAGAATGACCGTATGACGCTGCAACTGGACCTTCCCCCCGGCCTGGAAAAGATACTCCGCGACCAAGTTGCCGCCGGCCAGTACGGATCGATCGAAGACGCCGTCATCATGAAACTCTGGACCGCCGATGCGCCGCCCTTTTTTGAGCCGATGACGCGTGAACAGCTCAAGGCCGACCTGGAGAAAGCCTGGCACGAACGCGATAGCGCAACGGATGGTCCGGCGTTCATGGAAAATCTGGTGCAAGACATCCGAGCCCGCGGAGCCCAGCGGACATGAGCCACGGCTATATTCTGTCCATACAAGCAAAAGCGGCGCTAGCAAGGATTTCGCATTATTACCTCGAGCAGCGCGACGCCGAACTTGCCGAGTATATCGTCGGCGAATTCACTCGATCATTTATCACAATTGGGGAAATGCCAGGAATTGGTCATTCCCGTGCTGATCTGACGGACCGACCCTTTCGATTTTATCGAGTTTTCAGTTATTTAGTCATCTTTGAAGCAAACACATCGCCGGTGTTCATTGCGCGGATTTTTCATTCCGCAAGAGACGTCGAAACGTTGCTTCGTGAAGAATCGGAATAGCCTGTCACTCGACAATTCTCGTTGAACTATTCACAATCCCCAATCTCATGACCTATTGCCTCGGCATCCTCACCAAGCACGGCCTGCTGATGGCCTCTGATTCGCGCACCAACGCCGGCAGCGATCAGATCAATACGGCCAAAAAGATGCACACGTTCGTGCAGCCCGGGCGGCGCGTGTTTGTGCTGCTGGCGTCGGGCAGTCTTTCGTGTACCCAGTCGATCATCACGCTGCTCCGGCGCGATTTTGATCACGACGAGGGGCTGGCCAAGGTTGATAACATGTACGACGCCGCCCGCGTGGTGGGCGAGAAAGTCCGCAAGGTGGCCGATCTCGATCGGGAAGCACTGGAGCGCGACGAATACCGCTTCAACGTCAACATCCTGCTCGGCGGGCAGATCAAAGGGGAACGGCCGCAGCTATTTATGATCTACCCGCAGGGAAACCCGCTGCAAGCCAGCGAGGATTCTCCGTTCCTGCAGATCGGCGAAGTAAAGTACGGCCGGCCGATCCTCGATCGCGGGATTCGATACGACAAAACCACGCTCGAAGAAGCCGCCAAGTACGCACTGCTGAGCATCGACAGTACGATGAAGAGCAATGTAACCGTCGGCCCGCCGATCGACCTGCTGGCATACTCGGCCGACGAATTCGACATCACGCGCCACCGCCGGTTCGGCGTGGATGACCCCGATCTGACCAAGATCCGCACCCGCTGGGAACAAGCCCTGCGCGGCGCGGTAAGCAAGCTCCCCGATTTCAAATTCACCCACGCCGCCGCCGGCAAGGAAAACGCCGACGAATCGATCCAGATGGTCGAACGCACGACCGACGCAGCGGAAGTGCAGTCGCAGGCGGGGCCGGATAGGACTAAGGACTGAGGACTTAGTAAAATGCATTCTTCGACTTCACACTTAGTCCTAAGTCCTAAGCACTAAGTCCTACTTATGCGTTGGATCATCGGCGACATTCACGGCATGCTCAGCCCCCTGCGGACGCTCGTGGACACGATCGACCGCATCGATTCTTCCGCACGAATGTTCTTCGTCGGCGATTACGTTAACCGAGGGCCGGAATCACGCGGGGTGATTGATTTTTTGTTGACGCTCAAGGGCGCACGCTTCTGCCGCGGCAACCATGATGACGTGTTCGATCTGGTGCTGAACGGCATCGGTTACGCGGAGAACGACGCCCGCGGCGATCGCATCGCCGCGCTGCAGTGGTTTATGCAGCACGGGCTGATCCAAACGTTCGCCAGCTATGGGGCTGATTTCGCAACGCTGGAGAAGATGACCCGCGGGCACGTCAATGATAAGCAGCTCAAGGCGTTGGTCGACTTGGTGCCGCCGGAGCATCGCAAGTTCATCCGCACGCTTCGCGGCGTGGTCGATGAGGACGATTTCTTCATCCTACACGCCATGTGGCCGCTGGATATGCCGTCGGAAGATCCCAAAGTTTCATTCCGCCTGACCAGCGATGCGGCGTTACGATCGAAAACCCTATGGGGCCGATACGATTACGCGGCGTTGGCGTCGGAGAAATTCTGGAAACGCACCGGCTACTTCGGGCACACGCCATCGCAGAATTACGTGGACAACGGGGCCACCAATCAGCCGCTGATCGGCGACCGGCTGGTGCTGCTCGACACCGGCGCCGCCTTAGCCACCGACGGCCGGCTGACGGCGTACTGCGCGGACACCCAGCAATACATCCAAGCCGACCCCGGCGGGGAATTGACGAAAACCGTTTAACGTCGCATGGGCTACCAGCCCATGCTCAATTGATCAGGCCCATGTTACCACTGAGCACACAGAGGATTCACAGAGGATCACAGAGAAACACAGAGACAATGCTTTGCTCTTTACCTCTGTGTCTCTCTGTGAACCCTCTGTGTGCTCGGTGGTAAAGTCTTCGATTATTCCCGAACCGGCATGGGCTGGTAGCCCATGCGACATCATGCTCAAACGCATTGCGATGAACTTCTGGCCGAGACTGAAACTGACCGACCACGACGCCCTACTTCGCGTGTTTCAAGACAAGCCGCGTGACCGACTCCGGCGGCAGTGGAACCTCCAACCGACCGGCAATCAGCGGAATCGGCGCCTTCTCCGACAGATCTTCGACCGCGCTGGCAACGTACCTGACCGCCGGCCCGACCAAGTCGTCGCCGCACTTAATCAGCAGCCGCACGGCCTGCGCCGCTTTCTCGCGATTGACCAGCACCACCGTCAACTGCTTTCGCCCCGATGAGTCGGCCGCCAGAACCTGTTTGCTGTCGATCTCCACGAACCGATCGCCAGGGCGAATCTCCCGAGTAAACGCCGCCAGCAGGTAAAACAATCGACTGACGGTGACGGATCTTTTAGCTGGATTTTCGTTCAAGCATCCCCAAGGCCCGCCGCCGACAAACTGCCACGTACACCACACTTCCGGCCGAAGCTGGTTCATGTCGATCACCAGGCGTTCGGCCGTCTTCATCATCTGCTCGTATTCGGTCCCGCCGACATACAGCGGACCGGTCTCGGACTGCCAGAGCGGCTTGTGTCGCTCTTCGCACGCAGCCAGCAACTGCGTGCGTTGATCGCCCGCGTAAGAGTGCGTATTGACCTGCCCGAGCGCCGCCAGTGTGGCCGCGTCGAACGACTTGAGGCTGGTGAGTGCGTCGTTGAGGCTGTTGGCATCGGTGGCGCTGACGCGCATCTCCTTGAGTCCACGGCGGTCGAGCGCGTGGCGGAGCAGGACAATCAGCCGTGCCTGTTGATCGCGCGGGATGTGCGTCCCTTCCTGATCGCCATTGGCTTTCCACCATTTGACGTCGGGCTCATTCATCGGCTCGATCGAATCGAACGTCACGCCGTGTTGCTGCTTGTAATACTCCGCGACGTCGGCAAGGTAGTCTACGAACGGCTGCTCAAACGACCGCTGTAAATTCGCCGAGCCGCCCTTCCCGCCGGCGGCGCAACCGCTGATGGACATCCAGTACGGCGGGCTGTTGCTGAAGGCCTCCAAAATCGGGCGATCGGCGCTCGTGCGGATCAGTTTCAGCAGCACACGTCGCTGGGCGGCGTCGGCCTTGGGATCGAACGGTGCGTCGGCAGATGTTTTAAAGCCGGGGATATCGCCCCATCGCCGCAG
The DNA here is from genome assembly GCA_038229715.1 of Tepidisphaerales bacterium. Classification (GTDB taxonomy): domain Bacteria; phylum Planctomycetota; class Phycisphaerae; order Tepidisphaerales; family Tepidisphaeraceae; genus JANMES01. Next base: position 20,451 of record JBBROD010000019.1, on the reverse strand, counting down.
GTGGTGGTGATCGGGCGCGTCGCCGCCGCCGATGTTGTAGCGAAAGACGTTGAGCCCCAGCCCTTGCTTCGGATCGGTGGCCCGGCGGACAATGGAATTGACGGTTTCCTCCGGCCAATCGCCCACGCCGTGCGCCCACCACGCCAGACTCGTCCCCCATCCGCGGAACGGGCGGACCTGATGTGCGAGATCGATCGTTACCTCGGCAGCGCGCGACGCAGAACACCAGAGCATGATCAGCAGCAGCGGCAATAACACTCTCATACCTTACAAGCTTATCCGAGCCCGTTGCAGGCGGCGATGTTCGATCCAGTCAGGTTGGAGTATGCTTGAAGACGAAACGGCCGGCGCGGGCGGGCCAGCACAAATCACCAGCGATTGATCATGCTCAAGCCCCACCGCCTCCAACTCGTTCTCGTGCATCCGCAAATCGCGCCCAACACCGGCAACATCGCCAGGCTTTGCGTGGCAACGGGCACGGCGCTGCACCTCGTCCGGCCGATGGGGTTTGTGTTGTCCGATGCGAAGCTCAAACGCAGCGCGATGGACTACTGGCCGCGACTGAAACTCACCGTGCATGACGATCTTGACGCCTTCATCACCCATGTCGGCGGCGCGCGCGTCTGGCTGATGGAAAACGGCTCGAACCGCTCGATCTGGCAGGCCGACTTCGCCAACGGCGACTACCTCCTCTTCGGCAGCGAATCCGCCGGGCTGCCGAAGGCGCTGCTGTCGCGCTGGGCGGACCGGCTGGTGGGCATCCCCCAGGCCGAAGGCGAGCGATGCCTCAACGTCAGCACGGCGGCGGGGATCGGATTGTTCGAGGCGCTGCGGCGTATCAAGTAAACCCGAATATTTGCTCCGCCGACAAACTGCACGATAATCACAAGCACATGAAACGCCCTGCCATCTTTTTCGATCGGGACAACACGGTGATCGCCTGCAATGACTACCTCGGCGATCCGGACGAAGTCATGCTCATCCGCGGGGCGGCTGATGCGGTGGCGCGGCTGCGGGCGATGGGGTTTGCGATCGTGATTGTGTCCAATCAATCCGGCGTGGCGCGCGGGATGTTCGATGAGAACGCCGTGAAAGCCGTCAACCAGCGGCTGGAGCAGCAGCTCGTCGCAGAAAACGCCGGTGCGATTATCGATCGGCACGAGTACTGCCCTTACCATCCCGATGGCACCGTCGAGCCATACCGCAGCGAGAGCGAACGGCGCAAGCCCAAGCCGGGGATGATCCTGGAGGCGGCCAGGGCGCTGGCGCTGGACCTATCGCGCAGTTGGCTGATCGGCGATGCGGCGCGAGACATCGAAGCCGGCAAGGCCGCCGGTTTGCGGACGATCTTGTTTACCGAGCCAACGTTGCCCCCCTCGCCGGCCACCGAGAAAAACGCCGCCGCCGGTGCGGATTTCACCGTCGGCCGATTGCACGAGGCGGTTGAGATCATCAGCAAGAACCATCGCCCGGCTTCGACGGAAGCGCCGCCGGCCGTCGAGCCGTCGCCGATGAAGATTTCGATCCCGGTTGCGCAGCAGGAATCGCCGGCCGTGGATTACAAGCCGCTGATGCACGTCACCGAACAGATTCTGCGCGAGCTGCGTCACCAGCACGAATCCAAGCACGCGGATTTCTCCGTGCCAAAACTGCTGGCGGGCATCGTGCAGATGATCGCGCTGGCGGCGATGCTTTTTGCGTACCTGTTCCGCGATTCCCCGTCAGCCCACCTGATCCTCCTGACGGCGATCTTTCTACAGTTGCTGACGACGTCGCTGCTGCTCATGGGTAGGAAGTAAACCCGTCGCATGGGCAACCTGCCCATGCAGCGTGTACTCACGCGGATGAGCCGTACTCGGCTCATAAAACAAGAGCGGAGCGATCTTCAATTCCTCACGAGGAAAGATCGCTCCGCTCTTGTTGTATCGTCCGAGTACGACCGAACTTCGCGGCGTACCGTGAAGGCATGGGCATGGTTGCCCATGCGACAATGTTGTCACCGGTTGTTACGCCGCGTTCGCACCGTGGCAGTTTTTGTACTTCTTGCCGCTACCGCAGGGGCACGGGTCGTTTCGGCCGACTTTGGGTGCGTCGCGGACAATGGTTTTAACGCGAATCGGCTCGTTCGGATCGCCGCCTTCGGCCTGCGGGGCGGGGGCCTCGACTGCCGCCGCCGTGGCTTGCACGTTTTCAGCCACGCCGTAACCACCGGCGCTTTCGTGGACGGCGGCCGTCTCACGGTAGGCGCTGCGGCTTTGCATCGGGCCGACCACGCGGGCGCGGAAGATCAGGTCCGTCACCTTGTCGCGCACGCCGATCATCATCTGCTGGAAGTAGGCGAAGCCTTCCTTCTTGTAGAGCACGCGCGGATCCTTCTCCGCGAATGCCTGCAGGCCGATACCGCTCTTGAGCGCGTCCATCGCGTACAGGTGATCCTTCCAACTCTGGTCGAAAATCTGAATCAGTACGAACTGTTCCAAATCCGACAACTCGCGTCGCAGCACGCTGCGGGCGGCCGTTGCGAGCGCCGCGTTGATATCCAGCGGCGAGCGATCGACGGAAATATCCCGGGTCATCATCTTCGTACCGAACCGGTCATTGAACGTCGCGACGAGATCAGCCGGGTTGCTATGGGCCTTCACCATCGCATCGATTTCGCGATCGAGCTGGCCGTCCTTGAGGAATTTCTCCTGCAGGCCGATCAGCAGATCGCGCACCTTACGGACCGACTGGCTGCGAATCTGCTCCAGCGGAATATCCGCGCCGTACTTCAGCTTCGCCCAGTTGCGGACGTACTCAGCCGCATACGGGTTATCGGTGCTGCCCTCGTCGCCGCCGAACGCGAACGTAAGCGTGTGATCGACGGGGTACTCGATCTCACGCCGGCTGTACGCCTCGCGGGCGCGCTTTTCGATCAGGCCGACGATTTCGTCCGCGTCCTTGCGATGACCGCCTTTCGGGTCGGAAAGCAGTTCCTCGGCCGACACATCAATGCCGAATTTATCTTTGGCAAAACTACATAGTTCGTTCTCGGCGTAGCGAGTTTCGAGATACTTCAGCAGTCCGCTGCAATCGCGGCGGGTGATTTGCTCCTTGGCCGCTTCGCGCAGGCGGTCTTCCAACTCGTTCGGGGTCATCTTCTTAATCTGGCTAACCGGCAGGCTCACATGGAACCGCTGCATGGCCCAGCTACTCAGGCCCTTCACGTCCCACGTGCTCATGTCGGATTCGTCTTCGCCCATGAACTCGCCGAGCGTGGCGGTGAGATTGGTGTCGGCCTCGGCGCGGGCCTGTCCTTTCAGGAAAGGCTCGAGATCGTTGATTTGCTTGTAGTTCTTCAGATCGCCGGGATCGAGCGAGACTTCAAAATTCACCCGTGCCCACTCGACGAGAACCGCCGCGACGTAATCCCTGGTGATGTATTTGTCGACGGCATCGACGATGGAGTCGCCGATCATGTTCCAGATCACCTGATCCACGCCGGCGCCCCTCAAAACCTTCTGGCGCATGCCGTAGAACGTGGTGCGCTGGTGGTCCATCACTTCGTCGTACTCGAGCAAGTTTTTACGGGCCAAATAGTTGCGCTCCTCGACCTTCTTCTGCGCCCGCAGGATGCCTTTGCTGATGCGCTTGTCTTCAATGTGTTGCCCTTCTTCCATGCCCAGGAAGCTGAGGACCTTGATCGTCCACTCGCCGGCGAACATCGCCATCAGTTCGTCCTGCAGGCTGACGTAGAATCGCGAAGAGCCCGGGTCGCCCTGCCTGCCCGATCGGCCGCGCAGCTGGTTGTCGATTCGGCGGGCGGTGTGGCGCTCCGTGCCGATCACATGCAGCCCGCCGGACTTGTGGGCAGCGGGCGTCAGCTTGATGTCCGTCCCGCGGCCGGCCATGTTGGTGGCGATCGTCACTCGGCCCACCGTTTCACCATGCGCGTTCTGCAGTTGATGACCAGCGTCGGCGACGATTTCTGATTCGCGCTCGTGGTACTTGGCGTTCAGCACGTTGTGATCGATGCCGTATTTTCGCTTGAGCATGACCGAAAGCATTTCGCTCTTCTCAACGCTGGTGGTGCCCACCAGCACCGGCCGGCCGGCTTGGCTGATCTCGCGGATTTCATCGATGATCGCTTCCCACTTCTCGGCGGCGGTGCGGTACACGCGGTCTTCGTGGTCGTCGCGAATGCGCTGGCGGTTGGTGGGAATCGTCACCACGTCCAGCCGATAGATTTTGCCGAACTCTTCAGCCTCGGTCTGGGCCGTTCCGGTCATGCCGGCCAGCTTTTTGTACATCTTGAAAAAGTTCTGCAGCGTTATGGTAGCCAGTGTTTGGGTTTCTTCCTTGATGGCGACTTTTTCTTTCGCCTCGACGGATTGGTGCAACCCATCGGACCACTGCCTGCCGACCATTTTTCGGCCGGTGTATTCGTCGACGATGATCACTTCCATCTCGCCGCGCTGCCCGCGCTCCACCACGTAATCCTTGTCGCGCTCGTAGACGACGTGGGCCCGCATCGCGTTTTCCATCAGGTGCGGCCATTCCATGTTCTCGCCGACGAAAAAGCTGCCCACGCCCGCGGCGGCCTGGGCGGCGGCAATGCCTTCGTGCGTCAGGTGCACGCTCTTGCGATCCAGCTCAACCTCGTAGTACTGGGTGAGCCCTTCCTTCTTTTTCTCGGCCTCCTCCAGATGTTTTTCTGCCGCGGCGCGGCGCTGGTTGGCGGCTTCTTTGGTGGCTTTGTCTTTCGCTTTGTCGGCATCGCCCTCGGCGGCTTTGATGGCGCGCTTGGCAGCGTCGACGATTTTGTCGGCCTCGCCGTACGGTTTGTGCAGCTCCATCACCTTCCGCGCCACCGCGTCGGAGGCACGGTATTTCGGCGCGTCGTCGTGCGCAGCGCCGCTGATGATGAGCGGCGTGCGGGCTTCGTCGATCAGGATGCTGTCGACTTCGTCCACAATCGCGTAATCCAGCGGCCCCTGCACCTGCAGCTCGATCCGCTCCTTCATGTTGTCGCGCAGGAAATCGAACCCGAACTCGCTGTTCGTGCCATAGGTGATGTCGCAGTCGTACATTTTCTTGCGGGAATCACCGCCGGGCTCCATCTCGCTTTGAATGAACCCGACGGTAACCCCCAGGTTATTAAACGCCGGCGTAACCCACATCGCGTCACGGCGGACGAGGTAGTCGTTCACCGTCACCACGTGGCAGTGCATGCTCTGCAGCGCGCGAACGTAGCAGGCCAGCGGCGCGACGAAGGTTTTGCCTTCGCCGGTACTCATTTCGGCGATCTTGCCCTCGTACAGCACAAGCCCGCCGATGAGCTGCACGTCGAAGCAACGTGCGCGGTACGGCGGGCGGCTTTCGGGGTACATCTTGCGGATCGCGTCGTACACCTCGAACGGGATCGGCACGGTCATCCAGCTTTCGCCGGTCTCGATCATCCGCCGCTGCACGGCGTCGTAGGCTTCCAGCGTGGAGTCGTCGAGCGTATCAGGATCGAACTTGGTCTCAGGATTGAAAATCGCGCGAATGCCGATATGACGGTCCATCGATTCGCGGATGATTGCGAAGGCTTCGGGGATGACGTCGTCGATCTTGATCTTACCCGCCGCGATGCCCGCCCGAATCTCCGCCGTCCGATTGCGAAGGCCATCGTCGGTCAGCTTTTGGGCTGTGGGTTCCAGCGCGTTGATCTGGTCGACGATTTTGCGATAGCGTTTGAGAAGACGCTCATTGCGCGAACCAAAAATAACCGTGAGAATTTTGCCGAAGCTGACCGCCATGAGGGCACCTGTTCTGCTGAAAAATGGGGAGACAGTGAGACTGAACTTCAAAGCGCGAAGTTACAGCACCGGCGGAGGAAGGCGGAACTGATAAACGAGCGGCGTGGCGTGCAGGCCGATTGGAGCGACGGGATCGATCGCAACGTAGACCGCCGGGCGATGGGTTTCGGACAGCGTCTGCCGGAGTTTGACACCGCTGACGGTCCGCCCGAGCTTGCGAGCCAGCCCGTCGACCAACCGGCCGGCGATCTGCCCGACCGCCGGCGTCAACGCCGGTGCGGCGGCGATCGCCCGATCGGCGCACAGAGCCGCCGTCACGATCACGACTGCTACGAGATGTCGACCGCGTGGGTTCATTCGGCTCGCCAAGCCAATTAGTATGACCCAAGCCACGGCAAGGTCAAGCACGGCGGCGGCAGAGCCCGATGCTTGGCTGTCAGGCAATCCGGCGTCCGATCCGATCCCGGCAAAAAAGGGCAGACGGCTTTTCCAAGCCGTCTGCCCAAGGTTGTACCCGTCGCTAGAGGGTGTTTCTTCTCTCCGGAAGACCCATTACTTCGATGCTGTGGCGCTAGCCGAGCCGGAACCAGCGCTGGTGCTGGTGGGGGAGTCGGATGCGGTGTCGGTCTTGGCGTACCCGTTTATGCCAGCCGCAGCCGGGGTGAGCGCGCGTTCGTTGACGCCTTCGATGACCGCCATGTGCGAGTCGGCGACGCCTTTGTCCTGCAGGAACGCCACGACCGATTGCTTGCGACCCGCAAAGGTATCTGACTTGACGTCGAGATACACCTTGATCGTATCGAACGAATCAGCAGCGACGATGCTGCTGAGCTTCTCGCGGCCGAGCGGGCTCAGATCCTTGCCGTCGAAATCCCAGGCGCGGAGCATCCCGTCTTCACGAGCGCCAACCGCCGCCTGAGCGTCGTAGATGTTTTGAACTCGACGCGGCTCGCCGTCCTTGACGAACTGATTCAGGTACGACTCTTCGGTGTTATTACCAACAGTGCATCCGCCGGCCAACATTAAGCCACCCAGCAGGATCAGGTTCAGGGAAATCTTCATGATGCTCCTCTTTCTCGAAAAAGTGTTCTGTGTCTAAAGGTTATTTGAACAACGCACTGTTCATCAGGCCGATCACCGTCGGACCGGCCAGGATGATGAACGTCGCCGGGAAGATGAACAGCACCAGCGGGAAGGTCATTTTGACCGACGCTTTAGCGGCCATTTCCTCGGCGGCGTGCTGGCGATTCACTCGCAGCGTGTCGGCGTGAACTCGCAACGCCGTCGCGATGCTCGTGCCGAACCGATCGGCCTGGATCAACATCGACGAAAGCGACTGCAAAGCTTCACATCCGGTGCGAACGCCCATGTTCTTCAGCGCGTCCATTCGCGGCAGGCCGACGCGGGTTTCCATATGCGTAATGCCGAACTCGCGGCTGATGCACGGATGGGCGATCGCCATTTCCGTACCCACTCGCTGCATGGCGGCGTCGACGGTCAAACCGGCTTCGACGCAGACCACCATCAAATCCAGCGCGTCGGCAAGGCCCACGGTCAACGCGATCTGATTCTTCTTGATCAAACGCTTGAGGCCCATGATCGGGATCATGTAGCCCATCAGCCCGCAGAACGCGAAACCGGCCGGGAACTTGCCGAACGAGAAGAAATCGAGGTACAAACCGAGCATCAGCCCGGCGCCCAGGAAGATGACCTGCGCACCCTTCATCACGTTGGCAGCCGACGCGGTGTAAATGCCGGCTTTGCCCAGACGCTGACGGATCAGCCCCTGACTTTCGCGGGTCTTGGGCATGAACGGCTCGGCCGCTGCCTGACCGACGGCCTTGAGCATCGGCATGACGTTGAGTTTTTCGTTCGGCTTCTTCAGGATCTGCTCGCCGGCCGAATCGGTAAAACCGCGGTCGGCCAGGCGGTTACGGAGCCTGCCGGACTTTCCGTCGCCGACCATCATGCGGGAGACGAAGAACCCGACCAGCGCCACCGCGCCGAACACACACGAGATAAGAAGAATTTCTTGCATGACTGTTACCTCTATCGCACTGCCTCTGGCTTAGATGTTGATCGACGTAATCTTTCGGATCGCAAACAGGCCGGACATCTGCAGCCCGAACGCCGTGGCGAGCAGCCACTGGCCGGTGCTGGTTTTCAACAGCACGTTGCCGTACTCCGGATTCAGCATGTTCACGATTACAAACATCACCGCCGGGAACGCCACCAGGATGTACCCGGTGAATCGCCCTTCGGCGGTCTTCGAGCGCGTGTGCTGCATCAGGCGGATACGCTGGCGGATCATGTCGGAGATGTTCGTCAGAACACCCGATAGATCACCGCCGGTTTGTCGCTGGATCAGGACGGCCGTCACGAAGAACGCGAAGTCGGTTGATTCAATGCGCGAGGCCATGTCCTTGAACGAGTCTTCCATCGGCTGGCCGAGGCTGTGCTGGTCATAAGCGCGACGGAACTCGGCCGCCAGTGGTTGGGGGAGTTCTTCGCCCATCATCTGAACGCCGGTGCTCAAGCTGTGGCCGGCCCGCAGGATTCGACTGAGAAAGTCGAGCGCTTCGGGCAATTGCAGCACCATGTTGCGCTGACGACGGCTGCGTTTAGAATTGAGGATGAAGAACGGCACATACCCGCCAAAAACCGTGCCGGCCACCACAACCCAAAGGTTCGCGAAGATCATTGCCGAGACGATCCCGCAGCCGATCGCCCCGCCGACGACGAACAGCAGGAATTTCTGCAGTCGCCCTTCCGGCCACGCCTGAATCACCTTGCGGTGCAGGCTCTGCATGAGGCGATTGCTGGCCATGCCTGCCGGAAGCCCGGTGGCTTCCATCTGACGAGTGATCGACAGTTGCAGCGCGGCGGTGGCCTCGCTCTTCTGCTCCATACTCAGGCGCTCGGCAAGCTTACGCTTTTCCTTGCGCTCGGGATTGGACGTCAGACTGATAATCGTCCAGACGACCATGCCGACGGCGGCGGCGACGATGATGGGGATCAGTATACTTTCCATTTTTAGTCTTCCGTTTTGGCTTACGCCTCAATGACACGACGCAGGAATATATCGCTCGGCAGCGCGATGCCGCGATGCTCGATCCGGTCCGCGCATCGCGGGCGGATGCCGGTGGCGATGAATCGCCCGGTGGCGTGCCCGTGCTCGTCCACGCCGCCCTGCTCGAACATGAACAGGTCGTGCATCTGGAGGTTGTCGCCTTCCATGCCGGTGATTTCGCTGACCGACGTCAGTTTTCGCTTACCGCCGGTCAGACGCTTGGCCTGGATCACGATATTGATCGCGCTGGCGATCTGCGTCCGCAGCGCCTTGGGCGGGATATCAAACCCGGCCATCGCGATCATCACTTCCAGTCGGCCGATCGCGTCACGCGTGGTGTTGGCGTGAACGGTGGTCATCGATCCTTCGTGGCCGGTGTTCATCGCCTGCAGCATGTCGAGCGCTTCGGGGCCGCGGCATTCGCCGATGATCACGCGATCGGGACGCATACGCAGGCAGTTCTTCACCAGTTCGCGCTGGCCGATTTCACCTTTGCCTTCAATGTTGCTCGGGCGCGTTTCCAGGCGAACCACGTGCGGCTGCTGCAATTGCAATTCGGCTGCGTCTTCGATCGTGATCACGCGTTCATCCGCCGGAATGTAGCGCGAAAGACAGTTAAGCATCGTCGTCTTACCTGAGCCGGTACCGCCGGAGATCAGGATATTGCACCGCGCCTGCACGGCGGCGGAGAGGAAATCCATCACGCACGCGGGGAACGCGCCGTGGCGGATCAAGTCTTCCAGTTGCATCGGCTTAGACCCGAAGCGACGAATCGACATCGCCGGGCCGTCCAGCGCGAGCGGCGGGATGATTGCGTTGACGCGCGAGCCGTCGGTCAGACGGGCGTCGACCATCGGGCTGGTTTCGTCAACGCGACGCCCGACCTGCGCCACGATTCGGTCGATCACCTGGCGGAGATGCTGGTTGTCGCGGAAGCGAACATCCGACAACTCCAGCCGGCCACGCTTTTCAACGTAAATACGGTCGAAGCGGTTGACCAGAATATCGCTGATAAGCGAGTCCTTCAGGAGCGTTTCGAGCGGACCGAGGCCGAACGTCTCGTCCATGACGTCGTCCATGAGCTTTTCCTGCTCGGTCGCATTGAGCAGGCTTTTTTCGCCTTGGCAGAGATCGCGGATGAGCGTGCGGACTTCGCTGCGCACCACGTCCGGCGGCAGCGTCTTGAGGTTCTGTACGTCCAGGCGTTCCACCAGCTGCTGGTGGATGCGGACTTTCATCTGGTTGAATTGCACCTGCCGCTCGGTCAGCTGCGTGGCTTGGTGAGAGACGATCGGCGGCGCCTGACGCGTGGTGTTCGACGGCGCGGCCTTCATGCCGGGCATGGTGGCGGCAGCTTGGGCGGCCTGCTCGATCGTGGCCGCGTTGCTTGTTCGTGTAAACAGTCCCATGTCTTATCTTCTTTCTACAACACACCGTCGATTTAGGCCGCCATCTTGCCGTTCAACGTCCCGGCCAGACCGCACAGGCTCGTGCTGATTTCAGCCTTGGGCGATCGCAGCACCACAGGCTCGCCGAAGTTGATGGCGCTGATCGCGTTCTTGAAGTCGTTCGGAACCATCCAGGCGATCTTAAGGCCCAGCGCCCGTTCCACTTCTTCCGGCTCGATGTCCCAGCCTTTTTTCTTCTCGAAGCGGTTCACCACCAGTTTGATCTTGCTGCTTTCGATACCCATGCGTCGCAACGCCCCGACGAACCGCTCAGCGTTTTTAGCGCTGGGGACGTTCAGCTGCATCACGATAATGTTCACATCCGCCGCCGCGATGGCGGTGGAGTAGATCGGGTCGATGCTCATCAGCGAGTCGAGCACGACATAATCGAACACGCGGCCAAGAACGCCGACCAGACGATGAAAGCCGGTTTGCGTCACGCGCTGAGTGTCTTCGGGCAATTCCGGACGAGCCAGAATCGCCAGCCCGCTGGCTTTATGGACCGCCAGCGCGTTATCGAGCAGTTGCTTGTCGAGTTTTTCGGCCGAGTCCATCACGTCGGCGATCGTGTAGCGTGGGCGGGTGTCAAAGTATCCCGCCACGCCGCCGCGGATCAGATCCAAATCGAGCAGGCACGCCTTGGCCGATCCCGAAAGCGAGGCGGCGATGTTGCAGGCGATCGTAGTCGACCCGCATCCGCCGATGGTTGGAACGACGTGCAGGATCTTGGCTTTTTTGCCCATCCCGTTCATGGAGGCGACACGTTCGATCGCACCGACGAATTTTTCCGGCGCCATCGGTAAAGGGATGAATTCCTTCACGCCCATGTGCATTGCTTCCATCAGCAGATTCGGATCGAGAAACTGACTCATCACGAAGAAGCTGACGCCCTGGTACTGGCGGGGAAGGCCCCCTAGACGCTTAAGACCGTCCTGGGCGTTCGGATCGAGATTGACAATGCAAAGTTGAGGCGCATCGCTCCGTCCGAGTACGGTCCCAAGCTGATCTACGCTGGGAAGCTGGGCGACGACGCTCACGCCGTTCTGCCCGAGGAATACGGCCAACTCCTGCCGGTTGGCGGCGTCGGCATCCACGATGACACTGGTCAGTTGAACGTACATGGTCGATTCCTGGGTACTTACTAAGGTGAACACTACCTATCTACGGCATCGACATTATTTGGTCTTCGCTTTGGTTGTGCTGGTTGCTTTGGTTGTAGGGCCTTCGACAGGCGTAAACCCGTAGCTTCCCTGGAACCGCGCAGGCTGCCCGCTGCGGGCCGGCTTTTTATCGGCCGGTACTTCGCCGCCCAGATCACGCAACCAGAACAAGTCTGATTCGGTCGGTGCGCGCCACTTTTCGCCGGGGGCGGTCGGAACCTGATCCGGGTTCATGCCCGCCACCAGTTTCGGGGTGACGAGGATGACCAGTTCGGTTTCCTTGCGCTCATACCGCGTCGAGCGGAACAGCGCCCCGAGCACCGGCAGATCGCCCAGTAGCGGGGTCACGTCGCTGCTGGTCTGGATGCGGTTGTTGAGCAGACCGGCCAGAGCGAGGGTTTGCCCTTCCTTGAGCTCAACCGTGGTGTTGAGGTTACGCTTGGTCAACGCGGGGATTCTGAATCCGTTAAGCGTGACGGCGTTGGAGTAGTCCAGATCGCTGACTTCCGGGTTGCACTTGAGACGGATTCGTCCATCGCCAAGCGCGATCGGGACGAACTTCAGCCCGACACCGAACTGCTTGTACTCGATCGTGATCGTGGTCCCGCCGCCGCTGGAGGCTTGCGGAACCGGGACCGGGAATTCACCACCGGCCAGGAAGCTGGCTTCCTGCCCGCTGATGGCGGTGAGGTTCGGTTCAGCCAGCACGCGGAGCAGATTATTCTGACGCAGAGCGCTGACGAACATTTCAAATTGCACGTTGCCGAACGCACCCGCGCCGAAAATTGTTGCGCTGGACGGGATCGCCGTCGCGGCGTTACCCGCGGCGAGTCCGCCGATCGGACCACCGCCCGCACCGTTGCCGGCGCCCAGGCGGAACGTTCCGTCCGTGCCGAACATGTTAAACCCGAGCGACGACGTCGCAGTGCGCGATACTTCCGCGAACCGCACTTGCAACATCACCTGCTGCCCGCCGGCTACTTCGAGGAAATTCAGAACCTTCGCGCCGTTGCCGGCGTAAGGGCCGGACATCGCGCCGGCCTGCTCGGCTACTTCAAGGTTCGGAGCCCGGCCGCGGAGCATGATCGATCCGTTGGCGGCGGTGGCTTCGATCTTCGAGCCCGGGAAGCTCGTCTTGAGTTGATCGTTGAGTGCGATCAGGTCAAACTCGACCTGAATCTCAACCGTCTGAGCTTTTTCGTTGTCGTCCCACACAATCAGCTGCGTCGAGCCGGGCTTCTTGCCGGTGACGACGATGCTGCTGGGAGAAATCGGATTCACGTCGGCAATCTCGGCCGCCGCTACGTTCACGCGCTTGTAAGGCGACTTGGTGTTAAGCACCACGCTGCGGTTGACCACCAGTTTGATCTTGCCGTCGGCACCCACGCCATCGGTGATGTAAGTGCTGGCCGGCTTGGTGGTTTGAGCGGCGGCCGGGCTGATCAGCCCGAAGACGCCTACCGCGGCGACAATCACGGTCTTGGCGATCGTGCGACGCATTGAAAATCCGTTTAAGTTCGTTCGCTTCATGGCCTTGGCCCTCATCGTTGGAGTTGCTCTCTTGCGAGAGACTGTGGTTTAGTTTCCGTCATCCCTTACGGGTTACTTGCCGTTGGCCGGATCGAGTACGGTCGAACCCGGGGTTTCGATCAGCATGTCGCGAAGCCTGGCCGGACGTGGCACTTCGAAGATCACGCTGCTTTCAACGCCGTTGCGGATGACCTTGACAGTACGCTGTACCGTGCGCGGTTCGTCATTGCTGAACGGATCGGCCGCCGGTGCGGGCGGAGGGGTCGTCGTCACGTCGGAGACTTGCTCCACCGGGCGAGTGGCCGGCTGCTTGGCCGCGCCTGTCAGCAGGCCTTTAATCCAATTTTGGCTGCTGGCGACGGCATTGCCCGCGCCGGACGCGATTTCCGACAGGCCCACGCCCCGCGTGTTGTACGCGACCAGGTCGCGCCCGCTGCGGAGTACCAGACGCTGACGGCCGGTGTAGGTCGCTAGTTCGACGCGCTCGGCGTCTTTCGGGCTCGCCAAAAGCGTCACGCTCTTGTACGGAGCCTTGTCGGCTTCGTCAGCGGCCGCGGTCATCCGCGGACCGACGGCCAGAACCTTCAGGTTCTGCACCACCGTGCGGGTGATCGTGTCGTGCGTCACGTCGTCACGGAACGTGGTGATGACGTCGACATTCATGTTCGGTGCAACGAGCCCGGCCAGGCCGGTGAACTCATTCACTTCGATCGTCACAGCGCGCATGCCCTGAGGCACCAGCGCCTGCAGACCGAAGCCCGAGCCGGACGGCGCGAGCAGCCGTTCGTTGATCGGCTGGCCCTGCACCAGCGGCTGGGCCGCTACGCGGTTCACCAGGTCGTCGGTGTTGGTGTAAGTGTGAGCAGGAGCAGTCGTGCCCGGGATCGGAGCAAGTGTCAGGTTCTCTTTAGTGAGGACCGCGCCGGGTGCAAGATCACCACGGGCGACGACGATCTTAACGAAATCGCCACCCGCGTCTTTACCGTCACCCTTTTTGCCGGCGATCACATCATGAGTGAGCTTGGCGGCAACCAGTGCCAAACCAACAGCGGCAACGAGCGGAATCCATGTTTTCCAATTCATAGTCATCTCCGTGTAACGACCCGCATCAGCGGGCACCTGTTATCTTCGTCATCGACAATGACACTTGGGGGGTTTAGATAAACGTTGAGGAATAATCAGATTCGCTTTACAGGACGTGGCAAATCACTTAGGCCGCAAATGTAGTTTTTGACGCGCAACAAAAAAGCCCCGATTTTCGGGGCTTTTATCGATCCGGATGAATTGGTTTACTCTTTTCGCATAACTGCAGTGCCCTGCACCTGCTTGGACGATCCGATCAGCGAGAACGGCCGATAACCCGAGCCTACCGTGCCCCATGTGCATTTCACCGTAACGGAAACGCTCGTACCCGTCGTTCCGGTGGCGCCGCTCTGCGTCACTGTGTAGCCAGAACTCTGCAGGCCGGCCAATGTCATCACCGACGCGATGGCGGTGGTGACGTCGGTCGCGGTTGCGCCTTGCGGCACGCCGGCGCGGGCGCCTTCGCGGGCGGCGCCTTGCAACTGGTTCTTGACGTAGAAGTACTGACCGAACTCGATCGTGCCGTACGTAACGTTCAGCAGGATGAGCAGCGTCAGCGCCAGTTCAAGCGTGGCGCTGCCGTATCGGCCGAATACTTTTTGATCGAAGCGAAGTTCGCGTTTTTTGTTTTTCATTTCAAACCTCCGTACCACTGCAAGCCCAACACGAGCAGCGTGGCAAGTAACGTCGGGACGGCGTAAGGCAGTGGCCGATCAACGCTGCGGCAATCTTTTCCGGTGGCCTTGGTGTGTTCGACGCCGACGTCGTTAATGTTCACCAGATTGATCGCCACCATCGCGGTATTGCGAGCCAGAATCTGAAGCCGTCCCTGCTTCATCGCCTGGATCAGGACGATCACCATTCCGATGACCGCCTCGAGCAGGAAAATCGCCAGGACTGTTTCAGGCCCGACCCACGCACCTAGCGCCGACAGCAACTTCACGTCGCCGCCACCCATTGCATCGAGCGCAAAGAGGATGAACGTTAGCCCGAATCCGGCTAAAAGCCCTAAAAATGCAAATCCAGGGGAAACCAAATGACCGGGCAGGAAACTGCCGGTGAGGCCGGCAATCAGCATGGGGAACGTCAGCCAATTGGGGATTCGGCGGGACGACTCATCAATGCCCGCCGCCAACAGCATGAAGGCCAGCAGCGGCAAACCGGACATGAGATGAAACGTCGTCATGAGGGGCGGTCCTATAATGCACGCGATTGCGACCCGGGAGGGTCGATCGCGCCGGCTCGCCATTTACAACGAGCTGTTTACACTGGCCCAACGAGCCAGGACTTTCGTGCCCACGTTCGTGATGATTACGATCGCGGTGACGATAATCAGGCCCATGATCAATGCGTATTCAATCGTCTCGCCGCCCTGGTCGTCTTTAACAAGCCGGCGGAAAGTGTTTTTCAAATGCTTCATAGCATCACCCTCAGACGTAAAAACAAGCCGCCACCGTCCGACGGTACACATTTATGGGGCAGTATTCGCCCCGTTATCGGGCGTACTGAAAGAAGATCCGGGGACCAGTCCGGCAGAGTCGAAACCATCGGGCCCGGGCTGCATGATTTAATCATGACAGCCTCGGGCCCCGAGGTTCGATGGTCAGGCCCCGCAACCGGCTGACCTGCCATAAATTCGAGTGCAACCTCGAGGCCAGGTAGCCAGACACCCGCATGGATACCGTCTCGCATCCTGCGAGCCGTTAGCGTATCCGGCGGGCGATTCGCTCAGATCGAGCGAACCTGCCCGCTTACAGCGAGCTGTTGAGCGAGCTCCAGCGAGCGAGCACTTTCGTGCCAACGGCCGTGATGACCGCAATGGCGGCAACCACGATCAGACCCGCGATCAGTGCGTATTCCAGCACTTCGCCACCCTGCTCGTCCTTAACCAACTTCGCCAATAGATTCTTCATCGCCTTCATGTGTGTCTCCTAAAGACAAGGCGACCCAACGGTCTCGTGTGGGGCAGTCAGCCTCTCACGAGTGCAGGCGCGACTCGCGCCCCGTCATCACAGCGAACGCTGCTTGACGTTTCACCAGACCTCTCGCGGAATCCGCTTTTGATCCGGTGTTGCATTGCTCTCATCGGCCCGCTGAACAATCCGCTTAAGCGATGGGATACGAATTTCCTTCCCAATCGACCTATCGGACGCAGCGGGCGCGCCCGATAACACGATGCGCCATCGACCTTGACGATTATGACGCGCAACCCAGCACCGTATCGCCGTGAAGCGATTCAAATCGATCTATCATTCGTGAACGCAGTGATCAAACGACAAAGCGGGCGAGAGGGCGCGCGGACAGCACATACTGCTTGTCGTGTCGCAACAGTCGATAGTAATCCACCTGCGAGCCGACGACCGCCACCGCGTGCGGCGCTGCGGGGAACGCAAACGCGCCGGTGTTGATAATCGTCCGCGACCCGATCTTCCAATACCCCTGACGATGCGTATGGCCGGTAATGAGCAGCGACGCGCTGGGCGCGTAAAGTTCCATGAACTTTGCCGCCTCGCGCGGAAACCGCTGCCAGTAGCGAATCACGTGATAAAACGACCAAGGCCGACGCAACATCCTCTTGAATCCGACCGTGTGCATGTCGTTCTTGATGTATTCCCATTTAGCCAGCGCTGCGTGATGGGTAGCGGTGAGCCGGGCTTCAAGCGTTTCGCGGGTTTCGGTGGGGAATGACGCGATCGTGTCGTTAAATGCTTGGCGCATCAGCGGAGCGGTATCACACCAGGGCGCGATGGCAGGATCAATGGTATCGCCGTGAGTCAGCAGGATTTTGCCATCGGCGAGGTACAAATACCGCTGCTCGGTCACGTACGGATCATGATTGCCGGCGAGCAGTGTGAGCGTGATCTTATCGGCCTCGCACAATTCCTGAACCCGCAACGCCTGCTTCTCGGCTTCGTCGATGTAGCGAGGGTCGTAGAGCTCGGCGAAGTCCCCGTTGATAATGAGATGATCAAACCCCTGCCACACTGTGCGCAGCATGTCCGCCGTCGCCCGCCAAGGCTGACGGCCCAGGTGCAGATCGGACATGATGAGGTACCGCTCGGGCATAAGTCGCGAGGAATCTTAGCGGGGATCGCGCGAGTTCGCGCGGTAGGGTGCCATTTATGGCACCGATTCGTCACCGATGCGTCACTGATTCGTCACTGATCTATCGCCAATTCCACCGCCGACACCAGGACCACGACCGAGTGCGCATCGGCCCGATACGTGCTGCCTTCGACCACGGGCGCCATCAGGTCTTCGGCGATATCGTTCGGCGAAGGCAGCGCGGTATCGATCCATCGCCGCCAATGCCGCGGCTTGGGCAGCGGCGGGAGTTCAAACTCCAACGGCTCGTTGAAGGCGTTCATAATCACATGAACCGCCCATATCCCGCCGACCAGATGCCAGATCGTCATCGCCAGCGTGTGCGAATGCTCGGACCAGTCCGGCTCGTACAGTTTCACGCCGTGCATCTGCACTTTCGCGTGATGCAACAACTGGCCGAGCGAAAGTCGCGATTGAGCGTCCTTCCGCCGCCGGGCCGCGCGGTGGCGGATCAGTGTCCGCATGAAGCGGTGAATCTCGGCGTTTTTCTCAAGCAAGCTCCAGTCGAGCCAACTGAGTTCGTTGTTCTGACAGTAGCCGTTGTTGTTGCCGTGCTGCGTCCGGCGCATTTCGTCGCCCATCAGCACCATCGGCGTGCCGAGCGAAAGCAGCGTGGTCGCCAGCATGTTCTTGATCTGCCGCTTGCGCAGGCTCTCGATCGCCGGCGAATCGGTCTCGCCTTCCACGCCACAGTTCCAACTGAGGTTGTGGTTTTCGCCGTCGCGATTGTCTTCATCGTTGGCGGTGTTGTGCTTGCGGTTGTAGCTGACGAGGTCGTTCAGCGTGAAACCGTCGTGGCAGGTGATGAAGTTGACGCTCTGCTCCGGCTCGCGCTCGCGATGGCCGTAGATATCGTGGCTGGCGGTCAGGCGGTGCGGCATTTTCTCGACCGTGCCCGGATCGCCGCGGAAAAACGCCCGCACGTCGTCGCGGAATCGGCCGTTCCATTCCTTCCAGCGGTCGCCGATGAACGAGCCGACCTGATACAGCCCGGCTGCGTCCCACGCCTCGGCGATGATCTTGGTGTTCGCCAGCGAGGGATCGGTTTCGATGTCCCACAAAATCGGCGGGCTCGCCTGCGGATGGCCGTTCTCGTCACGCGAGAGGATGCTGGCCAGGTCGAAGCGGAAACCGTCGATGTGCATCTCCTGCACCCAATATCGCAAGCTCTGCACGATCATTCGACGTACGATCGGGCCGTTGGAATTCAGCGTGTTGCCCGTCCCTGCGAAATCGGCGTAACGGGCAGGGTTGTCCTTCTCCAGCAGGTAATAGGAATCATTCGAAAGCCCGCGAAAGCTCAGCGTCGGTCCGCTGGCCGGGCCCTCGGCGGTGTGGTTGTAGACGACGTCGAGAATCACCTCGATGCCCGCTTTGTGAAGCGCCTTCACCATATCGCGGAATTCGTTCAGCACGCCCAGCGGTTCCTTGCACGAGCTGTATCCCGGATGCGGCGCGAAAAACGAGATCGGCGCATAGCCCCAATAGTTGATCTTGCCCGGCGGGCAATCCTGCTCGTCAAAATGAAACACCGGCAGCAGTTCAACCGCCGTAACGCCGAGATCGACCAGGTACGGGATTTTTTCAATCACGCCCGCGTAAGTGCCCCGCTTCTCCCGTGAAACTCCCGAACTGGCGTGACGCGTAAAGCCAGCGACGTGCATCTCGTAGATGACCGTACTCTCGAACGGCGTGCCGAGGGTTTTATCGCCTTCCCAGTCGTAATGGCGCATTCCCGTGACAACGCTTTTCATCGATGTGGCGCAGTTATCCCCCGGCAGCGTCGCATCTCGACGGCTGTAACTCTCCGGGACGACCACGCATCGGCCGTACGGATCGAGCAGAACTTTCTCGGCATCGAAGCGCAGGCCCGCTTGCGGTCGATCATCGCCGAGCGCCCGGAACGCATAAATCTGCCCCGGCTGCAAACCCGGAATGAACGCGTGCCAGTAGTAGTGCGTGCGATTGGTGTCCGGGCTGAGCGCGATGGCGAAAACCGGGCGCGTGTCGGTGGCGGTATCGAACAGCAAAATCTCCATCCCCGCGCTGTATTTGGAGAAAACGCTGAAATTAACGCCAAACTCATTGGCCGTCGCGCCAATGGGGAAAGGGCTGCCGGATTCGATGCGCATCATCACCCGCTAACTCGCCCGGCCCGCTTGCCACCGGCAAAGGGCCAAGTCGATCAAACCGCCAGATAGTAAGGTAAACCGCCCCATGGATAAACGTCAGCGATCATTTGGCGGACGACGATGGTGTGTCGGTCTGAAATGCTGGCGATTGCTTCAGCTGGGAACTCAACCGTACCACGGGCCTCCGGCCCGTGCTGACGGCGCAGGAATGTGTGCAAGTTCGAGATTTTCGAAGTACCGACTCTATCGGCACGGGCCGGAGGCCCGTGGTACGGTCGAGTTTTCAGACCGATCCACTGCGCGAAATGTTATTGCGTTGCCGTCCTGTGCAACTTGGTTACGATATTGAACGCATCCCACTTCGTTACACCACGCATTGGAGACAGGAAATGAACGAGCAGCGTCCGCAGACCACGTCGTCGATCAAGACCCCGCCCGTCCCGACCAAAGCAGCAACCGCGCCGATGGAGCAGCTCGGCCTGGCCGAGCCTTCCGGCAGCGTAGGCGCGCCGAGCAAGATCAAAGCCTTCGGCAACGAAGCCGCCGCCCATGCCAGCGCAGCCAACAAGTACAAACGCACCCCCACACTTCCCGGCACAGGCGCGATCCGCGTCCGATCCTTCCTGGGCAAAATCAGCGGCCCGGGCATGGAATATATGGACAACAACATCAACCTGTGGCTGGATGCTCACCCGGATGTCGAAGTAAAATTCGTCACCACCACCATCGGACCCACCGACGGTAAATCGAACGATACGTCGATCGTGATGAATCTGTGGTACTGATTCGGATTTGATTTAATTCACGCGCCATCCGGCGCAGATCGTCACTCCGAGGTATTCGGCAGTGGTTCAGTCTAAAATTTTAGCAACGCATTGCGTGGAGTACTCGACCGTACCACGGGCCTCCGAGGAATCTCAGGAAACCAGCGGTTTTCGTATGCTTTGGCTCTCGCCCAATATTCCTAGCGAGAACAAGGCGCGGGTCCGGCAACGAAAAAGAGTAATACGGATCCGGCTTGATTCACGCGCTTCTTTGGAGGGCGGCTGTCCTCAGCCGCCGAACGCGGAGGTCGTCTTGCCGACGAGCGGCGGGTGTGGACACCCGCCCTCCAGAAGGCGCACGGTTCATGCCTGATCCGTA
>JBBROD010000018.1:0-65124 GCA_038229715.1 Tepidisphaerales bacterium | reverse complement strand
CTGCTGATCCATATCCTCTGGCCGAGACTGACGTATCCGCAACGGGTCCTGCTGTGGTCGCACTGGCGACGCAGCCATCAAGCCGTCGCACGCCGCTGCCACTATCGAGCTAGAAAAAGAAATGCGCTACTGTAGTACTAGCGAATCCTTCGAAGCCGGAAGGCATTCTTCAGAACCGTAAACAAGGCGAAAATTACAAGCGCGACGTGAAAAAACAAAACCTGCCAAGTTCCGTAGTTTGAAAAGTATCGATCGATCAGTTTCGCAAGGCCGAAAAAAAAGAAGGGACCAATCAGTAATAAGGGAAAGGGCGAGTAACCATGTTGTTTGCCTGGCGGAAGCTTTTCTCTGGCATTTTGAATCGCGACGACCGAAGCCCCCGCCAGGCACAGTAAAAACCAGGCGACGAAAAGAAGAATTAATAGAATCCACCAGGCCATCGCGTCATTTCGCCGAATAAATCAACGGCCCGGCCATGCCCGCATCGCCATGTCGACGACGTGGCGCAGCTCATCGCGGGTCGCCGCGCCGGCCGCCAACACGCTCATGCCATGAGAAACCGTTGCGATGTAGCGGGCCAAGTCGGCGGGGTTCGTGTCTTTCGGCAGGTCGCCATCGAGGATGGCCTGCTCGAATCGCATACGCATCGCGTTTTCCGCGGCAGTGCGGCGGGCGGTTAGATCCTGCTTGATCGACTCGGCCCCTTCGCCGCAGGAGAGCGCTCCCTGCACCACCATACAGCCGCGGGGGTGCGTGGGGTCGCCGAGCAGGTCGGCGCTGCCGTAGAGGAAGCGTTCGACGGCTTCTCGGGCGGTGGGTGCCGACAGGGCGCACTTCAAATGCGCCGCCGGACCGGCGGTATAGCGGTCGAGGACTTTTTTGAACAGCGCTTCTTTATTCCCGAACGCCGCGTACAGGCTCGGGCGGTTGATGCCCATCGCCTCGGTCAGCGCCGGGAGCGACGCACCCTCGTACCCGTAGCGCCAAAAGACCTCCAGCGCCTTATCGAGGGCTTGTTCGCAGTCGAATTCTCGGGGGCGACCCTTTGCCACGGCGAAGTCCTGCAGATGTCCATTAAATTTAACAATCGCCACAACAATCGGCTATTCCTTGACCTACGTCGGTCTCGGGTGCTATTCTGTACCTACTGATACATTATCCGCTTGACATCCCGAATTCAACTGAATATATTTTACCGATCGGTACAGAATAACACTTTTTAGGAAGGATGGACGTCATGTCTACCAAGTTGAGCGGTAAAGTTGCGGTCGTAACGGGTGCTTCCAAGGGAATCGGCGCGGCGATCGCCAAGCACCTGGCTGAGGCCGGGGCGGCGGTGGTGGTGAACTATTCGTCGAGCAAGGAAGGGGCCGACCGCGTGGTGGCCGAGATCGCCGGCAAGGGCGGGCGGGCCGTCGCGGTGCAGGCGGATTTGTCCAAGCCTGCCGACGCGGCCAAGCTATTTGCCGACGCGAAAAAAGCGTTCGGCCGGGTCGATATCCTCGTCAACAACGCCGGCGTTTATGATTTCGCGCCGCTGGAAGCGATCACCCCGGAGCACTTCCACAAGCAGTTCAACCTGAATGTGCTCGGCCTGCTGCTGGCGAGCCAGGAAGCCGCCAAGCAGTTCGGCGACGGGGGCGGGAGCATCATTAACATCAGTTCCGTCGTCGCGACCGCCGCCCCGCCGAACGCGTCGGTCTACAGCGCCACCAAGGCCGCCGTCGACGCGGTGACCAGATCGCTCGCGAAAGAACTCGGGCCGAAAAAGGTCCGTGTGAACTCGATCAATCCCGGCATGGTGGAGACCGAAGGCACCAGTTCGGCCGGCATTACAAATGCGGACAACGACTTCCGCAAACAGATCGAAGCCACAACCCCGCTCGGGCGAATCGGGCAGACCGTCGACATCGCGCCGGCGGTCGTGTTCCTCGCATCCAGCGACGCATCGTGGATCACCGGCGAAACGCTGAATATCTCCGGCGGTTTCCGTTGAGCGGCCTGCGCACGTTCTGATTCAGTCACAATCAGCCTTGGACGATTGCGGAACGCCGCAGTCGTTTAAGGCTCGATTGTCATTCTGCCTGCGGATTCAGCTGCCAGCTGGAGTGCGTGTATTCCATCAGCTCGATGCGGTTTCCGTCCGGGTCGGTGGTCCAGGCTTGCAGAGATTTGTCCATCCCAGAATTCATCGGCCCCATCTTCACGCCACGGCGTTCGAGCTCTTCGCGGAATTCCTTCAGGCCGGTCACTTCAAAGCAGAGATGGTCCATCTGATTGCCCTTGGTAACTGTTCCCAGCGGATGATTCCCGCCCCACACGTGGTGCTTGCGGACGCGGTCGAAGATTTCGATGAACGTGGTGTCGCCACAGTTGAGGTAATAACCGAATACTTCGTTGTTGCGTTTTTCGTTATGGAACGTGAACTGCACCGTGAAGCCGAGCTTCTGGGTATAGAAATCGCGCAGAATGTCGAGTTGATCGGTCACGAGACAGAGATGGGCGAGTTTGCGGATCATTCGATGAATGTAGCACGGCGTGTAGACGATCTCTATAACGTGCCCCGTACCACGGTCCTCCGGACCGTGCCCGCCGCGTTCGGATTTCAGAAAATGTTTTGACGGAAGATGAGAGTTTCTCGCACGGGCCGGAGGCCCGTGGTACGGGTGGCGTTATTTCTTTTCCCACGGCACGTCGGCGACGCCGGCGAGGTGGTTGGCTAATCTTGCGTGGACGAACAGCCAGTCGCTCAGGCGATTGAGATACGTCAGGATCATCGTCGGCACGGGGCGATCGAGCCCGAAGTTGACGAGCAGCCGCTCGGCGCGGCGGCAGATCGTGCGGGCCAGGTGAAGTCGCGCGGAGGTTTCGGTCCCGCCGGGCAGGATGAACTGTCGCAGCGCCGGCAGTGTCTGCTCGGCGGAGTCGATCTGCATTTCCAGCCGCGTGATCATCGCTTCGTCGAGAATCGGTAGAGATTGCGCGTGTACGCTCTCGGCCGGTGTGGCGAGATGGCTGCCGATGACGAACAGGTCGTTCTGGATGTCGCGGAGCATCGGCAGGAGCGGCGCCGGCGCGGTAACGGCTGCGAGCCCGAGAGAGGCGTTGGTTTCGTCGATCGTGCCGTAGCAATCCAAGCGCGGATCGCACTTGCGCACCCGATCGCCGCCGATCAGGCCGGTCGTGCCGTCGTCTCCGGTTTTGGTGTAAATCTTCATTGCTTGTTTGTTGTAGGTTGTAGGTTGTATGTGGTGAGTTGTGAGTTGGGTTGATTCAACAACTTACAAAATACAACTTACAACCCACATTCTTATTCCTTCGTCGTTGGCTGACTCGTCGGGTTCATTTTCGTTGTCGGCCCGCCTTGTATCACCACATCTTGAATCACCACATACGGCCGCATGCCAGTTTTCCACGGTTCGCTCAGCTTTGTGATCGGCTCCAGATCATAGGTGCCGTTCAGGCGGTAGTGGATCACCTCGTACTGCAGGCGGTTTTGCCCGTCGACGGTAACGGCCTCGGCGTCTTCCTCAGGCGCGGTAAACGTGATCTCGCTGTTCCCTCGCCAGGCCGGCCAGAGGGCGAATGCGTCGTGCTTGCTCAGGTCGCGCAGCATGTGGCCGTCGGAGCCGTTGGTGCGGACGACCTGCAACTCCCGCTTGGCGGGCGATTGGTCGGTCTTGGGGGAAATCTTTTCGATCAGCACGCGCTGCCCGTCCGGCGAGACTGCGAACAGCGGCCCGACTTCGTCGGCGATGCTCACGATCCCGCAGTTGGCGCGCGTCCAGAGGTAGAGCTTACAGATGCGCTTATCGTCATCGGCGATCGGCTTGCCCGGGAAGCTTCGGCTGACGCTGGTGACCAACAGGTTCTCGCCCAGCGCGGCCAGGTAAGGCGTTTCGCCGGGCAGCACGTCGAATAACGCGGTCCGATCAAGCTTGGCTGCCCCGGCATTCAGCGTCACCTCAACGACTTTGCCGGTGAGATTGTCGGCCTTGTCGGCGATGCGGTCCGGCTCGATATACGCCAGCCGATTCGGACCGGTGAAGCACATCCCAAAGCCCGCAAAACCGCTCAGCAGGTATAAGTGCTTGTCCGGCAAATGCAGGATGTAGACGGAGAACGTGGCGGCGGCGTCGGTATCGCAGACGATCGCCAGCCACTTCTGGTCGGGAGAGAGCGCCATGTGCATCGCATCCCCGGCGGCGAATTTGACGAGCGACGTTGCCTTCCCGCCGGCCAGCGCCTGCACTTCGACGAATTTTGTCGGCCGGCTGGTGGGCGCGGTGGTCGGCGCTGCCGGTTCCGGCGGTTGGATCGGCCGCTCCGGCGAACTCCACGCGGTGTCGGGTGCGACAACGGGGTCGGCCAGTTCGGAACTGCTCGCGAAGTAGAGGGTTTTGGAATCCGCCGACCACGCGAAACCACCGAGTACGGTGCCCAGCGAGGTCACGATTTTTCCGCCTGCATCGATTAAGTAGGCACGATCTTCGATCCGATACGCCGCCGTCGCCCCGTCCGGCGACCAAACGATCTGGGCCGGCACGCGGCAGCCGGCGCAAATCAGCAGCAAGGCAAGGGTTAGGCACTTCGTAGCGCGGTTGAAGGGTTTCATCAGCGTCTCCTATGTGCCTTGTTAAGGAAGTGTTAATAGCTTGACGCCATCGGCTTCCACGAGAACTCTAATGCACGGTCAAGAGTATAGCAGTTCGTCGAGGTGGCACGAAATGCGGGGGTTTACCAGAGGTGGTACGATGACCCGAACCATGGACACGACGCGGATGACTGAAAATATTAAAACCGTCACACGCACCCGAGGCAAGCGCTTGGTGCTGGTGGTAGACGATGAAAAAGACCTGGTTGATCTCATCACCTACAACCTGCAGCGTAACGGCTACGATATCGTCAGCGCCGCAAACGGCAATGACGCGATCGACACCGCGTTCCGCGAACTGCCCGACCTGGTGGTGCTCGATCTGATGCTCCCGGGGATCGATGGGACCGAAGTCGCCCGTCGCCTGAAGGCCGACACGCGAACAAGCAGCACGCCGATCGTCATGCTCACCGCCAAGAGCGAAGAGACCGACGTCGTCGTCGGGCTGACGCTGGGCGCGGACGATTACGTCACCAAGCCGTTCAGCATGAAGATTCTGCTGGCCAGGCTGGCCAGCGTGCTGCGTCGTAAGGAAATCGGATCGGCCGTTACCGATACCGGCATCCTCAAGGCCGGGCCGCTGTCGATCGATACCAGCAAGCATGAAGTGTCCGTGAATAGTGAAGTGATCAAACTCACGTTGACCGAGTTCAAGCTGTTGAGCGCGCTGGTGAACAGTCGAGGGCGGGTGCTCACACGCGATCAGCTGATGGACAAGGCCATGGGCACCGACGTGTTCGTGACCGACCGCGCGATCGACGTTCACATCACCAGCATCCGCAAAAAGCTGGGCACCGCGAGCTATCTGGTGCATACCGTGCGAGGCGTGGGCTACCGCCTGCAGGAATCGCCGGAAGAGGGCGGGGAGTAGAATTTTCAATTTGCGATTTGCAATTTGCAATTGACAGAGGCGATACTCTCGATTGCAAATTGCACATTGCAGATTGAAAATCAATTCCATGACCTCTCGCCCGTTCCTTTCACGACTCATCCTGCCGTTCGCGTTGCTGATCGTGCTGATCGTGTCGGCCAGCGGGGCGGTGATTTATCTCACCGGGAATCGCGCGGTTCGGCTGCAGCAACTGAAAGATCTCAACCAGCTCACTGTTAGGCTACGCGACCGGTTGGCCGGGGAGGCGGATCAGCTCTCGGAAACCACCAAACAGCAGATGACGGATTTCGCGTATCTGCTGAATGCACGCCTCACGCTTATTGAAGGCAGTGGCAAGTTGGTGTTTGACACGGCGGCCGACGTGAAAACGCTGCCGAACCACAACGACCGCCCGGAAGTCATCGCTGCCCGTCACGCCGGGTCGGGCACGGAGTTGCGGTTCAACGACACGATCCAGGAAGACTCCATTTACATTGCCGACCTGGTCGACCCTTCCAAGCGCGACGGCTACGTCGTCCGCCTGAGTTATCCGCGCACGCAATGGGCGACGCTGAATGTCCCCGTCTGGGCGATCGTCGGCGGCGGGGCGATTGCGACGCTGGTCTCGATCGCGGCGCTGTCGTTCATCCTCAACCGCCAGTGGATCGCGCCCGTCAGGCGCCTGGCCGTCGCTAGCGAGAAACTGGCGGCCGGCGATTGGGAAACCCGCGTTGAACCGGCCGGTGCCGATGATTTGCGGTTTTTTTCCGTGCGACTTAATCAAGTCGCCCAAAACTTGCAAAAGCAGCTGGTCGAACTGCGCATCCAGCGCGGCGACCTGCAGGCCGTCGTTGATACACTGCCCGATCCGATTTTGCTCACCGATCCACAGCAACGCATCCTGCTGATCAACACGCCCGGCGCTCGGTTGCTGGACGTATCTACCGGCCAGGCGATCGGAAAGACCCCGGCCAGCATTGTGACCGACGAAGTGATTCTGGAATTGTTCGATCAGGTCCTGCCTTCAACCGACACTTCCGCCCGCAACGGCGGGTCGAACGACGCCGATCAGCAGCGGGAAATCCGCCTCACCCGCAACGGCCAGCGACTGACCTACCAAACCTTCGTCACCCGCACCGACGGCGGCGGCGTGCTGGTGGTGCTGCGCGACGTCACCACGCTCGCCAACACCGTGCAGATGAAGACCGACTTCGTCGCCAACGCAAGTCACGAACTGCGCACGCCGCTCGCGGCGATCAAGATCGCGTTTGAGACGCTTCAGGACGTGTACGTCGAAGACCCCGAGCAGACCCAAAAGTGCGTGCTGATCATCGCCGGCCACCTGCAACGGCTGGAAGACATGCTGCGCGATCTGCTCGATCTGTCCCGCGTTGAGCGCCCCGACCTGCGCGCAACGTCCGCCCGAGTAAGCGCCGCGGATTTGTTCGCGCTGCTCCGCAGCAGCATGAGCCCGATGGCGCAGAGCAAACTCGTCGAGCTGAAATTTGAAGAACGACCGGCCAGAGCCGAGTTCCTTAGCGACGAACGTCTGCTGAATCTCGTTCTAAAAAACCTGGTTGAAAACAGCATCAAGTACACCGCAGCCGGCGGGAGCGTCACGGTGAGCGTTGAAATCGAGCCGACCGCGGTCATCGTCAAAGTGTCGGACACGGGGATTGGTATTCCGCCGGAACATCTGGATCGCGTGTTCGAGCGGTTCTACCAGGTCAACGCCGCGCGCACCGGAAGCAGCGGGCGTGGAACCGGGCTCGGCCTGGCGATCGTCAAACACGCCATCAACGGGCTCGGCGGGACTGTCAGGCTCGAATCTTCAATCGGGCTCGGCACTACCGTGACTTGCACGCTCCCTCAGAGCCATGTCTGATCAATTTTTTATCTTTCCTCGAACTTCGACATTGCAATCAGCGTACAAATGAAGCAATCTCCTGCAAAAGCCGTACAGTCGTAAAATTGCACACCAAGGCGTCTGATAACTCGACGAAAACTCAACAAACCGTTTGCCAAGGCCTCACTCCGTCTGCTTCCCCGCCGATAAATTTAAGTGAGACGTGTGTCCTGGCACGGTGTGGATTCACTCCTTTGAAAGGTCGCCCCGATTCGAATTCTTCCGGTTGGTTTGCGTCGTTCCCCCGGTTCTAAAAACGCCAGTGTCCGCCGAGCAGCGATGTTCGAGGCGCTGGAAGTTCGGCAGATGATGAGCTCGTATTTCGTCAACACCGACGCCGACTATGCGGCGCTGAACTCCAGAAACCTGAGCGCGGGTGATGTCGTGCTGCTGAAGGGTGGCGTGACATTTCACGGAATGCTGTATCTGGATTCTGCCGATGGCGGGGACGCCAACAATCCGGTGACGATCACCAGCTACGACCCCGCGAC
Organism: Tepidisphaerales bacterium; assembly: GCA_038229715.1. Classification (GTDB taxonomy): domain Bacteria; phylum Planctomycetota; class Phycisphaerae; order Tepidisphaerales; family Tepidisphaeraceae; genus JANMES01. The sequence continues at coordinate 57,202 of JBBROD010000018.1, read as the reverse complement.
GGGCCTGCAATTATCCGCGACCGCGCCGGCCAGCTCCCGCGCCACCCTCAGCGCCGGCAATGGCGATGCGGTCTTTGCCTACGACGTGGGAAACATCACACTCAAAAACCTGAATGTGGTGGGATCCGGCGCGTCCAGCAATACCGGCACGGGGCTCGACTTCTATAGCGATCTGCCGGCCGGCAAAAACCTGGGCGGCGTCACGATCGATCAGGTCGAAGCGTCCGGGTTCGGCCGATACGGCGTGGCGATGGGAGCGGTAGTGGGCGGAGGATTCGACGGGGCGCAAATCACCAACGTCGACGCCCACGCGAACGGATTGGCGGGCATTACCGCGTACGGGCCATTTGCGGCCGATTCCGGACGCTACGCACATCACGACCTGTACGTCGGCTACTCCAACGCGTACGACAACGCCGGCTTCCGCGGGCGGAATAGTCCGACCGGGAGCGGCATTGTTCTGCAATCGGTCGACGACGCCACGATCGAATACTCCACCGCATATAACAACGGCGCCAACAACACCAACGACAACGGGCCAGTCGGCATTTGGGTATGGGAATCCAACGCAGTCACTATCCAGTACAACGAATCCTACAACAACCGCACTGCCGGCGGCGACGGAGGCGGGTTCGATCTGGACGGCGGAGTGACCAACTCGGTCATGCAATACAACTACAGCCACGATAACGCCGGGTCCGGACTCGGACTGTTCCAGTTCGCCGGCGCAGGCACTTGGGCGAACAATGTTGTTCGCTACAACGTGTCGAGCAACAACGGCCTGTCTAACGGCAAAGCCAACTACGAAATTTTTGTCTGGCCCGCCGGCGAAACCATGACCAATGCGCAGGTTTATGGCAATACGCTGATAGTGAACAGTTCGCAGGAGGCGATCTACGTGCCCACTGCGAACGTAACCGCTTCGCTCTCAGATAACACCATCCAGATCGGCGGGTTGATCGACACCACGGGCGTTGGCGTGGCCGGCGACTTAACTGGAACTCCAGTGGTTACAACGACTCCGACTCCGACGGCGACTCCGACTTCAACTTCAACCCCGACCGACACGACTGCGACGACGTCCACGTCATCCACAACGACTACGGTGATTACAACCACGGTCCGCAAGCACAAGCACCATAGAGCCGCATAAACTTGACTCCGAAAAAGAATCGCGCACCCCGCCCGGCCGATCGCTAATCGATCGGGCGGGGTGACTTCATTGATGCACTACGATCACTGACGTTTTTCGTCATTCGCCATTCGGGTTTCGTCATTCATTCGGATTTCGGGTTTCGTCATTCGGGTTTTATCGCAGGTGTTGACTGCCGTCGTAGTTGCCGCAGCAGATTCACGCCGAGCAGTTGGCAAAGGCTTAAATAGACGACCATCGCAAGCCCTACTTGCAACGCGAGTTGCACGATCCACGCTTCGCGGGTTTCGGCCCTTGGGTAGATCGGCACGAAAGTGATCGCCCAGCCGACGAATCCCATCCCCAGTGTCGCAATCAGCATCTTGCCGACGGTTTTCGCCAGTTGTCCGGTGCCCAGCCCGCCAAGCTTGCGGTCGAGAAGATAGAGCGTCACAATCGCCTGCACGATAAAGCTCACCATCGTGCCGAGCGCGATGGCGGACTCGCCCATCCACCACATCAGCGGCAGCTCAACCGCGATGTTCAATACGATGTTCAGCACACTGGCCCACAGCGGGGTGACGGTGTCGTGCAGCGCGTAGTAGGCCCGGTTGATCACCAGCAGGAGCGAGAACGCCCATATCCCACCGGCGAAGTAGAACGCGCTGCGCGCGATCAGCGCCGCGTCGGCCGCGGTGGTGTTGCCGTGCTGGAAGAGGAGCTTGGTGATCGGCTCGCAAACTAACATCAGCCCGACGCTGGCGGGCAGGCCTTCCCAGAGCGCGGCTTCGATCCCCTGACGGAGCGTGCGTTTGAAACTCTCGCGGCCGGGCTCCATCGCGTCGGCTGACAATTTGGGGAAGATCGCGGTCGCCAGTGCGGTCGCGAAAACGCCGAGGGGGAATTGGTAAAGCAGCTGCGCCAAGTCGATCCGCCGCGGGGCGCCCAGTGCCAGCGGGTAACGGAAAGTGTGGCCGAGGAGTGAAAACGACTCGACAGCCGCGCCGTCTTTGATCCCCTGCATGAACGCCCAGCCGATGAATTCGTCGATGACGACGGACAACTGTAGCACGCCCGCGGCGATCGCCAGCGGTGCGGCGAGTTTCAACATCTGCCTGGCGGCCGGCGTCCAGAATGCGATGCGCAGGTTGAAACGGAATCCGATCGCCCGCAGCGCCGGCCAGAGCACCGCCACCTGCAGCACGCCGGCCACCAGCACGCCGATCGCCAGCCAGTAGGCGAGCGTGATTTGCAGTGCGATGACGTGGTCGGTCTGCTGATCTTGCCCGTGGAGCCCAAGGAACCACGCCCCGATCACCACCACGCCGATATGGCAAACGTTCAGCAGCACCGGCGCAAACGCCGGCGGGCCGAACCGCTTGTGGACTTGAAGGATCGCCGACAAAAACGCCCCGCTGCAGACCAGCAACACGTACGGCAGCATGACGGCGGTAAACTGCAACAGCAGGCGACGATCGAGCCGGGCGCTGCCGCGGTCGGCCCATAGCATCCATCCCAAAACGGCTTCGCCGATCAGCGTGATGCCGATCAGGATCAGCAACAGGAGGTTGAACGATCCCGAGGCAAAGTCGGCGGCGGATTCACCGGTGTCGGTCTTGCTCCGCTTTTCTGCCTGTGCGTACAGCGGAATAAACGCCGCCGATAACGCGCCTTCGCCGAGGAGTCGCCGGAACAGGTTGGGGATGGTGAACGCGACGGAAAACGCGGTTGCGACAATGCCCACGCCGAACACATGAGATGCGACCACGTCGCGGGCGAGGCCTAAGAGCCGACTCACGAGCGTGAGCCCGCCGATCAGCTTGGCGTGGCTGAAGATCGCGCGGGAGGTGTTTTCGGTCGATTCGGACATCCGTTCCCGAGAAGATTTTTTAGCCGCAGATAAACGCAGATGAACGCGGATCAGATCAATCCATTCAGCACATTCATCTTTTCAATTATCTGCGTTCATCTGCGTTTATCTGCGGCTAATTTTTCTTTGAATGCCCGCGCCGCAGCCGCGATGTCCTTCGCGCCGACAACAGCGGCCGTCACCGCCACCGCCTGCACGCCGGTGGCGAGGACCGAATCGACGTTCTCCAGCGTGATCCCCGCGATCGCGACGGCGGGGATCGGTATTTCGCTCGCCACCTGCCGCGCGTAATCAAGCCCGGCGATAAACTCGCGCGGCTTCGTGCTGCTCTTGAAGATCGGCCCGACGCCGACATAGTCCGCCCCGTCGAGAACGGCCTGTTTCGCGTGAGCGATTTCGTGCGTGCTCACGCCGACGATTTTGTCCGTGCCCAGCAATTTCCGCACTTCGCGGGCGGGCAGATCGCCTTGCCCGACGTGGACGCCATCCGCTCCGCTGAGCAAAGCGATGTCCGGCCGGTCGTTGATGACGCAAAGCACGTTTTTTGCTTTGCAAAGTAAAACCAGTTGCTTTGCTCTGCAAAGTAGCTCGCCGGCATCTAAATCCTTCTCACGCAATTGGATGCAGTCGGCCCCGCCGGCAATCGCCTGCTCGGCGGCGGTCAACCACGGTTGGGAACAGATGCTTTCGGTGATCAGGACGTAAAGCCCAATATTCGCGAAGTGCTTTGCATAACAAAGCGTTAACGCGATGCGCTGTTCGAGGTCGTAGAACCGGTAACGGAGTATTTCGATGGTTGCCGACGGGGTTCGGGATTCAGGGTTCAGGGTTTGAAGCGAATGAACCGAACCCTGAACCCCGAACCCCGAACCCTTGGCCTTCAACACTTCCTCAATCGCCCGTAGTGCCTCGCAGACCCGCTTCCCGGCGGCTACCACGATCTCCGCAAAATCCTCGCGGCGGGCTTCGCTTTCGGTTTTCGCGGTGGTTCCTACATCGCCAGGCGTGTCGCGATGAAGGATTGCGTCGCTCAAAAACGGCTTAAGCGTCTCCGCGAAATCGTGCCGCAGCGCTTTCAAATCTCCCTGCAATTCCGCGTCGTTCAATACGAACCGGGCGTAATCCTCGATCACGCGAAGCCCTTCACGGGCGCGGTTGGCGTTGGCGTCGAGCATTCTCAGCAGCGGCGGGCTCATGGCTTGTTCCTGAAAAGGCCGATTATAAGACGGTTTCCCCGAGCAGCGAAAGGGTTTGAATGAATCAGCGGAAGGTGGCGTTTGAAAAAGGGTTAAGATCGATCAAGGCCCGAAAGCTGTCGCCAGCCAAACCAGCCATTGCGCCCGCGCAGAAAATGCGCTATAATGGCCGGACTATGCTGGCTACCAACCAAATCGTTCAAGGCGACTCCATCCAACTGCTCAATGAAAGCCCAGAAGGATGGGTCGATCTTTGCTTTGCTGATCCGCCCTTCAATATCGGGTATTTGTACCACGGATACGACGACGAAAAAGATGTGGCAGAGTACGTGGAATGGTCAGAGAAGTGGATGCGCGCGGTCTATCGGGCGCTGAAGCCGACAGGAAGCTTCTACCTCGCGATCGGTGACGAATTCGCCGCTGATCTGGCTGTGATCGCGCGCCGTAAAATCGGGTTCCACCTCCGCAACTGGATTGTCTGGCATTACACGTTCGGCCAGCAGACGAAAAAGATGTTCGCCAAAAGCCACACCCACATCCTTTACTTCAGTAAGCAAAAGCCCGAGCCGGGGATGACCAACATCACTTTCAACGCCGATGCGATCCGCGTTAAATCCGCGCGCCAAACAACCTACGACGACGCCCGCGCCAACCCCAAGGGCAAGCTGCCTGACGACACCTGGTACCTTCGCCCGCAGGAAGCTGGGGGCAAATCTTTGGTCGAGCCCGACGGGCGCGTGCTCACCCCCGAGGAAGCGGCCGCGTTCGGTTACTTCGGGTCCAATACCGATGTGTGGAACGAATCCCGCGTCTGCGGCACGTTCAAGGAGCGCGAAGGGTGGCACGGCTGCCAAATGCCGATCGGCGTGCTGAACCGCATCATCCAAGCCAGCAGCAATCCTGGCGATGTCGTGCTCGATCCGTTTAACGGCAGCGGGACGACGGTCGTCAGCGCCGCGCTGCTCGGCCGGAAGTATTTGGGAATCGATCAATCAGCCGAGTACGTCGGCTACGCTCAAAAACGCTTGGCTCACGCGCTAGAAGCCGGCCAAAAAGTCGCCAAAACCTCTGGCGCTTTGGCGTCGGATGAAGCATCTCTATTTGTCACGGCTGACGGAAATCGCGCCAGCCGCGTGATGACCGAAACCGACGCCTTCGGCCGTAAACGCGTTGCAAGAGTCCGCAACGGCAAAGCGATGCGCGACAGCCGAGTGAAGGCCAAAGCGTCGTAACGAGCGGACAAACGTTTGTTAAGAACGCGCGGGATCGTTTGCAGGCAAAACTTCCCTGATATCCGGCTGTTTTTTCCAATCGGGAATCGGAGCCTCACAACCGGCGTGCGGTACATAAACGGATCGCTCCACCAACTGATACTTGTGGATATACCGTGGACAGTTTGGAAACACTTCTCGGATTGCGATTTGAACGATGAACTGTGCGCCCAGGTATTGGCCGATCAGCGCGTGTTCGCGATGGATCGTCGCCGTGCCTTGGATGCGCAGTCGCCACCCTTTCATGAAATCGATGAAGAGCAGACCAACGTGCGGATTTTGCACCGCGTTGCCCCATGAAACATACATGCCATCGCCATCGTAGTTCGGGAGGGCCAGCGTGCGGTCGTCGATCACGCGGACGAACCCGGGATCGCCGCCGCGGTAGCTGCAGGTCGGCCGGCCGAGGTCGTCGGCGGTGGCGAGAAAGAACATATCGGCGCTTTCGATAAACGCCTTCTGCTTGGGCGCGAGAAAATCGTGCACGATCTTCTCGGCCATGCGATCGGCGAGTTTGCGGGTATCGAATGCGTCCTGCAGTTGGCGTTGGCCGTCGTGGTAGAGATTGTCCATGGTTGCCGTTGAAAAGGAGAGTCGCGTTTCGGCGATTCTATAATTCTATCGACTAAGCGGCCAGAACCGCAAAAGAATTGCGCCATGCGGCAGCGGCATATCCACATGAGTCTCCTATCGGGTTATACCCGATACGCCCATTCCGTGTCGCCTCTAAAATACTCATCGGCTACGGTCGATTGGAACTCGATCGAGCCTTTTCTAAGGGTGCGTGATGAAAAACTTTTCGAAGTGGTTAGCAGCGGTAGCGGTGATGGCAACTTCATCGGTGGCGATGGCCAACTTCAAGCAGGGCGACAAGGAATTCACGCTCAGCGGATCGGGCGGGAACGACAAGGAATTCCGGTCCGGTAGCATCAATGCTAACGCGAGCCTGGGTTACTTTGTGACCGACGGGTTCGAGCTCAGCATTCGCCAGGGACTGACTTATGCAGATGCCGGCAAGAATTCGGACTCCATCGTTAACGGCAACACGCGCGTGGCCGCCGATTACAACATCGACCTCGGCCGTTGGCGTCCGTTCGTCGGTGCGAACATCGGCTACGTCTACGGCGACGGCGTGACCGACACGTGGGAAGCCGCCCCCGAAGCCGGGCTCAAGTTCTTCGTCAATGACACGACGTTCCTGTTTGGCTCGATCGAATACCAGTTCTTCTTCCGCGACGCCTGCAACGCGGATAACGCATTCGACGACGGCCAGTTCGTCTACACGCTGGGTATCGGTTTCCGGTTCTGATCGGCAGGCTTGATCGGAGTTTGTAATAACTGTTCCGGGCGGCGCACCATGCTCCGCCCGGGATATTTTTTATGCGTCGTTGGATCGCACAAGGCTCGGGCGATTGTCAAAGGACAATTGGAGACCGTCGCGCCTCCGGAAACGACAAACGAGAGCCTATTTGTGCGTTTCCTCATGCCCCGGCAGGTAGTGCTCGAACCGTCGTTTGTCGATCGATTTAATATAGGCGTCTTCGGGATCGACGATCCCCAGCTTCAGCAACTTCTCCAATCCTTCGTCCATCGTCTGCATCCCCATCGCCTTACCGCTCTGGATGACGTTGATGATCGACTCGATCTTCCCTTCGCGGATCAGGTTCGATAACGCCGGGCTGCCGATCAGGATTTCGTTCACGGCGATGCGCCCCCTGCCATCTTTACGACGCAGCAACTGCTGGGCGACGATCGCCTTGATCGACTCGCTCAGCATGATGCGGATCTGCTCTTGCTGCTCCGGCGGGAAGACGTCAATAATCCGATCGATGGTCTTGGCGGCGCTATTCGTGTGCAGCGTCCCGTAAACCAGCGTCCCGGTGGCGGCGGCGCTGAGGGCGAGGCTGATGGTTTCCAGGTCGCGCATTTCGCCGACCAGCACCACGTCGCTATCCTGCCGGAACACGCCGCGTAGCGCGCTGGCGAAATCCTTCGTATGCTCGCCGATCTCACGGTGCGTGACGATCGACTGCTGATTGCGGTGGACGAACTCGATCGGGTCTTCGATCGTGACGATGTGACGGCGTTGCGTCTTGTTGATCAGATCGATAATCGCCGCCAGCGTGGTGGATTTGCCGCTGCCGGTCGGCCCGGTCACCAGCACCAGCCCGCCGCGCAGCTCGGCCAGCTTTCTCAGTACCGGCGGAAGCTTCAGTTCTTCAATGGTCGCGATCTGAAACGGAATAATCCGAAACACCGCACCAAACCCCGTCCGCTGGAAAAAGTAATTCACGCGGTATCGCGCCTGCTCGCCGATGCCGTAGGCGAAGTCGAAATCCTTGTTCTCCAGATACCGCTCCCGCTGCTCGGCCGAGCAAATCTCGAACATCCACTGCTTCACGGTCGGCTCATCCAGCACCGGATAATCCGCCACCGGCATGACCTCGCCATGAATGCGGTACTTGGGCGGCTGCCCGACGACGACATGGAGGTCGGAGGCGCTGTTTTCCATCATGCGCAAGAGCAACGGGTCTAGATGGGGCATCATTTCCTCCGATAGTTATTTTCCCGCCACCGGAAAACAGAATGACAAAACCCGAAACCCGAAACCCGAAATCCGAATGAATGACGTATGCCGAATGACGAAAAGCGAAGTGACGCAGCCGATTATTTTCGTCATTCTGGTTTCGTCATTCATTCGGATTTCGGGTTTCGTCATTCGTTATTTCCATCAGTGTATCGCCGCCAGTTCTTTCTCCATCTGCCCGACATTATCCGCCCGGGCAATCGCTTCTTCCTTCGCGATCTTGTGTTCCTTCGCCAGTTTCAGCAGCGATTCGTCCATCAGATGCATGCCCTGCTTGTGGTGCGTCTGCATCATTCCGTGCAACTGGAACGAGCGGTTTTCGCGGATGAGGTTCGCGATCGCGCCGCTGTTGAACATGATTTCAGTCGCCAAGTGTACGCTCGCGCCGTCGATGCCCGGAATCAGGTATTGGCTGATCACGCCGCGAAGGCTTTCGCTGAACATCGCGCGGATCTGCCCCTGCTCGTCCGGCGGGAAGACGTCGACCACGCGGTTGATCGTTCGCGGGGCGCTCGGCGTGTGCAGCGTGCCGAACACCAAGTGCCCGGTCTCGGCTGCGGTGATGGCGAGGCTGACGGTTTCCAGATCTCGCATTTCGCCGACCATGATGACGTCGGGCGCTTCACGCAGGCTGGCGCGCAGCGCGTTGGCGAAGCTTTTGGTATGCACGCCCACTTCGCGCTGATTAACGTGCGCTTTCTTGCTCGGATGCACGAACTCGATCGGGTCCTCAATGGTAATGATATGGTCGGCCCGCGTGGCGTTGATCAGGTCAATCAGCGCCGCAAGCGTCGTCGTTTTGCCGCTGCCCTTCGGGCCGGTAACGAGGACGATGCCTTGCCGGAATTGCGTGAACCGTCGACACGGAGCGGGAAGATTGAGCGTGTCGAATGTCGGAACCTGATCCGGAATCAGGCGGAACGTGCCGTCCACGCCGTGGTGCTGGCGAAGCATGTTCAGGCGGAACCGCCCCAGCGCCGGCCCGCCGTCGAAAGAGCAGTCCAGGTCGTTGGTGTCCAGAAACGTTTTGCGGTCTTCTTCGGATAGCAGCGAGTAAAGCGCCCGCTCGACACGATCGCCGGGCAGCACGGGCAGCGCCAGTTCATGCAGGAACGTCGCTTTGCGGACAACGGGGATAGCGCCGGATTTGACGTGCAAGTCGGAGGCTTTGAGTTGCCGGGCCGCGCGGAGCAGGTCGAGAATCAATTGCCGGTCATCGCCGTCGAAGCGGACGTTGACGGAGATCGGAGCGTAGTGCGCGTCCGGCGGAGTCGTGGAGACGGGAGCGGGCCTAGCCGGTGGCGGCGTCGGGGGAGCCGATCGCGATACGTCCGCCACCGGGGGCCGCGCTGCCGCGAGGTCACGGTGACCGTGAGGGTCGACCGGCCGCGGTGTTTCGGTCCGGGGTGCTGTCGGCTGCACGCGCGCTTCCACTTGCGGCGCGGCGTGCGTCTCCTGCACTGCCCCCGCCATCGCGGCCGCGGGCTGGAGATGCTGTTTCTGCAGGTTGTGCTGGTAAAGCGTAAGCAGTTTGTCGCCGATCGGCTCGCTGATCATCTCACCGATCACCATCTTGGCGATGATGTCTTCCGGATCGTCCGCCTGCTGGAACAGCAGGGCCAGATCTTCCTCCGTCGCCAATTTGTTATGGAGAATCAGGACTTTAAAAATGCTCTGCTGTGGCGTCATGGGAACCCTCGCTCCACACGGACAACTTCAGCTCGCTCTTGGACCGATCAGATGTGTACACCAATAGTGTAAGCCAGATTCCCGATGATACGCAACGGAAATCAGTCGACTCATTTCTTTGCCCGGTTTGCCGGGAGAGGGGAAGCGTCATTTGACGATCCCGCCGCCGGCGTCAGAATGGCAACCCATGCACGTTCTGTACGTACACCAGAATTTCCCCGCGCAGTTTGGACACATCGCGGCCCATCTCGTCAACAAACTGGGTTGGCGGGCGACATACGTCGGCCTCGCGGCGGGCGGGACGCGGGAGGGAATCGAGTGCATTCAGTATCGTACCACCGGCGGGGCGACGGAGAACACCCATTTCTGCTCGCGGACGTTTGAAAACTACGTCTGGCACGCCGACGGGATTTTTCAGGCGCTGCGACACCGTCCCGACGTGAAGCCCGACCTGATCGTCGCGCACGCCGGGCTGGCGGCGGGGCTGTTCCTGCGCGAGCTGTATCCCGACACGCCGGTCGTTGGGTTCTTTGAATACTACTACCGCGTGCATCATCCGCTGAGCGACATGACGTTCCGGTCCGATCTGCCGTGGCGGCCGAACGAGGCGGCGTTTTTGCGGGCGCGGTGTCGCAACGCGGCGGTGCTGTTGGAACTGCAGAATTGTCAGATCGGGTATTCGCCGACGGTGTTTCAGCGCGAGTGTTTCCCGGCTGAGTACGCGCCGAAGCTGCGGACGATCTTCGACGGAATCGACCGGTCGATCTACCACAGTCGCGGTGATGAGCTGCGCCCGCCGATCGCGACGCGCGGGCCGCGGACGATCGCCGGCGTGGCGGTGCCAGCCGGTACGCGCGTGGTGACGTACGTCAGCCGCGGGTTTGAAACAATGCGCGGGTTCGACCTATTCATGAAAGCCGCCCGGCTGATCAGCCAACAGCGCAGCGATGTGCTCTTCCTCATCGCCGGCGACGACCGGGCGATTTATGGCGGCGATGCGACGTACCTCAAAGGCAAAACCCTCAAACAGTGGGTGCTGGAGCAGAACGACTACGACCTCGGCCGATTCAAATTCCTCGGCACGATCCCGCAGCCGACGCTGGCCGAGATGCTGGCGGCCAGTGATTTGCACATCTACCTCACCGTTCCGTTCGTGCTGAGTTGGAGCATGATGAACGCGATGAGCTGCGGTGCCGTCGTGCTCGGCGGGCGCACGCCGCCGGTGGAGGAAATGATCACCGACGGCCAAACCGGTTTGCTGGCGGATTTTTTTTCGCCGGAGGATCTGGCCGAAAAGGCGCTGAAGGTTCTGGCCGACCCCGATGCGTACCGCCCGCTCGGCCATGCGGCGGAGCGGCTGATCGAACAAAGCTATTCACTCGAGGCGACCTTGCCCCGAATGATAAAAATGTACGAGGAGGCCATTCAAATCAAAGCCGGATTGGAGTCGCCGCGCGAACCCGCCAAGGCCGTCCCGCGACAGGTGTTGGCGAGAAAAAAGCCCCTCTAAACCGCTTAAAAATGAATTTTCTGCTGAGCTTCATAGAGCATTTATTGGCCTTTTCTTACTGCCAACACGCAGAAATAAATTAAATCGCAAAAAATAGATGAGTGTATTTTCTTATAGCATTTCGGCGACCACAGCGCGGTGTGAATTGCATGCCTGCTCAGTTCCCGGTTTTTCTCTCTGTGCGCCCTCTGCGTACTCTTATTGCTCTGTGGTAAATTCCTCTCCATGCATTCCCAGCTCTACATCAGCCTTCTCAAAGCCGAAGCCCTCAGCGCCGAAGTGCACTACATCGTCACTGAGGCGATGCAAAAATCGTACGCCGGCGTGATCGTCTCGCCGGTGTGGACGGCCCGCGTGGCGGCGATGCTGGCCGGCAGTGGGATTCGGATCGGCACGACCGTCGGCTTCCCCCACGGCACGAACAAAGCCACGCTCAAGGCCATCGAATCAACCAGTAGCATTAAGGATGGCGCGGACGACATTTTCGTCTCCGCGCACCTTCTGCCGCTGATCGGGCGGGATTTCTCCGCCGCTCGGGGGGAGTTGTTGGAGGTCGCAAAAGCCGCCCGTGCGACGCGGCGGGATGTGGCGATTCATGTGATCATCGAAGCGCCGTTGCTGCTGTCCCTCGGCTCAGGACGTAGCGAAGAAGCGATCGCCGTCGCGTGCAAAGCCGTCCGCGAAAGCGGCTGCGACGGGATCGTCACCGCCAGCGGCTATCACCGCGCCGGCGGCGCGAGCAGCGCCGCGCTGGCGGCGATCAAGCCGCAGGCCGAGGGATTGGCGCTGATCGCCATGGGCGGCGTGCAGAACGCTACCGTCGCGCAGGCGTTCGTCGACAGCGGGGCGGACCGGGCAGTCATCGAGCCTTGCTGACGTCGCATGGGCTACCAGCCCATGCCAAGCAATTGGCAGGCTCGAATCATGATTTAAATGGACGCACTCTGGCATGGGCTGGTAGCCCATGCGACGTTCGGCCTATCATCGGGCATGATGGCGAAGCAATTCCTTTGTTACAACCTCCTTCTGCTCCTCGTCGGCTGCGCCGCGCAACCGGCGGTCGTCACGCCGCCGCGGCCGTACCTGATTCATCTCCCCGGCATCGGCGGGGAGCGGCGGATCGATCATCGCATGACCGAAGGACTCATCGCCGGCGGGTATGCGGGTGATCTGGAGATTTACGATTGGACCCACTCCAGCCCCGGCTTGACGGCGCTGCTGAGTTACAAGCACAATCTCGAAGAAGCCCAAACGGTGGCCGACAAGATCGTTGCGATCCACCGCCGCGAGCCGGATCGGCCGATCTATCTCACGGGCCATAGCGGCGGGACGGGGATCGCCGTCTGGGCGCTGGAGCGATTGCCGGACGACGTGAAAGTTGATCGTGTGATCCTGTTGTCCAGCGCGCTCTCGCCGACGTACGACCTCACGCGCGCGTTGCGGCACGTTCGCACTCAGTTGTACAGCTTCTGGAGCAATCAGGACGTCATCGTTCTCTCGACGGGCACGACGTTGTTCGGCACGATCGACGGCGTGAAAGTGCCGGCGGCCGGTTTTTCTGGATTCGAGCCGCCGGCCGACGCGGACCTTCGCGAATATCAAAAGCTGCAGCAGTTTGCCTATAACGCCGACTGGGCCAAGTGGGGCAACACCGGCGGGCACATCGGCCCGATGAGCAAGGAATTTTCGAGTCACGTTTTAGCACCGCTGGTGTGTGACTCAGCGCTGGTCGCCGCGAAGAAGTGATCGCCGGCCGATCAGCGTCAGCGCACCGGCCGCCGCGATCGCCAAGTGAAGCGTCACGCAGCCGGCGACGCCCGTCGGCAAGGTAAAGTTCACATCCTGCCCCAGCGAATTCAGTCGGTACATCAGCGGGCGTTGTATCCAATAGCCGAACTGCGGGGCGATCGCATTCACCGCGATCAGCGGATGCACGCCAGCCAGGCGCGAGGCCAGCACCTCGCTGCTCAGCCACGGCGACATCCAGATCGGCCAGCTCAGCCAGGCGAGCGAGAGAAAAATTACGATCGACGACGCGATCAGCGGCGAGACGCAGAGCCGCATCAACATGCGAACGAGCGCCCCCGCCGCCAGGCCGCCGGCGAATGCGGTCAGTGCGATCGAAAACACTTGGGATATCGAAAACGCATTGTGGGCGCGCAGCCCGATCGCTGCAAGGGACGCTCCCGCGCTTGCTGAAAGAAGGGCGATCCACGCTTCGCGCGAGTGGGTCGACATTGAACCTGCGATGGGCGAGAGGAGCATCGCAAAGATAATGATCGCAATCGCGCCGCCGAGGTTTGCGCCGACGATGGCAACGGAAAAGCCGCCGAGCGCCAGCGACAGTAGAAGCGAAACTGCGAGCGGTTTAATCACGTAAGCCCCTGACAAGGATTTGTGATCCGTCGCCCGTCCCTCTTTGTGACTCGGGCCATCGCAGATGGCCGTTTTGCGACACTCAATAAACGGCCATCTGCCATAGCCCGCGTCACGAAGAGGGGTCGCGGGAATTGGGTCTTCATTCGCGAGCTACTTTTCAGGACGCGGCGTCGTCATGTCCTGGTAATCTTTTTCCAGCTCGTCGATCGCACGCTGAATGCGATCGGCTTCGTTGATCAGGCGCTGCTGCTCGCGGCGCATGGCGGCCAGCACTTCGTAGTGCGCTTGGGCGGCAACGCGGAGCGCGTTAGCATTAGGGCGGACGGATTTTTCCCAGCGGGCCTTAAGCTTGGTCATCATCTGCTCGTCGAGCTTCGCGTCGCTGATTCCCGGATCGGCCGCCTCGCCGACGGGTTGGGTGGCAGGCGTGTCGGGGGTTGACGCTGCGGTTCCACCGGCGGCGGGAGTCGCGGCGGGGTCGTCCTTGCCGGCCGGTTCGATGACCATCGTCACCGGCGTGCCGGTCTTGGGCACCGTGTCGGGATTGAATTCCCACTCCAGCGTTTCATTCGAATTGCTGACCAACTCAGGCACATCAATCAGCGTGAAATCGAAGTTGACCAGACTCACCACATAGCCGGTCGTGTCGGCTGCGTACTTGCCGTCGTCCATCACCCGGCTGCCGGCGAAAATCCAAGTGAACGCTTTGGGCGGCTTCCTGGTCTGAACATCACGGAACATGCGGCCGGCGGGGACAGAAACGGTCTTGCTGTCCTTCTGATATTCGCAGGTGATGTGCAGCGGCGGGCCATGCGGGGGGAGCAATTTTTGCGTGGCCTCGGAAAACTTCATCGGCTCGCCGGGGGTTAAGCCGCATATCAGCAGGCTGGCGTGGATGTCGGACGGGCGCGCCTTGGTGCGCAGGACCGATTCATGATCGCTCGTGCCGGCCAGTACGCAAAAAAACTCCAGTCGTGTATCGACATTGAGCGCTTCGCACTCGACACGCACCTGCTTTTTCCTGGCATCAACGGTCACGCCGGGGAAACGCCCCACGCCGGGCTTGGTTGTCGGCTCGTTGGCGGGCTGCTGGGCACTGGCGCATCGGCAGGCGAAAATCGCTGCAAGCAAGGCCAGGGGTTGAATCCATCGTCGCATGGGACACACTCCGCGTCGGGACCGTCGTTCGATGGGAATGTTATACCGGAAGAACCTAAAAAAGCGGACCACCGATTTGAGTCGGTAGTCCGCCGGGAAGGAGGAAGCTTGTCTTTGACCCCGCCGGGGCAATGCTGGAGCGTTTTCGGGTCGTTGCTATCTAACCCGTCAGGCGCTCGGTCGAGGTTTGTTCGCGGTTAAAATACACGAACCCTTCGTACCAACCGGCGGTCGCCTGGCGACAACGGAGCACGGTACAGGCGACCGAGACGATCGTCCCGTCCTTGGCTGGCAGGTCGACCACGCCGCCGTAGCCCAGCGGCAGGCGCTCGGAGGTGACAAATCCCAGTCCACGGGAGTGAATATCGCGGCTGAAGACGGTTCGGGCGGGATGGCCCGGCTGATCTATAAAAAGCCGCACGGTCGCCTGCACCCGCCACGCCGTGCGGGACAAATTTCGCCGACCGGGCCCGGCGTGCCGACCGGCATCCATCGCGGAGATTATCAGCTCCACTTCGTGAGGGATAGTTGGCCAAGGCGTGCCCGTTTCGCTGGCCGGTGCGCCGGTGGTTTCAGTGTCGTGGGTCGGGCTGGTAATAATCGTCATCATCGCTTACTCCTCGTGGCCTGTGGATACACCCGGAAACTACGATTCAACTGGCTGCCCCGTCAAATCCTCGTCCCAAGTATTTATTCCGAATGGTTATCGGGCGTGCTACTTGGCAGTTTGCCCGGAATGACCTACTCTGATTGCCCCATGTTGAACGCCGCCTACGTTCTTTCTCAAGACGCCTACAAACGCATCTACGGCCCCGATGAGCAGCGCGATATTGCTTCGCTGGTTAACGTCATCGGACCCTCAGTGACTGCGGACGAGTTTCGCAAACTGATCGACCGGTTCAGCGAAGTGGAAGTGATTTTTTCCGGCTGGGGCGGGCCGATATTGGATGCCGACCTGCTCAATGCCCTGCCCAAGCTCAAAGCCGTCTTTTACGGCGCGGGCACAATCAAATCGCTGGTGACCGACGCATTTTGGGAACGGCAAATCCCCATCACCAGTTCCTACGCCGCCAACGCCATTCCGGTGTCGGAATTTACGTTGGCGCAGATTCTGTTCTCACTCAAATCGGGTTGGCAGTGCATCATGCACGCACGCGAGAAGAAATCGCGTGGCCGCCCGAAAAGCGTGGCCGGTGCTTATGGGAGTACGGTCGGTCTGGTGTCGCTGGGCATGATCGGCCGGCGCGTGGCGCAATTGCTGCAACCGTTCGACCTCACCGTGATTGCGTTCGACCCGATGATCTCACCCGACCGCGCCGCCGAGCTTCCGGCCGAGCTATGTTCACTATCGGACGTCTTTAAGCGGAGCGATGTCGTCTCCCTTCACACGCCTTGGCTGAAGGAAACCGAGGGGATGATCGACGGCAAGCTGATCGCCTCGATGAAGCCGGGGGCCACGCTGATCAACACCAGCCGCGGGGCGATCATCAATGAGCCGGAGATGATCACAGTGCTTAAGGAACGCCCGGATTTGTGGGCCGTGCTGGATGTGACGCGCCCCGAACCCCCGCCAGCCGGGTCGCTGCTGTGGGAGTTGCCCAATGTTATTCTGACGCCTCATATCGCCGGATCGATGGATAACGAGTGCCGCCGGATGGGGCGGGTCGTCGTGGATGAACTCGGTCGGTTTATCAAGGGCGAAGCAATGCGGTTTTCGATCACCCGATCTCAGGCCGACACGATGGCCTAGCGGATCGAGTAAAAAACTTTCGCTTGATTTGGGTCGCAGCGCGGATCGCGGCTAGAATAATCTCGGATTCGCGGTTAGAGAGAACTCGAACTTATGTCTTCTGCCGGCACACCAATCGATGGCACGCTTGTCCACTCGTCGGACCCTTCCGACGACGGGCACCCAGCCGACACCAACGCGCAGAGCGTTTCGCGGATTGAAGGCGGCACCCCCGCCAGCACGCCGTCCGCCCCGCCGCGCCGCAAGCCGGGGGAGTTCGGCAAATCCCAGCGCCTTTTCGACAAGATCGAAGCCTTCATCAGCCGGCTGAGCGTGCGAGATAATTTCTGGCACCGCGTCTGCTCGTTGATCTGGCTGCCGTATGCATTTTTCAGCGGCATTCGGATGAAGCAAATGGACGAGTTGAGCTTTACCGCCGTTTTGCCGTTCATCCGCTTTAACCGCAACTGGTACCGCGCGATGGCCGGCGGGGCGCTGCTGGCTAACTCCGAAATCGCCGGCGGGATGTACGTCTTCGGCATCTGCGGCGGCGACTACACCGTCGTCTGCAAAAACCTGCAGTACACGTTCCTGCGTCCCTGCTTCGGACCGGCGGTCTACAAAATCAAACCGCGCGGCGATCTCAAAGCCCTGGTGGCAAGCAAGAGCGAATTCAACATCACACTCGAACTCGAAATCGGCCAGCAAGTGCGAGAAGTCGGCCAGCGCGACCGCCGCGTCGGGCGATGTGAAGCCACGTTCCACGTCACGCCGAAAGTGCATCACAAGCAGAAGGCGCTGCGGAGCAAGCCCAAGCACTAAGCGCCGGGCTTGAACCACCAAACATCTTTTGAGTGCGCCTTGGATGGCGTAACATGCCCGTCGTGAGTGAAACCGACCCTCTCGATTCATCTCCTCTCAAAACCGCAGGCTGGGCGTTGTTTCTAGGCGCGTCATGGACTTGGTGCATCGGGATGTTCTTCCCCGTG
The DNA here is from genome assembly GCA_038229715.1 of Tepidisphaerales bacterium. Lineage (GTDB taxonomy): Bacteria > Planctomycetota > Phycisphaerae > Tepidisphaerales > Tepidisphaeraceae > JANMES01. Next base: position 39,692 of record JBBROD010000018.1, on the reverse strand, counting down.
CTGCTAATCCGGGAATTCGGGTTCTGGGGGTGGATTGTTTTCGCGCTTCCGAATGTGATCGGTTCCGCGATCGCCGGATCGGTGTTGCAAAGCGCCGAGCGGAGTAAAAAACTCCTGTCGCATCACGCGCCGGCGGGCGTGCTGTTTTCCGTCGTCACGCTCGCGTTTCACGTGTTTTTTGTCGGGTGGATGGTGCGTCCGCTGGTGGGAATCGGACCGGCGACGGGGGTTTTTCTGCTCGCCGGATTGTTCTACGCGATCGGCGGAAAACGGCGCGACTTGGTGATCGCCGCGGGGGCGATTCTGCTGTCGCTGGTGGCGATTGGGTTTGCGCTCGCGCAGCCGCTGGGGAACGGGACGATGTTCGCTAAGGCCGACCCTTCGCCGTCCATAATTGCGCTCGTGCCGGTTTGCATGATCGGGTTTTTTCTCTGCCCGTATCTCGATTTGACGTATCACCGCGCCCGCCAACACACCGAGCCCGCCGCGGGGGCCAAGGCGTTTCAACTCGGGTTTTTTGGGCCGTTTTTTCTGATGATCCTGTTCACGCTGCTCTACGCCAACTGGCTGGACCACAACACGCCTAACCGCATCCTACAATATGCGATCGGCGGGCACATGATCGTGCAGATCGCGTTGACGATGGCGTTTCACGTCCGCTCGGTGATGGAAACCACCAGTGAACAGCATCAATCCCTCCGCATGTTGTTGCCCGTCGGGATGCTCATCGGGCTGGCAACCGGTTTGTTCTCGCGGATGTACCCCGTCATCGCCGCTCACGACGTCGGCGAAACGATCTATCTCTGCTTCATGGGCGCGTACGGCGCGTTCTTTCCCGCTTACGTCCTGCTCTGCATGATTCCCACCTCCAAAGGCCCGGCCAACCCGGATCGAGCGGCTTGGAGGCGGGTGATCCTCGTTACCGCAATGGTTTTTCCGTGTTACTGGATGGGGCTTATCGAGCATCGCGCGTGGTGGTTGCTCCTTGGCGCTCTTATTCTTTTGGTCTCTCGAAAATTACTTTCCGCCAGGAGCGGCCCCCGCGCTCTTACATAAACGTCGATCACCTACTATGCTGCCCCGTTTCGGCGCGCGCTTTTGGCGCCTGACTCGATTGCATGACTGAAACGCCCGCCATTTCGACCGCCTTCTCCGCCATTACGCTTCACGCGAACTGGCATTCATCGTGGCTTTACCTGTGGGGCATGCGCGGGCCGGATGAACTGCTCGGCTCGGAAGACCTCCGCGAAGCCGTCGGTGAATTGGTGACCGATTCGCTGATCGCGTCCGTCGCGGCGGCTTCCACCGTGTCGATCTGGCTGCCGTCGGGCAATAACGGGTCGGCCACTCTCTCGCTGAAGTCGGTGCCGGCGTTGCGATTGAGCGCTGCCGACGCGATCGATTTTCTCAGCGATCTACCGGCTCATGCTTCGGAAACTGTCGGCCCGTCGGTGCAATACTGGGCCGCGATGACGCGGTTCATCCTGACGCGCATCGCCGCCGGGCAGTTTTATCCGGATATCGATCAGCCGCGCGCTGATGCGTTTGTAGGCTTGTGGCGTTCGATCATCGGCCGCGAGCGGGTGGAGCAGCTTACGCAATTCGCCGCCGCGATGCCTCCCAGCTGCCGGGCGATCGCCAACAGCGAATCAGGCGACGCGACGATGCTGCTCGAATCGTTCTTCGCGACAGCCGTCGATGCGTTTGTGCGACGGGCCGTCAGCAACGACAACTTTTTCTCCCGCGTGCATGAGCTAGCCCACAAGGAAGAATCCGCCGGCGAAGTGCGATGGCTTTCATCGCTGCTGGGGAGTGATCGCGTGGTCGTTCCGCACCGCGGCAACCCGCTGATGGCCGAGCAGGTTCGCGGCTGGATCAGCCGGCTGGACGAAGCCCGCGGCAAGCAATCGTGGCGGTTGTGCTTTCAACTGATCGAACCGACGATGGGCGACGACGAAGTCCCGCTGCTTCCGGAACTGCCGGCCGAAGTTGAGGCGGACGCCGAAACCGACGAACAAATCGCCGCCGCGCTCGAAGCACCGCTGGCGCCGGAGACGATCGACGCAGCTCCCGCGATCATCGACCAGCTCGATGGACAGGACGCCATCTGGAGCCTGAAGTTCGTCCTCGAATCCGGCGGCGAAGAAATCCAGCGCCAGGACGCTGCCGAGTTGTGGGCTGATCCCGCCGATCCGGCCGGTGTGATCGGGCGATCGATCAGCGAGCGCCGCGCGCACCTGATGAACGAACTGCAGCGCAGCGTCGAGCTCTGCCCGCCGATCGCGCGGGCGATGGAATCCAGCACGCCGTCGAGCGCATCGCTCTCCACTGCTGAGGCGCATCAGTTCATGCGTCAGTGGGCCGGCAAATTACTCGACAATGCGTTCGGCGTGGTCGTGCCCGACTGGGCGAAGGATCGCAGCCAGCGCCTCGGCATGCTGCTGGAAGTCCGCCCGGAGTACGACAAGGACGGCGACGAGCTTCCACCGGAACTTGCAGGCCTCGCCGCCGGCGGGGCGGCGAAATCGCCGACGCAGCTTTCCAGCGGCAAGTTCGGGCTCGACAGCCTGCTCGATTTCGATTGGCGGATCGCCGTCGGCGAATTGCGACTCTCGCCGACCGAATTCCAGCGCATCGCGGCCAGTGGCGTGCCGCTGGTGCGCTATCGTGGCAAATGGATGGAAATCGACCAGGAAGCCGCGGGGCGCATGGTCGAGTTCATGGCGAAGAAAAACAGCGGCAAGATGACGCTGGCCGAGGCGTTCCGCACGGCGTTCGGCATCAACCGTGGGAATGAAGGCGTCCCGATCCTCGGCATCAGCGGCGCGAGCTGGGTGGAAAACTTCCTGCAGCAAACGCCGGCCGCGTCGATCGAAAATCTCAAGCAACCGGCCACCTTCAGCGGCGAGCTGCGAAACTACCAACTCCGCGGGCTGGACTGGCTGACCTTTCTGCACCGCCTGGGCATCGGCGCTTGCCTGGCCGACGACATGGGCCTGGGTAAGACCATCCAGCTCATCTCACTCCTGTTGCACGAGCGCGAAATCGCCAGCGAAGGGGAGAAGATCGGCCCGACATTGCTGTTTGCCCCGACGAGCGTCGTCGGCAATTGGGTGAAGGAAGTCGGCCGATTTGCCAAATCGCTCAAGGTGCTGATCCACCACGGCCCCGATCGCACCGGGGGAGATAAGTTCGCCGAGCTTGCGATGCAGCACGACATCGTCATCACCAGCTACGCGCTGGCGCACCGCGACTTGGAAGATCTCAAGCGGCCGACGTGGCATCGCATTACGCTCGACGAAGCACAAAAGATCAAAAACCCCTCGGCGGCAGCAGCGGTGGCGATTCGGTCGCTGGTCGCCCAGCACCGCGTGGCGCTGACGGGCACGCCGATTGAAAACCATCTGTCCGAACTGTGGAGCATCATGGAGATGCTCAACCCGGGCCTGCTGGGGACCGCCAGTGAGTTCCGCGAGCGGTACGCCGTCCCGATCGAGAAGCTGGCCGACCGCGACCGCGCGATGCAGTTGCGCGAGATGATCCGCCCGTTCGTCCTGCGTCGCACGAAGACCGACCCGCAAGTAGCAGCCGACTTGCCGGAGAAGATGGAGATGAAAGTCTTCTGCAATCTCAGTGCGGAACAGGCGGCGATTTACGAGCGCATCACCAGCGACATGCTGGGACAGATCGACACCGCCAAAGGCATCCGCCGGCGCGGTTTGATTCTGGCGGCGCTCACGCGCCTCAAGCAGGTGTGCAATCATCCGGTGCTGGCGCTGAAGGATCCCGATGCCGATCCGCGGGCGCGTAAACGCTCCGCGTCGGAAATCCCCGTCTCCCAACTGTTCGGCCGAAGCGGCAAGTGCGAGCGATTGCTGGAAATGCTCGAAGAAGTCATCGAGGAAGGCGACGCCGCCATCATCTTCACGCAGTACCGTGAGATGGGCCATCTGCTGGAATCGATGATCACAGAGAAGCTTCGCCAGCCGGTGCAATTCCTGCACGGCGGCACGCCGGCGCTTGGGCGCGATGCAATGATCGAACGCTTCCAGAAACCCGGCAGCGATATCCGCCTGTTCATCCTCTCCCTCCGCGCCGGCGGCTTGGGCTTGAACCTGACGGCGGCGAATCATGTGTTCCATTTCGATCGCTGGTGGAACCCGGCTGTCGAAAGCCAGGCCACCGATCGCGCCCACCGCATCGGGCAGACGCGCAAGGTGCTGGTGCACAAATTTGTGTGCGTCGGCACGCTGGAAGAGCGGATCGATCGGCTGCTGTCGGATAAACTGGCGCTGGCCGATCAGATCGTCAGCAGCGGCGATGACTGGTTGACCAATCTTTCAACGGATGAGTTGCGGCGGTATCTGTCGCTCTCGAACGAAGCAGTTGCGGAACTTTGATTATGAGCATGACCAGCGAAGACACGACAATCAATCCGCCGGAAGACCTGCCAACCAACCCGGCTGATTTCTGGGGAACGCCGCCCGGCGAGCTCCTGAAGCTGCTCGCCACCACCGGCGCGGACATGCCCGTAATCGACCAACTCGGTTCGGCCCCATTCAAGAAGCCCGATAAAGGCGGCTTCCCCTTCCTCGGTTTCCTCGCCAGTGTATTCGAGCATGTGTCGAGCACGGCAATGAACGAGTTGCATGCACCGCCGACGCCGGTTAACCCGGGCGATGCGACATTGCTCGATGAAACGCCCGCAGGCGCAACGTACTCTGATGGCGAGTTCACCGAGCCACCGATCGACGAGACCTCCATGTCGGCCGGTGATTCAAATCCGGTTTAGCCCAACCTGCGTAGTGAACTTAGAGCGGCGAGCAATTTGATGTAGTGTACAGGCGCTGAAATCGTCATCCTGACGTACGCCGAAGGATTTCGGATGGCGAGCGGCCTTCGACGTTCGAGATCCTTCGGCGTACCTCAGGATGACGACAAACGGTTATTACCACGCTACGACAAAAGGCGCGTTGGTCTAGTCCCACAGCTTATCCAGTGTCCGCCGGACCGCGTCCATCAGTTGGTCGATCTCCGCGTGCGTGATCACCAGCGGCGGGGCGACGGCGATCAGATCGCGAATGCCTCGGACGATCACGCCCTCGCCGCGCGCGAGGCCCGCCGCCCGAGCGCCGAGCACCGGTGGGCTCGCCAGCGCCGCGCGACCGCCGCGCGGGAGCAACTCGATCGCGCCGATCAGTTGGTATCCGCGCACCTCGCCGACGGCGGGATGATCTTTGAACGTCGCCAGCTTTTTCTGAAAGTACGGCCCGACATCATTTTTCACGCGGGGGATCAGTTTTTCATTCTCCAGGATGTCGAGATTCGCCAGCGCCGCCGCCGTGGTGGCCGGGTGGCCGCTGTAGGTGAAGCCGTGTGCGAGATACCCGCCGCTGTTCAGCACGTCGGCCATTTCGCCGCTGCACATCGTCGCGCCCAGCGGGAGATAGCCGCTGGTTAAGCCTTTAGCGAGCGTCATCAGATCGGGATCCAGATCCCACAACCCGCTGGCGAACCATTCTCCAAGCCGCCCGAAACCGCTGATGACCTCGTCGGCTACGAAAAGGATCCCGTGCTTGCGACAGAGTTCACGAAGCTGCCTGAGATACCCGTCCGGCGGAACGATCACGCCGCCCGCGCCCTGGATCGGCTCGGCGAACAACGCCGCGATCGAATGCGGGCCCTCGTGATGAATCGTCCGCTCGGTTTCCGCCAAGCACCATTGCCCGTACTCGGCCGGGGTCATTTCCGTATTCGCGCCGTAGTGGTAGGGCCCAGGCACATGGATAAAGCCGGGTAACGGCAGATCGAACGGCGCGTAGCAGCTGGGCAATCCCGTCATGCTCGTCGTCGCGATCGTCACGCCGTGATAGCTGAAGGTGCGGCTGAGGATTTTATACCGCGACGGCTGCCCGCGCAGCTTCCAGTACCCGCGGATCAGCTTCAGCGCTGATTCGTTCGCCTCCGAGCCGCTATTGGAAAAGATCACATGATCCAGCCGCCCCGGCGCAAGCTTGCTCAGCCGTTCCGCCAGTTTGATCGCCGGCTCGGTTGTGCTGTTGAAGAACGAGCAGTAGTACGGCAGCTTTTTCATTTGCTCGTAAACCGCGTCGGCGATCTCGTCGCGCCCGTAGCCGACGTTGACGCACCACAGCCCGGCCAGCCCATCGAGCAGGCTGCGCCCGCTCTCGTCGGTCACGAAACACCCTTTCCCGCCGGTGATGACGTGCGTGCCGCTGCTGTGCATGTCGCGGTGGTTGGTGAACGGATGCAGGTGATGTTCCCGATCGCTCTGCTGGAGGTTTTTAAGCGTGGTGGTTTCCATACCGATATTTTACCATGTCAATGCCCGATCGCATGTCGAAAAACAAATCCGCCGACGAGAAACGCGGGGGCCACTAGCGTCCGGTTTTTGGCGTGGCAACGCCGGACGATCCGTGGGATAATCCGGGCATGATTATTGGATGCCCGAAGGAAATTAAGGAACAGGAAAACCGTGTCGCCCTCTTGCCGTCAGCGGCGTATCAGCTGATCAAGCGGGGGCACAAGGTGCTGGTGGAGAAAAACGCCGGTGCGGGAACCGGCTTCCCCGACGCTGAATACGTCGCCGCCGGCGCGACGATGATCGACGATCACGACAAGGTGTTTGAGCAAGCCGAGACGATCGTGAAAGTGAAAGAGCCGCTGCCCAGCGAATACCCGTTGCTTCGCCGCGGGCAGATATTGTTCACCTATTTGCACCTAGCCGCCGGTAAGCCGCTGACCGACGCACTGCTTAAGAGCGGCGTGACGGGCATCGCGTACGAAACCGTCACGCTCAACAACCGCCTGCCGCTGCTGGAGCCGATGAGCGAAATCGCCGGGCGGATGAGCGTCATCGTCGGCGGATACTTTCTGGCCAAACACGCGGGCGGCAAGGGTGTGCTACTCGGCGGCGTGCCGGGTGTGCTGCCGGGCAAGGTCGTCGTGATCGGCGGAGGCACCAGCGGCGTGAACGCGGCCCGCATGGCAACGGGCCTGGGCGCGGATGTCACTATCCTTGAAGTCGATCTCGAGCGTATGCGTTTTCTCGACATCACCATGCAAACCGCCCACACACTCTACAGCAGCGAGGCGAGCCTGACCGACCTGCTGCCGACGGTCGACTTGCTGATCGGCGCGGTGCTGGTGCCCGGCGCTAAAGCCCCCAAGCTCATCAGCCGAAAAATGCTGCAGGCGATGAAGCCCGGCAGCGTGCTGGTGGATATCGCCATCGACCAGGGCGGCTGCGCCGAAACCAGCCACGCCACCACGCACCATGATCCGATCTTCTTCGAAGAAGGGATCATGCACTACTGCGTCGCCAACATGCCCGGCGCTTACGCCCGTACGGCCACGCAGGCGCTGGCGAATGTCACCTACCGCTACCTCGAACTACTGGCCGATAACGGCCTGACCGAGGCGTGCAAGCGCCAGCCTGGGTTGATCAACGGCATTAACGTGCAGGACGGCAAGCTGACGAGCAAGCCGGTGGCGCAGGCACACGGGATGACGTACAGCGAGCCGGTATTGGTGTGACGAGGGCTTGCGTTTTTTGTTCAGAACATGCGACACAGAGGCACAGAGCCATAGAGTTTTACACAGAGAATTTCCTCTGTGCTTTTCTCTGTGGCTCTGTGCCTCTGTGTCGCATGAATTCGCGCCAACCCCGCCGCAGTTTGTCATATGCTACAATAGGCGGTGATGTCCATCGCTTTGCTCCCAGCCGACCTGGCCCCCGGCGATCAGCGGTCGCGCGAATTTGATTTCGCCGATCTGCTCATCTCGCCGGTCCTCTCCACGCGCGACGAGAACTTCCGCGTCGCTTATGACCGCCTGCGCGAAGAGTTCGGCCCGAAGGGGGAGATCGAAACGGTCGACGTTCTCGACAAGCGCCTGATGTTCGATCCGGCCAAGCCGGTCGATGGGATTTCTCTCCTCTATCAAATGTTACTGGTGCAGCACGACGGCGCGTTCGCGGCGGCGCGGGATCATACGGCCATTGTGTCGAGCGCAACCGGCACGCCGGCCGTCACGGTTCATCTCTCCCACCTGCTGATCGACAAAGCGTTTCGCAAAACCGGCTTGGCCGGGTGGATGCGGGCGTTTCCGCTGCAAGCGGCGCGTCTGGCGATGAACGCCGCCGGCGTAACGGGCGCGCCGATCACCCTCATCGGCGAAATGGAACCGCCGCTGCCGGCCCACCCCGATCGCATGATTCGCCTGCGTGCGTATGAGAAAGCGGGCTTTACCAAGGTTGATCCGGCCGTCGTCTCGTACCTGCAGCCCGACTTCCGCGACCCCGAAACGATCGACCTGACCGGCGGGCCGCACCCGCTGGAGATGACGCTCATCCTCCGCCGAGTCGGCCGCGAGCAGGACCGCACCATCGCCAGCCGCGACGTGCGGCTGATCGTGCGATCGCTTTACACAATGTATGCCCAGGGTTTTAGAGCCGCCGACATGAAGTCGTGCTGGGAGGCGATGAGCACCATCGCGGAAGACGACTCGCCGATCCGGCTGCTACCGCCGACGGAATAGGATTTACCACAGAGCACACAGAGATTCACAGAGGAACACAGAGAATTCGATTTGTATTTCTCTGTGAATCTCTGTGTTCCTCTGCTTCCTCTGTGGTAAAAATGCTTTGCCGAAGACGCCCATGCTGCACACCTACTACCATCCCGGCTACGCGGCCCCGATCGGCGATCACGTCATGCCGATCCGCAAGTTCGGCCTGGTCGCCGAGGAAGTGAGCAAGCTACCGTTCGTGAAGATGGAGCAGCCCCAGCCGCTGTCCGAGGCCGATTTGCTGCGCGTCCACACGCTGTCGTACGTCAACACAATCAAGACCGGCCAGCCGCGCGAGTTGGCGGAGAGCCAGAAATTCCCATGGTCGCCGGAGCTGTTCCCGTCCGTGCTACTCACCGGAGGCGGACTCCTCGCGGCGGCGGAGCGCGCGATCACCAACGGATCGGCCGCGGCGCTGGTGAGCGGGTTTCATCACTCGTGCGCCGATCACGGCGAAGGCTTCTGCACCTTCAACGGGCTTATCGTCGCAATCGACGCGCTGCGAGCCCGCTCGGCGATCCAAACAGCCGCCGTGCTCGATTGCGATCTGCATTACGGCAACGGCACGGCAGCGCTGGCGGCGACACGCCCGTACATGCAGGCGATCAGCGTGTATGGAAATGATTACAAGGACAACACCGCCTACCGCGATGTCACCGTGCCGCATCACATAGATGGGCCGAACCACAAATCCCTCGCGCTGCCGAGCCGCGCCGGGCGCGACACGATGCTGGCCGCCCTTGCTGAGGCGTTTAATCTGCTGCTGGAGCGCGGCCGACCCGACTTGCTCCTCTACCAAGCCGGAGCCGATCCGTTTCATCTCGATCCGTATTCGCCGCTGTCGCTGGATCACGATGACCTTCTGCAACGCGACGTAGAGGTCTTCAAATTCGCCCACCGAGAGCGCATCCCCATCGCCTGGGTACTGGCCGGCGGGTACACGCCCGACGTGCGGCAAGTGGTGAAAGTCCACGTGAACACCTTCCACGCGTGGCAGACGGTCTACGGATAACCTACTCCTTCTCCCGGTACGCCGGGAGAAGGCGGGGATAAGGGTTCTGCCTTACCGATCAGAATCGTCCACGAATAACACGAATAGGGTATCCGCATTCGTAAAGATTCGTGTTATTCGTGGACGATTCTGCCTATGACAAAGAACCCTCGCCCTGCCCTCTCCCGGCGTACCGGGCGACGGTTCAAACGCCCGCCCCAACGGCCTATCGGTCTGGAAGAATCCCCGCCCCGTCGATACAATCCAAGACGCAGCGCGGCGTTAGCTCAGTTGGTAGAGCTGGAGTTTTCCAAACTCCCGGTCGCAGGTTCGAACCCTGTACGCCGCTTTTTCGAAGTTTCCTGCAGTGCAAATTGAAATTCTCAGTTGTCTATTTATATAGAATAAATTGGAGCTTTCTGCGTCCTTCACATTTTGCCTCAGTCAATCTACGGATCCGATATTGGGGGTCGACGCAGGTCCGGACAAGTCCAATTGATTTACTTAGACCTGTCCCGTCTTCTGATTAACACTGACTGGAACTCGACATGCCTCAGCCCGACAACACCTGGTTTCGCGATGCTAAGTTCGGATTGTTCATGCACTTCGGCCTCTATTCCTTGCCTGCCGGCGAATGGAAGGGGAAGAAGATGGGGCGCAATGCCTATGCGGAATGGATTCGTTACCAGTGGGGATACCCAGATGCCGGCGGAATCCCCAAAGCGGATTATGACACGCTGATCCAGCAGTTTAATCCAACCCAATTCAATGCCGATTTCATTATCAAGGAAGCCGCCAACGCGGGAATGAAATACCTTGTGGTCACGACGAAGCATCATGACGGTTTTGCGATGTGGCATTCGCGCGTTTCGAAATACTCCGTCGACGCCACGCCGAGCCACCGCGACATCATTGCCGAGCTGACCGCAGCCTGTCGGAAGTACGGGCTGAAGGTTGGATTCTATTATTCACACTGGCTCGATTGGGAATACCCCGGCGGCGGCCTGCCCCCGTGGCCGGAACTTAAAGCGGATCCAGAGATCCAGCAGCCGACCGATGACGCATATGAAAAATACTGGGCCGAAAAATGCCTGCCGCAAGTGCAGGAATTGATCGAAAACTTCTCGCCGGATCTCTTCTGGTTCGACAGCTGGGGCGCCAAGTCGCACCAACAAATCACGCCCGCGCGAATCGGCCGGCTGATCAACCTCATTCGTAACAAGAGCCCCAAGACCCTGATCAACGGACGCATCGGCACGAACGAAGGCGTCGATTTTATGTCCACCGATGATAACGCCTTCCCCGAGAAACACATCGAAACCCCTTGGGAAACCAGCGGTACGATGAATCACTCGTGGGGCTACAACAAGTTTGATCATGCCTGGCGATCTCCGCACGAACTACTGCGCAGCCTGGTCAACAACGCCAGCCGCAATGGCAATTTCCAGCTGAACATCGGCCCCCGTGGCGATGGCTCGCTCGAACCGGCGGTCTTGCGTCGGTTGCGCGATCTGGGTGCCTGGACCAGCGTCAACGCGGACGCAATATATGGTTCGCGCCCTGTCGCTGTCCCCGAGCCCAAGTGGGGCCGGTTGACGCAGAAGGGAAACACGATTTACGCCCATGTCTACGATTGGCCGATCGACCTGAAGCTGCAACTGCCCAATTTGCCGATAAATATCATGATCGCTCGCGTGCTGGAGACCGAAGAAAACTTGAGGATCGAAGCGATCGATGGTGGTTTCACCGTCACGCTCCCCAAAGCCATGCCCGATGATCGCATCACGGTAATCGCATTAGTTCGAGCGTGAGTGGGACCGACGGTGGGGCGAGGAACGAGCTGGCAGGTACGCACGCAACTCGGCGAACATCGTCACCTTATTGGCTGCAGCCGATCTAAAACATCGTTGAGGATTTGCGTTATGTTGTTGTCGCATGGGCTACCAGCCCATGCTGAATCATTTACTACTACAAAGCTCACAGAGATACACAGAGGATCACAGAGAGAATCAAAACCATCTTCTCTGTGAAACTCTGTGTTTCCCTGCGATCTCCGTGGTAAGGCATTTCGGGCTGCAGGCCATGGGCTGGTAGCCCATGCGACGTTACGGCGTCGGGCGCCATTGGACGAAGGCTTCGACGGCTTCAAATTCCGACAGACCCAGTCGGTCGAACAGGTCCGCCGTCGCGCGGTTGCGGTCTTCGGCGCGTTGCCAGAATTCGCGCGGGTCGTTGCCGGGGAACATCGCCCGGTCCTTCTGGCTTTGGTGCTTGAAGACGGCCGAGCGCTTGCGCATCAATTCCATCGGCGAGAGCGGGACGGCCATGTCGATCTTCTCCGGCTCCCATTCCTGCCACGCACCGCGGTACAGCCACACTTCGCACTGCTTGAACCAGGCTTGAGTTTTCACGCGATCGACGGCGCGGAAGATCGCGTTCAAACAGACGCGGTGCGTGCCGTGCGGATCGGACAAATCGCCGGCAGCGTAGATTTGATGCGGTTTGATCTCCTCCAGTAGTTCGGCGGTCAGGCGGATGTCGTCTTCGCCGAGCGGTTTTTTGCGGACGGTGCCGGTCTCGTAGAACGGGAGGTCCTGAAAGTGCAGACGCTCGCTCGGCACGCCGCAATCGCGACCAGCCGCGCGGGCTTCGCCGCGGCGAATCAGCCCTTTGATCTGCTGCAGCATCGGGCTGTCGATCTGCCCGGGCTTCTTGTTCTTGATGAATTCCTCGATCTGCCCTTCGAGCTTGGCCGCCGGTTCAGCACCCAGCCCGAACATCGCCGCGAAGCTGCTGGCGAACTCGGCGAAGCGGATCGCGTCTGCGTCGAACACGGCGATGTTGCCGCTCGTCTGGTACGCCACGTGTACTTCGTGCCCCTGATCCACCAGGCGAATGAGCGTGCCGCCCATGCTGATCACGTCGTCGTCCGGGTGCGGCGAAAAGATCAGCACGCGCTTGGGGAAGATTTCGTCGTTCGGTCGACGAATATCGCCGGGGCGCTTGGCCGCATCGGGCTTGCCGCCCGGCCAGCCGGTGATAAGCCGCTGCATCGTGCGGAAGATGTCGAGGTTGATTTCATACGCCGGCCCATGGGCGGCCAGCAGGTCCTGCAATCCGTACTCGTTGTAGTCTTCGTCGGTCAGCTTCAGCAGCGGTTTTTTCACCAGCTGCGCCAGCCAGATGACGGCCTTGCGGATGGTGGCGGGGTTCCAGTCGATCGGCCCGACAAGCCACGGGCTTCTGAACCGCGTGAGCTGCGCCGCAGCCGCTTCGTCGAGCACCATCGTGGCGTTGGAATGATCCTGCAGGAAGCTGGCGGCGATGGTCGCGGTGACGGGCCCTTCGATCGCCTGCGCGATGACGTTGGCCTTGCCTTCGCCGTACGCCATCAAAATCACCTGACGCGCTTCAAGAATCGTACCCACACCCATCGTGATCGCGCGGCGGGGGACGTATTCCTCGCCGAAAAAATCGCTGGCGGCGTCGCGACGCGTCACCTTATCCAGCGTGATCAACCTCGTTCGGCTGTCGCGCGACGAGCCAGGCTCGTTAAACCCGATGTGCCCGGTGCGCCCGACACCCAGAATCTGCAGGTCGATCCCGCCGACGTCTTTGATCTTCTGTTCGTAGCGTTTGCACTGCTCGATCACCTGCTCGATCGGCGCGGTTCCGTCGGGGATGTTCACGTTCTTCGCGTCGATGTCGACGTGATTGAACAAGTGCTCTTTCATAAACCGCACATAGCTCTGCAGCTCGGCCGGTTGCATGGGAAAGTATTCGTCGAGATTGAACGTGATGACGTTGGCGAAGGAGAGTTTTTCCTCCTTGTGCAGGCGAACCAGCTCCGCGTAAACACCGGTCGGCGTCGACCCGGTCGCCAGCCCGAGCACGGCCGGTTTGCCTTGCTTCTGCCGATCGCGGATCAGCTGCGCGATGACTTTGGCGACGGCAACGCTCGCCGAGGCGGCGTCGTGGTGGATCTGGACGGGAATGTTCTCGCTCTTGATCAGCATGAAAATACCTTTAAGTGGTGGAATGCCGGAGCATTTTGAACACTTAAGAGTATTTTGCAACCGCCCGCGGCGGCGGCGGCGAAACCGGCTGCTTCGAGCGGATTTTCAGTAGTGGGTCAGTTTGAAAACCTCGACCGTACCACGGGCCTCTGGCTGCTTTGCCCAAATCCCGCGAACACACAAGTGTCGTCATCCTGAGGTACGCCGAAGGATCTCGAATTGCTAGCGGCTTTCGAGGCTCGAGATCCTTTGGAGTACCTCAGGATGACGACAAGCGGGCATTCTCACGCTACGTCATAAGGCGCGTTGCTATAAATCGCCATTGTTACAAAAGCCACCAGATAATCACCAAGCCCATCGCGACGAGGATCGCAACCGCGATCCATTTCAGTTTCGGATCGCTCCCCAGCCTGTGCGTGATGTATTGGCGGCAATGCGGGCACTGTTCGGCGTCGTAGTAGACCGGGCGGCCGCAGTTCGGGCAGTCGCCGAGCGAATCGTCCGCGGAATCGTCTTCGTCGTCCTGATCGGCTTCGTCGGGATACTCCGATTCAGAGAGACCGTTGGATTCGTCGTCGTCATCGTCGTCGTACGTGGTCGGCATGTTGCGGGTTATTCTACCCGACAGCCGGTTTGCGGCGCTTCCACAGCTTGCTAACGATATAAATGATCAGCACCCACGGCAGAACAAAGCACAATCCGATCACCACCAACTGCGCGCTGTAGACCAATCCCTTAGCGCTCAGCGAGAACCCGTTCCGCAGGTTCGCCATCAGCCCGCCGGTTTCGCCGGTGATCGGGCCGGCCGTAGTGAAGGAAATATCCAGCCGGCACTTGGCCGCCGGGCCGCTGGGCGCGGTGGGGTTTTGCTGCGTGGCGACCGACAGCACTTTCCCCGCCGACCGCACGGCGGCGATCGCCTCGGCCGACTTGTCCAGCGGCAGTTCGATCGACAGCGCTGCCGACGAAACGCCGCCGGGGTTGGATTGGACGTTGTTGCCCACAATCCGCCCGCCGACCTGCATTACTATCGCCTGCACACCGGCCGACGCCTGCTCGACATCTCCGGCTTCGATGCTGAACGAGCCCGTCTGTCGCGGCGGGAGCGTGGCGATCGGGTAGAGGTTGATCGCGAACCCGCGCTTGCTCTCAGTGACGTTGGCGGTGTCGGGGTTGCTCGTGGTCGACAGCGCCACCACTTCGCCGAGCGAGCGGAGGTCCATCAAAAACCCCTCGGCGGCGCTTGCGGGCACTTCGATTTGAGCAGCGGCGCGGCTGTTATCGCCGGTCGATTGCGTCGCGCCGCCGCTGACCACGCGCCCGCCGGCCTTGCTGACCTTGGCGACGATCGTGCTATACGCGCCCTGCACGTCCGCCACCGCCAGGTTCATCGCGCTGGATTGCCGCGCGGCGACATTGGCGACGTTGTAGATCGACAGCGTCAGCCGGCTGTCGCGCCGTTCGACTTTGGTATCAGGCGTGGCCGGGTTGTTCGGGTCGGCCGTCTGCGACTTCTTCGCCTCCAGCCGCGCCACTTTGCCCAACTGCTTAATGCGATCGATGACCGGCCCCGCGTTGTCCGGCGGGATGTCGGCTACGATCGTCGATGCCATCTGCCCCGCGTCGAGCTTGTTCAAATCCGCACTGACGATCCGCGCCTTGGCTTCTCCCAGCATGGTTAGCGCCGCGGCCCGCGCCTTCTCCACGTCGTCGGCCTCCACGCCGGCGCTGATCGCCTCCTGCTCCACGGTGGCCGCTGCGGCGCGGATGTCGCGCTCCATCAGCGTGATCGTGAGCGTACTGAGCGACACCTGATTGTCGTAGTACTTCATCTGCCCGATGATTTTCTCAATCTTCCCGCGCCAGATGGCCAGTTCCTTCTCGGCTTCCAGCAGGTCTTTAATTTCGCCTTTGCCGTTCTTGATCATTTCCAGCAGCCGCTCTTCCATCGCCCGGCAGGAGCGCAGTTCGCTTTCCAGGTCGGTGTATTCCTTGGTCACGTCGGCCGATCCGATCCGCTGCGATTTAAGATCGCCGAGCGCCCGCAGCTGCATCACAAATGCGTCCAGATGGTCCGGCGGAATGCGCACGATGATCTGCCCGCGCACCTTGCCGTTGGCCAGCTTGTCGGATGCGGTGGTGGCGACGAACCCTTTTTCATCGCCGACGATCTTGCCCACAACCGCGACGGCCGAGTCAAAGCGGTCGACCTCAAACTCCATTTCGCCGGTGCGGATGATTTTGCGATTATCGACCGCCGGCGCAAGCGGTGGAGCGACCGGTGCCACGGGGGCCGGGGCGTTTTTTTGAGCGGCCATGCCTTTGCCAAACAGATCGAGGGCGACCTGCCTATCGAACTTGTCGCCGGGCTTCGCAGCGGCATCCTTGCCTGACACCTTTTTCTCTTCCTTGAAATTTAACTCATCCCGACCGATCACAGAGAGCACCCCGCTCGAAACGACCGTCGCGCCGGTATATGTGTTTGCGCCGTTGAGAACGAACGTTCCGCTGCCGGCCTTGCCGAGATCGCCGGGTTTGAAGGCGTTGTCTAATGACAGGGTTGCCAAGTCAGTCACCCTCGACCCTTCAAGCGCTTCGCCGTCGTAATCAGCGCGGATGTGTTGCCCGTTCTGACCATGATTCTTTGTTGTCTCGAGTATGGCAGTCACGGTATTCGAATGGGTGTCAGCTTCAGCGGTACCGCTCGGCGCGATAAATCCTTTTGGAATGGCTGCCCCGTCCGTCGCGAAATCGGACGATGAAGTGATGAACGGCTTGTAGCCGCCGATATTCGATGGGTAGACATTAACGAACGAGTATTGCATGTTTTTCGACAAGGCGCTCTCGGATCGACCCATTCCCGCTTCATGGTGTGGCTCATTTACCTTTCCTGACAGCGGCGGGAACGACTTCCCCTCGGACTCTTTCTGGATAATATGCGTACCGTCAACAATCCCATCTCCATCCGCATCACGAGCCCCGGCGGCGCTCTTTACGGACGAAAACGACTTCGAAAACCACCCCTTATTCTCATTGCTATAAAGCTCCAATCCGTTGCCGATCTGCCTGAGATTGGACGCGACCCTCATTTGCGCCGGCTCGCTCCATCCCCATAGCTGGTTCGTCTCCATCCGCTCCGACGCCATATACCCAAACCCGCCCAGCACCACGCACGCCGCCGCGGACAACGCGGCGCGGCGGACGACAGGGTGGATCATCCAACGCCGGTTCGGCAGCGCGGCGGTGATCCGCGCTTCCAAACCCGCCACGATCGACTCCACGCCGGCGGCGCGGTGCATTGAAGCGTCCAGGGACATGAGTTCCTCCAGTTCAATTCGGTAAGTGTCGTTCGACCGCGCCAGCGCTTCGATCCGCTCGCGCTCGGCAGCGGTGAGTCCGCCGGCGATGTACGCGGGGGCGTTGTCGTGAAACCAGTCGGGTTGTAGTTCGTCAAGGGGCATAGTGCACCATGTGTCTTTTTGGCCGTCGGTTCGGTCACCCGTACCACGGGCCTCCGGCCCGTGCCGAACGAATCGGATGAGCCGATGACGCGCGATTTCTCGAATCCGCAAGTCGCCAGCACGGGCCGGAGGCCCGTGGTACGGGCGACGTTTCGTCACGGCTCAAGGTTCAGGTTAAACATCGTTCGTCGCGGATCGCGCCTTGGCACGGGCGCTTCGCCGGTGTTTCTGTTGAGGCGTTCTCGTAGTTCGGCCAGCCCGCGATGGAGCAGCCCGCGTAACGCGCCGTCGGTCAGGTTCAGTTGCATCGCGATCGTTTCGTAATCCGCGCCGGCCAGATAACGCATCGACAGCACGTCGCGTTGGCCGTCGGGGAGCGACTTCAGGGCTTCGATCAACCGCTCGCGTTGATCGGTTTGCGATAACTGCTCGAGCGGGCCGGGCGCGGGGTCTTCGGGCTCTGACTCCACCCGCTGAAGCGGGCGGATCGGCGGAAGGCCGGGCACGCTTCGCTTTTTGCGATGGGCGTTGCGGTGAGCATCAACACACGTCGTTTTGGCGATCCCGATCAGCCAGGCGTTGAACCGCGACGGATCGTTCAGCGTGCCGATGGCTCGCCAGGCTTTGAGAAACGTTTCCTGCGTCAGGTCGTCGGCTAAGTGCGGGTCGCGCACGTCGAGCAGGATGGTTGCCAGCACCAGCCGGGCGGTGCGGTTCACCAGCCGGACGAACGCCGCGCGATCCCCCGCGATCGCGCGAACGGCGTCGGCGTTGTTTGACTGCGCTGGCGAACCCTGCTCATTCACGCCGACCTCACGATCCCGTGCTGAATCAGTAGACGAGGGTTGGACGCACGGCGCGCGCGGAAAGTTGCTGGGAAAGCCCAAAACCTGAAACCCGAATGACGAAACCCGAAATCCGAATGAATGACGAAGCCTGAATGACGAATGGTTGAAATCGCTTTTCGTCATTCGGACTTCGTCATTCGTCATTCATTCGGATTTCGGGTTTCGGGTTTCGTCATTCGGATTTCGCGTTTGCCCTAAAACTCCCGCCGCTGCCGCGCCGTCGGGAGGTTCATGATCTTCCGGTACTTCGCCACCGTGCGGCGGGCGAGCGTCAGCCCTTGGGCGCTCAATTGCGCGACGATTTCGTCGTCGTTCAACGGGTTCTTCTTGTCTTCGTTGTCGATGATGATCTTGAGTTTTTCCTTCACCGCGTCCCAGCTCATGTCTTCGCCTTCGGCGTTTTGCGTGCCGCCGGAGAAGAAGCGGCGGAGCGGGAAAACGCCGCGGGGGGTTTGAATCCACTTTTCGCTTACCGCCCGGCTGACGGTAGCCACGTGAATGCCCAGTTGGTCAGCCACGCCGATCATCGGCAGGGGCTTGAGGTGTTCGGGGCCTTTTTCGAAAAACTCCTGCTGAGCGTCGACGACGGCGCGGATCACGCGGTGGATCGTGCTCTTGCGCTGTTCGATCGCCTCCAGCAGCCACTTGGCGTTGCGGACGTTGTTCGACAGGAACTCGCGGGTGGTTTTGTCGACGCCTTTTTCCTTGGCCATCTTCTGGTACATCTGGCTGATCGACAGGCCGGGCACGGGGTCGTGCGCCATCTCGATGTCGTACTTGCCGGTTTCCTCGTTGAGGAAGACAATCGCGTCGGGCGTGATCGGCGGGGCGTCGGTAGGGCCGATCAGCTTGCCGGGGTGCGGGGTGAGCCGGCCGAGGCGTTTCACCGCGGCTTTCAGTTCGTCGATGCTTCGGCCGAGCTTTTTGCTGATCTGAGGGTAGCGGTTCATCTCAAGGTCTTTGAGATGGTCGCGGACCAGCGCTTTTTCCAGCGGAAAATCGTGCCCCTCGGCCAAGTCCGAATCGTCGCCGTGCTCCAGCGCGTAGAGCTGCAGCAGCAAACACTCGGCCGGCGTGCGGGCGGCGATGCCGGCCGGCTCCAGCGTCTGCACCAGCTTCAGCGCTTCGGCCAGCTGCTCGATCGTGAATGGGATTTTGCTTTCCCGCTGGATTCGCTCCGGCTCGGTCCGCAGGTAGCCGCTCGCGTCGATGTGGTTGATGATCGCCTCGCCGGCGAGCTTGATCGGTTCGGGGGCTTCCACGAACACCCATTGGTTGAGGAGGTATTCCGACAGGTTCCCGCCGCGGCTTGCGGTGTTGTTCATCGCGTCGAGCTTTTTATCGCGATCGCCGTCGCCGGAGTTGGCCGACCCGTTGCGGGTGTAATCCCGCAGGCCGCCGTTGGTGGAAAACTCCTCGCTGTCGAGGTAGTCGGCGAGTTTGTCCAGGCGGTTGAAGTCGTCCGAGCCGTTGGAGTTTTCCTTCACCACCAGCGGGCGTTCGTCTTCGGAGAATCGGGAGGAAGCGTCGGCGTGTTCTGAGGCGTTTTCCGCCATCAATGCGCGGTCGCCTGGGTCGGCTTCGTTATCCGCAAGCTCCAAAACCGGGTTGGCCTGCAGTTCCTGCTCGATGCGTTCCTCGAGCGCCATGAGCGGCAATTGCAGAATCTCCATGCTCTGGATCATCCGCGGGGTCAGCACTTGGCGCTGATCCATCCGCATCGACATGGAGTGTGATAACTGCATTATTTACAATTGCTTATACGATTCATTTCACGGGCATATGTTTTGCTTGCGAGGGTGATTATATAGGATGCCCGACGGCTGGGAAAGATAAATCAACGGGGCAGCAAACCAAAGTTGCAGGCGTTAGGAAGCGCGGTCTGGCGGGTCTTTTGAGGCAATCGAGGATGCTGTACCGATTGCTGTATGAATCAGAAATGACATCTCGCTATCGCCGGGGTGTGAACCAACGCGGAAGGTGTTTTTGAAGGCATGCTGTTTTTTGGTCACAGCTTTTGAATCAACTCTCGGACGCGTTGGGTATCCACCGGCCGAGCGACGTCGCCGTTTTCCTTGAACGCCGTGCCGACGATGAAGCCGTCGGCGTGAGGGAGAAAGCCGGCGATGCTTTTGGCGGTCACGCCTGAGCCGAGGAAGACCGGCGCATCACCGGCGGCGGCTTTCACCACTTGAAGCTTGCCTAAGTCCGTTGGCTTGCCGGTTCCAGCGCCGCTGACGATTACCGCGTCGGCCAGCCCGCGGTGTAGGGTGTCGTCGACTTCGTCCGCCAGCGGGCGGGCGGCTAGCGGGGCGGAGTGCTTCACGTCCACGTCGGCCATGATCTGGATATGCTGTGCCTGCAGCAGCGCCCGCTCGCGAAGCAGATCGTGAGCGATGCCCTGCAGCATTCCCTGATCGCACACGCGAGCGCCCGACAGCACGTTGACACGGATGAAATTCGCGTTGGCGGCTACCGCGATCGACAGCGCGCTCAGCCCGTCGTTCCGCAGCACGTTGATCCCCAGCGGCAGTTTGCAGACGCGGCGAACCTCGCACGCGATGGCCGTCATCTGCGCCACCACAAACGAAGGCACGCGCCCGGGGAAGAAAGGGATGTCGCCGAAGTTTTCCATCATCAGGCCGTGAACTCCGCCGGCCTCGAGGGCGCGGGCGTCGGCCAGCACTACGTCGTAAATGCGGTCGAGCTTGCCCGCAAAGCCCGGCGAACCGGGCAAGGCGGGAAGGTGGAGCATGCCGATGACCGTTTTGCTCGATGCCGGAAATAGGTGCCTCATGACCGGCCAGTATTCCCCAACCCCATCCATTGGGCAAGGATTTAACGCATTGCCGCGGCGGTTTTTGAGTCGAATGTCGGTAAAATCGAGTATCCTTTTGCTTTCGATTTCCCGAATTGATATCAATGGCTGCGGAGCGCAATCTTATGACCCACCGAGTGAAACTATTCCTGACCGTTGTCTCAGTCATTCTGACCGCCAGCCTGTTTTGCTTCGCCGACGACGAAGCCCAGCCGACCACGCGCAGAAGCAAGGAGGGCGACATTGCCTTGCTGGAACAATACCTTGCCAAAACCTACGCCGCGCCGTTGTCGTCGAAGCCGCGGCTGCCGAAGCTGATCGCGCTGATGTCGCTTTCGAAAATCGACAGCTTGCCAAGCACCCTGGCGTTGATCGAAGCGGCGGGGAACAAAGACCTGATCGTCTCCTACCTGGCGTGGGAGATTCTTCATGCCCGTCAGACCAGCCTGCCCAAGGCGAACTATGACTACTGGGTCGAGCGCGGCCTGGAACTGGTTGCCAGCAATGAACTGCCCGGAACGACCGTGAAGCCGATGCTGGATGCCGCGGTTTCGATTCCTCAATCGCAGGTCAAAGCCATCAGCACCAAAGCGTTCGATCTGATCATGCTCAAGTACTCGCCTAAGGAAGATAACGATCTGCCGGTGCTGAAGTCCGCCGGCCGACTGCTGGCAACCTGGAACGAACCCGCGCTGATCCAGCATGTGGCCGAGCAGCTGAGCGATTCGCGGCGCTGGCCGGCAGCGGAATTCCTGTTGATGGCGCTGCCCAATGGGCCCCAGGCAGACGCACCGGTTTCCAAGGGTTCTGCTCTGGACGAAAAGCGGCGGGGAGAACTTACGAAGTTCGCCGCCGCCGCCGGGCAGAACGCTTCGGGACCGACCGTCCGCCCCTACACCGGGATCGGCAAGTTGGTTCCCGCGCCGCAGCGCATTACCGATCCCAACGACGAGCAATGGCACAAGGATCTTGAATTAGGCAAGCTCGCGATCAGCAACTTTGACCTTGCGTGGGTGATGGATTCCACCGGTTCGATGAACGCGACGAACCAAACGGTGGCCGCTGAAACGGCGAAGGTGATGCGGGTGATTTCGCTGGTCAGCGATCAGTCGCGGGTCGGCGCGGTCTATTTCCGACATGAAACGCTGCCGAAGCTCGAGCTGAAATGCTGCAAATCGGCTGCACTTCATCCGTGGTACCAAACCAAATACCTGGCACTGAACAAGGAAGCCGGCGCATTGGCGGCGGCAATGGCGGCGGAGAAAATCCCCAAGCCCGACCCGGCCATCCATAACATGCACTCGGGCTCGGCGGTTCACGGGGGACTGTTCACTGCGATTTCTAAATTAAAATGGTCCGTTGAACCCAACAGCATTCATGTGATCGTGCTGATTTTCGATTCGAACCTCACCAAGGGAACCGAAGCGGCAACCAAGGACCTTGTCATAACTGCCGCCAAGCAAGGATTCTACGTTCATGGAGTCACGACAGCACCTCAAGGCACCGCGAGCGGACACGAAGCGATCATCGCCGGAGGCGGTGTTCATTTTGAGCTCGCCGGATCCGCAAAAGGCAATGTAGGGAAATCCGTGGAAGGAATTATTCCGATCAAAAATTTCGCGGTCATACCCCACACCCTGATCAAGTCCAGCATCAACAAGCAGTATCGGGACCGAATCGATCCGCTCCTCGATGCATTCGAGCTTTACGTCGGGCAAGCGGCCAAAGTCGGACGATAATGACCCCGGCTGACACTCACTTGGTCAGCTTCCGGTACTTGATCCGATGCGGCTGATCCGCATCGGTCCCCAGACGCTTGTGCTTGTCCAATTCATAGTCACTGAAGTTGCCTTCAAAGAAAACCACTTTGCTGTCGCCTTCGAATGACAGAATGTGCGTCGCCGTCCGGTCAAGGAACCAGCGGTCGTGGCTGACGATGATGGCGCAGCCGGCGAAGTTTTCGAGCGCCTCTTCAACGCTGCGGATCGTGTTCACATCCAAGTCGTTCGTGGGTTCGTCTAGCAGGATGACATTCGCGCCGCTCTTGAGCATGCGGGCCAGGTGTACGCGGTTGCGCTCGCCGCCGGAGAGCGTGCCGACGGATCGGCTCTGGTCGGTCCCGGTGAAGCCGAAGCGCGCCACATACGCCCGGCTGTTCACCTGCAGCGTGCCGAGTTGCACGGTTTCCTTGGCGTCGGTGATCGATTGCCACACGCTGTCCGTCGTGCCGAGCCCGTCGCGCGATTGATCGAGGAACGCCAGCTTCACGCTATCGCCGATCTTGATCGTGCCGGCGTCGGGTTTTTCGGTCCCGGTGATCATGCGGAACAGCGTGGTTTTGCCGGCCCCGTTCGGTCCGATCACGCCGACGATGCTGCCCGGCGGGATGCTGAAGCTGACGTTTTCGTACAGCAGATTGTCGCCGTAGCTTTTGGCGATCTTGTCGGCCTCGATCACCAGCTGCCCCAGCCGCGGGCCGGGCGGGATGTAGATTTCGATCTCTGCCGCCTTCTTCGCCTGCTCCTGGGCGGCCATCGTCTCGTAAGCCTTCAGGCGGGCTTTGGATTTCACCTGGCGGGCGCGCGGGCTGGATCGCACCCATTCCAATTCATGCGCCAGCGCCTTCTGACGCGCGCTTTCGGTCTTCTCTTCGATCTTGAGTCGCGTCTGCTTCGCTTCCAGCCAATTGGTGTAATTGCCCTTGTACGGAATGCCCACGCCGCGATCGAGCTCGAGTATCCAACCGGCGACGTTGTCCAGAAAGTACCGATCGTGCGTCACCGCGATGATCGTGCCCGCGTATCGCTTGAGGTGCTGTTCCAGCCAGTTGATGCTCTCGGCGTCGAGGTGATTCGTCGGTTCATCCAGCAGCAGAATATCCGGTTTCTGCAGCAACAGCCGGCAAAGCGCAACGCGGCGTTTCTCACCGCCGGAGATAATACTCACCGGCGTATCGCCCGGCGGGCACCGCAGCGCGTCCATCGCCTGTTCAAGCTGCTGGTCGAGATCCCAGGCGCTGAGGTGGTCGAGCTTTTCCTGAATCTCCCCCTGCTTCTCCAGCGTCTTGGTCATCTCGTTATCGCTGAGCGGCTCGCCGAGCTTTTCGTTGATGCGATCGTACTCTTTCAGAAGCTCGATCGTCCTGGCTGCTCCCTGCTCGACGACTTCGCGGACGGTGAGCTTGCTGTCGACCAGCGGCTCCTGCTCCAGAAATCCGACGGTGTAGCCGGGCGATTTGTTGATCTGCCCGTCGTAGTGGGTGTCGATCCCCGCAAGGATGCGCAGCAGCGACGATTTGCCCGCGCCGTTCAGCCCGAGCACGCCGATCTTCGCGCCGTAGAAGTAGGAGAGATAGATGTCCTTGAGGATCACCTTCTTCTCGTGCATCTTCGTGACGCCGATCATGGAGTAGATAATTTTTTCAGATTCGGGGGGCATAGGCGTGCCTATTTACCACGAAAGGGCAAACCAACGAAGAAGGCAATCTGCTTTTCTTCGTTGCTTCGGCAGTTTGTAATGGAGATCAGAAGGACAAAGGCTACTTGCCCTTGGAATCAGATTTGGATTTGTCGCCTTGTTCGCCGGTTTGTCCGTTTTGATGCTCGCCTTGTTCGCCGGACTGCCCGTTTTGATGCTCGCCTTGCTGGCCGGATTGGTTGTTCTGCTTTTCACCCTGCTCGCCGGACTGACCGTTCTGCTTGTCGCCTTGTTGTCCGGACTGTTGATCGTCGCCTTTTTCGCTTTGACCACCTGCCGGGGTTTTCTTGGTGGTCGGTTGATTGCCGGGGCGCTTCGCCACCGATTGCTCGGCCAACACCATGCCCGAAAGACCAAGGGTCGTCGTCAGAACGAATGTCGCAAGGGGAGCGAAGCGTATCATGCGTGATTACCTGTTAGTTATTGCATTGGATGCTAGCCTCAAAACGACTGATTGCAAGATATTTCACGTTTGTGGCTCCATTCGGACGCGATAGCGAGCCCGACGGTGAAGTCTAAAAGCACAATTTCTGCCCCCCAACCTCTCCCTGATACCACCGCCCCGGCTTGAGCGTGATCTTTTTCAACCCCGCTGCTTTGCAGGCGATCATCAGTTGCTTCTCCAAGCCGCTGAGTAGCAACTGCTTCATCTCGTACAAGTGCGGCGAGCTGTCCACCACCACCGCCAGCGTGCCTTTGGAAAAGCTGTCCAGCGCACAATGGTTGAGCATCATCGGCGGGATCAGCCGGACCCATACGTCGGCGATCTTGGCGAATTTCCCCTGCCGCTTCTCGACCGACTGCTTGAAGAACTGAATCAACTCCGGGCCGATCGCAGCCGTCGTTCTGGGCGGCGACGATTTGAATTTCGCCAATCGTGCCAGTTCGGCTTGGTCGCGTTTTTCAGAACTTAGGGGCATGTTACTTCTCGCCGGCCATGACCATCGATTTCCACATCCAAGGATACCGGCCCGCTCCCTTGAATTGCAGGTTTTTCAGGCCCGACTCGCGCAGCAGTGCCGACAGAGTCGCCCGGCTCCAGAGTTTGATGTGCCCGCCGTCCCACAGCGGGTTGGCGTGTGTGTCCCACTTGCCAGCCAGTGCGATGGAGAGGTTTTTCAGGTAGCCGTGGTAGGGCGTGGAACAGACAAACCGTCCGCCGGTTCGCAGGGCGCTCACGCAGCCTCGGGCGTATCCGCGCGGGTCATAAACGTGCTCGACGACTTCCGTGCTCAACACGCGATCGAACGGCGATTCACCGAGGCGCGACATGAGCTGATCGTCCGCCGCCAGAACTTCAAATCGCGCTTGGGGGTGGTTTTGCCTTGCGAGGGCGATGCCCTCTTCGCTCAGGTCGATCCCCACGACATGACAGCCGCGCCCAATCAGCTCGCCAGCCATCGACCCGTTGCCGCATCCGACGTCCAGCACCCGCATCCCGGGCGTGATGGGTCCAAGCATCTCCAGCACCACCGGCAACAGGTACGAGTGCGTACACAGCGGCTTGTCGCTGCCGTACCCGAAGTCGCGATAGGAGGTGGCGGAGTCGGTCATGCTGGGTTCCAGAACTCGGCGATCTTCGCGAATTTCCCTAGCCGCTGTTCGACCAACTGCTTGAAGAACTGGATTATCGCTGGGCCCTTCGCGTCCGTCGTCAGCGCAGGCCAGCTTTTAACTTTGGCTAGGCGGGCGGGTTGAGGAAGGTCATGTTCCATTGATGTTAGTACCACTATCGGCGCACTCAATCAGCTCGCTTGCGGTCCACGAACAGCGATCCCGACGTCTCGCGATCTCGATCATAGTGCTTAGGCTGTAGACCCAATCGCCGTGTACCTTGGCATCAAACAGGCCATCAAAACGTGCGGGAATTTCTCGAAGAAGCCGCGCGCGAAAACGTTGTGCGATTTCCAGAGCTTCGCCTGCAAAACGGATCACATTCTCCGACGTATCGGATTTTGTGATGCCTACACAAACCGTGAATCGCCACAACCAAATTGAGGCTTCTTCTGAAATTTCGGGTTCTTTGCCAAGATGATCGATCGCTAGCATTGAACCAGGCAGCTTAATACCTTCGAACACAATTTGGTGCGCCCAAGGATGGAGACGAGCAGTTGACATGCGCGCAGGGTCGCCTTCCTACTGCAAATTCACCGGCATAATCACGTAAGTAAAATTCGGCCCGCCCTTGAGCAAACCCGGGCGATTCGGGGCCGTCAGTTCCAGCGTGATGTCGTCGCTGTCGACGACCTTCAACGCCTCGGTCAGAAATGCAGGATTAAACCCGATTTCGACGTCGGCCCCTTCAAACTTACACGGAAAATTCACGGTCGCCTCTCCGGCTTCGGGGTTGCGGCTGGTGAGAACCAAGCCCTTCTTGCCGAACGCCAAACGCACGCCTTTGCTGTCATCCGTCGTCAGCAGCGCGGCGCGGCGGATGGCGGAGAGGAAATCTGCGGTCGCGGCGGTCATGGATTTATCGCTCTCTTTCGGGATCACATCCTCAAACGGCGGGAATTGTCCTTCCACCAAGCTGCTCGTCAGCGTCGCGCTGCTGGTGTGGAAGATCACCTGGTTTTCCTTGATCTGAAACGACACTGCTTCTTCCGGATCGTCGATGAGCTTTTCCACCAGTTGTAAACTCTTGGCGGGGATAATCGCCTTGGCGCCGTCTTTGGCGGTCTTGTCCGTTACCAGCTCTCCGCGAGCCTGTGCGAGGCGGCGGCCGTCGGTGCTGACCAGATTCAGCTTCTTGGCCTTGGCGCTCACCAGAACGCCGTTGAAGGCGTACCGCGTCGATTCCTTGGCAGCCGCGAACAGCGTCTGGCCGATCAACTGCTTCAGCTGCCCGCCAGCGACGGTGAAATCGGCTTCGCCTTCAAAATCCGGGACCGGCGGAAAGTCAGCCGCCTTCTGCGTGAAGATTTTGAAGTTGCTGTCCTGGCCTTTGATGACAGCGTGATCGCCGATGATTTCGATAGAGAGCGTGTCGTCGATACTTTCGCGGACGATCGCCAGCAGCTTGTCAGCCGGGATGAGGATTTCGCCTTCCTGCTCGATCTGCACCTGTGTGTCGGTATAGCGGATCGCGACTTCCAGATCGGTCGCTGATACTGTGAGCGTATTGCCCGCAGCTGCGAGTTTGACGCAGTGCAACGCCGGCTTCGGGCTACGCGGGTTGACCGCATTCCCGGCGACGGTAAGAGATTCTAAAAGGGCCCCTCGATTGCAGATAACTTTCATGACTGACCTTTCGTACGCCCGACTGATGATTTGGTTGGGCCGGGCAGTCTAACGTCTCCTTACTGTCTTATAAAGAACTTATATAGTAGCAGTAGTGATGATGGTGCGCCGATTGTGGATAGATTCAGTGTTTTGAGCTTAATCACAATAACGCCATAGCTTTATGGAATTGATTATCGGAACCTGGCTGTGGATAACGTGGCGCAGCCGCTGGCGCGATGACCACCGCTTGTCGGCCCGGCGACGACAGGCGCATCGCGGACCTGACCGAGTGTGACGCTCGCGCCCAAGTGGCGCGACAGGCCCGCATCCCGATGTGTCGGGTTATCCACCGGGTATACAAAATGCCTGATCGAACCGGCGAAAAAAAAAGTGGTTAAACTCCCCAAAATTGTGGTCTATTTGTGGACAAGTCCGACCACGCTCGCCGGCTGTCTCCTGCTCATCCCCACGTTATGCACCGGCGGGCGCTGCCGGGTCGTCGACGGCGTGCTTGAAGTGTCGGGCGGGTTCGCCACTTTCTTCCTCAAACACTGCACGTTGCTCAAGGGCGGCGCGACGGCGATGACCTTGGGCCACATCGTCCTCGGTCGCGATGAGCTGGCGCATGATCTGACCCGATCGCACGAACGCGTTCATGTGAAGCAGGCCGAGCGATGGGGGCCGTTCTTCTTCCCCGCGTACGGACTGGCGTCTCTCATCGCCCTTTTGAAGGGGCAGCGGCCGTATCGCGACAACCGGTTCGAGCGTGAGGCGTACGACCGCGAGTGAGTATAGAAATCCGTCCGCTCAATACATTCCCCCATTCCTCACAAGTTTGTATGCTTTTCTGAACATGCAAATACCGTGTCTCCGGCAACCGATCATCCTGTTAGGCATGCATCGTTCCGGCACGACGATGATCACGGAATTGCTCGACCAACTCGGGCTGTTCGTGGGAACGTCGCTGCAGGGGGATCATGAGGCCACCTATTTCCTCTCGCTCAACGACAAGATCCTCCGTCGCATCAACGCCGCGTGGGACAACCCCGCGCCGATCCTGGCGATGCTGCGGAACCACGACGCGACGGAAATGACCGTCAAAGCCCTTCGCGGCGATGTGGTGTCGACTAAAATCCGGCATTTCCTCGGGCTCGGCACATACCTGAAATACCGCTCGATCGAAAAATTCGATCGGCAGTGGGGGTTCAAAGACCCTCGAACCGTTTTCACCCTGCCGATGTGGCTGCAGCTGTTTCCGCAGGCGAAGATCATTAACATTCTCCGCCACGGCGTGGACGTCGCCAGCAGCTTACTGGTGCGCGAGAAGAACATGCTGGCCGAGCGGGTGACGAAGTTCGACCAGCGGTACGGGCGCATGTCGAGCAAGCACAAGATCGACTTAGCCGCCTACCGCGGATCGGCCCGCTGCCTGGAGCTGGCCGGCGGATTCTCGCTCTGGGAAGAATACGTCGCCGCAGGCGAGGCGAATCTGTCGGGCATTTCCAACCCAATCATCACGGTGCGTTTCGAGGATTTTCTCGCCGACCCGAAAAAGCACTTGGCGGAACTCGCGACGTTTTGCGAGCTATCGCCGACGCCCGAGCAGATCGACTCCGCCGTGCCGGCCGTCAATGTGTCGCGCGGCAACGCCTGGCAAAGCGATCCGGCGTTGCGCGCGTTCGCCGAATCCGTCCACAACAACCCGTGGATGCAGAAGTACGGCTACAGTGATGGACCGGAGTTGCCGGCGCGATAATACGGATCCGGCTTGATTCACGCGCTTCTTTGGCGGGCGGCTGTCCTCAGCCGCCGAACGCGGAGGTCGTCGTGCCGGCGACCGGCGGGTGTGGACACCCGCCCTACAGAAGGCGCACGGTTCATGCCTGATCCGTATAAGTCTCCTTTCGAAGTCAACTCGGTTAACATTCCCCGGCGATGCTATCGACGACACCGATGCCCGCGACCGACGCGCCCGATCTCTCCATCGTCATCCTCAACTGGAACGGCCAGGCGATGCTGCGGAACTTGCTGCGGTCGATCGAAGGCCACAGCGGCGGCGTGAGCGTGCAGACGATCGTCTCCGACAACGCCAGCTCCGACGGCTCACCCGACATGGTGGCGGTGGAGTTTCCCGGCGTCATACTTCTCCGCAACGGCAGTAACCTGGGCTTTGCCCGCGGAAATAATGTCGGCGCAGCCGCGGCAACGGGGCGGTACGTGTTGTTCCTCAACAACGACATGATCGTGCGACCCGGCGCGCTCGCGGCGCTCATCAAAACGATCGACGCTCGCCCGGAGATCGCCGTGATCGGGCCGCGACTGATCGGCGCTGACTGCAAACTGCAGCGCAACACGCGGGCGTTGCTGACGTTTCCGGCGCTGCTGCAGCGCATCTCTTTCCTGAAAGCAACCGGTTTGTTCAGCCGCGCGTACAAACGCTATCGCAACGGCTCGTTCGATCCCAATACCGCCGGTGCCGTGGGGCAGCTCGACGGCGCGGCGCTCATGGTCCGGCGTGAGCAGCTTCAACAGGTCGGCGGATGGGACGACGGCTTCGAGTTCGGCGGGGAAGACATCGACCTGTGCAAACGCCTCGGCGAGCGGGGGACGATTTACTTCGAGCCCGCCGCCGAGATCGAGCACCTCGGCCGAATCAGCTCGCGCACGAATCGCCCGTTCACATATCGCACGTATGAATGCGGCTACGCCCGCTACGTCCGCAAACACCACGGCGCGTGGCGGGCGAGGCTCTACAAACTGCTGGTGACGCTGGATATGCCGCTCCGCGTGATCCGCGCGTGGGTCCAAGTCGTCTATCACAGCTTCCGCGGGCAGCGCGAGAAAGCGGTACGCAGCAGAGACGTGCTGATCGCGGCCAGGCGTTTTCTGTTCACGGGGCTTCCGAAGTTTTGGAAAAGTTGATGTCGCATGGGCTACCAGCCCATGCCCATGTGCGCCTCTAGGCATGGGCTGGTAGCCCATGCGACATCAGACCAATCGTCGGGTCATCCAGGTGAGCAGGAAAATCGCGAACAGCGTCAGCACGATCGCCGGGCCGATGGGGACGTAATTCCACTGCCGGTGGCAGAGCAGCCCGCCGAGCGCGCCGATCAGGCCGACGCCGATCGCCAGGATGAACACGTCGCGGAGTTTTTTGCTCAGCTGCAACGCCACCGTCCCGGGAAGAATCAGCATCGCCGGGATCAGCACGCTGCCCGCCACTTGCACACCGACGACGATGACGATCGCGAGCAGCGCCAGCAGCAGGTAGTGGATCACGCCCGCCCGCACGCCGGACGTCTCGGCCATCTCCGCGTCGAAGGCGCAGTAAATCATCTCTTTGCCCAGCAGGCAGACGATCGTCACCACCGCTGCGCTCAAAACCGCCACCGCGATCGCGAAGCGGCGATCGAGGTGCTCGATATCGCCGAACAAAAATGTATCCCACCCGGCTGGCGTGGCGTGGCGCTGGTGGAAGTAGATGCCTTGCGCGAGAAATCCCCACGCCAACGAAGACACCAGAAAAATCCCGATCGCGGCGTCCGGATGCACGCGCTGCCGGCGGGTGATCGCGCCGATCACCATCGCGGTGGTGAATGAGAAGACCATGACCAGCATCGCCACATAAGGCACGCGCGATTGCTCCATCGCGGGGAAAGCCAACCCCAGCATCCACGCCGTCCCCGCGCCGCCGAACGTGCTGTGCGAAATCCCTTCGCCGATGAAGCTCCACCGGCGGAGCACGACAAACACGCTGAGCACCGCGCACGCAATCGCCAGCGTGGCCGTGGTGAGGAGCGAAGGTGTGAGGAGTTGGTTGATCACGGATTATGTTTTAAAGCGGAACACAGAGGACACGGAGAGTAAGAGGAGAATAAATGTAATTGGAGGTTTTCATCCTGAGAGGTACGTAAGAAGTTCGCGGGTCGCGATTTACGCTATGCGTCATCCTGAGGTACTCCGAAGGATCTCGGCCGTCGATCGCCTTTGATAATTCGAGATCCTTCGGAGTACCTCAGGATGACGAAATAGAGCGATCGTTTGTCTCTTCCTCTCCGTGCTATCTGTGTTCTCTGTCGCACACTCAATTCTTCGCCATCAAAGGAACGAACGGCCCCGTCAGCGGCCCGGCGGTGGACTTGATGCCCGCCGCCTCCAGGTCGCAGGCGAACATGCGATACACCAAATCCGCCGGCAGGTGCTGCGGCACGTCGTGATAATGCAGCGTGACGTTCAGGCACGCGATACGATCGGACATACTGGTGACGGCCCGCAGATCGTGGCTGACGAAGATCACCGTCAGGCCGAGCTCCTGCTTGAGGGCGTTGATGAATTCGATGAACGCCTGCTGACCGCGGACGTCAATGCCGGTGGTCGGCTCGTCGAGGATCAGCAGCTTGGGTTTAGCCGCCAGCGCGCGGGCGATCAGCGCCCGCTGCAGTTGCCCGCCGGAGAGGTTGCCGATCGGCTCGTCGGCCATCGCGGCGATGCCGATCCGCTCGATGAGTGAATCGACGTAGATCAGGTCGTCCTTCGCGTACCGCCGGAGCATCCCGGTCTTGCCGGCCAGCCCCAGCGTGATCGCCTGACGGACGCTGAGCGGGAAGCTGACTTCCACGCGCGGGCTTTGCGGCAGGTAGCCGATGCGATCCCCTCGCCGGACGGCGTCCAGCGGCCGCAGTCCGTCGATCAAAATCTCCCCCCGCGTGGGTTGCAGCCGGCCGGTCAGCAGTTTCACCAGCGTGGTTTTCCCGCCGCCGTTAGGCCCGATCACACCCATCGTGCTACCGCCGTCGACGGTGAGGGCGATTTTCTTCAGCACAGGCGCGTCGCTGTAGGCAAAATCGAGATCGCGGATGTCGACGAGAGGGCGCATCGTGGAATCATGTTACTGCAAGTGACTTGCATGTGCCAATCGGCGAGTAGTCGACGAGCAAAGAGCCCGCCGGCGGATTCCCCGAAGCGATCTTCGTGACGCGGGCCATCGAAGATGGCCTTTTTTCGACCCGACGAACGACGCCCGACAAAAACGGCCATCTTCGATGGCCCGCGTCACGGGTTCCCGAGACTCGGCCGCGCTTTGGCTGGCGTTGCTGACTACGGCGTTGTCGTTGGCATGCCAACCGGCTTGACCGCCAAGTAGTACAACTCGTCGGGATACAACTGTTGGCCAGCGATTCCCTCGGCGGCGGGGCCGATGCCCATGTACAAATCGCATCGCCCGGCGGCGCGGATGGCTCCGCCGGCGTCTTGGTCAAGCATCCATGCTTTGTAAGGCATCGTCCCGCCGACGTAGCTGCTGGGGATTTGAGTGCTCACGAACGCGGGCATCGCTCGCGGGTAGACGTCTTTGTCCGTCGCAATGCTGGCAAACGTCGTCACCGGCACGTTCAGGCTGCCGAACGGCCCGCCGGGGCGCTCGGTGAAAAACACGAACCGCGGGTTCACCCACAGGTACTTGTCCATCATGTCCGGGTGCTGCTGGAAGTACGATCGCAATCCTTTGAGGCTCAGTTGCTCTTTCGGGATGATCCCGTCGGCGATCATCTGCTTGCCGGGGCTCACATAATCCATGCCGTTGTTGCCCGCGTAGCCGATCTCGTACGTGCTGCCGTCGGTCAGTTTCAGCCGGGCACTGCCTTGCACGCTGACGACGTAAGCGTCCCAGCGGTTGTTCAACCAGACGAGTTCCTGCCCATCAAGGAGATGCTTTTGCTCAATGTCTTTTCGCGTGTGCGGGTACGGATTGGTCGAACCGTCCGGATGTTTGATCGGGGCGGTCCTTCCTTCGTTAAAGAACTCCGGCGGCCGCTTGTAGAGCGGCCATTGAAAGTCGGCGGTTTTCGTCAGGCTGGCCGGGTAGATCGGTGTGAAGTACCCGGTGAACAACACCTGCCCGCTGTAGCCGGGCCCGTCCACTCGCGGGGAGCCGACGCTCTTGTACACTTCAAACCGTTCGGCGATCACCTCGTTCCACGCCTCGCGGCTGCGATATCT
This sequence comes from Tepidisphaerales bacterium, assembly GCA_038229715.1. Taxonomy (GTDB): domain Bacteria; phylum Planctomycetota; class Phycisphaerae; order Tepidisphaerales; family Tepidisphaeraceae; genus JANMES01. Next base: position 6,273 of record JBBROD010000018.1, on the reverse strand, counting down.
CCGCTCCATCAGCAGCGTCCGCAACTGCTGCAACGTCGCGACGGCCCGGGGGTGGTCGATATCCAGATACGGAAAGAAAATATGGCTGCTAGGCGCTTCCAGGTATTTCAGGCTCTGATTAATCGCCGCGATCACATCAGCCAAATTCGGGCGAAGGAAAGCGTCGGAAAAATCCGGATACTCGCTCGGCGAGATCTTCCGAAGCGCCTTGGTGCCCGGAGGCAACTCGGCGGTGTAATTCATCGGCGGGTATTCGATCGGCTCGGGGCCGTGACAGCCGGCCAGCACACACACGATCAACAAACAGGCAGCAGTTTTCACCTTTTCCTCCATGAAAATGGTGAACGCATCATACGGCAGAAGGAGTCATTCGTCATGCGTCCTTCAGGTTTTTACGAATGACCAAATGACTATTTGCTACCTCGATGCCACCGCCTCCATCGCCGCCGCATTGGTGAGGGTGATCACATCGCGCCACCCACTGTGCCCGTAATCGATGCCGTCGAACTTCGTCATCCGGCTCAGCCGGGCTGCTTCCTGCGATGGGCTGCTGTGGTTGAACGCCATCCACGCGTCGACTTTCGCGGCGATCCGCTCTTTGACGAACGCGGTCCAATAGCCCGAGTAGTGACACGGGTTCATCGCCTCATTCCAGTGATCGGTGATGAACGGCTGCATCACGTTCATCTTCACGCGCTCGGCCAGCACTAACGTGTCTCCATCACGGGTAATCATCGGCTCAAGCGTCATCCCGTCGATGGTGATCGGCTCGAACAGGTTGCGGTAGAAGAGAAGTCCCGCGTAGTTGGCGGCCAGGTCGGCGTTGCTGTAGACGCCGATGATCGCTTCTCCGTAAAACCCGTGTTCCTGCCTCACGCCGCCGGCGATGGCGACCTGCGTCGCCTGGGCATCGGTTTTCCCCGCTCGGCGGGCGTCGACGAACCGCTCGTAATACTCTTGGCCCTGCTGGAAAAAGTGCCCGAGCTTATCCACGCCCAGGTACTGATCGTGCAGCCGAATCGTCGGCGAGAGCTCGACCAGCAGGAACGGCCTTTGGAACGGATTGGCCCCGTAGACCGAGTCGCTCACGGGCATCGGCTGAAGCAGGGCGGACCGCAACTTGCCGCTGGACGTAACCCAGTCTTCGATCCTGCAGCTGGGCACCGATCCGCCGGCGATCGCGCGGTAAAATGCCAGCGCCACCCCGTCGTTAGAGACCGCCTCGTCCGCCGCCGCCCGATGCTTCCCCGCCAGCCAGGCCCAGCGGCTCGTCCCCGCCAGCCGCAACTCCTCGGCCCGCTCGGCGTTGGCGTGGTTGACGATCCGCTCCAGCTCGCCGGACACTTTGTCATCCACCACTGCCCCCAGATCCACCAACGGCGCAGCCGGCACGGTGAATTGGTCGGTCTCCAGCGCCGCCGCACGGGTCGACGCAAGAGCGAGCAGAATGAGGATGACTAAGAGGTATCGCACGGGAGTTAACCTAATCTTACCACACGATTAACCCAATCTTGCGTTTCCCCAAACATTCCCCGGGGCCGATGCCTGGCAGCGAGTGGTTGCCCTGATGCACTAAAAAACACGCCAGACCGCTATTTTCTCCGGATATCAACCACAAGATCATATATAACAACAGCTTATGTAATTTATGCGACGCGGCGCGTGGGTACCCAAAGGTACGCAAAGGTAGCCACACGGAGCAAAACCCACAGGCGAAGTGCGCCTGTTGAATGCCAGCCGATTTGTCAAAAGACGTCCCCAACCACGCGGGGGAAATCTCGTACGGTCTGGTCACAAATACGGTGGGTGTTGCGCGGCTGGCGCTTCAGGGGCGAGGCAGTGTCGGGAATTGAAGAATGCGGCGGGAAGTTTTCGCGATTTGCTGCTTCGCAAGCGGCCTGGCGAATGGGCTTGCGAAGAAGCGATATGATGGCGATCGGCAAAAAACGACGACGGCCGAGCAGTTGCTCGGCCGTCGGCGATATCGCTCTTTCGGGTTGCTTTTACTCTTGCACCGGCGGGAGCTTTTGTTGTTCGATCGCGACGCTCACGGCAGCGCCGGGTGGGACGTAGCGGCCGGGGGACCAGTTGTCCATTGGGAAGTGGCTGATCGCCAGAGTGACTTTGCCGTCCTTGAACAGGTCGCGCACATCGGGGTAGATGCACACGCCGCGCGGCGATCGGCCTTGGCGACGCCAGCCGAGGACGCCTTCGTGGTTGTCGGCCAGCAGTTGGCCGTTGACGTAGATCGCGTAGCCCTCGCCCATGTTGTTGTGCAGGCTGCCGGTGACGCGGATGCGGTAGCGGTAGCCTTCCTTGAGCGGCGGGAGATCGACGGTTTGTCGCATCAGCAGGGCGTCGTTGTCAATCAAGGTTTTGGGGGTTCGATTAGCGACTCGCCGAGACGCCCAATCGGGCACGGCTAGCTTTTCGGCGCTTTCGCCGAAGGGCGCGAAGCCGCTCTTCCAGCCGGCTTTAGCGGGGTCAAAATCGGTCGCGAACCAGTTATCCATGCCAGCCGGCAAAACCCATTTCACTGGGACGGCTTCTTTGGGAACTTCGGCGGGCTTGGTGGCCGGCTTGGGTTTGCCGGCCGACTTGGAAACGTCCTTCTTGTCGGTTGCGTTGGTCTCGGGCTTGTTGTCGTCATCAGCGGCGTCGCCTTCATCATCGGCGGCGGAAGCGGCGCCGCTGACATTGATCTTGCTCGGCTTGCCGGGGAGGTCGAACGCGAGGTAACTCCAATTGGAGTTCTTGATGTCGCCGCCGAACGGTTGCCAGTCGTAATCATGCACGCCGGCAGCCTGATAGATCTGTACGAGGTCGTCGAGGGTGTCGTTGAGGAACGGGGTTTTCTTGGCCGGCTTCTGTCCGGCCATCGCGGCTTTCAGCGCGGCCAGCGTCTTGGCGTCGGCGGTGAATGAGGGGAGCGAAGTTTCGAGGATGAAAGGTTTGATCGCCGCACGGTGGGCGGCCTTCTGTGCGTCGGTCGGCTCGGGTGTGGCGGTTGCGGCGGCCATGGCGGCGGTCACCTTCGCCTCCCGGTCGGACTTGGGAATTTCCTCGGCTTGCCCGCCTTCCAAGCGCACCATCGCCCGGCCCATCGCCTCGCCGATGAGCAGGTACGTCTCGGCGTTCCGATTGTAGTGGTAGTCCTGGCCGCGCGGCGATTCATCCACCTCGCGCCAGAAATCGCGCGTATCCACCGAAGCCACGTTGCCCGCAAACTCCGGGTGCTGCTTGGGATCGCCGACGGCCATCTGCGCCTGCCAGATTCCGTACCACGGCATGGTCGAAATCCGGTAACCATGAAATCCAACCGTCGCTATGACAGCCTTCATGTTCGGCGCTTTGAATTCCTTACGCACGTCGTTGATGAGGTTCACCAGATTCTTTTCGTATTCGTCCTTGGTCGCGCCGGAATCTTTGTGGCCTTGAAACCAACCGAAGCCGGCGATTTCAAAACCTTGCCCCTGATAGCCGGGGACGATTTTGTCGATCTTGTCGAGCGTTTCGCGAACGCCTTTGATCATCGCGCGGTACTCAAATCCCTCGTACTGGCTGGTGTCTGCTCCCTGCCCGCTGGTCGGCGGACGGAAATCAAACTTCAGCGAGCGATTGCCCTGCGAGGTTTTGATGATCAGCACCTGCTCGTCATGAAACGTGCCCATGACAAAGCCGAAGCCCACCTCCGGGCCGATCGAGTTGCACTTGGGCAGGCATTTTTTATTCGATTCGGCGCTCATCGGTGCGCCCTTGCCGCCTTCGACCAGCCGTGCTTCCTGGAAGTAGACGTCGTTACGCACGGTCCAATTGCCGGCGTCGTCGATCAGGTAGGGGAATTTTTTGTCCTTCTTGGTGACGGTGACGAGATCGCCGTGGGCCTGCATATCCACCCGCTCAAGCCAGAACGCAGCCGAGCCGCTCTTGGCGTAGCGGATTTCGACCGGGTAGCGCTTGCCCTGCTCGAGCGTGACTTTGGCCAGCACCGGCTTTCCGCCGGCGTCTTTGCGGGAGACTTCCTTGCCGTCCAGCGTGATGACGTTGTAGGCGCTGTCGCCGGAACCGGCGCGAACGAAGAAATTCCCCGAGGCCGGCGCTTCGATCTGAGCGGTGACGAGGAGCGTTTTTCCGTCCTCCAGCGGCGGTAGATTTTCCGACGCCGCGCCCATGGCAACGGCCGCGCCGGCGGCTTTGGCGTCGTAGATGCTCAATTTTTCGGCCGCCACCACATCCAGAGGCTTGCCGCGTTCGTTAGAGCCGATCGGCGTGGTGCCGGGGATGATCGCCGGGTCCGGCGAGTAGTAAATCTTCGCAAACTCCGGCTTCGCGCCACTGATGTCGCCCATGCCCACCATGTTCGACTGCCCGGCCAGGATGTAGACCTTGATCGGCTTGGTCACATCGCCCGGCTTGCCGTCAGGACGCGGCAATTCCAGCGGAATCGGAGCCGCAGCGTGAACGGCCACGCAAGCGGTCGCACTCCAAATCATTAAAGCGGCAAGCGCGCAAATCCTCGATCGATATTTCTGCTGGCGGACGATGGTTGGTGGTGTGGTCACGTTCAATTCTTTCGTTGAGTTTCCGAGAGGGACCGACTGAGATAACCCGCGCCGAAACAAGAGCGGTTACCTCAACTCCAATATCATACCGACTAGCAGGCTATTGAAACACAATGCGTTGTTCTTTGTCGCGGGTTTTCATCGGCCCTTTCAACACGTTTCGCGCGATTTAGTGATACGGCCGGATTCGTCGATGCCATTCGCTTTCCAAAAAGGTAAACTGGCCGATATGGCTAACCGACTTCCCAACCCCAACCTGCTGCGTGACGCCCGCGTTTATCTCTCCGGCCCGATGGATTTTGTCGCCAGCCGGGCGGCGGAACAGAAGCTGGGGTGGCGCAACCGCGTCGGCGATTTTCTCCGCGAGTTCGGCGTTACCGTCTTTGATCCCTGGTTCAAGCCCGAACTGCACGGCCTGCAGGAGTACGGCAAGGAAGACGACACCATCGCCGGTGTACGTCACAAGTGGACGTTTGAAGAAAGCCGGGCGGGCGCGGAAACCCGCGATAAGTGTGCCGCCCAATTCTGGCCGGCGCTGCATATGGACTTGCGCATGGTCGACACCAGCGATTTCGTCGTCTCGTATTGCCCCACGAACATCTACAGCGTCGGCACGCCGCACGAGATCATCCTGGCGCGTCAACAGTTCAAGCCGGTGCTGTTCGTCAGCCCTTACGTCGGCTTCAAACCGCTGGAGGCGCTGCGCGAGCATCTTGAAAAAACCAAAGACGACACCGGCCTAAAGCTGCTGACGGAATTAGAGACGGCTGTTCCGATCAAGCCCAATCCCACCGCCGCGCCGAGCCTGTGGTACATGCCGCTGATCGGCGGGGAGCATTTCTTCGACGGCTTTGGTTTCGCGGATTACCGCGACCGTTTCAGCTGGCCACACATTCCGCTGGACGACCACGAAGCCGAGCACAAGCCCGTCAAGCCGCTGCTGCCGTTCTTGGAGAAGTTGAACGAAAGGCTCCCGAAGAAGTGGAGCCGCGAAGCCAATGATTTCATCGCCAATGATGATTGGCTGCTGTGGAAACTCTCGCCCCACAAGGGGGCCGAAGGGCAGAAGGTGGAGCAGGTGTTCCAATCCCCGCCAAAAATGGAGCAATAGAATGATGTCATCAGTCCTCAAGCGCCTGACGAAAAACTGGAATCTAAACGATGGCGCCAGCGAACAAGCCGTCAACGATCTGTTAATGAAGTGTCCGGCGCGGTTAACGCTGCCCGAGGACTATCTGCATTTTCTTCGGCAGTCCAACGGAGCGTCACCGGAATGGGCGACCGTGGATACGGTGTACTCCGCGGAAGAAGCAATTGCGCAGTCAGAGGATTACGATTTCCTCGCCGCAGGCCTTCTGATCTTTGCGACGTCGGGCGGTGGGGACGGTTACTGTTTTGAACAAATTGACGGCAAGACGCGAGTGACCCTTCATTCTCTGGAGAATGTGCCGGACGGGGCTGCGGCGATGACCGTTGCAGATTCGTTCCAGGCGTTCGTCGAGCAAGCTGCGATCGCAAACAAAAAGGCGAATGCGAAGGCGAGCCGCAAATCTCGGCCGGCGAAGCCTAATACTACAGTAGCGCATTGATACATTTTGCCGATAACTCTCTCACGGCCCGGAGTTGGGTCGAGATGGAGTTTATCGCATGGATGCGTCTACCGTTGGGTCCTGGGAACCTCAGTTTGAGTCGATGCTTGATTGCGTCGGTG
>JBBROD010000017.1:0-66027 GCA_038229715.1 Tepidisphaerales bacterium | reverse complement strand
TTGGCCCGCGTCTGCGGGTGAAGTACGATCCGTCGCTGTTCCATTGGCTGGCATCCCTTCCGGCCTCGTTGACGCGAGGCCCTTGTGTGAAGCGGATGCCAGTTTTAATACATCTTCGAGATTCGCGCGCTCCTATTTAGACGAGAAATACAGAGCGCAAAAAAAGAGTCGTCCCCTCCGAGACGACCCCTTCGCATCCGTGCGAATCCCATTTCTATTTTTGCGATTTAGTAAACGACCGCCATCGCATCTTCGATGGCTTCGATCACCTGCCGCACATGGAACGGCTTGCGGAGGAATCCATCGAACGGCCCCGCCGCGAGCAGGCCCTTGGCGTCTTCGTCGCTCATCCGGCCGCTCATCGCAATCACTTTCGTGAGCTGCAGGTCGGAATTGCTCTTCACCTGCTTGGCCACTTCCTTGCCGTCCACGTCGCTCAAATGCATATCGAGCAGGATGACGTGCGGGCGGAACTTTTCCGCGGTAATGCCCGCGGCGAATCCGCCTTTGGCGACTTCCACTTCGTATTTTGCTTCGTCTTCGAGAATCTTCTCGAGGACTTCGACAATGTCCGCTTCGTCATCAACGATCAGGATCCGCGAGCAGCCCGACATCAATCCGTTGAGCGGCATGCCGTGCTGCTTCATGAAGCGGATGAGTTGGTTGAGCGGAATGCGGCGGTCCTTGCTGCCCGGAATTCGGTAGCCGTGCAGCGCGCCGGAGTCGAACCATTTGCTGACGGTGCGCGGGGCAACGTTGCAGATTTTCGCGACTTCGCCGGTGGTTAAAACATCTTTGACTTTACTGGTGCTCGTGCTCATTGCATTTTCTCCTGCGGCCTCCCCGGTGGGCGGCTCGCGATGTTCTCCCTATCACCCAGCAGACGGATGCTGGCGACACTTTCTATATCGACGAATCAATGAGTCGCTTTAGACGATGTGCGCAGTTTTTGCCGGGATTGCCTGAAAGACTGGAAAATCCGTTGTTATCAGACAGGTTCGATAAATTCTTCCGCTGCGAGAGTGGGGTGTTTTACCCATACGATTCCGCGCAGTTCACGCATACCGCGATTGCGGGGAAATACTCGCGATCATTGAAGGAGATCGCAGACAAGAGCCACATGCCTTGCGGGCAATATAGTAGTGCGTCAAGAGCGGCGTCTACCGCAAAGTGCTGCTTTGCGAAAATAAAATTTACAACCAGGTACGGAGGATTCAGTACTTTGCGCGAAGTTCTCGCCGCATCACTTTATTGGACGTGGTGCGCGGCAGCGAATCAATCAGCCGCACTTCGGCGACGTGGAACAGTGGATTCAGTTGAGCTCGGATCGCCTGCTGAAAAATCGGCTTGAGCGCGTCGGCGGTAATCGGATCTCCTGCTTTTGGCACGACAAAAATCACCAGCCGAGATGGTCCGCCGCCCGGCGGGGCAACGGCGATGGCGGCGGTTTCCTGCACGCCTTGCAGCGGATTGAGCACGCGCTCGATTTCCGCGCAGCCGACCTTAATGCCGCCGAGGTTCATCGTGTCATCCGACCGACCGGCCACGCGGTAATAGCCGTTGCGGAGCTTCTGCAATTCATCGCCGTGTTTGCGGAGCGGCGTGCCGTCATCGGCGAGCGGGGCGTCGGCGAAATAGATCGCGTCGTGGTCGCGATTGAGCAGTCGCGTTGAAAGGCCGATCGACGGGCCGACGATAAACACCTCGCCTTTGCGGGCCGGCTTGCGGTCGTCATCCAGCAGTACAATATCGAGCCCGAGCGCCGCGGTCGTGAACGTCGCCGGGATGCACGGCTGCACGACCGTGCCGCTGACGTACCCGCCGCCGATCTCCGTGCCGCCGCAGTATTCGATGATCGGTCGATAACCGGCCAGGTGCATGAGGTAGAGCATGTCGGCCGGGTTGGAACATTCGCCCGAAGAGCTAAACGCGCGAATAGTCGACCAATCGATTCCGCGCATGCACTCGCTCTGCCGCCAGGCGCGTACGAGGCTCGGCACGAGCCCGAGCATGTTGACGCGGGCTTCGCTCACGAATCGGCCGAAGCCGGCGTCGGTGGGCGCTTGGGCGTAGAGCGCCATCGTCGCACGGTTGATCAGTGTCGCAAAAATCAGCCACGGCCCCATCATCCACCCAAGATTCGTCGGCCAGCAGGTGACATCGCCGGGATGAATATCCTGGTGAAAATGCGCGTCGGCGGCGCACTTGATCGGCACGGTGTGATCCCACGGAATGGCCTTGGGCTCGCCGGTGGTGCCGGAGGAGAAGAGGATGTTGATCGGTTCCTGCGGGCTGCGCGGCACGGGTTTGAATGAATCATCCGTACTTAGAAAATTATCGAACGAAAAGTCGCCGGCGCGAATGGCGCCCGCGATCTTTTCGCCCGCGGCGAGCACGATCGTCGCCGGCGCTTTGGCTTCGACCATTTTCGCGTACAGCGGCAACTGCTTGGCGGCCCAGGGCACCACGTCCTGCGTGAACGCGAGTTTCGCCCCCGCGAGCCGCAGCCGCGTGGCGATTTCTTCCGCGGCGAAGCTGTCGGCGATCGAAACAACCACGGCACCGGCGGCGATGATGCCGAGATAAATCGCGACCGATCGCGGTGTCATCGGCATAACGACGCCGACCGCATCGCCGGGCTTTACGCCGCGAACGGCTAAACCGTGCGCCACGCGGGCGGTCAGCTTTTTCAGTTCGCCGTAGGTCCACGTGCGCGAGGCAGATTGGCCGCCTTCGATGATCGCGGGCTTATCGTCGCCGGCCTGGAAGCAGCTTTCGACGATGTTCATCGCCGCGCCGATCAACCATTTCGGCCGGGTCGGTTCCGTCGCGTCTACGATCTTTGCATAAGAACGGCTGAATCGAATCCCCAGCCGCTCGATCGCGAGCGCCCAGTATGCCTCGCGCAGTTCCGCCGACCAGCGGTGCAGCGAAGCGTAATCCGCCAGGCCGAGCGATTTCGCAGCGGCGGTGACGTTTGCGCGTTCGACGACTTCCGCCGACGGCAACCACGCCGGGCCGGCGTCGGTGCCGTAGCACTGTTCGTACAGCCAGGCGTGCAGTGAGAAAGCGTGGGCGGGCGTGAGGATTTGCGAGGAGATGCGCGACCACGCTTTTTCCGGCTCGTTCCGCTGGTGCGCGGAATCGATCCATGAAAGGATTTTCTCCGCCTCGCCGGGGGCAATGCCGCGGGAGTAGAGTTCGCTGAGTCGTAGGTCGTCCTTCATCGCCGCTCCTGCAATCGTCGGTCGTGGGTCAGTTTGAATCTCATGCCGGTCGCACAGCGACCGGCGTGAGATGCACCGGGCGCGAGAATTCCAACTGACGCACTACCCGATCGCCCGGGATTCGCCCGGGCCGTTGATCGAACGTAAGATACCAAACTGCGGGCGACTATTCCCGCACCAGTAATCGCACAAGATTTCGATCGAGGAGCGTGAGATGAAAAGCGAAGTGTTTTTGGCCGGCCCGGTACGAACGGCGATCGGTGCGTTGAACGGCGTGCTGGCCGAGGTGCCGGCGACCGTGCTGGGCAGCGCGGTCATTCGCGCAGCGCTGGAGCGTGCGGGGGTGCCCGGCGATCGGGTGGACGAAGTCATCATGGGCAACGTGCTGCCCGCCGGCGTGGGGCAGAACCCGACTCGGCAAGCGGCGATCGGCGCGGGGCTGGGAGTGAACGTCGGCGCGACCAATATCAGCAAAGTCTGCGGCTCGGGATTGAAGGCGGTCATGCTCGCGGCCCAGGCGATTCAGTGCGGCGACGCATCCGTCGTCGTCGCCGGCGGCATGGAGAACATGAGCCGCTCGCCGTATCTGCTCACCAAAGCCCGGCAGGGTTATCGTTTCGGCAACGGCGAGTTGATCGACTCCATGCTGCACGACGGCCTGACCGATGCGTACAGCCACCTCTCGATGGGAACCTGTGGCGATCAGTGCGCGACCAAGTACAGCTTCACCCGCGAGCAGCAGGACGATTTTGCCGTCGCCAGCTACAAGCGGGCGCTGGCGGCGCAGGCCAGCGGGGCTTTCGCGCGCGAAATCGTGCCGGTGACCGTTCCCGCGGGCAAGGCGACGGCCGTCGTCGAACTCGATGAGCAGCCCAAGCGGTTCGACGAGAAAAAGCTCCGACAACTCCGCCCCGCGTTCGGCAAGGACGGAACCGTGACGGCCGGCAACGCTTCCGGCATCAACGACGGCGCGGCGGCGGTGGTCGCGCTCTCGGACGAAAGCGTGAAAGCGCTCGGCGTGAAGCCGCGTGCGAAAATCCTGGGCTATTCCACCGCCTCGCGCGAGCCGGAGTGGTTCACGCTCGCGCCGATCGGCGCGCTCACTCGTTTGCTTGATAAGTTGCACCTGAAGGTAGCCGACGTCGATCTTTTCGAGATCAACGAAGCCTTCGCCGTCGTGCCGATGGCGGCGATGAAGGATTTGAATATCCCGCACGAAAAAGTAAACGTCCTCGGCGGCGCCGTAGCGATCGGCCATCCGATCGGCGCCAGCGGCGCCCGCACGCTCGTCACGCTTCTCAACGCCATGGAAGAACGGAAGAGCAAGATCGGCATCACCACGCTCTGCATCGGCGGCGGCGAAGCGGTGGCGATGGCGGTGGAGCTTTGCTAAGCTGGCCGGGTTCAAGTCAGCACGAATCTGGAGGGCGAATATGGCGGATTCTTCAGCGAACACTTTTCCAACCTGCGAGCGCTTCCTTCTTTTCGGCTTCGGCCATCGTCGCAAGGTCGTGTACCAGAGTGGCACGCTGCGTGACGCATTGAACGGCGAGATAATTTATGCCTGGAATGTGCGTTCTGTTTCATTCGAGCCGGCCGACTATCGCGTCGTGCTGGAAACCGGTGACGGAGTAGTCATCGTCGTAGAAGACGAAGAAGGCGTGTGGATCGAAGAGCACGGTGACCGCCGTTGCATCACGCGAAGTCCCGTTCGGCTGCCGACGTTTGCGGGTCATCCCCGAGCCGATTTGCTGCGGGCCCTGCACGCGGAGTTGCTGATCCACGTGCTGCCATGGGGGCCGGTGCCGAATATCTGGGTCTACCCGCGGCCGTGGTATCGCGACTCGGCCATGATGGCGATGGCACTGGCCAAAACCGGCAACGCCGGGCTCCTCGATGAATGGATCGCGGGGATCTATAAGCGTTACGATTTCAACAACTCCTCCGCCGAGCCGGACAATCTGGGCCAGGTACTTTACCTTGCGAGCCTGAGCGACGGCCGGGATCATCCGGTGGTGGAAAAGGTCATGGCGGAAATCCCCAAGTGCGCGACCAGCGATCATCTCGTCGGCACAACAGATTACGCGCAGCACCCCGTCTACCAGACGAAGTGGCTTAAGTTCGGCCTCGCGGCGCTCGGGATGGATCATTCGGCCTGGAAAATTCCGGCCGTGTTCGATTCCTACAGCGCGCTCTTCTGGATGGATTTCCGCGACCAGCACGTCGATGGCAAGCGATGGGAGCCGGACCCGCTTCGGGCCGAGCCGTACCCGTATCTCAACTGGGCCAACGCGCACTTCTACGGCGATCCGCCGCCGGAACCCATTGAAGCCGACAGCTTTCCGCTCACCCGCGAAGGCAAGGGAAGCGAAGCAAACTATCGGCGGATGCGGATTGTCGCGCCTGATTTTGCAACCGCGCGCGTTTGTTCGCCGCACACCTGGCACGGTGCGGAAATCTTTCTTTATCTACTTGATGAACGGGTTTTTCCCCAAAGGTGACGAGGCAATCGGCGAACGTATCAGAGGCCGGCCGCATGGAGGGCCGGCGACTCCCAACACTGCTTCTCGTCCGACGCTGAAACGCGTCGCAGACCCTGGGGGCCGCGATAACGATGGAAGTTCTCAGATCGGGCCGAGTTCCGGTCGTTGGTTCATGTTACGAAAGGCTGAGTCGTCATGTCGCTCCCTCTTATCGCTCTACCCGCGACGGATCTGAAAGTATCGGCATTCTGCTACGGCACGGCGGAGTGGCGTGAGAAATCGGAAGCGGATGTCGCGCGCCTGTACGATCAGTTCCGCGAAGCCGGCGGAAACTTTTTTGACTCGGCCCACGTTTACGCGTTCTGGGCCGACGCGCTGGGCGAGCCGGAGCGGCTGCTTGGGCGGTTCGTGCGGCGCGATCGGCGCGATCGGCGCGATCAGGTTGTTGTCTCGACCAAGGGCGGGCACTACGGCTTGACGGGTTACGAGCGGCCCGCGAATTATTGCTCGCCGGACGCGATTCGATCGGACATCCGCGAGAGTCTCGATCGAATGCAACTCGATTGCATCGATCTGTACTTTCTGCACCGCGACGACACGCGCGTGCCCGTGCCGGAACTTATCGACTGCCTCGCCGCGGAGGTGGCGGCCGGGCGGATTCGGTATTTTGCCGGCAGCAACTGGTCGAGAAAGCGCTTCACCGCCGCCAACGCGTATGCGCAGCGCGCGGGCAAGCCGGGGTTTGTCGCCTCGCAGCCGATGTGGAATGTGGCGCATTTCATCCCGCCCGACTCGTGGGATCACACGCACCAGGTGCTGAATGATGACCCGGCCGAGATCGAGTGGTACGTGCAGAACAATTTCCCGGCCATACCGTTCGCGCCGACGGTCAACGGCGGGTTCGCTGATCCGTCGCGATTGAAGAAGCAGTACGACAACCCGATCACCCGCCGTCGCCTGGCGGCCGCCCAGGCTATTGCGAAAGAGCTCGGAGCGTCGACGAATCAGATCGCACTCGCATGGCTTAGGCAGCACCCGTTCCCGGTCATCCCAATCCTCGGCACGACCAAGGCCGATCATTTGATCGAAGCGTTAGAGTCAGCGAACGTGAAGCTCACGGCCGGACATCTCGCCAGCCTGGCCTGAAGTGATGTGACGGAAAAGCCCCTGAAAATCCGGTTTGATTCGACTCGGCCGAGAAGATGGCCTGCCATGAGCAAGGCCGTACTCGGCCGCGTAGAATGGAGCGACGGGGAATCGAACCCCGATTTGCTGAATGCGATTCAGCCGTCATCCCGTTAGACCATCGCCCCGGATGAATCCGAGCGGAGCATTCTAATGAGACGAGTTTGACGGTCAAGTCCGCGCGACGGCAGACGACTTATCGATTGCACGTCTTGCATTGATGACAATTCCGGCCCGCCTCAGAAAAATCTTTAAACAAACTCATCTGCCTTTTGACCGGCGGGGAAATGCTGTCCTATAGTACGGCGTTACAGAACTTTAACGCACATTCGAGGTTTTGAATGACACAAATTGGGCCCGGCATGTCTGAACTGGAAATGAAGCAACTCACATCGCTCTTCCGGCTGTTGTCAGACAAAACCAGGTTGACGATCGTACTGCTGCTTTCCCGCGGGGAACGAAACGTCACGAGCTTATGTGAAGAACTGAACCTTCCGCAGCCGACGGTGAGCCATCACCTTGGATTGCTCCGCGAGAGCAAAGTGGTGTCGAACCGGCGCAGCGGCAAGCAGGTTTTTTACGTGCTCAATGGGCGGGAGAATCACCAGAGCAGCCAAGTCATCCTGCCGCTGGAATTTCTGGCGGCCAGGTTCAATGTGAAGATTTCGCTGCAGCAGCAGGCGGAGTGAGCGCGTCGGCGTTCAAGCCGTGGCCGGTGAGTTTCACGAAGACATCCTGCAGCGTGGGGCGGCCGAGGGAGATTGAATCCACCCGGCCCGGTAGCGCTTCGATCAGCCTGGGAATCAGCAGATGCCCGTCGGCCACTTCAATCCGAAGTGAGCCTTCGATCAATTCCGCCGATAGGTTTAGCTTTTCCAACAACATTTGAGCCGCTTCGGCCGGCTGCTTTGTAACGATGGTGATCACGTCGCCGCCGATGGTGGATTTGAGCGCGGCCGGGCTGTCGCAGGCGAGCAGTTTACCCTGATCGAGAATCGCCAGGCGGTCGCACTGGTCGGCCTCTTCCATCAGGTGGGTGGTGAGCAGAATCGTCACGCCGTCGGTGTTGCGGACTTCCTGCAGGAGTTGCCAGAGATCGATCCGCGCGCCGGGATCAAGGCCGGTGCTCGGCTCATCCAGCAGCAGCAGGCTGGGTCGATGCAGCAGTCCCTTGGCGAGTTCCACGCGCCGCCGCATCCCGCCGCTGAACGTGCTGACGCGCTCGTGCTGGCGGTCGGTCAGTTTCACGCGGTCGAGCAACTCGTCCATGCGCGCTTTCAGATCCGCGCCGGCCAGGCCGTAGAGATGGCCCTGGTGGCGGAGGTTTTCTCTTGCGGTGAGCTGCTTATCGAGGCTCGGCGATTGAAAGACCACGCCGATCCTTCTGCGGATTTCGTCGCGGTGCGTCTTCAGGTCCAGCCCGAACAACTTCACCCGATCTGCCGGTGCGGCAACGAGCGTGGTGAGGACGCGGAAGAGCGTGGTCTTGCCGCTTCCGTTGGGGCCGAGGAATCCGAAGATTTCGCCGGGTTGGACCGAGAGCGAAAGATCGTCTACCGCCGCCCGCTCGCCGTAGGTGTGCGTGAGATGCTCGATCTGTACGACGGGTTCAGGCATTTGAGTGGATCGCTAATTGAACTGGGCTTGCCACTGGTATGGCAAGCCCGCTTGGTTCAAATCAAAACAATTGAAAAAGAAACACTACTCAGCCGGCACGCCGATCGATTTATGGAACGCGCCGACGACGTCATTGAACACGTGCAGCGATGTCGTGTGCATGTGCGGCAGAGTCATCACAATGTCCGGGATGAGCGCGACGACGACAAGGATGCACAGCAGGCAAGGCACGATCGTGATCACGTAGATCAGCTTGCCTTCAAATTTCAGGTGCATGAAATAAGTCAGCACGAACCACGCCTTGATCGAAGCGATGAACAACGCGATCAGCACCTTGGCCATTTCGCTTTGAATATCGACGAACGCGATCACCACCGTCAGCACCGTGAGCGCCACGAGGGTGAAGAAGATCGCGAGGTAATTGACGACGTGCGTGGCGTGCGGCCGCGATACGTCGTGCGGTTCTTCAGGGATGCGGGCTTCGGCCGAGTTCATGGCAAATCTCCAAACAGTGTCTGACTATTCTATCATCGACACATCAGATCAGGTACAGCAGCGGGAAGAGGAAAATCCAGATCAAGTCGACCAAGTGCCAGTACAGGCCGGTGTATTCGATCGCCGGGCCCTTCACTTTGCCGCGGATGGCCTGCACGAGGAGGATGAAAATCGGGATCATTCCGCAAATGATATGCAACCCGTGCACACCGGTCAGGATGTAGTACGAGGCGAAGAAGTTGCTCTTCCACGGCCCGTACCAGATGGCCTGGGCGATGCTGGCGCGGGGGATTTCAAATTCCTTCGCATCGCCGTGCTTGCCGCCGTTGGACATCAGGTCGATCTCGTGCTCGCTGATCAGGTTGATGTTGAACGACGGGCCGGTGATTTCCATCTTGTAGCCGTCGAGCTTCATCACGTCGGCATTCGGCTCGTGGACGTGGCCGTCATAGACGAAGAATTTCTTCGCGTCGGCCGGGCCTTCAGAGGCGACGACCGTGTAGTGGTGGTACTTGTCGTAGTACTCGACGCTCTTGATGGCCATGAAAGTCGTCGCGCACAGGAAGGTGATGAGCAGGCAGACGATGGTCTTGGTTCGGTTCAGCTTGTGGGCCGCATCCACCGCCATCGCCATCGTCAGCGAGCTGAAGATGAGGACGAGCGTGTTGGTTGCCGCGAGCGGTTTGCTGAGCACTTCGTGCTGGTCGGCGAACAGCTTGGGCTGGCCGGAGCGCAGGATGATGTACGTGCCGAGCAGGCCGATAAAGAACATGATTTCGCTCGCCAGGAAGAGCCAGATGGCGACCTTCCCGGGCGGCAGCGGATCGCCGTGACTGGTGACCGGATCGGGCGCGTGTTCTTCGGGGATATAACCGTGATCTACGATGGTCGACACAAATCGCTCCTGTTCAGTTACTCGGCCGCGTGATACGTAGCACGCAAGCGCCTAAGTTTTCCAACAAACCCGTACGAGCCACGCACGCCGCTGTTTAGCCAGCCCGGTCACGGGCCGCGAACTTTCTGTCACGCCAGACGGCCCGAGGCCGGGCCGGCTAAACGGCGGCGTGGTTGAAACGCCTGCGTCGCCCGGTCAGTTCGACGCTCGATAAACCAGATTCACCGTTACGGCGTCGTCCTTCACTTCGACCGTCTGCTTCAACTCGCCGAACCGTTCATGCCATGCGACCAGCTCGTACGAGCCGGGCGGCAGGCCTTTGATTTCAAAACCGCCGTCGTCTTTCGTGACGGCGAAAAAGTTGCTGGTCATCACCGCGACATAACCCGTCATCCACGGGTGAACGTCACACTTCACCCTGAACGTCTCCGGCCGCTGCAGCAACACGTCCTTTTCAGCGCCGGCCTTGGCCATTGCGACGTTGAACGCCGGATTGTCCGACGAGAAGGAATGCACATTGTGCACCTCGGCGTCGCTGCTGCGAATCCGCAACACCTGCCCAGCCCGCATCGCGAGCACATGCGGCACGTACCGGCAGTCCTTCTGATCGAGCACCACAGGCTCGCCCGGCGGCGGGTTCGAACTGCTTACCCCGCCGATGTACACGACGACGTTCGCGAGCCCTCGATCTTCACCGACGACGACCGTTTCATCCACCAGCGGCTCGCCGTGCGAGCAAAGCCCGCCTTTGTCGATAACCACCGGCGGAGCAACTGTACCGCCGAAACTCACCTTCCCGTGCACCGAAGCCGTGCCCGCCGCAATGACTTTTGTCGCAGCCACCGTCGATTTTCGATCATCACAACCAAGTACCGCGATCAGCAGGACCAAATTGCAAATTGCAAATCGCAAATTGCAAATCCTCTTACTGCCGGTCGATCATCATCGCCGCCAGCAGCAGCGGCAGGTAGATGATCGACGCGAAAAACAATTTTTTGGCATCCACGCGCGACCGCGAGGCCGCCACGGAAATGCCGAAGCTCAAATATCCCATGCCCAGCAGCACCGCGACGGTGAAGTACAGGCCGGCGGTCAAGCCGACGACCGAAGGCACGATACTGACCGGGATCAACGCCAGGCCGTACAACAAAATCTGCCGGCTGGTCATGCTCAGGCGATCGTCGTCTTCATTCGGCAACATCTTGAACCCGCCGGCGGCATAGTCGTCTTTGTACAGGATGGCGATCGCCAGGAAGTGCGGCATCTGCCAGATGAACAGGATCGCGAAGAGGGCGATCGCCTCCACCGACAGCACGCCGGTGGCGGCCGTCCAGCCCATCATCGGCGGAATGGCGCCGGGGATCGCGCCGATGACCGTGTTGAGCGAGCTGATTCGCTTCAGCGGCGTGTAGACGAACAGGTACGTGAGCAGCGTGATCGCCCCGAGCGCCGCCGTGAGCGGGTTGACGAGGAACAAGAGCATCACGACGCCCGCGACACCCAAACCCACGCCGTAGGCGAGGGCTTCAACCGGCTGCACGCGACCAGCGGGCAGGGGGCGATTCCGCGTGCGGGGCATGTTCTTGTCGAGATCGCGCTCGATGTACATGTTCAGCACGCTCGCGCCGGCGGCGGTGAGGGCCGTGCCGACCAGGGCGCTCAAAAGCAGCGGCCAATCGTGGCGATCGCGGCCACCCATGTAGTAGCCGACCATCGTGGTGATCACGACGAGGAAATTCATCCGCGGCTTGGTGAGCTCGTAAAAATCGTTGATCCGCGAGGGCGTGCGCGCTGCAACGGCGGCGCGGGGGCTTGTCGCCATCAGCGGCGCGTCGGTAATTTCGGAAATGTCCGTTGATGGCTTCATGTAATTCACGTGGCCAGAAATTCCCGCGACCCGATCGATCGTACTTTAACTTTTACCGCCGCCGCCTGTGTGCGAAACCGGCGGCTGTACAGCCGCATCGAGCGGACGGCGATCGTGAAGCTTGTCAGCAGCAGCAGCGCGCCACAGGCGACGTGGGCTGAAGCGATATCCGCCGGCTTGCGAAGCAGCACGGTCATCACGCCGAGCGTGACTTGGACCAGCAGCAGAGCACACAGCCCGATCGCCGGGTAAAACAATTTCGACTGCCCGCGATGCCGGCGGAAGATTTTCACGGCCAGCCAGATGGTTGCGACGGAGACGACAACCGCGCCGAGCCGGTGGGCCGCGTGCAGCCAGATCTGTGCGAGCGTCACCGGGTCCATCGACAGGTCGAACTTGCGAATGTCGTTCACGCGATCGAGCCCTGCCGACGTGACGGGCGGCAGGAGCTTGCCGTACATCAGCGGGACGTCCGGAATCGCGAGGCCAGCTTGCTCGTGACGCATCACGGCGCCGACGATCAACTGCAGGAACACCGCCCCGACGGCGATGAGCGATAGCCGCATGAGTTTCCGGCCGGCGGCGTAGTCTTCCGACCACGCGAGGTTCGGCGCGATGTTCCACCACCGCGAGGTGGCGATGGCCGCCAGCGCCGCGGTGCAGAAGAACGCCTGCGCCGTAATGCCGTGCACGATCGCCAGGTTCAGGTTAACGAATATCACCCGCATCCCGCCGAGCAAACCTTGAAAGCAGACGAACCCGAACGTGGCGTACGCCAGCCGGCGGACCCATGGCCGCGGCTCGGTCATCCACGCGGCGACGGCCAGCACGATTGTCGAAAGCCCGACGGCCGACGCCAGCAGGCGGTGCGAGTGTTCATAAAAAATCCCGCCCTGGTGCCACCACTGGCTCAGCGGGAGGAGGAACATGTTGTAGCCGAAGCTGGTGGGCCAATCCGGCACGCTTAGGCCCGCACCGTGGGACGTCACCAACCCGCCGAGGAAAATCAGCGGAAATGTCGCGCAGGCCGTCAGCATGGCCAGGCGATGGAGGGTCGAGTTGTAGCGGTAGAGGATCATACTTCGGGGTTCAGGTCTCGGGTTCAGAGAAGACGCCGTCTGCGCCGTTCCCGAAAACCGCGACCCGATCTTCATTCAATGCTTCACAACCAGCTTATCCGCGCCTTCCACGTAGCGCGTCTGCAGCAGGTAATCTTCTTCAACCAGCGGCGAGCTGTATTCGTACGGCCCGTGGTGGACGACCGGCACTTCGTGGAAGTTGCCGTGCGGCGGCGGGCTTTCGGTTTCCCACTCGAGCGTGGTGGCGAGCCACGGATTGCGCGGAGCCTTCGGGCCCCAGATCCAGCTGCCGATGAAGTTGATGATGAACGGAATCTGGCTCAATCCCAGGGCGAAAGCGCTGTAGCTGATGAACTGGTTCATCTGCTGGAAGTGCGAGAACGTGCTGTAGCCGGTGTAGTCCGCCACGCGGCGCGGCATACCGCCGATGCCCAGGATGTGCATCGCGAAGAACGTGCAGTTGAAGAAGATGAAGCTCAGCCAGAAGTGAATCTTGCCGAGGGTTTCGTTCATCATCCTGCCGAACATTTTCGGGTACCAGAAGTAGATGCTGCCGAAGATGCCGAACGTGCTTCCGCCGAACAGCACGTAGTGAATGTGGGCGACGATGAAGTAGGTGTCGTGAATGTGCACGTCCACCGCGGTGCTGGCCATAAAGATGCCAGAGAGCCCGCCGATCACGAACATGCTGACGAACGCGATCGCGTTGAGCATCGGCGTGGTGAAGCGGATGTTTCCGCCCCAAAGCGTACCGAGCCAGTTAAAGGTTTTGATCGCCGAAGGCACGGCGATGAACATCGTGCTGATGGCGAAAGTCGTGCCGAGTGTCGGGTTCAGGCCCGACTGGAACATGTGGTGCGCCCACACGATGAATCCGAGGAAAGCGATCCCGCCCATCGCGTAAATCATCGGCCGGTAACCGAAGATCGGCTTACGGCTGAAGACGGCCATGATGTCGGAGACCATGCCCATCGCCGGCAAGATCATGATGTAAACGGCGGGATGCGAGTAGAACCAGAACACGTGCTGGTGGAGCAGCGGGAATCCGCCGCCGGCATTGCCCTGGGTTTGGTTGGTCAACGTCCAGTTGAACGGCGTGAAGAAACTCGCCAATCGATAGAGATTGCCGTTGATCAATACCGTGTGGTGCTCGATCAGGTTCATCAACAGCGCCGATGCCAACACCGGCGTGGCCAGCAACACCAGGATCGACGTGATGAACAGCGACCACACGCTCAGCGGCAGGCGGAACATCGTCATGCCCGGGCAGCGGAGCTTAATGATCGTGGTGAGATAATTCACCGCGCCCATGATGCTGGAGAAGCCGAGAATGAACAGGCTCAGGAACCAGCAGCTTTGCCCGTCGAACGAGGCGATCTGCGTGCCTAGCGTAAAGAAGTACGCCACCACCACGGAAAGCACGATCGTGACGATGACATTCGCGGCGGTGTTCTTAAATCGGATGAAATACGCCCCGACGAACGCGAACAGCATGAACCAAGCAAAAAACCCGACGATGATCGGCCCTGTCGGCCAGGTGCTGTCGGTGGCGTGCATGAAACCGAAAATGCCTTCGTGGGCTGCAACCACGCGTCCACCGCCGTTGAATTGGATCGCGCTGAGCGGAGGATAGCTCGTCCATCCCGCGGCGGCAGCGTTTCCGGGGAGGAAAAAGCCGGTGATCATGATTGCACCGGCCGGAATGGCGGACCAGAACGCCAAGCCGTTCAGGAACGGGAACGCCATATCGCCGGCCCCGATTTTCAGCGGGATGAGGAAGTTGCCGAATGTGCCGACCAGCAGCGGGATGATCACGAAGAAGATCATGACCGTGGCGTGCATGGTGAACGCCATGGTGTAGAAGTCGGCAGGCATTTGCCCGGGAACGTGCTTGCCTTTCACGGCGATTTTCGCGGCTGCCCAGGTTTCTGGTTTTGCGTCAGCCGGAAACGCGTCGGTCGACACGATGGCCTCACCGCTGGAGATTGCCTTCACCGTGCCCGCGAAGGCCTTCGATTCGGTCGGCTTTGCGGCGTCGGGGACTTCCCAGCTTACGCTGTCACCGACTTTGCTCACGTCGTATTCCACGCCGGTCACGGTGACCGTCTTGTTGGCGACATCGACCGACTTAATCTGCCCCAGCGGCGCTTTCCCGTCGTACTGCTGCCAGAGAAGCATGCCAAGGATCGGCACCGGATGCTTGGAGTCGTTCGGCCAAGCCAGCTGCCAGCGCACAAGCATCGCGAGCAACCCGCCGATGACGAAGAACATCAGCCCCATGAACAGGAACTGAATGCCGATGATTTTGTGGTCGGCCGAGAAGATGTACTTCTTCAGGAATCCCGGGGCGACGTGGGCGTGGTGGCTGTGATCGTCGTGGCCGTGTGCGGAATCAGCGTGGAGCGTGTCTGACATAAGTGTTCTCGTTCAAAAGTGCTAGTCGCGTCTGAAAACCTGAAACGAAATTCTACGCTTACGGCATCTTCCCCATCGCAACGCCCGGCGTAGCCGGCGCGGGCGTGGGAAGCGGTTTATCGTATTTGTACGAGTCGTATTCTTCGTTCGTGACGAAGCGGAGCTGCCCGCGCATCTTGCCGTGACCCTGGCCGCAGAGTTCTTCGCACACCAGCTCCCATACGAACGGCTGATAGAGCGTGATCTCGGTAAAGCCGGCGGCTTTAAGCCGGTCGATCGTGATTTTGGTAATCGGCGAACGGTCGCGGGCAACGGTCGCCTTCTTGGCATCGACATAGCGCCATTGCGGGAGCTTCGACTGCTTGTTGATTTCCATCACCGCCTTGGGGCTCTTTTGATCGACGTCGATCACCAGGTTGGCGAACTCCGGCGTTTCCACTTTGTCGGCGATTTCGTCGAGCTTGTAGGTCTTGCGCGTTTCCATCTGCTGGCTGGTGGTGGTGCCCTGGAAGTAGAGCACGCCGCGCATGCCGGGGACGGCGTCGAGCTTCACGCGGTAGTTCGGCAGGAAGAAGTCGTGAATGACGTCCTTGCTGGAGATCTGCACTTCGATCGGGCGGTCGGCCGGCAGCACGATCTCGCGGGCCAGGGCGGGGGCGTAGATATCGTCCTTCCCGGCCGGGTCGTCGTAATCTTTGCCGAGGGGGTTGGATTCGTTGTAGTCGTTGATCAACTTGATCGATTTTTCGTACGGAAGAAAAGCTGGGCCCTCAATGCCGCCGTGCTTTTTACCGTCGGGCCATTTGGTGTCGGTGGCCTTGGGGAAGCTGAGATACCGGCCGAACTCGCCGTCTGGGCCGGGGTAGATCGTGTTCCACTGGAACTGCTGCCCGATCACGAGGATTTTCACGCGGGTGGGGTCTTCGGCGATGGATGAATAGCGGTAATTGTTCCACACGCGAATACTGAACAGCGAAAGGACCAGCAGGATGATGGCCGGCGCGATCGTCCAGTACATTTCCAGCTTCTGGTTGCCGTGGGTGAAGACGGCTTTTTTCTTGTTTGGGTTGTAGCGGTACTTGATCAGGAAGGCGATGAGCGTGACCTGCACGAGCACGAAGGTGACAGTGGTGAGCCAGAAAATCCAGACGAACAGCGAATCGATCGCCGGACCGTGCACGGAGTAGGTCGGGGGAAGCCACCAGCTGGCCCAGGTGTTTGATTCCGCGTGGGCCGCCGCGGGCAGCAGGAGCGGGAGCAGAAACAGCAGGCCGAGTCGCTTGAGGGTTTTATTGTTCACGGTCTTCGTCACTCCATCCCAACACAGGGTAGATCAAATCGGGTCGATCAAACTGCAAAGAGCGACGCCCACTTGTTCAGCGGGCGCGCCCGATTGTTTCAGCGAGAGACTAGTTCGCTTCGGCCTGCGGGCCGATGGCCTTGTCGTTCTTGTCGGCGTTCTTCTCGGTGTTTTTGTCGGCGACTTTGGTTTCCGCCGGCTTATCGCAGGCGGGGCAGCTGATCGTCGATGCCTTCACGACGATTTCCTTGAAATCCTTGTTCGCCGGCGCTGCGGCGTCGGCGGCTTTGAAGGTGAAGTTCACCGTCGCTTTGCCGCCCTTGACCGTGCCCTTGGCTTCGACTTCCTTCAGCTCTTCCTGCCACGCGACGAACGTGTAATCCCCGTCCGGCAGCCCGGCGATGGAGAACGTGCCGTCAGCGCCGGTGGTGGCGAAGTACGGATGATCGAACACGCGAACCCACGCCTGCATCCACGGGTGCACGTCGCACTTCACGGAGAAGGTTTCAACCGCTTTGAACGGATCGACCTTCTTACCGTCATCCTTGTTCGGCTGACCGAAATTGAATGACGGGTTGGCGGTGGATTGCGAGTGCACGTTGTGCAGGAAGGTGTCATCGTTCTTAATCAGGATGGCCTGACCGACCATGGCCGGCAGGACGTGCGGAACGTACTGGCAGCCGTGCTGCGTGAGTTCGGCGGGAGTTTTCGGGATGTCGCCGGGCAGGTCGACGCCTTCTTCCTTCTTGACCGAGACGATCACGTTGGCGAGTTCGCCTTTATCGTTGGCGACGATGGTTTCCTTGTGAACCGGGTCGGCGTGCTGGGCGGCGCATTCCTTGACGGTGGACATGTCGATCTCGGCCATTTCGGGGGCTTTGCCGTCGAGCGTGACCTTGCCGGTTACCTGCGCCATGGCGCCGGCACAAAGACCCGTTGAAACCGCAAAGGACGCGAGCAATAGTTTCATGTTCATATCAACCTCCAGAGAAACAAAACGACCTCTTTTTCGGATGCTCCTGCCGAAGAACGTCTTCGGGAGAAGTTAAGCTGCAAAGCGTAACGAACTGCGCCCGCATGACAAGCCGGGCGGATAAATATCAACAAGAGGACGGTCGGACAATTTACGGGCTGAACGAGATATTGAGTTCCGCTTTTTTCCCGGGCTCGACGGTCACTTCCTTCTCCTGCGAGCCGTATTTCTCGTGCCAGAAGGTGATCGTGTAAGTGCCGGCCGGCAGCGGCGGGAGCGTGAACGTGCCGTCGTCGGCCGTCACGGTGAAATACGGGTTGTCGAAAACCACCATCTGCATCGCCATCCACGGATGTACGTCGCACTTCACGCGGAAGTTTTCAGCGATTTTGAAAGCGCCGACGTCCTTGCCCGGGTCTTTCGGCTGGCCGAAGTTGATCGGCGGGTTGTCGTTCGAAAGCGTGTGCACGTTGTGCAGGAAGTTGTCATCGTTAGCGATGACCAGCTTCTGCCCGACCATGATCGGCAGCACGTGCGGGAAATACTCGCAACCCTTCTGCGTGAGTACGGCCGGCTTCGAGGGAATCTGGAACGGGCCGGTCAAGCCTGAGCTGACCGAGACGACCACGTTCCTGATTTCGCCCTTGGCGGAGACGACTTCGGACTCGGCGTTGAGGCCGTTAGGGTGCATGGCGGCGCACGCCTGGTCGGCGTTGATGTCGATGGGCACGGCCTGCGGAACGGGGCCCTTCAACATCACCTTGCCGCCGACCGTTCCGGTCGGTTTGGCGACCGGCGGGGCGACGGGAGTCTCCGGCGCCTTCACCGGCGCTTCCGGCGGGGGAGCAACTTTCCTGATCTTCTTCGGCGGCGGCGGAACGTACGGGAGCACCTTGATCTCGCCGTTCTTCTCCATCGTGATCGACGGCGCCGGCGTTCCCGGCGGCGGCGGGGCGCTGGTGTAACCGGTCTCGCCGGCGGTGTAGATGAAGTCGAACAGCAGGTCGATCTGCTCCTTGGCGGTGTACCCGTACGCCGCCTCGGTGCGGGCGACTGTCGCGTCCGGCAACTCGCTGGCGCGGGCCCAGGTTTGGCCGTGGATGTTGTCCACCTTAATGCCGCTGAAGAACTGCGGCATGCTCGTTCCCTTCTGAATCACGTCCGGCTCGCGCACCCAGTGCTGCGACCAGTCGCGACGAAGTCGAACGTGCGCCAAATTCAGGTTCGGCGCTTTCGGCACCGCGCCCGGCGCGGGCTGGCCGAGGTAGTGACACGACAGGCACTGCATCTCGTGGAAGAATGCTTCGCCGCGTGCGAAACGCTCCTTGCTGACGGTCGGGTGCGGCGTGTCCACGAATGGGAACGAGGCCGCATACAAATCCTGCGTGAAGCGGGCGCGGTACAGGAGTTTCTTGTAACCGGCCGCCAAATCCGTCGGAGTGTTTTTCAGCGGGTCGATTTCGATCTCGGCGATCTGCTTGAATTCCAATCCCCATTCGCGGAGGAAAGTCACGCTCGGCTGCAGCGTCGGCTGGAGATACCAGTCGTCGCCGGAAGCGTCGTCAGAATCGGCGGCCTGCCGCTCCGAGGCGATGTACTTCACCACCGGGTCGATCTTTTCCTTCAGCTCTCTGGCTTCCTTGTTCGACACGTCGCTGAAGTACGCGAGGATGTCAGTCCATTCTTCATCGGTCGCGGTGAAGCTGGGCATGTGAATGCCGTTCACCAGCACCGGTCGCAGCGACTGGACGTTCTTGAAGAAATTGTACAGCCACGCGAACTGCACCTTGTTGCCTTCGCCGCGGAGAGACGGCGGGGCATCGACCGTGAGCTTGCCAGGGTCGTAGTACTGCTGCACCTGCGGCTTGTTCTTCTCGATCTGGTGACACGACGTGCAGTTGAATTTCTCGGTGACGAGATACCGCCCGTGCGCGATCTGCTTGGCGGTGGTGCTGGCGACCTCGGCGGTCATCTTGTCGCTGATCAGGCGGTCGCGATTGCTGATGACGAACGTGACGAGCGCGGTGATCTCCTCATCGGAGAGGTAGAACGTCGGCATTTTGACTTTGTCGTACGGCTTGCCGGAGTCGGCGATCATCGGATAGCCGTCGGCGGTCGTCATCATCTTGCCGGACTTGTCGTATTCGCGGGTGGGGTCGAGGAGTTGCTTGCCGCGATCCCAGACGCGCGTGTTCTGCAGCTTGTGCGTGAGCCAGCTCTCGCGGCTGTGCTCGACTTCCGGCCAGGCCGCCATCACACCAGCGGCGATGGGCTTCGACCAATCGGCGCCGGTCATCGGGTGGGTCATGTCGGCCGCGTGCGGGGAAAGGCCGTTGACCATCATCATCTTCTGCGGCGGCAGGTGCTCGGCCTTGTGCGGATCGACGTAGCCGAAGTCGAGCTTGCTCACGAGCTTCTGGCCCCAGTCGGAAAGATTGGCGCACGGGCTGGCGGCCTGCTCCATGCCGTTGATCGCGTGGCACTGCATGCAGCCGTAGTTGGTGATCAGCTTCTTGCCGAGGAAGACCATGCGCAACTCGTCTTTACCGCCCGGCTTGGATTCGATCTCGGCGACTTTCGCCTTGGCGGTGTCGGCGGGGGTGATGCTGGTCGTCAGCGCATCGGTGGCGAGGTTGCGCAGCTCGGTGATGTCATCCGCCCGCGCGGTGGCCACCTGCGGGCTGAACCGGGCACGGAGGAACAGGCTCGTCAGCTCGATCAACTTGGCGGAATCCACTTCCGTGAGCGATGCCTTCCAGGCATCGTCCGGGGCGGTGTTCGTTCGCTTCTGATCGAGCAGATATTCGACAAGGTCGACGGCCTGCTGATCCGTCAGCCGCAATGACGGCATGACGGTGTAGTCGCTGTAGTGGCGCGGCTCTTTCACCCAGTCGAACAACCAACCCTTGGCCTGAACGACCGTACGGTCGGCCAGCAGCTTCGTGCCGATGCCTGAAAGCTCCGGGCCGTGGTGCATGAAGACGGGCTTGACGGTGTGCTTGGCGTCGTCGTAGGTGTCCTGGCCGGTCTTGTTGCGGTCGGAATCGAGGTGCTCGAGCGCGTAAATCTGTCGCTCGTTGTAGCTCATGGAGTCGAAGATCTTGTTCGCCTCTGCCGACAGTTCCGCCGCGGCGGGGGTCTTGCCGGTTTCGATCGTGAGCTTCTTCTGCAACTCGCCGCCGAGGACTAAATCCTGCACGATCCACTGCTCGCCGCGCGTGATGACCTTGCCGCCGCGCTTCGGATCGCCGGCCGCGGGGTCGTTCAGGTTCTGGTGACACGCGAGGCAGCCGATGGAGTTGAAGACCTTGCGGCCGTCTTCCACCTTGCCGGTCAGACCGCTCGGCGCGATGTGCTTGGGCGGCAGGGGCTCGGCGGTCTGGATCAGGTACTCGGTGATTGCCCGCGCTTCCTGACGGGTGCGGCGGAGTTCTTCGTCGCTGGAGTTGTTCTCTAGCATGAAGAAGTGCGGCATCTTCGTGGTCGGGCGGAACGCCTTGGGCGCCCAGATCCACGTGTTGATCATCGCCGGCGATAGCTTGGCTGACACGTGACGCAGATCCGTGCCGACGCGACGCTGCTCGGTCGTCGGGATCGAATCCATCTGATGGCAGTTCACGCAGCCGAGCGTGTTAAACAAGTGCCGGCCCTCGTATAGAACGGGGGCGGTGTCTTTAATGTCATTGATGGACGTATGGCAGCGCACGCAGTTCGCCTGCAGGTATTGCGGCGGACGCATCGGGAAGTCCCAGTCATGCTCGGTCGTCTCGTACGATTGGCCGGACTCGGATTCGTACGTGGATTTGAAGTACATCAGCTGCGAGACAGCCTTGCCGTGCTTGCCGCTGACAGGATCGACGTAATCGACCGGATCGGTGTACGCCGGCGCTTCCTCGGGGATCATCGCGACTTCGGCATGGGTGGGCTTGGTCGTCGGGCCTTCTTTAGGCTCTGCCTTCGCTTCGAGCATCGTCAGATGCATCGGCTCCACGCCCATCGGCGCGATCGCGTCTTCGGGGTAGACGGCGTGCAGCATGTTGTCGAGCATCGGTTTTTCCGGCTCGGGCTTCTTGCTGAACTTCAACTGCTGCGGGAGCACCGGCGCGCCGGTGGAATCATCGACCCAGATCGGCTCGGCGGTATGGGCGGCGAGGATGAAACGCGTTTCCATGCCCGAGCCGTCGTGGCAACTCGTGCAGCCGACTTTTTCCATCGGGTGCTTGCTGTCGGTCTCGGCGTACAGATCGAGCCGCGGGTGAGCGAGCATGACCGGCGAAAGATCGAGCAGCGTGAGGCTGCTCGCCTTGCGCGCCACGTTCACTTCCGAGATCATCGCGCGGCGGTAGCGGTCGAGAACCAGCCGCAACTTCCGCGGTTGCGAAGCAAGCCCGCCGGTGAGCGAGGCCTTGAGATCTTCGGCGACCAGCATCGCCGCCTTGCGCGGGGCGGCGGCGGTTTTCTCGTCGACGTCCTTGGAAATCTTCACAGTCACCGGCCCGGCGGTGCTGACAGCGTCGGCGTCGGGGGAGTAGCGAATCCATGCGTCGAGCAACTGCGCCGCGACGGCCTGCCGGCGCTGATCGCCGAGCGCGACGCTCGGGGCGTCGTCAGGCTTGGTAGGATCAGGCGCGTATACGAAGGCCGCCAGCGGTTTGCCGTCGATCGTTACCGTCGCCGATTTGCCGACCGTGTTTGAGATCGTCTTCAGCCGATTGAAAATGCCCGGCTTCTTAATCACATCCGGCGAGAGCATGGCCGTGTGCTTCAGCCAGAATTCCGGCATCGCCTCGGCGCCGGGCTTGACCTGCGTCGCGAGCGGGTCGCCGGCCTTGCCGGAAAACGCCGTCGGCAGCTTCAGCTTGCGCGAGGTGGCCATCTGCTCTTCGAGGTACGCGAGGATTTTGTCTTCGGCGAATTCCTTCTTATCGATATTCACATGGCAGGTGACGCAGCGGTCGATCTGCGAGACAGTCTTGAACCCGCCGAGATCGGATAAAACATCAGGCAGTACCTGCTGCTTGACCTTTTCCGAAGGATTCACGAACTGCAGAAGCGGGATCGCGCGAATTTCTTCCATCTTGCGCCCGACATAAGTATTGGGCGCCAGTGAGTTGAGCTTCTTCTTCAGGGCGTCGCGGTCTTCGGTTTTCTTGACGCGCTCTTTCTTGATCCGGTCGAGTTCGGCTGTCACCTTCGCAAGGTCGTCCTTGGCTTCTTTCAGCTGCGCCTTGTAAGTGCCTTGCTGCTCGATGTAACCGGCGAGAGTTTTGTCCGGCTCGGCGAGTTTCTCGTTGAGCTCTTTGACTTTCGCCGCATCGTGATCGGTCTTGGCCTGCTCGAGATACTTCTGCTGCTCACCAACGACGGCCTTGAGCGTGTTGGTGCGGAAGTCGAGATTCGCCTGCTCGGCCATGATGTGGGCAATCGTGCCGGTGAGTTCTTTGTAGCGCGGCTCTTTTGATTTGATGTTGTCGGAAGTTTGGGCGATTTCGCGGTCCAGCTTGGCGGCTTCGGCTTCAACGCCGGCGCGGTCGATGAGTTTTTCAGAGACGAGCGCGGCCTCCCAGGCCTTGCCCGATTTCTGCGGCGCACGCCAATCCTTGAAAAAGTCCTGCGCCGTTGCCCAAGCCATCACGGCTAGCAGAAGCAAAGCAGAGAGCGCAAAGACCTTATTGAGACGCGAAATGTTCCAGAACGTATCGGTAGGGACCGGCATACCTGCTCGCCCGAGAAAAAACGATCCGCTGAGACGGTTTTCCGTCCCGGCGGCCACACTCCATTGCCGCAGCCACCTACAGATTTAACTGATGCGATTCGCGTACTTTATCACGCGTGTCTCCTGCATCCCATGTACCGCACCGTAAGTGGTTTATAGGTTATAAGGGATGGCCAATCGCGGAACAAGCGGTCCGCCAGGCGCAAATTCCGCCGACCGCTTTAGCCCCAAGTCCACATGCCGAGTTTGCCGATGAAGTGGGGTAGCCATCGGCGAAACTTTAATTTTTCAGGACTTTCAAAATGAACAAGCGACTCGCGATTTTTCTCCCGGCCGTCCTCCTCGTCGGGTGCACCAGCGGCAAGGAAGGGTACGACGCTCACTCGGGCGTTCCGGACGGCGCGAAGGTCACGATGGCGACCGATCCCGACATCACCGCCGACACGCGCTACGCCGCAGGGCAGATGGCGGAAGGATCCAACCGTCCTGAAATGGCGATCGCGCAGTACGAGAAAGCGCTCGAGACTGATCCGAAACATGCCGCGTCGCTCTATCGGCTTGGCGTGCTTCACGCTCAGCGCCAGGAATACCCTGCGGCGATCGAGGCGTGGAAGAAATACATCAAAGCCACCAACGACTCCGCCGCCGGTTGGGGCAATCTCGGTTTCTGCTATGAACTGATGGCCGACCCAGAGCACGCCGAGGCGGCATATAAGAAGGGCATCGAGCGTGAAGCCAAAAGCCAGATCTGCCGCGTGAACTACGGATTGATGCTCGCCCGCCTCGGCCACGCCAACGAGGCGATCGCCCAGTTCGAAGCCGTGCTGTCCCCGTCGGCGGCGCATTACAATGTCGGCAGCGTCTACGAGCAGCAGAAGAAGTTCGCCCAGGCGAAGATGGAATACACCCGCTCGCTCGAGCTCGATCCGACGTTTTTCGACGCGCAGCAACGACTCGCATCGCTTGGGGAATAGTCCGCGGGGGACCTTTGGATTCTCCGCTTGCGGTTTCGCACCGTGCCCTTCAAAACGCTGCGAAACCGCAAGCGACAGGCTCTATCCTGTCAGTCTCCCGGACTTAGGCACGCCAATTACAGTGGGATTTTCTTCGTCTTCACACTCACTCGACGCAAGCGGGCAATTAGGTAAGAATGCTTGCCTATGACGCGACGTGTCGCTTTGTTCATCACGTGCCTGACCGATCAGTTCTACCCGCGGGTCGGCGTGGCCGTCACCAAGATCCTTGAGCACTACGGCTGCGAAGTGGAATTCCCGCAGGCGCAAACCTGCTGCGGCCAGCCGTTCTTCAACAACGGCTTTCATCCGGAAGCGAAAGAACTCGCCAAGCGGTTCGTCGAAATCTTCGAGCCGTACGATTACATCGTCTCCCCCAGCGGCTCGTGCACCGCGATGGTGCGCGAGCAGTACCACCAGCTCTTCGCTCACGACCACGCCTGGGAGCATTCGATGGCGGCCGTCACCGGCAGGACATTTGAGTTCGTGGAATTTCTCGACAAGGTGCTGCAGGTGAACCTCTCAGATCTGAAGCTGCCGCAATCGAGCAGCATTTCGTATCACTACACCTGCCACCTGCGCGGCATCGGTGTGAAAGACGAGGGCCTGAAACTGCTGCAGCAGATCGGCAACGTGGATTTCCGCCCGCTGGAAAAAACCGACCAATGCTGCGGCTTCGGCGGCACGTTCGCGATGAAATACCCGGACATCAGCGGGGCGATCGTGGAAGACAAGGTTCAGTGCATCGCCGACACCAAGGCCGACACGCTCATCTGCAACGACGCCGGCTGCACGATGAACATCGCGGGCATGTGCCACCGCGAACGCATGCCGACGAAGGTGAAGCACATTTCCGAGGTGATCGCCGAGGCGATGGGGTTGGATTTGTCGGGTTGGTAGTTGTACGAAGATTTGAGCTTATATGTCAGACACAGTTTCACTTCCCGTGATTGGTTCGCACGAGCCGTTCGATTTCGATACGGCTTCGACTGCTGCCGCGCACAATGAGCCGCTTAAGCGCACGCTCAACACCGCCGTCATGCGGCAGTACACCGGCCGGCAGCAGCGGATGACTGATCTGCCCGACCCTGACGCGATCCGCACCTTGGCCGGCGACATCAAACAGCACACGTTGGATTACCTGGACTACTACCTCGACCAGCTCGTCACCAACGTCGAGCGCAACGGCGGGCACGTTTACTTCGCCTCCAACGGCGCCGAAGCCAAGCAGATCATCCTCGACATCGCCGCCAAGAATCGCGCGACGCGCGTCATCAAAAGCAAATCGATGGTGAGCGAAGAAGTCGAGCTCGCACAGGCGATGGAACTGGCCGGCATGGATGTCGTCGAGACGGATCTCGGCGAATTCATCGTGCAGATCAGCCACGACAAGCCGAGCCACCTGGTGGCACCGATCGTGCACCTGAACAAGGCGCAGGTCGCGAAGATGTTCGCCGACTACTTCGGCACGCCGTACAACGACGACCCGAAAGCCCTCACCATGCAGGCCCGCGATTACCTTCGCGACAAATTCCGCAAGGCCGACTTCGGCATCACCGGCGGGAATTTCCTAGTCGCCGAGAGCGGCTTGGTCGCCTGCGTGGAGAATGAAGGCAACCAGCGGCAGAGCGTGACCACGCCGCGCATCCTGGTGAGCCTCGTGGGCATTGAAAAAGTCATCCCCCGCATGAGCGATTTAGCCGTGATGATTAAGCTGCTCAGCCGCAGCGCGACGGGGCAGCCGATCACGATTTACAACAACATTTTCGGCGGGCCGAGGTCGGCGGGGGAGAAGGACGGGCCTGAGGAATTTCATCTCGTCCTGATCGACAACGGCCGGACCGAAATCCTGCAGAGCGAGGAATACCGCGAGACTTTGCGTTGCATCCGCTGCGGCGCGTGCCTGAACGCCTGCCCGATCTACCGAAAAATCGGCGGCCACGCGTACGGCAGCGTTTACCCGGGGCCGATCGGCGCGCTGATCACGCCGCTGTTCCAGGGGCTCGGCAATTACAAGGATTTGCCGCAGGCCAGCAGCTTGTGCGGCGCGTGCTACGAAGCCTGCCCGGTGAAAATCAACATCCCTAAGCACCTGATCAACCTGCGGCGCGATATCGTCAACACGCACCTCAACGGCCCGTTCGAGCGGGCGTTCTATCGCTTCTGGGCGTGGACGATGACGTCGCGCGTGATGTACTACGTGATGACGCAACTGCAGAAGTTCGATCTGCGCCGCCGGGCGGTGCACAGCGGGTGGGTGCGAAAGCTCCCGCTGTTCGGATCGGGCTGGACGCAGGTTCGCGACATGCCCGCACCCGCGCGGCGAACGTTTCACCAGCAGTGGCACGGAAAGAAATAATGCACGACCCATCCCACGTTATGGCCAAGGTCCGCCGCTCGCTCAAACGCTCGCAGCCGCTCGGCGTGCCACCCGTTCCGCCGCCGGTGATCAACGAACCGGTCGCGCGGCTAGTCTCCAGCGACATCGGCCTGCCCGAACTCTTCGCCCAGCGCGCCAGCGAGTTGAAGATGCTCGTTGAAACCGTGAGCATCGACGACTTGGCCGACAAGCTCGCCGCGTTTTTATCCGAAGTGAAAACCAAGCGCGTGATGCTGACCGATACGCCGCTGATCAAAAGCCTCGGCCTGACGGTCGCGCTGCGCGAGCAGGGATTTGACGCGCGAAGCTGGTCCGAAATCACGCTCGACGACGCCTACGACTTCGACGCCGGCGTGACCGAAGTCGATTTCGCCGTCGCCGAGACCGGCACCGTCGTCATCCGCCACCGCCCCGAGCACGGCCGGGCGATTTCGCTCGTGCCGTTCGTCCACGTCGCGATCGTCCAGCCGAAGAATTTTGTCCCCGATTTGCTCGACCTGATGGAACGCCTCACCGCCGAAGGCACCGGCAGCGGCGTGACCATGATCTCCGGCCCGAGCAAGACGGCGGATATCGAGCTGAACGTAGTCACCGGCGTTCACGGGCCGAATATTGTGAAAGCGTTTATTCTGGGGTGAGTGTTCGGCGGGCGAGTTTGCGGTTCCCAGTTCTTGTTACAGCGAATCGTCATCCCGAGGTACTCCGAGGGATCTCGGGAAGTCGAATATCGTTCGAATGTCGAGATCCCTCGGAGTACCTCGGGATGACGAAGTTCGCCATTTTGCTGCTATGAAGGACTTTCCAAACACGCTCTAAAGATGACGATTTGCCGTGAGAAACTATCACGCATGCATTCGAAAAGTCTCATTTTGCCTTAACGAGTTTCATCTCGAACATGCCGTACTTCTTGATCTCGCCAGCATACTCCCCGTCGTCCAAAAACTTCTTCGCCTTGTCGTCGCCTTTCAAATAAGCGTCAAGAAACGCAGTCGAGCCGCGTTGGATCAGGTCGATCCAGGCGGCGTCGGTCGGGCGGGCCTTGCCGCCTTCAGAGCCGCGGCCGCCGAAAACGCCGTGGTCGGCGTCGGTCAGCACTACCAAAAACTGGTCGGAGTTGTTCATCGCGTCGAATGGTTCGCGGCGCTGCGGCGCTTTCACCGGCGAGATGGCGGGGTTGGTTTCGTCCTTCGTGCCGGTGAAATGAAACATCGGGATCGAAACTTTCGCAAACGCCGTCTTCGAATCCATGT
Source organism: Tepidisphaerales bacterium (assembly GCA_038229715.1). Taxonomy (GTDB): domain Bacteria; phylum Planctomycetota; class Phycisphaerae; order Tepidisphaerales; family Tepidisphaeraceae; genus JANMES01. The sequence goes on along the minus strand of JBBROD010000017.1, from coordinate 38,132 downwards.
TCCCGCGCGGCGGCGACGGGCTGAATGCGATGCCCACCTTAATCCGCGGATCAACGGCGCTCCGCCCGCCGGGGAATATCTGGCCGCAGATCGCCTGCGTCGTCACCGCGCCGAACGAATGGCCGGTCATCGCGATCTTCTTCAAATCGAGCTTCCCGTGCAGCGGCCATTTCTCGTCGGCGTTGCGGCGGGTGAGCTCGTCGATGACGAACTTCACGTCGTTCACGCGATTGGTGAACTGCTCGGCGTTGGCGCCCTTCTGCAGCGCGGCCACCAGGTCAGCAGGGCGGGCGTCTTTGAACAGGCTGACGTCCGATCCCACGTGCTGGATGTGCACCGCGATGTAGCCGTGACTGCCCCAGTACTCGCCGATGTATTTCAACCCCTCGCGCGACCCGCCGAGCCCGTGCGAGACGATCACCACCGGCAGCGGCCCGGCAATCTCCTTGGGGTAGTAAATCTTGATCGGCAAAGTGCGGTCATGAGCCTTATCGTGCCAGTCATCGAGCAACGAGTTGGCCGGCGAATCGGCGGCAAGCGTGGTGGAGACCGTTAAGCACATGAACAATCCGGCGAGTAAGAAATGACACATGTGAACCTCGTAAGACGTAGTGTTTCACTCACTATAACGCTGCAAGCCGCAAATCATTACGGCAGGCGTTATTTCTAGATGGGAAACTGTATTGTATGAAGTGGCATGGGCGGATGCCCATGGTTTTTCGATACAAAGCAAAGACACGGGCGGGCCGCCCGTGCCACGAAAATTCAAGCCGCGCCACTGCGACATTTCGTTCTCTCGCCGCCGCCACTAGACTGCTTGTATGAAGCCGCGATGGGCGATGGTCGGAATCTTCCTCTTTGCCGCGGCGGTGTTTTTCCGCGGCATTCAATGGGGCCTGCCGACGACCGCCGTCAACCGCACTCTTTTCGGCACGCATCCGATCTGGACCGGCCAGCAGATCATCGACCTCGCCGGCGGGTGGGATACCAGCGCGCCCGTGGGTGCGGACATTGATCGCAATCCACTGCAGGGGCGCGACAAGGTCATCCTCCTGAACGCCACCAACGCCCAGCGCGCCGAGATCGTCCGCCGGTACCGGCTGTTTTCGTATCAGCCGGACGAGATGATCACGATGCGGGCCCTCTCGCAGATGAACCCCGCGGCCGGGCGGCTCGATCCGAAGCTTTACCAATACGGCGGGCTGTGGATTTACCCCGTCGGCGGGCTGCTCAAAATCGCCTCGCTCAAGTGGTTCGGCTTCGTGCAACTCTCCGGCGATCTGGCGTTTTATCTCGATCATCCCGAAGCGTTCGGCCGGTTCTACGTTGTTGCGCGGGCGTACAGCGCGGCGTGGGGAATCGTCGGCGCGATCGCCGTCTGGTGGATGGTGCGGCAGCTGATCCCGTGCAGGGGCGTGGCGTTTCTCGCGGGCATTGCGTTCGCCGCGATGCCTGTCGTCGTTTGCATGAGCCACGAAGCCAAGCCGCACTTGGCCGGCGCGGTGCTGATGTTGCTGGCGACGCTGGCGGCGATGCGCTACGTCGACCTCGGCCGAGCGCGCGATGCAGTGCTCGCCGGCGTGCTGTGCGGGGCGGCGTTCGGCATGATTCTTTCCTCGCTGCCGATCTTCATCATCCTGCCGCTGATGACTTTGATGCGCCCCGACGAATGGCCGCGGCGAACCCGCATGGCGGCGATCGGCCTGGCGATCGGTGGGGCGGTTTATGTCGTCACTAATCCGTACGTGCCGATCAATTTTCTGTTTCATCGCGAGTTGTTCGCGTCGAACGTCGGCAATTACGGCAACTTTTACAGCGTGAAAGATGTGCCGGCCGGCGTGTGGAATGCGATCAGGCTCGCGCTCGAAGGCGCGGGCGGCGCCTTCGTCATCGCCGGCGTGATCGGCTGGCTGGCGCTGCATTTCTCGCCGCCGATGATGCGGAAGAAGCTGATCCTGCTCGCGGTGCCGGCGATTTGCATGTTCGTGCAGTTTGCGCTTTTGGCCGCGGGAAAGCCGGGCGAGTACGGGCGGTTTCTGCTCTTCCCCGATGTGGTGCTGATGATCGGCGCGATGATCGCGCTGTCGAAAGTTCGCACCGCCGGCGTGCGGCTCGCGGTCGCCGGTGTACTGACGATGGTGACCGCCCTCAGCGGGGCGGCCTACCTGCGCGGGTTCGTCGCCGATGCCTACCTGTTCGGCACGCGAGTGGAGTTGAAGCATTTCCTCGCCGAGCAGGACCCGGCCGCGATCGCCGTCTTCGCCGAGCCGGCGCCGTACTCGTTGCCGCCGGTGAATTTGTTCCGAACGAAAATTCTGCTCGCGCCGAAAGGCTCAACCGCTTCGCTGTCCGAGGCGGATTTCACGGTATTTCCCGTCGATCGCGTTCCTGCGGCGGACCTCGGCGGCTCATCCATTTTGCACTACACCACGCCGATCAGTTGGGCCGATAAACCCTTTGTGGTTCGACGCAAAGCAAATCCCGGCGGAGGCAACCTCCCGTGACCTCGCCGATCCATCGGATCCGACATCGGTCCCTTTACATCTTCCTGCTCGGCGGATTCCTCGGCTCGGGATTGAACGTGCTGGTCTCGCTCGTGCTCCATCATCTGCTGGGCGTTAACGCGTACGCGTCGTTCTTCGCCGGCACGATGGCGAACCAGCTTTTTCACTACTTGTACTACCACGTGGTGTACGTAAACCAGGAAATCAAGATGCGCATGGGCTTCGGCCTGCAGCTGCTGCTCTACACCGTAGTGGCGGCGGCAGCTTTGCTGCCACTGGCGATCGCGCTGCACGCTGGCCTGGCGTACTGGGCGGCGGTGCTGGTGACGATCTGGTTGCTCGCGGTGATCAACGTGGTGTGCGTGCGGATGAGCAGCTTCTCGTCGGCCGAGCTGGCGGAGATTGAGTACAAGGACATCGGCGAGAGCTTTTACGACGACCAGACCGACGCGAAAAAAGTCGGCTGGTTCCGCGCGTGGTTTCACTCGACGCGCCATAAGCTGCTGACCGCCTTCGTCGCCAAACACTACAAGCAGGGCATGACGATCGCCGATCTCGGCTGCGGTAACTGCTGGTGGAATACCGATCACCTACCCGTTACCGGCGTGGATGTGAATGAAAAGATGATGCAATGGGCCAATCGCCACGACCGCCTGACCGACTACCACATCGCCGCCGACCTGGCCAAAACGGGGTTGCCCGATCATTCGTTCGACCTGGTGGTGATGTCAGAAACGCTCGAGCACATTTTCAATCTGCCAGAAGTCATCACCGAGGTCCGGCGGATCTTGAAGCCGGACGGGAAATTTTTGATTACCGTGCCGTATGATTTATTCCTCGGGCCGTTCTTTGTGCTGTTCAACATCAACTGCCTGTATCAGGGTTACGTGAAGGGAAGCATGTACCACCGATTCCGCTGCGGGCACATCAACCATTTCACGAAATCGCGACTGAGGGCGACGCTGGTGGAGAACGGGTTTGCTTTGGAGAGCTTGACCGTTCCGAACAAGCTGACGCTGTATGCGGTGGCTCGGCCGTCGGTCTAAAAGAATGGTTGAACACAGAGACACAGAGGCACAGAGAAGAAGAATTCAATTTTTTCTTCTCTGTGCCTCTGTGTCTCTGTGTTCATCTATTTCTTCTTGGAAATTCCAGAAAGACACTTGACTTTTGTTCGCATTGTGTTAGGATCATTGTCGGTTGTCTCTCCGCTCTTTGCCAATTGAATAAGACGCTCAGATTTGTGTCGGAAAAGGGACGATTTTGCGTCGGTTTTATGTCGGAATGGGGGCGCTTATGGAGGCGCTTGGGGGGCGCTTTAGGGGCGCTTCGGGGGCGCTTTTGTCATCCCTCAAATGCGTAACTTCCTGTAATCAAATTAGTAGTGAATTTCTACGCGTTTTTTTTTCACTCGGCGTGGCTTACCGCACGTGCCCGTCGCCGGTGACCACCCACTTGTACGTCGTCAGATCATTCGCGCCCATCGGCCCGCGGGCGTGCAACTTGTCGGTGCTGATGCCGATCTCCGCCCCCAGCCCGTACTCGCCGCCGTCGGCGAAGCGGGTGCTGGCGTTGACCATCACGCTGGCCGAATCCACCCGCGTGACGAAGCGGTCGATCGCGGCGCGGTTGGTCGAAAGAATCCCATCGGTGTGATGGCTGCCGTGCTCGTTGATGTGGGCGATCGCGTCGTCGATCGATGCAACCACCTTCACGCTGACGGTGAAGCTGAGGTACTCGGTGTCCCAGTCCTCGGCGCTCGTGGGCTTGGCGAGGGGATAGATTTTCCGCGTCGCCTCATCGCCGCGAACTTCCACTCCCTTGGCGGCCAGATCCTCGCAGACTTTTTTCAGCAAGTGCGGGGCGGCGTCCTGATGGAACAGCAAATGTTCCACCGCGTTGCACACGGCTCCGCCGGGGTAGCTGGTTTTGGCGTTCACGCAGATTTTCCGCACGTCGTCTTCTATCGCGGCGGCGTCACGATCAATGTAAATGTGGCAGTTGCCAGTAAAATGCTTGAGCACGGGAATGGTCGAGCCTTTCACCACCGCGCGGATCAGGCTCTCGCCGCCGCGGGGGATGACGAGGTCGATATACTTGTCGAGCTTGAGCAGCAGCGGCACGAGGGCGCGGTCGGTCGATTCCACGAACTGCACGGCGGCAGGATCAACCCCGCAGGCTTTGAGGGCGTCGGCGACGATGGCGACGATCGCCTGGTTGGAATGGAACGCCTCCTTACCGCCGCGAAGGATGATTGCGTTGCCGCTCTTGATGCACAGGGCGGCCGCGTCGCTGGTGACGTTCGGGCGGCTCTCGTAGAAGAAGAGCACGACGCCGAGCGGCACGCGCATCTTCGAAATCCGCAGCCCGTTGGGGCGGACGTACCCTTCGATGATCTGCCCGACCGGATCAACTTGGCCGGCGATCTGCAACACGCCGTCGGCCATCGCGGCGATGCGTTTTTCGGAGAGCTTGAGCCGCTCGACCAGCGCCGGCGCCGTCTGCGAGGCGACGGCGGCTTCAATATCCTTGGCGTTGGCGGCGAGCAGCGCCTTCTGATTTTCAACCAGCGCCGCGGCGATCTTCTTCAGCACCGCCACCTTCGCGGCGCCGTTCAGCGCCGCCAATTCCCCCGCGGCGCGGCGGGCGGCCTTCCCCAAACCTTCGACATATCGGGCGACGTCTTCCATGCACGTAGCTTAGCAATGAATGGAGCAAATTTCAGCAGGAGGGAACTTGATCGAAAACGCGGCAGTCGTTTGGTTTGAAGTGGCATGGGCGGCTCGCCCATGATCTTTTTCCTGAAAACCAAAACACGGGCGGGCCGCCCGTGCCACGAAAATACAAATCGAATCTTCGCTAAGACACGCGGAAAATCCGGAGAAAAACCTCATTCCACCGTCGCACGCTTTTCAATGTGATACAGGATCGTCCGATTGGAATCCTTCTCGCTCACATGCACGTCGGGGAACGGCAGATCGAAAATCAGCTTGGCGGTCCGGGTATCGCCGACGGAGGACTTGTCCGACGGGCTGAGTTCGATCCGCGCTTTCGGCTGCGGTTTGAAGTCGGGCTTCTTCATCGCCTCGATCTCCTCACCCGGGCCGAACAGCGTGACATTGGTGACCGTGTTCGGGCCGTCGTTGAAGACCACGTGGTAGTCCTCAAACCCCGGCGGGTAGGTGACCCAAACGGGCATGCTGTTGACGAGATAGTCGGCTTCCATCTGGCGGACTTCGATGGTGGCCTTGAGCGACGTCGGCGAGACGGTGACGTTTTTATCGCTCACTCCGATCGTCAGCGGCACGGCCGTCAGATCGTGCTTGCCAGGTACGCGGAGTTCGTTGAAGCCTTTGAAGTTCGCATACACGTTCAGCTTGCCCTGTGCGTCAGCAGCGTCGAGAACTGTGTGCGGGCCGGTGATGCGAACGGTGCGCGGCTCGAACGTCGTCGTGCCGACGAGATTGTTCACGTCGGCCGGCACTTTCACGTCGACGTCGCGGTCTTCCATCCGGTCGATCTGCACGTGAAGGTTCTGCGGGCTGATCTTGCTGACGGTCACGCCCGCGCGTTTGAACAATTCGGCCTCGCCGACCCACGATGTGGGGATCGTGTACGTGCCGGCACTGAACGAGCTGGGGATTTCGATCACCACGCCTTGCTTGTTGTTGGCGATGAGCTTGAGTTCCTCGGTGATTTTATCGACCGACGAGTGCGGCCCGGAGATCTCGGCGATGATGCTCGCCTCTTCCTGCGCGATCGTGACGATCAGCTTCGGGTCGGCGCTCTTCACGCTGATCGGGATCGTCTGGTTCGGCTGGGAAAGGATCTGCTCGCGCTCGGCGTAAACCCAGATGAGGATCGTCAGCGGGGCGACCCACGCGAGCGATTTAAGGCTGCTGATCATCTGATCGCGATTGAAGGTATCGCGCGACCAGACGCGGAACGACGAAGCGGCACGCGAGCCGAACGATTTCGGCGGAGTGCGGTAGGGCAGCACCTTCGATTCGGCGGAAGTTGGTTTTATTTCGGGTTCCGACATGACTGAATACTTATTCAATTCCGTTAGTCATCGGCGTATCCCGCTTCAGCGAGACACCACTGGTTTTTATTCACGTCCCGCTAAAGCGGGAGGCGCTGATGAAGAGAAACACGCACGCGTCGCGAATCCAATTCGCGAATCACTTCTCGTTTTACGCCGCCTCATCCATGCGGGCCGCTTTGTCTTTTGGCTCGCCACCGCCGCCGCTCCCGCCGCTGAGGAGTTCGATGAGCAGGCCGCGCAAGCCTTCCGGCGTGAGCTTGCGGATCAGCGTGCCGCGTTCAGCCACGCTCACGTCGCCGGTCTCTTCGCTGACGACGAGGATGATCGCGTCGGTCTCCTGGCTCATGCCCACGGCCGCGCGGTGGCGGCTGCCGAGTTCGCGCTCCAGGTCGCCCGACTCCGCCAGCGGGAACTGCACGCCGGCGTACGCCACCCGGCCCTGGCTGATCACCACGCCCAGGTCGTGCAGCGGACTGTTCGGCCAGAAGATTGTATTCAGCAGATCGGCGGTGAGATCGGCATTGATTCGCGTGCCGTTCTCGGCGATCCCGCCGAGTCCGACGTCGCGCTCGATCGCGATCAGAGCGCCGATCTTTCGGCGGGAAAGAAAAGTCGATGCTTCAATGAGTGCTTCGATTTCTTCACTGATCGTATCGCTGAACCCGCGGAACAGTCGCGTCTCGCCCAGCCGCATGACGGCCCGGCGGAGCTCGGGTTGGAACACGATCAGGATCGCGATCGTCGCGAACTGCAGCAGCTGGCCGTACAGGAAGTCGATGCGCGCCAGCTGGAATTTAATCGCCACGAAGTGGACGGCCACATACAGGAAGACCAGCACGAGCGCGATGCCCTTGAGCAGTCGCGCGCCGCGCGTGCCGCGGAGGAATCGGACGACGTAGAAGACGACCAGGCCGATCAGCAGCAGTTCGACGGTCACGCGCCACCAGCCGTAGATCTGCAGGGCGCGGAGGAAACTGTTCAGTGTTTCATTCATCGAGTCACGAACGAGTTCATGGGCCAGTCAGGAGTTGCCGAACGATGTGACTATACAATCACTAGAGTAAATCGGCCATTGAAGGCGGCAAAATCCATTCGAAACCGGCTAGTTTTCAATGTCGCGCTGGATCGCCCGGACCACCCGGACGACTCGGACCATCGGTTCGACATCATGGACACGCACGATGCCCGCGCCGTTGGCGATCGACCACGCGACAGTGGCGGCCGAGCCGAACCGGCGGTCGGCGGGGTCGGTTTCGCCGGTGATGGCTCCGATAAATCCCTTCCGGCTCGTGCCGACAAGAAGCGGTCGGCCCAGTTCCGTCAGCAGTCGCAGGTCGCGGAGAAGTTGCAGGTTGTGGGCGACGGTTTTGCCGAACCCGATGCCCGGGTCGAGCATTACGCGGGCTGGGGATATGCCCGCGCGCTCGGCGGCGAGCAGGCGGGCGGCGAGGAACAGCTTCACCTCGGCCGTCACGTCCGAATACGTTGGATTGTGCTGCATGGTCGCCGGCGTGCCTTGCATGTGCATGAGCGCGACCGCCACGCCGCGCGCGGCGACGAGCGGCAGGAGCTTTTCATCGGCCAGTCCGGCGGAGACGTCGTTGACGATCGTCGCGCCCGCGTCAATCGCCGCCTCGGCCACCGCGGCGAGCGTGGTGTCGATCGAGAGGATCGCGCCGCCGGCTTTGGCGATCTGCCGGATGACCGGCACGACTCGGCGGATCTGCTCGTCGGCGGGAATCGGCAGGCTGCCAGGCCGGGTGGATTCGCCGCCGACGTCGATGATCGCCGCGCCCTCAGCCAACATCTGCGCCGCCCGATCCGCGGCGGCCGAGCTATCGAGCCATTGACCGCCGTCGGAAAAGCTATCGGGCGTCACGTTCAAAATGCCCATGACGATCGGCGGGCGGTCGGAGTCGGCAAGCCAGCGGGCTAAGTCCATGGGTCGGTTCCAATTTCGGGAGAAGCCCGATAAGCGGCGAAAGTTCCAAGGCTATTATTACGATAGTATTAAGGGTTCGCTGAAATGATATCGCACATCACCGACAAACTTCGAGAGTTACTGATGCCCGCGGCGGTCTTCGCGATCGTCGCGACGGTCTGGAGCCTTGCGTGGTCGAGCGAACTTGCGAGCAAAGCAGCCCGAGCGGGCCAGCCCAACAAGCACTACATCGAACGGTACGAGCCTGCTTCCATTCCTGATTGCCAACCCTCGGCCGGCCCACAAGTCGCGCCTGTGGCTGTCAGCGATATTCGCTAGGCGAGCTACTCCAGCAGATTCTTCTCAAACACGATCAGGTTATCCGCGTGGGTGGAATCCCAGCGAATGCCGACGATGTCGTAACCCATGGAAATGGCGAAGTGAATGAACTCGCGCTGGTGATTCATGCACTCGCAGCGGATGTATTCGTAGCCGTGATCCTTCGCCCAGGCCTGCTGCGCGTCCTGCAATTGCCGGCCGACGCCGTGACGGCGGATGTCGGTCACGACCGCGCCGAGCCAGAGGTAGAACATGCCGGGCTTGAGCTCGAAGCCGATCCAGAAGCCGACGGGCTTGTCATCCATCCGCGCGAGAAGCGTGAGCGCATTGTATCGGCCCATAAAGCGGCGCTTGAAGTAATCGACTTCGCGCTTGGGGCGGAAGACCGAGTTGTAAAGTTCAACTGTCTGGGGGAGTAACTTCTCGTCAACGATGATGATTTCAGCTTGGGCCACTTAGTCTCCAATTACGACGCAGACAATCCTATCGCAATTCAACGGGTTTTGAAAACCAAGCGGCCTGGTCGCAAAAGCGACCAGGCCGCGGTGATTCATCGGTTTAGCAGACGCCTGATCGCTTAACCGGGTTGCGGCATCGGACCGCCACCAAGGCCTGTGCGGATGTCGGGCTGGTTGCTGTCCGGGCCCGGCGCGATGACCGTGTCGCGGCGCGACTGTTCCTTTTCGAGCAGGTCAGCCACCGTCGGACGGGTGAGCATGTCGCCGCGCATCAGGCGGTCGACGTCGTTCGAGTCGAGCGTCTCGTACTTCAGCAGCGCCTTGGCCATCGCGTCAACCTTGTCGCGGTTGGCGTGAAGGAGTTGGCGGGTTTCGTCGTAGAGCGAGTCGATGAGTTTCTTCACCTCTTCGTCCATGATCTTGGCGGTTTCTTCGGAGTATTCGCGGTTGTCGCCGAAGCCGCCCATGGAGTTCGGGCGGCTGTCGTCTTCGCCGTAGAAGACGAAACCGAGGCGATCGTTCATGCCCCAGTCGCGGACCATCTTGCGGGCGATGCCGGTGGCCTGGCGGATGTCGCCGTACGCGCCGCTGTTCACGTCGCCACAGAACATTTCTTCAGCGATTCGGCCGGCGAAGCAGACCTTCATGAACGCAACGCACCAGTTCTTGCTGTAGTTGCTGCGGTCCTTCTCAGGCAGCGACATCGTCGCGCCGCCGAAGTTGCCGCGGGGGATGATCGTCACCTTGTGGATCGGATCGGTGTCCTTCAGCAGCTTCTGCACGACGGCATGCCCGGCTTCGTGGTAAGCGACGGCGTTCTTTTCTTTTTCGTCAATCACGCGGCTCTTTCGCGCCCGGCCCCAGCGGACCTTGTCGCGCGCCTCTTCGAGGTCATCGTTCTCAATAAATTCCTTGTTCGCAAGGGTCGCGCCCAGCGCCGCTTCGTTGATGACGGCCGCCAGGTCGGCGCCGGAGAATCCGGGCGTGGCCTTGGCGAGTTTCATCAGGTCGGTCTGCGGTCCGAGCTTCACCTTTCGGCTGTGCACGCGCAGAATTTCCATGCGGCCCTTGATGTCGGGCAGCGGCACGCTGATCTGCCGGTCGAAACGACCCGGCCGTGTAAGAGCGGGATCGAGCACGTCCACGCGATTGGTGGCGGCGCACACGATGACCTGCTCGTTGGTTTCAAAGCCGTCCATTTCCACGAGGATCGCGTTGAGCGTCTGCTCGCGTTCGTCGTGGCCGCCCGAGCTGAAGCCCGAGCCGCGACGTCGGCCGACGGCGTCGATTTCGTCTAAGAAGATGATGCACGGCGAGTTGTCCTTCGCCTGCTTGAACAGGTCGCGCACGCGGCTCGCGCCCACGCCCACGAACATTTCGACGAAGTCCGAACCGCTGATCGAGAAGAACGGCACGTCCGCTTCGCCGGCGATGGCTTTGGCGAGCAGCGTCTTGCCCGTACCGGGTTCACCGACCAGCAACACGCCGCGCGGGATTCGCCCGCCGAGGCGCTGGAACTTCTTGGGGTTCTTGAGGAACTCCACGATCTCCATGACTTCTTCTTTTGCTTCTTCAACACCGGCCACATCGTCGAAGGTGACGTTCGTGTGTTCCTTGCTGGTGATCTTGTGCTTGCTGCGGCCGAAGTTCCCAAGCATGCCGCCCGCGCCGGAGCTGTTCTTGAGCTGGCGGAAGACGAAGAACCAGATGAACCCGAAGATCAGCAGCCACGGAATCAGCGGCAGCAGCAGGTTGATGATGAGGTTGTTGTTCTCTTTGAATTCGAGCTTCGTGGTCGGGGCTTTATCCCGGCGAAGGTTGAGCAGGTAAGTCGTCATCTCCGGCGAGATCATCTGCTCGGTCGTGAGCAGCACGCGGAACTGCAAACTGTTGGTGGGATTGTTCACGGCGATCGGCGTCGTGAAATGGCCGGTGGCTTCGTTGCCGTTGATTTCAATATCGACGACCTGCCCGGCGATCAGCTTGGATTCAAAATCAGAATAGCCGACCGTCTGCACATTGCTGTGGGTTTGGCGCATGAGCATGAAAAACATGATCGCCAGGCCAACAAACAGCATCCAACCGAACAGCCCGCGTCCGAATTTAAGACCGCCGCCGTTGGGGATCGGGCGGCCGGGCTTTCTGGAGTTCTTATCCGACTTTAAATCAGCCATATTTCAGCACCTTAATTGGCAGTTCGAATCGATCCGCCGAATGATACATCATAAGGGCGAGCGGGGGGGAATTTCCATCCAAGAACAGGGCATTTTGGGAAAATGGTGAAGTCGTTTCGGTTGTTCGGGAATCGCCTTCCAGCGCCGGCGGAACATCACACATAATCGCGCTTTTACGGTCATACGTCGCACTGCGCCCGATGGTTACGGGCAACTCCTGTCCGGTTCGGTTTGACGCAACTCTGCCGTGCAGGTGAAAGATTCCCGGAAATTATAACCGCGATATCGGGCGACCTGTCCCCGTCACCCGCGAAGGCGCAAGCGGGCGGGCCACGGCAACGCTGTCGGCCTGCTCGCTTGCGCTCTCGCGGAAGAATGAGGATTTCGCTCCCAGTGCACCTAAACTGTTCCCATGAGCCAACTCCCTGTCAGTCCGATCGATCCTGCCGTCCGGATCGGTCACGTGCATCTGAAAGTCGCCGACCTGCAGCGCTCGCTGGATTTTTACGTCGGCGTTCTCGGATTCGAGCTGATGCAGAAGTTCGGCCACAGTGCCGCGTTCATTTCCGCCGGCGGGTATCACCACCACATCGGGTTGAACACGTGGGAAAGCCTCGGCGGATCGCCGCCGGCGCCGGGGACGACGGGGCTGTATCACACCGCCATTCTCTATCCGAATCGAGCCGCGCTGGCCGACGCGCTGCGACGACTGCTTAGTGCCAACATCCCCCTCGACGGCGCCGCCGACCACGGCGTGAGTGAGGCGCTCTATCTCCACGACCCCGATCACAACGGCGTAGAACTCTATGTCGACCGCCCGCGCGAGCAATGGCCATTCACACCGGATGGCAAGCTCGCGATGTTCACGCGCCCGCTGGATCTGCAAAAGTTGCTGTCGGAAAAATAGAAGTTCGGAATTGAATCCGTCGGATGGGCGGGCCGCCCATGGTCTTACTGTCGAAAAACCAACACACGGGCGGGCCGCCCGTGCGACGGACTCAGAAACTACACTCCACCCATCGTATGCCGGCCCACTAAGCTCGCGCACGCGATTACCAGCTCCGCCGGTTCGACGGGTTTGGCCATGTGCATTTGATAGCCGGCCATCAGGGCGCGTTGGCGGTCTTCGGATCTGGCGAAGGCGGTCAGCGCCATGGAAGGCGTCGTGCCGCCGCGCTCGCCGGGGAGGGCTCGCACGCGGCGCATGAACTCGTAACCGTCCTGCACCGGCATGCCGATGTCGCTGACGATCAGCTGCGGGAGCGACGCCTTCACGTGTTCCAGCCCTTCGTCGGCCGATGCCGCGACGAGAACGTCGGCGCCGTAGTTGAGGAAAATCCGCTCGATGAGCGATCGCGTGTCCTTGTCGTCGTCGACGATGAGCACGCGCACGCCGGTAAGCTTGGGCGGTTCATAATTGGTTCCCGGCCCCGACGCGGTTGGATGTCGTCCATCGTCGTCGGCAAGAATTCTCGTCGGCGAGAGCGGCAGGGTGACGACGAATGTTGTGCCCGCGCCCTCACCGACGCTGCTCGCGCTGACCGTTCCGCCGTGCAGTTCGACGAGTTGCTTGACGATCGAAAGGCCCAGCCCCAGCCCGCCGTGCTTGCGGGTGGTGCTGCCGTCGTCCTGGCGGAACCGCTCGAACACGTAAGGCAGGAATTCCGGCTTAATGCCAAGCCCGTTGTCCGTCACGCTGATTTCCACGTGCGAGTCGACTCGCCGCAGCAGCACTTCGATCTTGCCATCCTTGGGCGTGAACTTGATGGCGTTCGTCAGGAGGTTCCAGACGACCTGCTGCAGCCGCCCCGGGTCGCCAGCGGTCGGTCCCGCCATGGGATCGAGCACCTTCAACACGCGCACGCCCTTGGCGTTGGCGGCCGGCAGGATGGATTCGATCGCCGACCCGACCACTTCGGCCAGATCGACGCGCTGCACGTTCAGCCGGATCTTGCCGGAAATAATTCGGCTCATGTCGAGCAGGTCTTCGATCATCTGAGTTTGAGCGCGGGCGTTTCGCGAGATCGCTTCGAGTCCTTGCTTCACTTGCTCCGGATCAGTCTCGCCGTGCGTGAGAAGCTGCGCCCAGCCGAGGATCGCGCTCAGCGGCGTGCGCAGCTCGTGCGAAAGTGTGGCGAGGAACTCGTCCTTCAGCCGGCCGACGCGCTCGGACTCCATGCGAGCGGAGCGCTCGGCGTCGAGCAACGCGGCCTCGTGCTCTTCGCTGCGGCGGCGGTCGGTGATGTCGATGCACGTGCCGATGAATCCGGAAAATGCGCCGTCGGCGCCTTCGTACAGCGGCAGCCCGCGAACCAGCAGCCAGCGGTACTCGCCGTTATTGTTCATGCGGCGGTATTCGATCGAGAACGATTCGCGGCGGTCGAAGTGGTCGCGAAACAGCCGCATGCAGCTGGCCTGGTCGTCGGGATGAATCCCTTCGGCCCAGTCGTGGAGTAACGCGACTTCCATCGTCCGGCCGCTGAAATCCAGCCAACCCTTATTGAACCAAACGCCTTTCCCCGAGGCATCGGTGATCCAGGCGAGCACCGGCGCACTGTCGGCCATTATTCGGAACCGTTCACCCGTGACTTTCACCGCGCGATCGGCTTCGAGCACGCTGGTGACATCGACGAACGCGCCCACCGCGCCACGCGGCTTGCCGTCGACATCCAGCAGCGGCTCGGCGTTGCCGAACAGGGCGCGGGTCTTGCCGTTTTCAAAGTGCAGATCCATCCGCACCTGCCGCTGCGGCTCGCCTTTGGCGGCGCGTTGGAGTGGATATTCGCCGGGGCCGAATGCTTTTCCGTCGGGATGCCGAATCTCGTAATGTTTAGGCGGATTTCCGTCGCGCGGGGTTTGCGAAACGTTCTTCCCTTCGGGAATCTCCATCAACTGGTAGGAAAAGCTGCTGCCGGTAATGACTTCGCATTTCGGATCGTGGGCAATAAAGATGGCGGCGGGGACGGCCTTCATCACCGTTTGCAGTTCCTGCGCCTTGGCGAGCGTGACGAGCTCCTGCGCCCGGCTGCTTTCCTGGGCGGTCCGCGCGATCACCTTGGAGGTTCGTGCGCTTTTGCAGATCCAGACAATGCAGAGGCTCACGATCAGGTACAACGTCGAAGCGATCAACGACGCCTCAGAAATCATCGGCGACGACGAGCCCAGATGCATGAGGACCGGAGCGATCATCGTTGAAAGCGCGACGGCCAGCAGCGCCGGGCCCGTGCCGGCGTAAATGGCGATGAAAATCAGCGCCGGGAAAAACGGCATGAACGGCACGCGGCCGGTGGTCCAATGTTGGACCGCCAACGCCAGGCACGTTGCCAGCGCGACCGCCACGACACTCAAGGCGTAGCCGGTCCAGGACTTTTTAGGTGTGAGGAGCAATCTGACCTCGTTCGGTTGACACTCGGTTGACACTGGAACCCAGGCGACTCCGACGCAGTCAAGTCATTCTTACTTCATCTTCGCCCGATTGCCATCGGGGGAGAAGTGGGATTTTCAATGAAATTTCGCAGGATTGAGGCGGCTGGGGATCGAACCCAGGACCCACAGATTAAAAGTCTGTTGCTCTACCAACTGAGCTACCGCCTCTTGGGCGGGGAATAGTAAGGGTTTTGAACTCGATTCTCAACTTGATGCGGGGCGGACAGTTCTTCGCGAGTCCCGGCCGCGCGGCGGGAGTGACATCGACTATAATCGCCCGCATGGCGCTCGTGCGTGATCGCGGCATTTGCCTGCGCAAAACCGAGTACAGCGAAACGTCGCAGATCCTCGTGCTGATGACGCGCGAGCACGGCCTGCTGCGCGTCATCGCAAAGGGCGCACATCGCCGCACCAAAGCCGGCGCGAGCAAGTTCGACGGCGGGGCCGACCTGCTCGATGTCGGCGACGCTGTCTTTACCGACAACACCGCCAAAGATCTGGCCACGCTGTGCGAGTGGGGCCTGCGCGAAGGACACCTGGAACTTCGCAAATCGCTCCGAGGCCTGTACCTCGCGCAGTATGCCGCAGAGCTCGCCAGCCTGCTGTTCGAAGAGCACGACCCTCACCCGCCGCTGTTCGATCGACTGGCGGCGACCATCCCCGAACTCGGCACGGATCGGCGGGAAGAGACGTTTCTCGCCTTCGAACTCGATCTGCTCCGGGAGTCAGGTTATCTGCCGGAGTTGAACCAGTGCGTGGAGTGCGGCCGGGCGATTGCGGCTCGCGAGCCTGTCTTTTTCTCCCCAGCCAGCGGCGGAATTGTCTGCAAAACCTGCGAGATTCAAACGCCGGACCGCTTCGCTGTCGACTCGCGACTGCTGGCGATCGTGCAGAACCTGCTGCGATTGCCGAGGGTGAACGGCGCCGCGCAGCGGTTGCCGCGATTGACGAGGCATCAGACCGATCCGATTAACCGCATGCTTTCGCTGCACATCGAGCACACGCTGGGGAAGAAGCTGCGGTTGCGGGATTATGTGCTGTCGAGGTCTTGAAGCGATGCATGGCGTGCGGGCTTCAGTCCGCATGTGAACGCGAATATGCGGGCTGGAGCCCGCACGCCAAAAATGCCAGCCCGGAGCGTTATCCAGAAATCCACTATCCCGTTTCTCTGGTGCTTTTACTAAGCTAAGATCAAAACGTAATTTCCAGGAGCATGAACGAATGATCGATGAGATTCTCAGACTGTCTGCAGACAACTTGGCCTACGCCGAGGCGCTGATTTCCGACGTTGAAGACGGCAAGATGGCGGAACAACCGGCCGGGATCAAAAATCATCCCGCGTGGACGATCGGCCATCTGGCGGTGTCGCAGGATTTCGTCATTCAGCTGATGGAGCAGCCGTCGGCGATGGAGCCGAGTTGGCTGCGCCTGTTCGGCAGCGGAGCGGCGCCGACAGACGACCGGCTGAACTTTCCGATCAAGTCTGAATTGCTTTCGGTGCTGAAGAGCCAGCACGAGAAGGCGGCGTCAGCGTTCCGGGAGCACTTCGAGCGGCGTCGCGGCGCGCCGAATCCGTTTCCGCCGCTGGTCGCGCGGTTTCCAACGCTGGGCGATCTGGTTCTGCACCTCATGACCACGCACGAGGCTATGCATCTCGGACAAATGAGCGCCTGGCGGCGCGCCAAGGAACTGCCGGCCGTCACGCCGGTCATCGCGCCGCCGCCGCCCGCAGAAGCTCCGACTGCGGAAATGAAGCCGACGAGCGATCCGGTCGCAACGGTTGCCGCCACCGTCCCGGCCGACACGGTGGCCGTTCCAGTCGCCGCCGCGCCGACGCCGAAAGTGGCCGCTTCCACTTCGCGCGCGAAGAAGTCGGCGAAGTAGTCTTCGGCCGTACTCCCTCGCCGATCCGGTTGAATCGCGGGATGGCATTCTTGCCCCCGCGCGGCCGTCCACTACAATCGCCGCGATGAACAGGGCGATGAACAGATCGATGAACAGGACATGGGTGTCGACGGCGGTTCTGCTGTTCTGCACGGCGATGGTGGCTGCCGCGCCGATCACCTGGGAGTTTCGCGACGGCCGCTGGCAGAAGCTTCCCGCCGCCACCACGCAGCCCGCGCTGCACGACGCCACGCTCGATCGGATCGAGCAGATATTGGCCGAAGGGCAGTGGAAGCCGGCGCGCGTTGCGATCCTGAAATGGCTGACGGAGAATCCCGGCTCGCCGCTGCGCGATCGCGGGTTGTTCATCATCGCGCAGGTGTATTACGTCGGCGATGATCGCGTGCGGTCGTTTTATCACCTCGACGAATTGCTCGCGAACTATCCCGAGAGCCGGCTGTTCTACTCGGCGCTGGAGATGCAGTACAAGATCGCCGACGAGTATTTGAACGGCCACAAGGACACGTTCTTAGGCATGCCGATCGTCGGCCGCGAAGGCGAGGCGATCGAGATGCTCTACCGCATTCAGCAGACATCGCCCGGCTCACCACTGGCGGAAAAGGCGCTCCTGCGCACAGCCGACTATTACTATTCCAATCTCGACTACGACCTGGCCGGCGACGCGTACAACATGTACGCCAAGAACTACCCGCGCAGCCCGCTGGTCCCGAAGGTTCGGCTGCGGCGGGCGTTTTCGTCGCTGGCGCAGTTCCGCGGGACGAAGTTCGACCCGACGCCGATCATCGATGCGCGATCACAACTGGTCGACATTGCCGAGCAATATCCAAAACTGGCCGAGGAAGAAAACGTGGCCGTGGTGATCGAAAAGATCGACAGCACGTTCGCCAGCAAGCTTTACACGACGGCCGACTTCTACCGACGCACGCACGAGCCGGATGCAGCGGTGTACACGTACCGCGTGCTGATCAAGAACTACCCGACCTCCCCCGAAGCCGCGTCAGCGAGAAAGTGGCTGGCGAAAATGCCCGCGTCCTCCCTGGAAATGCCGGAACCGCCGGCGGGGGAAGGGTTTAATCCGACGGGCATGCCGCTGGATCCGGGGCTGCGATAGGGAACGATCATGGAGCCGAAAAGCCCGGTTAATATCGACTACGCCTCGCCGATCGCTGCTCCACGCCCGCGTCGGTCGGTCATCGGTATCATCGGATGGATTCTTTTCGGCGGACTCGCTCTGTTTTTTCTATTGTTGATGCGCAGCCCGGCTTCGATACCGACGAAAGCGGGTTACACGAACGTGACGCTGTCGGAATTCACGACGGAGGTCAACGCGGGAACGATCAATACTGCTGACGTGGGCGACAACGAAGTGATTTTCACTTCTTTCTCGACCTCGCCCCGACTCTCCGGGTTGCCAGGCAGTACAACCTACCGAGTCGAACTGCCTGACGGCACCGGCAGCGATTGGAGATTTCTCCAATGGATCACCGACTCTCATAACGGCCGCTACCAAAACGTAAAGCTTAGTGTTAGAAGCAATCAGTCGAGTCCGCTGATCAACATCATCCTGCCGCTGATACCGTGGCTTTTGATTTTTGGTTTCGTCTGGTTTTTCCTGAACCGCCAGATGCGGGTTGCTCGCAAGCTTCGTCGCGAACCAATGCCCGTCGTGATCGTCAACCCGGAGGCGTTGCAATGACTTCTCGCCGCAGCCTCATTCTCGCGCTTCTCCTGCCGATCGCCGGTTGCGGGTACCAGCAGTCGGGCGATTATCAGCTCAATCCGCAATCCGGCTACAAGTGGAAGTCGCTCTATCGCGAAGACGTACACACCGTGGCCGTGCCGATTTTCACGAATAGGGATTTCCATCGCGGCGTGGAGTTCGCGCTCACGCAGGCGATCATCACGCAGATGGAAGCGCGCACGCCGTACAAGGTGGTCGATCGCGACCGGGCCGACACGATTTTGGAAGGGGAGATCACGTCGGTGAAAACCACCACCGTCAGCCGCGACCGCGACACCGCGCTGCCGCAGGAGCAGTTGCAATCAGTGACGGTCAATTTCGTCTGGAAAGACCTCCGCAGCGGCAAGATCCTCAAGCAGAAGTCCGGCTACGAAGAGACCAAAGTGCTCTATCCCACGCTAGGCGAAGGCCGATACGCCGGCACACAGGAGACGGTGGAGCACCTGGCGCTATCGATCGTGCAGGAACTGCAGGCGGATTGGTAATCAGTTTCCGTTATCGTTCGGATTGAACCGCTCGGGCAGATTGCGCAATTGCGGCCGGGGCAGTGCTCCTCTGACCGGCGGCTCGGGAGCGGGTGCCGGGGCTTGAGCCAGGACGCATTCCTCCGACTTCGGCGGGTTCTTTACGACTTTCAAATCGACCAGCTGATCGATCAGCGTCTTCCACCGTTCATTCGTCATCTGCCCGAGGAATCGCTGTTGCTCCTGCCCATCGGCGTACTCGATCAACGGCTGCTGCGCCTTGGCGGCAGCGGCGAAGGTTTCGGCGGTCATGTTCTTATTGAGTTTGGCCATGGCCGCGTTGGCGGGCTTGGGGTCATTCAGATAATCCTGCCAGCCGACCTCCAGCGAGAGCAGCATGTTCGCGACGATGACGGGATGATCCTTCGCGTACTTGCCGCTGGTGATGACGACGGCCGTGTACGGGTTGTAGCCGCTGTCGGCGATGAGGAACGTCTGCGGATCGCCGCCGAGCTTTTTAGCGTCAAGTGGTTCGGAGGTGACGAAGCACTGCTGCGCGTAATTCTTATCCGCCATGAACGCCGCCACACCGCCGGTGTAGGGCACGCGCTTCACGCCTTTGAAGCCGTACTTTTTCTCCAGGAAGTTGCTGTACGGCAGGCCGATCTCGATCGCGAGCGTGCCGCCTTTGAAGACTTCGTCGATGGTCTTGAGCCCGCGTGACGCGTGGACCATGATCCCCTGCGGGCACGTCTGGTAGGTGGCGAAGATCGCGACAACATCTGCGCCGTTAGAGCGGGCGATGATTACTTCATCCGCGCTCGAGACGCCGAACTCCACGTCGCCCTTGGCCACGCGCTGCCAGGTCGGCACGCCGGCGCCGCCGGCCTTGATGTCGACGTCGAGATTGTTCTTGGCGAACGTGCCGTTCTCCCGGGCGTTGTAAATCCCGCCGAACTCCGGCTCGGGCACCCAGTTGAGGGCCATCGTGACTTTGTCGGCGCTGAACGCGACGGACGAAGTCAGGCAGATCAGCAATGCAATGATCGTAGTTCGCATCGATAGTTCTCCGTACGGATTGGGACGATTCAGTTTCCGAAAAGTTCCGCTATTCGCGCCGCTATTCGCGCCGCTAATCGCGTGCCGACGCGTGCCAGTGACGCAACATAAGATACCCGGCCAAGTTTAGCAGTGACATCATCGCCAATCCCAGTAGCGATGCCAGCAAAATGGCGGCGAATGCCATGGCGGTTTTTGAGTTTTTAATGCCGCTCAGGATCAGCACACCCAGGCCGGGCGTATCCAGGTCGCCGGTGATGAATTCGCCGACGATCGTGCCGATCACGCTAAGCCCCGCGGCGATCCGCAGGCCGGTGAATGTGCTCGGCATCGCCCACGGCAGGCGCAGCTTGAACAGCCGCGCGACCGGATTCGCGCCGTACAGCTTGAACATATCCGCCAGCGCCGGGTCGGTCGAAAGTAGCCCGGCCAGCGTATTGGCAATGACCGGAAAGACCGAGACGACGAACGCGCAGATCGCCACGCTCAACAGCCCCGTGCCGAACCAGTTCACCAGCAGCGGGGCGATCGCAACCACGGGCACGGTCTGGAAAAAAACCGTATACGGGTAGAACGCGTTCCTAACGATCTTGGCAGAGGCGAGGAGAACCGCGATGAGAATTCCGAGGACGACACTGGCCGCGAAGCCGATGAGCGTGGCCTCGGTCGTCTGCAACAGCGCGCCGAGCAACTCCGGCCGATACTCGACCATCGCCTCCTGCACCGCCGAAGGTGGAGCGGCGAGGTAAATCGGAATATTCCGCCAGCGGATGTACGCCTCGCTCGCGCCGATGAAGACGATCAGCACGAGCAGCGGCGGGAGGATGAGCGAAACCCAGCGGCGGATCATGCGAGTTCACCCGTCCCGCGCTGCAGCGCCGTCATCAGCACCGCCATCTCCCGCGCGAACTCCGGCCGGCCTCGCAGATCTGATCCGCGGTTCGCCGGCAGGTCGATCGGATGATCCAGCACCACCTTCGCCGGCCGGCGGCTCACGACGATCGCTCGCTCGGCGAGAAACGTCGCTTCCATGATTGAATGCGTGACGAAGATGACCGTCATTCCCGTCTCCTGCCATAGCCGGCGGAGTTGCTCGTCAAGCTGTTGTCTTGTGATTTCATCCAGCGCGGCAAACGGTTCGTCGAGCAGCAGCAGCTTCGGCTGCGTGACTAATGCGCGGGCGAGCGAGGCGCGCATCCGCATGCCGCCGGAGAGTTGGGCGGGGTAGAGTCTTTGCGAATCGGTGAGACCCACGCGCGAAATCGCCTCCCGCGCCGCCGCCAAACGTGCCGCCCGCGGCTCGCCGCGAAGTTCCAACGGCAGGGCGACATTTCCCAGCACATTCCGCCACGGCAGGAGATGTGCGTCCTGAAAGACGTAAGCCTGGTCTCGCGAATGGGTATCTGAGTAGTACGAAAGCGGATTTGAAGTAACCACTCCGTCCGGCTGAATCAGTAAGGCAAATGGCGACGCGGTGATTTGTCCGGAGGTCGGCTGATCCAGTCCGGCGATCATTCGCAGAAGGGTGGACTTCCCGGAACCGCTCGGCCCGAGAATCGCCAGAAACTGACCGGCCGGGATCAGAAGATCAATCCCATCGACTGCCACGAGGCCGGTTTCAAACACCCGACGGACGGAATCGATCGTCACCTGCGTGCCGGCGCGAATTGCGGGAGGAATTTCGTCAACCATCGAGCGCCCATCATGGCATGACCGAGCTTGGCGGACAACTTACCTGTGCATCTTCACGATCCCGCTCTTCCACAGGATGTAGCCGGCCGCGATGACGATCGCGAGCACCACAAGCTTCTTGAACAACCCGCCACCGCCGCTGCCGCGCATCGATCCGCCGCGAGTAACGCCGGTGTGCTGGACTTCGCCGTCGGTCACATCTTCCACTCGGTTGACGTTCATGCCAGCCTGGATGGCTTTGCGCTCGGCGGCGCCTTTTGATTCGGCCTCGAACTCCATGGTCTGCCGAGCGCCGGTGTCGCGATTCTGGCCGGTGACTTTGAATTTCATTCTGTCCTCGCTGAGTGTCTGCCGTTGAGTGTGCGTTGCCCTGATTGATCACGACCATTGTACAAGCACTGCCGCCGTGCTACACCAACGGCAGGTTTTTCAAGACAGAGGCAACCATGATCCGTCAGCTGACTGCGCTCACGCTAGTGTTTGCGATGTTCTCCACCGGCTGCGCGATGAAACGCGTGGAGCGCCCCGTGCTCGACTACTACGGCAAGGGCAAAGCGCCGCTGGAAACCGCGCCGTTCAAGGGCGACTACGTGCTCTACCAAATCCCCAAGGCCGGCGGTTATGTGACGATGTTCCGCGGCCCGCTCGAGCCGCCGGCGAAAGTCGGTTTCCAAACCGCGACCGACGGCTCGCTCGACGCCATCGCCGGCGATCAGAACGTGCCGCTGCAACCCGGCTTTTATTCCTGGCGCGCCACACCGGCCGAGAATCAATACGACGGATCGCGCACCGCTCAGGGCGCGGGCACGACGGTGATTGTGATCCTCGGCGTAGCGATCGTCGTCGCCGGCGTGGTCGGGTTGGCGCTGGCGTTGTAGCACGAATCGAATTTTCGCTGTCAGGCGGTTCTCTTGTCGCCATGAACGCCCGCCATTAAAGTAAGCCGTTTCGCAACGACCGTAAATTAAGTTCATCAACGCCGAGCAGGAGGCCGCATGGGATTGCTGGATGGTAAAAAGGGACTGATCCTCAACATCGCCAATGACCGGAGCATCGCCACGCACATCGCCGCCAACGCGATCAAGCAGGGGGCCAAGTGCGGCTTCGGATTTCTGCCGATGAACGACATCGATAAATCCAAGCGCCGCGTCAGCAAGGCGATGGCCGAGAACGGCTTCGGCGAAGAATGGCTGCACTCGTGCGACGTCGGCAGCGATGAATCGATCGACACGTTCTTCGCCGCCGCGAAGGAGCAGTTCGGCACGATCGATTTCGTCGTCCACTGTCTCGCGTTTGCGAACAAGGATTACCTGAAGAAGGAGCAGGGCGTCTTCACCAGCACGCCGCGGCAGGTCTTCACGCAGGCGTGCGACATCAGCGCGTACAGCCTGATCGCCCTGGCGAGAGCCGCCGCCCCGATGATGCCCGACGGCGGTTCGATCATCGGCCTGACGTACCTGGGCGCGACCCAGGTCGTGCCGGGTTACAACATCATGGGCGTCGCCAAGGCCGCCCTCGAAGCCACCGCCCGCTACCTCGCGTTCGACCTCGGCCCGAAGAAAATCCGCGTCAACACCATCAGCGCCGGCCCAGTCAAAACCCTCAGCGCCATGGCCGTCGGCGGGATCGACGAAATGTTCTCGCACATGGAAAAGAAGGCCATGCTCAAACGCAACATCGACGGCGACGAAGTAGGCAAGACGGCCGTCTATTTACTGAGCGATTTGAGCAGCGGCGTGACAGGCGAAAACATTTTCGTCGATGCAGGCTTCAACATGGTCGGACTATAGGACGTTGGATCGCACCGCCGCCCCCAATGCCGACGGCTTTGCTGTCGGACCCGACAAGCTTGAAATAATTGAATCGCCGCGATAATCTCTCCGATCCAAGTACTGCCACACGCGGGCGTAGCTCAGTGGTAGAGCGTCACGTTGCCAACGTGAATGTCGAGAGTTCGAACCTCTTCGCCCGCTTTGTTCGTAAAACCTGCCGAACGCATTAGATAGCGTACCCGTTCACGAATGAGCGGCGCGGCCGAAGACTTCAGCAAAACAGTAGACTACTGGTTTGCACACTTCGGAGGCGCCATGCCCAAGCTCATCAACCACGTTCCAAAGTACTGTCGTCACCGTGCATCCGGCCAAGCGTACGTCTCGCTGGAAGGTCGCCCCGTCTACCTAGGCCGCTGGAACAGCGCAGCAAGCAAGGCCGAATACGACCGCATGATCGCCGAGTGGATCGCCGCCGGCCGCCAGTTGCCCGCCGATCCTCAAGCCGTCACCATCGCGGAGATCGCCGCCGCCTTCCGGCGCCACGCCAAAAGCTATTACCGGGACCAGCACGGCACGCCCAGCAAGGCATTAACTAACATCGACGAATCCCTGCGCCCGGTGTTGAAGCTTTATTCGAACACGGCCGCCGCCGAATTTGGTCCGCTGCGGTTGAAAGCAGTACGCGAGACGATGATCGCCGCCGGCAACGTGCGATCGAACATCAACCGGCACGTCACGCGGATCCGGGGCGTCTTCAAATGGGCGGTCGAAAACGAGCTGATCCCCGCCAGCGTCTATCACGGCCTGATCGCGCTGCAGGGTCTTCGGATCGGGCGCAGCGGGGCGAAGGAATCCGAGCCGGTGAAGCCCGTCGCGATCGCTGACGTCGAAGCCGTTACGCCCGTCGTGTCGGCGCAAGTGGCAACGATGATCCGGCTGCAGCTGCTCACGGGCATGCGCCCGGGCGAAGTGGTGCTGATGCGAGGAGGCGACATCGACACGACCGGCAAGCTGTGGCTGTACCACCCGCACCGTCACAAGTCGGCCCACCACGGCCACGCGCGCGAAATCTATCTCGGACCGCGCGCCCAAGACCTGATCCGCCCGTTCCTAAAATCCGACATCAACGCGTATTTGTTCTCGCCCGCTGAAGCAGAGGCGAATCGCCGGGCCGCATTGCACGCCCAGCGCAAGACGCCACTGTCGTGCGGCAATCGGCCAGGCAGTAAGCGCAGGCGGGGCGGGCGGACTGTCGGCAACGTCTACACGGTCACCGCGTACTACCGAGCGATCATCCGCGGGTGCGATGCTGCATTTCCGACGCCGCCCGAGTTGGTCGACGCGGGCGAGTTGACGGCCTGGCGAATCGCCCACCGCTGGCATCCTCACCAGTTGCGGCACACTGCGGGCACGGAGCTAAGGAAACAGCACGGCGTCGAGGCCGCGCAGGTGATTCTCGGTCACAAGCGGTTGAGCACGACGGAAATCTATGCGGAGAAGAATGTCGAGACGGCGCGCAAGATCATGGCGGCGGTGGGGTGATTTTCGGTAGTGGGTCATTCTGAATTTATGCTTGAGCGATCAAGATTGGCGCCCGCCAATCCGTTTGTCACATTGTCACCATGAAACCAAAGCGCCCGCGCGACGTGAACCAGCTTGCCAAGATGATCGTGGACATCAGCACAGGCGACGCTCCGCCCGATCCAGAATCGACAAAGAATCCGGCAGCGGTTGCGTTGGGGCGATTGGGCGGGGCCGTGGGCGGCAAGGCGAGGGCGGCGGCGTTGGTGGAAGCGGAAGAACAAGCCGCCGTAGCACGCGGAGAGATGAAGCGCGGAAAATATAAGGCGAAAGCGAGTTAGCCGTGATTGTAGAGGTTGAAATCGCGGTCAAACCAAACAATATTCAAAACTCCTCCACGACGAAATCCAACCATCGGCTTTAAACCCGAAAAGCGAAACGCGATTGCAGGAGATTCGCCAGCTTCGATTGGAAGGCCACCCTTCAATTGATCGATCCTTTCATATCCAAGGCCGTGACGTGGAGACGTGTTGATTTGCGCCCAAGTCATTTTGGTAAGCGAAAGAATCTTATCAGCAAAAGCAACGCGGTCTTCCGGCGCGCAGCGGCTAAGGCAGTGCGATGGCTTAGTGTATCGCAAACTTATTGAAGGATGATCGGATTCTGGCGGCGGCGTATTTGATTCAGTTGGGCGGAATTTACCCTTGCCCGGCTTCTGACCCCTAATCTTCATCACTCATCCTCGACCTGGGTTTTGAAGTAGTCGTATAGTGCGTCATGGGAAATTACATCACCTTTTGGAGTGTTTTTCCATGGTGGCTCTTCGTGCGTCATGTTTGCCAATTTCCACGCAGAAAATTGCCCGAAAATTTCGTAAACCTGATCTAGTAATGCTCGCTGACCTTCGCTGTAATCATCAAAATTCACTTCTTCAGGTTTGGGAATTCCGCCGCCTCCCACCTCTCTAAAGCGGCGGTAAAGAACCGGCGCGACCGGACCGTGATCCCACGCCTCAATCGCTTCAGGAAATAGTGGCGCTTTGTCGTTGCAAGCGAGATGAAACCCCTGAGCGTAATAAACTAACTTCTGCAACTTCAATGGCGAGATAGTGTCGCCCGATTCATCGCTCATTTGGGCGAGGAAATAGTCGGCAACCTTATGAACACTAATCATGAATCCTTCCCCCGATCGGGTAATTCTAGGGTAAGTATCGACCCGACTCAATAAAATGATGAAATTCAGACTGACCCACTACCTGATTTTCCCTTCGCTCGCCCTTTTGTCGAAAATGCGGAAAAACCCCGCCGGTTCAGTGTATCTCGTGCCGAATCTGACCGCCCGCCCCCGTGAAATTTGTTTCCCGTATATGTAGGGCGTTTTCACCCGACAAATTGCGCGGAAACACGCTGTTTTGCAGGCTATCGCTCTTTTGCGAGGAGCGGTGTAAAACTCGCCCTTTTTAGGTGTGTGGATTGTACGGCGCGATTCCCGTTTGTTCCCGCTTTTTCGGTGTTCGTTTTGTCTTTTAAACCGGCACGGAATTGACCGACGTGAGCGCGCCGAGCACGATACAATTCGCCGATGGCGCCCCCGTGAATTGACGTGCCCTGCCGTTAGCCCCCGTTGGTGACGGTGTTTATCCGTTAACCTCCGCAGGTAACGGTGCAATAGACCCCGCGATCCGCACCCTTAGAAAGCCCGACAACCCTCGGAATGCCCCCGTCACGCTCAAACTGACGAATGAAAATGCCAGTTCGGCGAACATTCAGGATTAGGCCGTCATTCAATCCCGACAGCCTTCCCGACCTTGCTAAGCGCGGTCATGCGGCCGCCGCAGCCGCTCTTTCCGATGAGGTTGGATACGCCTGCCGCCACACATTCAGTAGTCAACTGGCAATGAAGGGCCAAAGCTTGTACAAAATCAGCAACCTGATGGGCATCTCGCCGGAAATCTGCCGACGTCATTACGCGGCGCGATTCCGGAAATACGGGGGGATTCAGTCGATTTTACTCAACTGATCCAACACAACTTGGCCCGATGACACAATAATCTGATCCGGTAGGATTTTCCCATGGTCGCATTAACGTCGCCTGAACGGCAGCTAGAAGAAGACCTAATTGGGAAGCTCCGCGCGTTGAAATATGAACACCGCGAAGACATCCGCGACCGCGCTGCCCTCGAAGCCAATTTTCGCAAGCATTTTCAGGCCCTCAACCAAGTCACCCTCACCGACGCCGAGTTCGCGCGCCTGCTCGACGAGATCGTCACCCCGGATGTATACGCCGCCAGCAAAACGCTGCGCACTATCAACGCCTTCATCCGTGACGACGGCACGCCACTCAACTACACGCTGGTCAACATCAAAGACTGGTGCAAAAACACGTTTGAAGTCGTCAACCAGCTCCGCATCAACACCGACAACAGCCACCACCGCTATGACGTGCTGCTGCTCATTAACGGCGTGCCGGTTACGCAGGTTGAGCTTAAAACCCTCGGCATCAACCCCCGCCGGGCGATGGAGCAGATCGTCGAGTACAAGAACGACCCCGGCAACGGCTACACCCGCACGCTCCTGTGCTTCATCCAGCTCTTCATCGTCAGCAACCGCGACAACACCTACTATTTCGCCAACAACAATGCCCGCCACTTCGCCTTCAACGCCGATGAGCGATTTCTGCCCGTGTACCAGCACGCCGACAAGGACAACAAGAAAGTCGTCCACCTGCACGACTTCGCGGATGTGTTTCTCGCCAAGTGCACGCTCGGCCAGACGATCAGCCGCTACATGGTCCTCATCGCCAGCGAGCAGAAGCTCCTGATGATGCGGCCGTACCAGATCTACGCCGTCAAACACATCGTCGACAAGATCGACCAAAACGCCGGCAACGGCTATGTCTGGCACACCACCGGCAGCGGCAAAACCCTCACCAGCTTCAAAGCCTCCACGCTGCTGAAAGACAATCCCGCGATCGACAAGTGCCTCTTCGTCGTCGACCGCAAGGACCTCGACCGTCAGACCCGCGAAGAGTTCAACAAATTTCAGGAAGGGTGCGTCGAGGAGAACACCAACACCGGGGCGCTGGTGCGTCGGCTGTTGTCGGACGACTACGCCGACAAGGTCATCGTCACAACGATTCAAAAACTCGGCCTCGCCCTCGACGACAAGAGCACCCGCAACACCCAGCGCAAGGAAGACGGCAAAACCTCCTACGCCAAGCTGCTCGAACCGCTCTCCGGCAAGCGTATGGTCTTCATCTTCGACGAGTGCCACCGCTCGCAGTTCGGCGACAATCACAAAGCCATCAAGGCGTTCTTCCCCAAGGCCCAGCTCTTCGGCTTCACCGGAACGCCGATCTTCCCCGAGAACGCCAGCCGCCAGCAGATCGACGGCGACCAGGCCTCGATGAAGACCACCGACGACCTGTTTCAAGATCGTCTCCACGCCTACACCATCACCCACGCGATCGAAGACGGGAACGTCCTCAAGTTCCACGTCGACTATTTCAAACCAGACGGCGACAACGCCCCCAAGCCCGGCGAATCCCTCGCCAAAGCCGCCGTCGTCGATGCCATCCTCGCCAAGCACGACGCCGCCACCGGGCAGCGCCGCTTCAATGCCCTCTTCGCCACGTCGAGCATCAACGACGCCATCGAATATTACGCCCTGTTCGACGCCGTGCAGAACGGCCGCCGCATTGCCGACCCCGACTTCATCCCGCTCAGCATCGCCGCCGTCTTCTCACCGCCGGCCAAGGCGCTCGCCGCCGACCCGAACAACACCAACCCCGACGGCGTCGCAGACGTGAAGCAGATTCAGGAAGACCTGATCCAGGAAAACGAAGACAACAAGGTCGATCCCGACGCCAAGAAGAAAGCCCTCGAACAGATCATCGCCGACTACAACGCCCGTTTCGGCACCAACCACACCATTTACGACTTCGACCTCTACTACCAGGACGTCCAGAAGCGCATCAAGGACCAGCAATACCCCAACGCTGATCTGCCCAAAAAGGGCCGCGAAAAGATCGATATCACCATCGTCGTCGACATGCTCCTGACCGGCTTCGACAGCAAATACCTCAACACGCTCTACGTCGACAAAAACCTCAAGCACCACGGGCTCATCCAGGCGTTCAGCCGCACCAATCGGGTGCTCAATGCCACCAAACCTTACGGCAACATCCTCGATTTCCGCAATCAGCAGGTCGCCGTAGATGCCGCCGTCATGCTCTTCTCCGGTACCACCGCCGGCGAGCAGGCCCGCGAAATCTGGTTGGTCGATAAAGCCCCGCAGGTCATTGAAAAGCTCAAGACCGCCGTCAAAGACCTCGCCGAGTTTATGCAGTCGCAGAAGCTCGACCCCAAGCCCGCCGCCGTCCCCAACCTCAAGGGCGACGACGCCCGCGCCCAGTTCATCAACCGCTTCAAGGAAGTGCAGCGGCTGCAAACCCAGCTCGACCAGTACACCGACCTCACCGACGAGAACAAACAGACCATCGAAGCCATCCTCCCCAAAGACGACCTCAAAGGTTTCCGCGGCGCGTACCTCGAAACCGCCCAGCGGCTGCGCGAGCAGCAAAAGAAGCCCGGCGACACGCCAAACCCGGTGGTGGACCAGCTCGATTTCGAGTTCGTCCTCTTCGCGTCGGCCGTCATCGATTACGACTACATCATCGGGTTGATCGCAAAGTTCTCCGGCCAAGGGCCGAGCAAATCGAAGATGAGCCGCGACCAGCTCATCGGGCTGAT
The DNA here is from genome assembly GCA_038229715.1 of Tepidisphaerales bacterium. GTDB lineage: Bacteria > Planctomycetota > Phycisphaerae > Tepidisphaerales > Tepidisphaeraceae > JANMES01. The sequence continues at coordinate 8,361 of JBBROD010000017.1, read as the reverse complement.
CGAGTCCGATGCCAAGTTCATCGACGAACGGCAACTCATCACCGACTACGTCCGCTCGCTCGAATCCGGCAAAAAGCTGGATGAAACAGCCGTCCGCGAAGGCTACCAGCAATTCAAAGCCCAAAAGCAGGCCGTCGAACTCGCCGCCCTCGCACAGTCGCACGGGCTGTCAGCCGAGTCGCTCCAATCGTTCGTCGACATGATCCTCGGCCGAATGATCTTCGACGGCGAACAACTCACCGACCTGATGGAACCGCTGGGCCTCAGCTGGCGACAGCGCCGCGAAAAAGAACTGGCGCTGATGGCCACCCTCGTCCCGCTCCTGAAAAAACGCGCCGCCAATCGCGAGATTTCAGGGCTCAACGCGTATGAGGGATGAGAGGCGTGGCGATGAAAGACGACGACAAACAAACGCTCACGCCGAAGCTGCGGTTTCCGGAGTTCCGGGATGCGCCGGGATGGAATTGCGGGGAGCTTTGCGATCTGACCGACGTGGTTCGCGGAGGTTCCCCACGTCCGATCGACGATTACATTACTGTGGAGCCTGACGGCTTGAACTGGCTGAAGATCGGTGATGTTCCCAAGGACTCTAAGTACATCACGAAGACGGAGCAAAAAGTCTTGAAGACTGCTTTGTCTAAGACCAGAGAGATATTGCCGGGAGATTTCATCCTCTCAAACTCGATGAGTTTCGGACGGCCGTACCTCACTAAGATTCGAACGTGCATTCACGACGGGTGGATAGCGGTAACTTCTCTTCCGGATTCCTTGAATCGCGACTTCCTCTATTACTCGATGATGTCAGACGCGAGCCAGAGATATTTCGATAATCAAGCTGCAGGCGGCGGTGTGCGAAACCTCACGGTCGACATCGTTAAACTCCTTCCCGTTTACGTTCCGAGTTCCGCAGAGCAGCGGAAGATTGCGGGGTGTTTGGGGTCGCTGGATGAGTTGATCGCCGCCGAGGGGCGGAAGCTGGAGGCGTTGCGGGCCCACAAGAAAGGGCTGATGCAGCACCTCTTCCCCCGCGAAGGCGAAACCCGCCCCCGCCTCCGCTTCCCCGAATTCCACGACAGCGGGGAGTGGGAGGAGAAGGAGCTTGGCGAGGTCACGTCGGCAGTATTTGACGGCACGCACCAAACACCGACCTATACCGCAGAAGGCATTCCGTTCTACAGCGTCGAGAATCTCATCAGCGGCAGCGCCAACAAGTTCATCTCGCAAGAGGACTATCAGTTTGCAACTCGGAAAAACAAGCCGGAAAAGGGCGATATCCTATTGACCCGAATAGGAAAGATTGGATTTTCGCAAGTCGTGACGTGGAATCACGAGTTTAGCGTTTACGTTACGCTCGCGGTGATCAAACAATCACCAATTTGCGACTCGTATTACTTACATTACTTCTTTCAGTCTGATCGCTATCAAACTGAAATACGAAGCAAGTCGTTACAAAACGCTGTGCCGCCAAAAATCAACCTCGACAGTTTGCGGTCAACGAAGGTGCTTGTTGCCGGCCGAGCCGAGCAGCAGCGAATCGCCGGCTGTCTTTCCGCGTTGGACGCGGTGCTGGCCGGTCAGTCGCAGCAGCTGGCGGCGCTCAAGACGCACAAGCAGGCCTTGATGCAGCAGCTTTTCCCGTCGGGGGAAGCATAGCGACGGCAGGCGGCGGCGTGTAATCCAGAGGATGCATTCGAGGCAACGTGACGAAGGTTAAGTCCTATGTTAAGATTGCTTCGAGCAAGGGTAAGATGCGATGACTGTGATCGATTTCCTGAAACCAAAGCTCGACGGACCGCGCTTTGAAGAGCACGCGATCCCGCTCGATTTTCTCAAAGATCTCGCAGTTCTCGAAGAGTTCATCATCTCGGTCGCGAAGGCGGAATGGATCAAGGACAATCCCGGCCGCAAGCGGACCCCTCCCGGCTTCATGTCGGGCGTTGCGGTCAAACTCTCACAAGTCGACGAGGGAAGCGCGATTCCGGTTCTGAAGCTGTTCCTTGCGGGGGCAGCCCTGCTTCCGGGTGCCGTCTCCACCCAGCAGGAGTATCTCGAAAAGGCGCGCACGCAAATCGTCGACGCCATCGCTGCGGCGGAAGCGGGCGGCAACATTACCGATCATCTTCCAGCAAAGGCGCTCGCCTATTTTGATCGATTCGGGCGCGGTCTTCGAGACGGGGACTCGATCGGGTTTCAGCGGGACGGTGGGGGCGCGGCGGTTCACCTGACACCGCAAACGCGGCGAAAGCTTGTACTGACCGCACCGGGCGTCGAATTCATTACGGACGACGCGCTTCGACGCGGAAAGGTTGTCGATACTAACGACACCGAGGGCACGTTCACCATCCGGCTTCCAGGTGGCCAGGAAGTCCAAGGCCCGCTTTCGCCGGAACATCGGGACACGATTCTCGACGCACAAAAAGATGCGTTGGGTGGCGTCCGCGTTGCCGTGCGCGGGATCGGTCGATTCAATCGGTCCAATAAGCTCGTCAAATTCGAAGAGGTCGAGGACGTAACGGCTCTGGATGCGCTGGACGTTGTCGCCCGCATTGATGAACTTCGGCTGCTCCGGGCAGGCTGGCTCAACGGCGGCGGAAAGGCACTCGATCCCGCGGCGCTCGACAAACTGACCCGTGCGTTTACAACGCATTATCCCGACGACCTTCCGTTGCCGTACACGTTTCCTACAGAAGGCGGCGGCATCCAGTTCGAGTGGCGTTTAGAGACTTCATCGCCCGAGATCGAAATCGATCTAATCACGCTGCGAGGCGAATGGTTGTCGGATAACGAAGCGACCATCGAACTCGGCACACCGGAAGGTTGGACCGATCTTGCGCAACGGATTTCCGAGTTGGTGAAGGCGAACCAGAACCGGGGGAACGCGTGAGTCCCGAGACGATGCTTCATCGACAAATCAATGAGAGCTGGCTGCAGCAAGGGGTGCCAAGCAGTCAGACATTCAGGCCGACGCAAAAGGACAATGGCAAACCGAGCGTGTACGACGGGGACATCATTAGCTCCGCAGAGGCTTCTTACCTTCACTGGACACAGGTCTTGAAGCTGACAAGTGTCGGCGTACTCGCGGTGACCGAGGCGGAATGTTCGGGGAAGAACCTGCCAGCAGTTACTGACGGCATGGACTTTCCGGCTCACGCGACGATCGATTTCACCGGTTGCGCCTCCAACGGCGAGATCAAAAGACTTGCCGGCGAGTTGACGAAGCTCGCCTTCGCCCGCGGGTGGCTCCATCAGCCGGGTGAAGCCGCCTAAACGCTTTCGGCAACGACAGAGTATAGTGGGCGTCACCTCAGAAGGTTGAAGTTAGTGACGGGCCGCCGTTTTTGATTTTAGTGTTACATGACCGCCATCGACCAAAAGCAACTCGGCAAAACCCTCTGGAATATCGCAGACCAGCTGCGCGGCGCGATGAACGCGGACGACTTCCGCGATTACATGCTGGCGTTCCTGTTCCTGCGCTACCTCTCGGACAACTACGAGACGGCTGCTGAGAAGGAACTGGGCAAGGATTATCCGAAGGTGAGCACCACCGACGATATTCGGCAAGTGCCGCTTGCGGTGTGGTACGCGAACAACCCCAAGGACACCGCCGACTTTGAAAAGCAGATGCGCCGCAAGACGCATTACGTCATCAAGCCAGAGCACCTTTGGGCCGCCATCAGCAACATGGCCCGCACGCAGCACCCGGAACTGCTCAACACGCTGCAGGCGGGGTTCAAGTACATCGAGAACGAATCGTTCGAGAGCACGTTCGGCGGGCTGTTCTCGGAGATCAATCTGGGATCGGAAAAGCTGGGGCGCAGCTACGCCGATCGCAACGCCAAGCTGTGCACGATCATCACTGAAATTGCCAAGGGACTGGCAACGTTCTCCACCGACTCGGACACGCTCGGCGACGCGTACGAATACCTGATCGGGCAGTTCGCGGCCGGCAGCGGGAAGAAGGCGGGCGAGTTTTATACCCCGCAGCGGATTTCCGACATCCTCTCGACCATCGTCACGCTCGACAGCCAGGAACCGGCGACGGGCCCGCGGAAACGGCTCGACAACGTGATGGATTTCGCCTGCGGCTCGGGATCGCTGCTATTGAACGTCCGCAAGCGGATGGGGCCGCACGGGATCGGGAAAATCTTCGGGCAGGAGAAGAACATCACCACCTACAACCTGGCGCGCATGAACATGCTGCTGCACGGGGTGAAGGACACGGAATTCGAGATATTTCACGGCGACACGCTGACCAACGACTGGGACATGCTGAAGGAGACTAACCCCGCGAAAATGCCGAAGTTCGACGCGATCGTGGCGAATCCGCCGTTCAGCTATCGCTGGGATTCCAGCGAGGCGATGGGCGAGGACGTGCGGTTCAAGAGCCACGGGCTCGCGCCCAAGAGCGCAGCCGACTTCGCGTTTCTGCTGCACGGGTTTTATTACCTGAAGGATGAAGGGGTGATGGCGATCATCCTGCCCCACGGCGTGCTGTTCCGGGGCGGTGCCGAGGAACGCATCCGAACCAAGCTCTTAAAGGATGGGCACATCGACACGGTGATCGGCCTGCCGGCGAACCTGTTCTACTCGACCGGCATTCCGGTCTGCATCCTCGTGCTGAAGAAGTGCAAAAAGCCGGATGACGTACTTTTCATCAACGCTTCCGAGGGTTTCGACAAAGGCAAGCGACAGAACCAACTGAGCGATGCGCACATCGCCAAGATCATCGAGACGTACCAGAAACGGCCAAAGAAGCTGATCGAGCGGTATGCCCGCCGCGTAGGGATGAAGGAGATCGAGGCCAACGACTTCAACCTGAACATCTCGCGGTACGTCAGCACGGCGGAAGACGAAGCAGAGATCGACTTGGAAGATACGAACCGCAAACTGGTTCAAATCGATGACGCTATCCGCAAGGCCACCACCAAGCATAATGAATTTCTGAAAGAACTTGGCTTACCCCCGTTGCCGTAGCCCGATTGTAAGGCGGAGACGAAGCTCATGCAGCGAATCGCGAACTTCATGCCGAGTTTTCATAGCAGCGAATTTGCTTAATAAAAAGCTTCGGCGGACTTGCATCACTAGGGCTATTCAATCGTGGAAAATAATTTCGGCAGCCCCAATTCATGACGGCTTGTCTTGACTTTTCTATACGCATCTAACTTTTGCTAACGTTTCGGTTCAACGTGTGTGCAAAATCAAACGCTAGCGTCCACGCCCGGAAAGTAGGGAATGCTCAGGGTGCAGTGAGTGGCCTCGCCGCGGGCGTGGTGCGCCCGGCGCTCAGCGGTGGGGCGCGCCGGCAAAGCTGACGAGCTTCGCGAAAGCGTCAACCGGCGCGTTCAAGCTCGCGCACGCTTCTGGATCGGTAACGGTGGAGATCAGAGAAAGAGCTTGAGTCATTGTCGGCCCCCGATCCACCGGTAGCGGTTCGCCTTGCGCTTGTTCCCGCGCTCGACACACTTAATCACGCCGTCATGGTCGAGCATCATCATCAGCCGCCAGACGGTCATTGCGTCGCTTTTGAGACGGGCGGCGAGGTCGTGAGTCGAGAGAAAGAACTTACCGTCGTTCTTCTTTGCCATCGCCCAACACAAGCCGATCACTTGGCGCGTGTTTTCGCTGCTATAGTCGGCGGCGACGTCGGGAAGGTCGTGCGGATCCACCGTGAGTGCGGCAGCGTCGACCGGGTTTTCACCCAGCGGATAGCGGGCGCGTTCGTATGCGTGGATGAAATCGGCCCAGGTGGTGTCAAAATCTTTCGTTGCGATGGTCTGCAAAGCCTGCTGATACCAGCGCCGAACGATCTCGCGCAGGACCGGTGGCGACGTGTCGACCAGGCCGGCATTGAATTTCAGGCCGCGGGCGAGGTTCATCAGCATTGAATTGCGTTCGCCCGTCGCGCCCGGTTGGGTTGAAGCGAGAACCTGATCGACGGATAAAGATGTTACAGAGAGTGCGGAGATTGCAGAGACTACAGAATGGCATTCTGCTGTCTCTGTAACACCCTGCGTGAACACCGAATGCTCGACAAATGGCAGTCGACCCGCCGGCAAGGCTTTTATCCACTCGTATCGCGCTTTAGACGGGTGAACCGAATGGGGCGCAATGATCAGGCCGCGCCCACGGTATTCGCCATCGCCCAGCTTGATCGTTCTGGCAAGATTGCTTTCGCAGTAGACGTGCATGCCGCGCGACGTCTTCGCAGTCGGCAGTGTGCCGGCGAGGGTTGGATATTTCTTCGCCCAAGAGTGGTATCCCGCCATTTGATCGAAGTCGCGCACGGCCAACGCGCCCGACGCCTTCCCGGCGATGATGGCGACGCCCGTCGCGCTGGGGTTGGCGAACCATTCCCGCAGGTCAGAACGTGCGGGTAACGAGTCGGCGTATCGTTTCCACGAAATGAGCGGGTGTTTGCCAGCGACAGCAATGCAGGACGTACCGCGATCGAGGTATCCGAGCGCGTCGCTCAAAATGTTGCAGTGCGCGGCGCTCATGCCACACCTCCGCTTTCGAACCGGCCCATAGAGGCCTTCCACGACGCTTTTTCCTGCGCTTCAATCTTTCGTAGGCGTGCCCATTGCGTAGTGGGCACGTGCGACAAAATCGCCTGCTCGACCATGTCGCGGAGCACGTCTGCAGGAATGGCTTCAACTTCGGCGCACCGGCGCCCGTAGGTTCGGACAAATTTATCGAACCGGGTGTCATGCTTCTTGGCCTCAAGCGGGATGATCTTGAACTTTTCGAAGTGCTCGGGCTCGACGGCAAGACGTTTCCACGCGAACGGCCGCGTAGTCAGGCGGGCGAGGCTTTCGCGCATCGATCGTTCAATCTCGCGCCCGCTGGGGTCGTGATCGCCGATGTAGTACGCGGTGATCGGCTTCTCAATTTGTTCCCACTCATCGGCGATCGCGTACGTGAATGACGTGCTGCTGAAGCCGCGTAGCGGGTGGAGCGGAACATCGTACTGCCGGGTAATGGGCGAAACGCGCCCGGCAACTGTGTCCTTCTCCACGATAATGCAAACGTAGTCGGATAGACTCGCCCAATAATCGAGCCGGTACGCGTCGCGGACGGTGTCTGCAAAGTCGCCCAGGCCCGACCATGACGACGGTTTTTCGGTCGAGCGAATGTTGTCGACGATCCACCGGAAGGGAATCACGCGACGTTTGCGGACCTCGTTCAAAATCCGTTGGATCCTCCCGTAGCTCTTGTCCGACGTGTCTGGCAGCCATCCGACGCTCACAGCGGCGTACATGATGCCACGAACCGTGTCGGGCTGGCGCTGGGCGAGTAACTCGACCGCCACCGCCGCCAGCGGCAGATTTTTCATCGCAAATCCGGCGGCAATTATCAGTTCGCAGTTGCGGACGATACGCGGATCGCGCCAGCCGTCGCCGGGTGGTTGATATGGGCCGGCTTCGAGCTGAACGAGCAAACGCTCAAAGATCGAGACGAGTCTCGCTTTACGATTCATTTGGATTTCTCCGCGCCGTTGGCGAGGATATCCGCCGGGATTTGGCTTGCTGTACTGTTGGCGTTCGATATGTTGCTCATCCGTTAACCTCAAAGCCGTCGACCTATCCCGCCAAGAAATGGCCGAACGGCTTTTTCCTTTTAATTCGCTAACCTGAAACCATCTGCGGCCAACTCGGCCTCAGCCTGGGCGATTTGTTTCTGGCGTTGCTCTGTAGCGGGGCGCGGCAACGGACGGCCCGTACCTGATAGCGCCGAAATGAATCGGACGACGGCTTCGCGGCTCGTGCGCAGGCCGCTGGGAACGCGTACGACTTCCAGCCGCACACGTGCCCCGTTCGCGGCTTTGGCGCCGTGCTGGGCGTGCCTGTAGAGCGTGGCAACGTGCGCCGCTCGGCCGGCGCGTTTGAACGGCGGCAGCTTGGCGGCTTCGCGCAGGTCGATCAGGTCTTCGCGGTAGATATCGATCGCGGGATCAGGCATGCTGCACCGCCTTCAATGGCGGCAATTTGCCCGCCCGGCGCAGTTCCATCAGGACGATTTCAACGTAGGAATCAGGAATGAGGCGACGGCCCGACGCGATCGGGCAAAGGTCGTCGCGGAGCCGGCGCTCGTAAAAGAGCCGGGTGATGTCGGCGGGGCGAACGCCATGCGCCCGGCCAATCTCGCCCACAGTGACGTATCCCATCGCACACTTCCTTTCGGGAGTAGTGCGACCATCGCACTAACTCGCGTATCTGGAAGTAGGACAGGTGGTCACTGACCACTTGCTAAGTGTATGTGCCGAATTGCGTTACGAATAACTGACCGGGTCAGGGGTGGTCAGGGTTGATTCTGCGTTGGCGGTTCATTGGCTAATCCCAGCCATCGCGAAGATTGATATAG
>JBBROD010000016.1:0-67095 GCA_038229715.1 Tepidisphaerales bacterium | reverse complement strand
GATCCCCGAAACTTCTGGACCTTCCTTCGCCCGATCTGTTACGCTGCTCATACAGTTCTCCTTCTTCTGAAAGGGTTGTCTTCACACCAACACCTTCCAGCCGGAGAACTGCTTTTTCAAATGTGCGCATGAATCAGGACGATATCCAACCCGCCGATGCTGATGTTGAAAATCGAAAGCGCGTAGCCGATCAATCCCGCCCATCAGCACACTGCCGTAGCCGCGCTGGGTGACGGGCACCAAGCGCGCGTCTATTCTAAGAGAGGTTTCGTGCGAAATGATTTGCGATCAATTCACGAGCGCCACTCGCCCTGGAGACCCGGGAAAAGTGGAACTCTGGTCAATGTGGAAATTGGCATTGCCGTTCGTAAGTAGAGACAGACCGACAATTCGCCCATAAACGTCGAGCGTATTGTTCCCGCCGATAGAAAGCGAACTTTGCGGCGCATAGATGGACGCATATATCTTGCCAGTAAGTCCGAGTGTGACACTCGTAGAGGGCGCTACGACCTGAATCGAGAAATTTGATGGAAGATTACTATAGGTAGTGACGGCACCATTAATGACGGTATTGCCATTGACATACAGGTTGACTGGGCCGGTAAATGTCAAAGTTGAGCCTGATGCGGTCGTGAATCCACTGACGTAGTAGTTACCACCCGGCAGGCTGAGCGATTTCCCCGCCCCAAGGCTGAATTTCCCCGCCACGAGATTTGCAGCGGGGATCTTGTTGTTATTGTTGCTTGTGGCATAAATCCCTGCCGACGCAGGAGCAGAAGTCAATGCTTTGGTCAACGGTGCGGTAGAGCCTGTGATGGTGTCGCCTTGTGTGCTGACAGTTTTTCCAATTCCCGGTCGGGCATCGCCATGAATAAAACTGTTCCCGGTAAACTGGATTTTCCCGTTGCTTGCCATCGATCCATGACTACCCGCTGTCGCGGCAGAGTAGGGACCTACGGATGCGTCATAGCTGTCAGAAATGCCTTGTCCATTGAACGTGATCGAATTCAATCCAATGACCCCATAGAGTGATGCATTTGAAATGGCAATCGCAGTTCGCGAAACGTTTGACGTGGTAATATTGAAGATGGGACCAAAAAAGAGGCTCACGGGTCCGCCCGGCGATCCTTGGGTGCGCCGAGCGGTTACTTTAACCGCGTTGGAAGGGGAACCGTTTGCCGTAAAGGCGGCTGTTTTTCGATTGTAGTTCCCTACAACCACATCTCCGCCTGCTGCATTTAACTGGACTGCGGCACCAGCGGCACGGTTGGAGGCGGCGGAATTGACCGCGTCGATTTGTGCTTGTGCCGGGCTGATTTTGACCGATGCTGCACCGGCCAGTGCAGCGCTGTCGGCGGCGGTCTGGAGTTCCTGCCCTGTGACGAAGACGTAGCCGGTGTCGATGGCAAGTCCTGCAAAACCGATCAGGACAATGAAGAACATCGCAGTCCAGATCAATGCAATTCCGCGGTGCCGGCGCATCTTACAACAATCGCTACTGCGGTGATTTAATACCTTGGCAATCGATCGTCGCATAAGTGGACCTCAATTAGATCGCGATTGTTCGGGCTGGATCAACCGCCCTGCGTTTCCGAGCAAGCATTCCAATCGTCGCCAACCCTATGATGGCGAAACTCGAAGGCTCCGGGGCAGCAGTTACAAACAGTACAATGTCCCGGTTCGTGTCATCGAACGCAATGTTGCCCGACACAAACGAGTTGATTGTGCCGCTCAAGCTCAAGCTTGGGCCCAGTGTTCCGGTGATGGCGGAACTGGAGTCGAACAGGACATATTTCCCGGTGGTCACCCCGTTCCCGATGGTGAAAGCAAAATCATCAAAACTCAGTACGCCCGAGCCAATGCTTAACGCCGTTGTGGAAGCCAACACGATTTTATCGCTTGTGGCCGCTGCGGCAGAGCCATTCAGGTCGAACTGGAGCGATTGCGTGTTCGATGCCGCCACTGCACCGCTGATATCCAGCTTGCCTGTTCCGTTTAGGGTAAACGTCAGAGTGCCCGTGGTGTTTGTCGCGGCACCGGGCGAGAGTTTTCCCCCAGCTGCCACGGTGACGCCGGTGTTCGCGACGGTTGTCGTGATGAACCCGTTCCCACCCAAGGTACCGCCGCTATTGACGGTCACCGCAGCGGTTCCTGTCCCCGAATTGGTCGTATTGTTGACCCTGAGCGTTCCCGCGTTAACTGTCGTTCCACTTGTATAATTCTGATCGGTAGAGAGAACGACCGTCCCGCCGCCGTTGGTTTGGGTGGACCCGACAATCAACGCCTTGGCGCCGGTCAGCTTATTGGCACCGACGAGTGTCAAGGTTCCGCCACCGCCTCCAAGGCGATACGTGTTGCTCGCTCCGGAGCTAAATAGCCCTGCCGGAGTAAAAGTAAAATTGCCTGACGATCCAAGAAACGCAGAACTACCGTTGAGACCCGTCAGCGCCGTGTTGTTGACGTTCAGGGCGATGATACCAACGGACGAAGCGTTGATCTTGGAATTGGCGTCGAAATTCCCGTTCAATCCAAGCACGCCGCCGGTGCTGACTAACGCCGTACCGCTGCCAAGCGAGGCGGCGGCGGCAATACGCAGCACACCTGCACTGATTGTCGTTCCACCCGAGTATGTATTTGCTGTGTTCGACAAGACATAAGTGCTGAGGCCTGTTTTGGATACAGCGATGGCTTGGTTGTTTTGGCTGCCATCGCCGGTTAAAGCTCCACTTAAGGTAACAACGCCAGCGCCATCGCCAGCAAGCGTGAGCGTTTGCGTGGAGTTTAAAGTGCTTTCCGTAAACCCGTTCGCGATCGATTGTGCGTTCGCTGAACTCTGTGTGATGGTAGCGCCATTGTCAATGTTGAATCCGTTGGTCCCACCGATAAAGAATGCGCCAGCAGTATTGCTGAATGTAATGCTGTTAATCGCCATCGTGGCCGTGATGTTCTGAATCAGCGGTGTACCCGACGTTCCAAGGTTTGTGCTGCCAGCGAAAATGATATTGGTATTCGTGGAGCTAGTCGGTGCCCCACCCGTCCAGTTGCCGGCGGTGCTCCAGTTGACGTTACCACCGCCGCCGTTCCATGTCTGAGCGTGGGCAAATTGCGCTGCGACCAGAATCGCCCCCATGGCCAGGAGCGAACGGAGCGAGGACTTCCGGGACATACCGGTTTTTTGCATTTTCATCTTTCCCTCATTCACCCGGCACAAAGCGCACCGAGAACATCTGGGAATTCGCCTTCGCGAATCCCCTTGGGTTGGTTTTCGTTCCATGATCTGCCCGTGCCAATGAAGTCAGCACGCCACCCGATCAAAATATGACTATCACCAACAAAGACTCGAACCGAGCGAGCTCTGCACCCATCGCAGCTCGTTCGCCCCTAAGTACCCCGACGCCGACTATTCATTCAACAAAAAAGGGACGTGTTGCGAGGAAATCTTCATTTTTTTCTCATCAAAATGCCGAGCGTGCCAACTGTTCCTTCTGGGAAAGATGGCTAAGACTCCAAAAATCGTTTTCAGGGAGTTTTGACTGATTATTGCGAAAATTGCCGGGTGCTAGGTCAGTTTAAAGTGTCTGCGATGGCGTCCGCTGAGAAATCGACAGTATCTCGGGCCTCCGACCCGCGCTGGCGGCGCAGGGATGTTTACTAGGTCAACCGTTTGTAATTACTTACGTGATCAGCACGGCCGGAGGGCCGTGGTAGAGTCGATTTTTTAGGCTGACCCAGTTCCCAATTATGGCAAGCCTTGATTCTCGGGTATGCTTTTGCCGAATACGGTTGCTCGCATTTCATGAGTCGCGAGCTGACATTGTGGGCTGTGCGGTGTCTGATCAGTACGCCGATGGTATCAACCGGTGAGGAGTCAATTATGAATCGAAACCATGCACGGGCGGCCGGTCGATGGGCTTGGATTTTTGCGCTGGTTGTTTTTGGCTTGGCGGCAATGCCGGCGTTGGCGATCGAAGCGGTGCCGCTCCCGACGCCGGACGAACTCCACGCCGCCTACGACGCCGGGCAGTTTCAGCCGCTGCTGGCCAAGCTCACCCGCGTGCTCAATCTCAAGGGCGACGCCGCCAGGCCGTACGATCGTGTCGATCTCGAATTGCTCCGCGCCAATACCGCGCTGCAATTGAAGCAGCAAACGCTCGCGGCGGCGGCGCTGGACGAGGCGGTGAAGGCGATCACCGATCAAACCCCCCCGAAACGCGCGAATGAAGTAATTGCCACGCGTGCGTTGGTGAAGCGGTCGAGCGCGCTGGCGTACACGCCCAAGGCCGGCGGCACTAACAACAAGCCGATCAGTCTGACTGATCCGGCGCAGCGTAAGCCGGCGCTGGAGGCTTTGCTGGCTGATTGCAAGGTTGAAGTCGCCGCCAAGACCAAATCCGCCGCAGCCGGTAAGTCGCTTTTGCCGATCATCGCGGGGATCAACAGCATCGAGGAATTGCGCGCGATCGAGATGACGGTGACCGACGCCGACACCGCCAGCCAGGACATCGCCGGCCAGCTCGCCACTCAGGCGGCGAGTCTCATGGACGACGCGTTGAAGAACTTCCCCCCTCGCATCAAGCGCATCCACGACGACGCCAACGTTTTGGTCGCCAATCCGCAGCAGCAGGAAACGGCTACCAACAAGAAGGGGAAGAAGACCAAGACCGCCGCCGGGCCGACGACGTATCACAAGACCGGGCTGAATTCCAATTACACCCGCGAGCTCAATGCGATCGTCGAAACGTGTCGCCGGGTTTCGTCCGCGTGTAAGGATTTCACGCGGGTAGCCCAGAAGCAGGCCGCAAGCTTCAAGACCATCAGCGACACCGCCGACCAGTCCGCCAAAGACGCGACAGAAACGCTGACGGCCGATTACACAAGCAACGTCACGAATTGAACGATTCACGAAGTGATCGATCGCCTCAGGGCATGGGCAGGTCTTTGAACTCGAAGGGCACTTCGATGTCGCGTGTCGCGGTGATCACGTCCCACAGCATATTGACCGGCACGCCGACGTCGTCGCCGCCGAGTGAAAACAACTTCTGCCGTGCGTCGGCCTGCTTCGCGGGATCAGGGTCGGCTAACTGCGCGAAGAGCTCGTCCGGCGTGGGCGCTTCGGCGTAAACCGACGCCCCAATCGCGCTCCCCACTAAAAGTCCGGCAGCGAAGAAGAACTTTGATTTGAAGCGTAACACCATTCGATCGCACCCGCCTTGCTCACGTTCATCGTGACACACGATGTTATAGCCGTTGAGTGCCGGAAAGGGGAAGAATTGACGTGTTTTGGAGGCCCGATCCTGCGATCCGATCGACCTACCGGCTGATCAGCGTGACCAGTTCCAGCGGCTTGAGCTTGAGCGTCACCACGCCGCCCTTGGCCGTCACCGTGCCGGCGTCGTAGTTGGGCTTGTTATCGGTGCTTCGGCGGACGTTGAAGGTTTTAACGGGGACGTTGGCGAGTGCTTCGATCTTCAAGGTCACGTTGATCGCTTTGCCAAGCTGCCCGCCTTGGCTGCGGTCCCAGCTGGACAGCGATGAGCCGCCGAACTTGTTCGATGTGTAATTGACCAGTGCGACGGAGATCGTCCCGTCGGCCGACTGTGCTGAAGTCGCAAGCAGTGTCGGTTTCAGGCCATACGTCCAGGTCATCGATCCTTCGGTCGAACTCGTGCACTGCCTGGCCACCGCGCCCGGTGGGAACGCCCGGCTAAGCTGCTGGACGTAAAAGTACTTGTAGAACTTGTCCGGCGGCGCGTCGGGGCGGGTGGCGTCGAATTTTGTCAGCCGCGTCCCGTTGTCGGCAGGGTCGTTCTGCTCGAAGCCGATGAACCAGATCCAATGCGTTACCCCGTGATTCAGATCACTGATAAACCGCCCGGCGGACGAGGCTGCGTTGAGCTCGTCGCCGAGATTTTCCGGACCCGGCGTGCTCGATTCGGTTTGCCAATAGCTCTTGGCGCTGCCGGCGATCTTGGCCTTCATCGTATCGGTCGCGCCCATGTTGTAAGTGTGCGTCGCGATGCCATGCAGGCTGGACCAGGCGACGGCGTCGGACTTGAGCGAGTCGACCATCGCGTACGCCGTGTCGTCGCAGCTGGCGGCTTCGGGGGCGATGATCGCGACGGTATTCAACCCGCGGCTGTCGAGCTCGGCCCGCAGCGCCTTGATCACCACCGGCCATTGCGCGTTGGTGAAGCGGATCGGGCGGTCGTTCGGCTCGTTGAGGATGCCCGTCGCGGTGATCAGCACGCCGGTCTCGGCCTTGAGCTGGGCGATGAAGTTCGCGAGTAGCTTGGCGTAGGCAATGACGCCAGCATCGGAGAAGGTCTGATAGTCGAACCGCGTGATCGCCGACGGCGCCGCGAAGCTAGAGGGCACGTCGGCCGGGGCGAGAAGGAGCGTGGTGCATCCCTGTTGCTTGGCGAGAGAGACGATGCCTGAATCGATATAGCGCGCCTTAAAGTCCGCGATCGACGGCTTGGCCGGATTCGCCAGGAACGTCGCGGGGCTGAACCACAGCCGCAGGTGCTTGAAGTTCAGATCGACCCAGATGTTCTTCGACACCAGCGCCTTGTTGGCGGCCGACAGTTGCTGGAACCGGCTTTCGAAGTTCATCTCGCTGGTCCCGAACCCCGCAAACACCTGCTGCGGCTGGGCGTGTACGATGACGGTGACGTTGGCGGTGTCGGGGTGCCGACCCGCAGAGAACTTTGCCAGGCAAAGCGAAGCGACAAAGAGTCCGGCAAATATGATCGTATTGCGTATCATTACAACTCCATTTCGGGACATCAGAACTTAAATTGCAGTTTTAGATTCTTGCGGGGGAGATGCAATCGCAAAATCAGGTGAAGCGAAATCAATTTGCTTGAGGAAGAGTTTTGGATCCTATGTCGGCTTTGGCGCTTCAATTCCTTCTTCGTGAGACTTTCGTACAATCTCGCGGTCGTCTGGCATTTCTACCGGGAGCGCTGTCTTGAATCGCGAACTGATCATCCCCAACCTTCACGTCGTACTCATCCATTACCCGATCGGCGTGTTTTTCCTCGGACTGTTAATCGAACTGGGCAGTTTCATGTGGCGGCGGTCGTCGGTCGGGTCGGCGGGGCGGTGGATGATTCTGCTCGGGGCGCTCTCCATGATCCCGTCGGCCCTCAGCGGGGCATACGCGCTGCACGACGTCGCGATGATGGGGAACCCCGTCCGCAGCGAGAAATGGTCCGAAATCGCCGCCGCCAGCCCACTCAGCACTAGCGATTGGGGCCAGCTCCTTTGGCACACGTGGTTGATGTTGGCGGCTACCGCGATCGTTGTCAGCGCCAGCGTCGGCTACCTGGCGATGTCGGACCGGCTGCGCAAAAAACTTTACTGGCTCACGCTCGGGCTGCTGCTGATCGGCGCTGGCGCGACGGCCGGCGGCGCGTGGTTCGCCGGTGAGGCGATTTACCGCTCCGGCGTGGCGGTGATCCGATCGCCGGCCGAATCGACCGAAGCGCCGACAACGAAAACCGTCGGCGAGGATTACGACAGTGATGAACTCCCCGCCGCTCAGACCGCCGGGGCGATGGCGGTGATCGAGAAGATCAACGCGATGGTCCCGCCAGACCAAACGCATGTGCTCATGGCCGGCGTATCGATCGCGGTGGCGCTGGCGGCGGTTGGCGTATCCACGCGGCGCATCACCGGCGACGTGCCGCCCGCGCAACTGCAGGACGGCGACGCGCTGGTGCAATCCCTCGCGCCCGCCGAACCGCCGGCCGTGATCTATCCCGCGAAATTCTGGATGGTCGCGATGACGCTGTTCATCGTAACATCGCTCGGCGGCTGGTACGTCTTCGGCTCCGGAGCCGAAGACTTCAATCCGAAATCGATGTGGCAAAGGGTGTCGCACCCCGAACCGACCGTCACTGGCCAGTCGCTCAACCGTGGCGTGGCGCATGTGGCGATGGCGACCGCGCTGATTTTGTTCCCGTTGATCCTGGCCGGCGTGGCGAAGTGGGTGCCGAAGCAGAAACTGCTCCTAGGCATTTTGACGCTGATACTATTGCTCGTGATCGCCGCGCAGGTGTGGATCGGCGTGCTCCTGCTCTTCGACGGATCGGAAGGCGTGCTGACGCGGTTTAATTGACCCGGTGTTTTATTGGAGCATAAAAATGTCATCCTGAGCGGTACTCCGCGAACGATCTCGAACGTCGAAAGCCGTTCGCAATTCGAGATCCTTCGGCGTACCTCAGGATGACGTCTTTGTTTTGTATGGAAATGGTCGTTGGCAGTACGACTTGCCCGCCGCAGTGCAATTCCTACAACTGCTCGACCTGCTCCACTTCCAGCTGGTACACGCTTTCAACCGCGCCGGTTTCCAGATTCTTCGTCACGTTCACCCGCAGCTTGCCGGTAACGCGTACCATCGAGTCGTAGAAAGGCACTTTGCGATTGCCGACGACTTGGGCTTTGACGAAATGCTGTACCTGCGGTGGGCCGCTGAAGCAGCACTTGGTTTTGCTGTAGACCAGATCAAACCGGCTGAGCTCATCGACCGCCATTCCGCCGGCCCACATTTCTCCCTGCAGAACAACTTGTTGCCCGTTCAAGTCGCGCCACTTCTGGGGGACTTGGTCGAGCGTGCCGTTCTGTTGGTCGAAGCTGAAGGTGCTCATCGCCTGCAGGTTCACTTCCTTGTACCCGCCGCGGTCGTGGATGCCGCCGCTGATGGCTTCGTCGACGAAGAGGTAAATCGGGTAACCGATCACCGCCAGCATCACGACGGCGAACACAACCAGACGCATGTTGATGCGATCGCTCAAGGGGATTTTTGCAGTGGCTTCCATATCGCGTTCCTACTTGGCAGCCGGTTTCACGCTGCTTGTTTCAACCTGAAAAATACTGGTGATGATGTCGTCTTCCTTCTTTTCATCGACTGACAGTTTGCCTTCCACCACCAATTCATCAGCGAAATAGCTGACGGCCTTCCCGGCTGGGCAGGTGATGATGATCACGTGCTGCATCTGCGGCGGCTGGCCGAAGCAGCATTGGAAGAGGCTGGGCACAAGCGCGAATTTGCTGATCCGCTCGGCCTGGTCGATCGGGATCATGTACCCGTGAAGCCTGACCGTGCTGCCGGCCAGCTTCTTGATGTCGTCAGGGATATTACCGCCCTTGTCGGCGTCGTACTCGAAGTTGCCGAGTTCCTTGATGGTCATGTCCTGCACTTGCCCGTCCTTGGGGGCCGGGTGGGGCTTGCGCGCCTCGGGCGCGGGGGCGTCGACGGACACAGCGCCTTTTTGGAGGTTGTCGATCGCCGCCTGCTTCGCGGCGACGCGGATTTGTTCCTGCACCGGGCCGAGCTTGTCGGGGTTGTCCTTGTATCGCTCGGCCACTTTCCTCAGCATCGGTAGCGCGATGGCATAATCGCCGCGATTGAACGCCATGTTGGCGGCGGCTTCCATCTCGTCGGCCGACAGGGTCAGGCCCGGCTTGGGAGCGGCGGGTTTAGTCGCGGGCGTTTCCGCCAAGGCGGCGGTGGCGCTCGCGACGAGCATCGATCCGCAGACCACGAGAGTTTTCAGCATCGTATGCATCACAACCTGACTGCAGAGGGACATCATCACCCGGCGACCAGATTCGTTGCGACCGAAGTCCGGTACGCCGACAGCGCGGGGACCAACCCTGCCAAAGTTGCCAGGATTGTCACGCCGAATAAGTATAGCAACTCAAACCGGTCGACAAGGAACCAGTTGATGCTCTGTCCGATCAAGGAGTTAAGGAAACCCGACCCGACAGCCGCCAATCCATGGCCGACCAGCAGGCCCAGCAACCCGCCAAACAGGCCGATAAACGCCGCTTCGACGCAGATCAGCACCAGCACGCGGTTGCGCGTTGCGCCCAGCGCCCGCAGGATGGCGATTTCTTTCTTCCGAGCCGTCACCGAGTTGTAAATGCTGACCAGAATCCCGACGGCCGCCACCACGATCACCAGCACGCTGATGATCAGCAGGATGGTGGTGCTGCTGCTGAGGAAGGTGTTGAAGAATTCCCGCATCACGTCGGCCGGGTTGACGGCGGCGGCGCGGTCGTCGATTACTTTGAACGTGTACTGCATGCTCGCCTGCTGGAACGAGCCGAAGGTCTTCACCATGATCGCCGACAGCGCCCACTCGTCGCTGGGCAGGTCGGGGATGATGTCGCCTTTGCTGTCGAGGTGGTAGGCGTCGGGGTCTTCGCCTTCGTCTTCCTCGGCCGCAACGGGCGCGGGGGCGACGGTGGCGTCTTTGATCAACGCGCTGACGTCCTTGCCTTCCACCGACGGCCCGGTGGCGGGGTGCTGCATGTTGAACTTCTTCTTGATCGACGCCGGTACTTGTTTCGGATCGATGCCCAGCGACTGCAGCACGTCATCCAACCGGCCGGCGGGAATGCGGTTGGGGTCGATGTTCGCCCGCAGCAACGCCTGATCGATCATGCCGCCTTCATGTTCCGCGATCGCGTAAAGGCTGACGAAGGGAACGAACAGCACGCGGTCGTTAGCGGTGTGCGTGGGCGCGAGAATACCGACGATTTTCCATCGCGGCTTGTGGATATCGGGCTTCTCGTTCGGCCCGGGCATGCCGTGGGTGGCGCGGAATGCGCCGCCCTGGGCTTCGTTCTCTTCCGGCGTGAGCTTGTCGTCGTACAGATGCAGGTGCAGCGTAGCGGCCACGTCCGATCCGACCACCGCTTCAAACTTCTTCAACCCAAACACCCGGCCTTGGGCGAACTGGTAGCTCTTGTTTTCACGATACTGCCACGGCGATTTGCCAGGCTTTCCCGCGTCATCAAAGCCGAACATCGCCGGCGAAGTGCCCACGATCCGCCGACCGCGGAAGCTGTCGCCGACCATGAACGGGACGGCCTGCTTCACCAACTGCCGATAGTCCGCGTGCCCCGGCAGTGGGGCGGTTTTGCGGGTGATGTCTTCAAACAGTTCGTACGGAATCACGCCCGGGCTGGCGTCCATGTGATAGACGGTGTTCAGCGTCAGTTGCAGCGGCGATCCCTTGCTCGGCCCGAGCAAAATGTCGTACCCAAAATCGCGCTGGACAAAGATATTCTGCGCCTCGCGGTGGATGATGAGAATCGCCACCGCCATCGCCACGCCGAGCAGCACGGAAAAGATCGTCAGCCACGTGCCCAGGGCACGCTGACGCATCTGCTTGAGGACCAGTTGGAAGTGATTCATGAATTCCTATTTGCGATTTACAATTTGCGATTTGCAATCGAGTCGGAAGTCGATTGCAAATTGCAAATTGGCGATTGCAAATCCTTACTTGCTTGCCTTATTCAGTTCCTTCAAATCCACCACCCGCGGCAGTTGCTGCGTGATGTGCGGATCGTGGCTGACGATCAGCAGGCTTGCGTTTACTTCGGTGCAGAGCTTGCGAATCAGTTCGAGCACCTGCTGTGCGCTGGCCGGGTCGAGCGCGCCGGTCGGTTCGTCGGCCAGCACCAGTTTCGGGCGGTTCGCCAGCGCCCGCGCGACGGCCACGCGCTGCTGCTGGCCGACGGACAATTTATCGGGCTTGTAGTGCAGCCGCTCGCCCAAGCCGACTTCTTGCAGAAGATGCTTGGCCCACGCCGGGTCCGGCGACCGGCCGGTGAAGCTCATTCCGAGCAGAACATTTTCGAGCGCTGTGAAGCCGGGCAGCAGATGGTGCGTCTGAAAGATGTAGCCGATGTTCGCCCCGCGAAACACGTCGCGGTCGGCTTCGGATAGCCGGCAAAGATCCACCACGCCTGGCGGTATCGCCGCAGGGGCAGAACGATAATCGAGCGTGTTGCCCGCCGCCGCGGCGGTGTTCGGCACCGTTGCCGTGGCGGCCGCGTCGCCGTAGAGAATCCGCCCGCTGTCGGGCGTGAGAATGCCGGCGATCATATGCAGCAACGTGGTTTTGCCCGACCCGCTGGAGCCGACCAGCGCCACCTGCTCACCGGCCGCGAGCGTGAAGCGGCTGATATCAATGACCGGCACGACCGACCCGTCCGGGCCGACGTACCGCTTCTTCAGTTCGATCAAGTCCATCGCCACGCGAGCGCCTTTCGCCAGTCTGCCGAGCGTATCACCTGCGGTTTGTATTTGCAAGTGAGTTGCAAATAGATCGGGCTATGAGTGGAATGCGCGGGGCGCTCAAAAGTTGCAGGTGGGAGAATGAACGCCAAGAAGCCAAGATCGCCAAGGTAGGAAAGCCAAGAAAAAATTCAGTGAAACACGAGGAATATCCAAGAATGACTACGTGTGTAATGGGTCAGTTTGAAACATGATGCGAAGCATTGCTTGGAAAACTCACCCGTACCACGGGCCTCCGGCCCGTGCCGGCGATTAGGAATAGCCAAGGACGTTCATTTACTCAGTTTCGCGAGCCACCGGCACGGGCCAGAGGCCCGTGGTACGGGTGAGTTTTTCAAACTGACCCACTTCGGCTTCGTGTCCTTCATTGATTTGTCATCAAATTTTTCTTGGCGTTCCTGCCTTGGCGTTCCTGGATTTTGGCGTTCAATGAACTACGTTTCCCGAGCGTAATACTCCGCGTCGAGCTGTTCTTTTTTCACGGCCAGTTTCTCGTAATCGGCCTGCACTTTTTTCAGCTTGGCCTGATCGCGGAAGTTGGCCGGGTCGGAGATTTTCTGCTGCGCCTGCTCGACGGCCTGTTCGGTCATCGAGATTTCGTGCTCCAGTTCCTTCACCGTGAGCTTGCCGAACGGGCGGGCGTACGGGTTGTCCTTCTTCTTCGTCGGCGCGTTTTGCGACACCGCAGCCGGCTTCGATTCCTGCTTCACAGGTTTTGACGCCGCTTGAGGCTTCGCCGGCGACTTGCTCGCTTCATACTTGGCGATCAGCGACTTGGCCTTCATCACCCACTCGGTGTACGTGCCTTCAAAGTCGATCAACCCCGGCGGATGCAGCACCAGCAGGCGCTCGGCCACCTGATTCAAGAAGTACCGATCGTGGCTGACGCACAGGATCGAACCCGGGAAATCCGCCAGCGCTTGTTCGAGCGCTTCGCTCGATGCGATATCGAGGTGGTTCGTCGGTTCGTCCAGCACCAGCACGTTCGGGCGATCGAGCAGGAGCTGCGCGAAGCGCAATCGCGCCCGTTCACCGCCGCTCAGGCTGCCGACTTTCTTTTCCACGTCGTCATTCCGGAACAGCATGACGGCCAGCACGTCGCGCAGTTGCTTGTCGTTGGCTTCGCGCTTGCCGAGGCATTCGTCGTACACCGTTGCGTCGGCGTTGAATTCATCGAGCTTCTGGTTGTAGTAGCCGATTGTGATGTTCGCGCCCCATTTCACAACGCCGGCGTCGGGCTCGCGGCTGCCGAGCAGCACTTCCAGCAGCGTTGTCTTGCCCGATCCGTTCGGCCCGATGATGCCGATCCGCTCCCCGCGGACGATGTTAAAACCGATCTCGTGCCACAGCGTTTTGTTCTCATACGCTTTGGTCAGCTCCGCCGCCCGCAACAGTTGATCGCCGGCCCGCTGGTTGCTTTGCAGGTTGAGGTTGATTTTCTTCGTATCGGTGACGGCCTGCACGATCTGGTCGCTCACCAGCAGGCGATTCAGCCGCTTTTCGCGGCCCTTGGCTTCCTTCGATCGCTGCCCCGCGCCGAACCGGCGGATGAATTCTTTCTGCTTCTCAATATCCGCCTGCTGCTCGTGATACGCCCGCGCCCGGCTGAGCTCTTCCAACTCTTTCTGCTCGACGAAATTGGTGTAGTTGCCGGTGTAGCTCTTGAGCTTGGCCTGCGTGAGCCAGACGACGCGCGTCGACAGCCGATCGAGAAAAAACCGATCGTGGCTGATGATGACGGCCGAACCCTTGTAGTCTTCCAGATAGTTTTCCAGCCATTCAATCGCTTCGAGATCGAGGTGGTTCGTCGGTTCGTCCAGCAGCAGGATTTCCGGTTCGCTGATAAGCAGCTTGGCCAGCGCGACGCGGGATTTCTGCCCGCCGGACAGCGTGGAGATCGGCTGTTCCCACATCGGCTGCGGCAGACCGACGCCCAGCAGCGTCGCCTCCAGCTTGTGGTGCCACACGTACCCGCCGGCCACGTCGAACTCGTGCTGCACTTCCTGATACTCGTCGAGCACCTTCTGCAGTTCGTCGTCGAGCTTGACGGCCATCTCGTGTTCCAGATCGCGCAGCTTGTGCGACATCTCGTGCAAATGCGAGAAGGCGAGCTCGGCCTCGTCGAGGACGGTGTTGTTCGGATCGAACAACGGATCTTGCGTGAGGTAGCCCACGCGCGCGCCCTTGGCGATCGCCACCACCCCGGACTCGGCCGTCTGCTCGCCAACGATCAGCCGGAATAGCGTGGATTTCCCCGAGCCGTTATCGCCGATCAGGCCGATGCGCTCGTTGGCGTAGATGGTGAGTGACGCTTTATCGAGAAGTACGCGCCGGCCGAAGGATTTTTCGATGTTGGAAAGTGTGACGAGTGACATAGTTAGTAAGTCCGGACGTTTACATTCTCGATAATCAGGAATGACGAAACCCGAAATCCAAATGAATGACCAAATCCGAATGACGAATGACGAAAAAATGCGTGCTTCGTCATTCTGGTTTGGTCATTCGTCATTCATTCGGATTTCGGGTTTCGTCATTCGGGTTTTCTTGCTGGGATTCTCGGTCGCCAATTCCGCGACTTGTTGCTCCAGTTCCTTGATCCGTTTGAGCATCTCCGGCAGTTGCTGCAGCGCCGCGTACACGCGCCGGCCTTTTTCCACCGGCAACGCGGGGAAGCCGATGACGGTGGTCTGGTCGTCGATGTTTTCCATCACGCCGGCCTGGGCGGTGATGTTGACGTTATCGCCGATCTTGAGATGCCCCGCGACGCCCGCCTGCCCGCCGATGACGGCGTGATGGCCGATCGTCGTGCTGCCCGCGACGCCCACCTGAGCCACCAGCAACCCGCCGGCCCCGATCTTACTGCCGTGGCCGATCACGACGTTGTTGCTGAATTTCGTCCCCCGGCCGATGACGGTGCTCCCGAGCGTGGCGCGGTCGATCGCGCAATTCGCGCCGATCTCCACGTCATTCTCGATCACCACATGGCCGATCTGCGGAATCTTGTGATGCTCGCCGTTGGCGGTGGCGTAGCCAAACCCGTCCTGCCCGATCACGCTGCCGGCGTGAACCGTCACGCGGTCGCCCAGCCGGCAGTCGTCGTAAATCACCACGTTCGGATAGAGGATGCAGTCCTGCCCCACCACCGCTTGCGGCCCGACATAAACGCCCGGATACACCACCGTCCCCGGCCCGATCGTCGCCGTCGGATCGACGACCGCCTTGGCGTGTACGCCGCTAAACGGGTGCTTGCGGTACCCGTGCAGCAGCACCATCGCCTTGGCGAACGCCAAGTACGGGTCGGTTGTGTGCAGCAGCGTGACATGATCCGCCCCAACACCCGGCGAAGCGATCACTGCCGACGCCTTGGTGTGGTGTAGCTTCCGCATGTAGCGCGGGTTAGAGAGAAAACTCACCTCCCCCGCAGTAGCGTCTTCCAGCGTGCCAGCCGCGCGCAGTTCGACCGAGCCGTCGCCCTGCACGGTCGCGCCGATCTGGTCTGCAAGTTGCTTCGCCGTCATCACCACGGGGCGATTCTACGCGGAGAGGGGAGGAGTTGAAACCCGAAGGGGGAGGTGGCAAACATCTCTAACCAGATGTCTACCTCTAAGCGGGACGAGTCCAAAGCCGAGCATGTACATTTCCGGTGGGACGATATGGGTCACGCCAATGATCTTCACGGCTTACCCAGGGCGAATGGCGCAGTCCCGCCAAATTCATAAACTCCTGCATTGTCAATCATTGTTGCGTCATCGGTGTAAAATCCGAGCAAAAGTAATCCGACGTAGTCAGCATGAGGAGGAGCAAGCGGGCGCAGCTTTTCAATATCTAGTGCCGCGGTATGCGTTTTTGACTTATCTAAGTCTGGAAGTAGTGGATGAAACAAGTAAGAGCGGTAAAACCACATGCCATTCTTAGTCAACCAATAGTCTTTCCAAGCACCTTTGATTTCTAACCACAACTTCTGGCCGTTGGGCATTTCCACGACATCGTCACATTTTGTGCGTGGACGTACAGGATACGAAACTTCTGCAGTCGCGCCATATCCGTATGCAGGCCAAAGCTCAGCACATCGTTTTGACCAACTCACCTCCGTACGCCATTTCGTTGGATCGTAGTGAGCGCCGTAGTTGTTCAATCCAGTCGCGATCCCCTCGCAAGGATCACAAGCTTCGGCATCCATCTTGCGCAGAATCTTGAACAAATTGGAGGAAAAATCTTCTGTCACCATGATAATTCTCAGACTTGTACGGGGGGATGGAACTCCCGCCGTCGTCACTCAGGCGGCAGTGAGTCCCATATCGCTTCAATGTGAGCCTTCAGCGCCGGCACTTGGGTTTTCGCGGTGGTGTAAACAATGTCCCAGTCCACCTTGAAGTAATCATGCACCATGATGTGTCGCATGCCCCCAATCTGTTTCCAAGGCACTTGCGGATTCTGGTCTTTGAGCGTCTGCGACAAACTCCATGCTGCTTCGCCGACGATCATGACGTGCCGGTAAATGTGCGACTGAATCGGCGGATCGCGATCGAATGCTGCGCGGTCGGCCGGCAGGTATCGTGCGACGACTTCCATGGCTTCGAGAATGTCCTGCAGGCGCAGCCGGTCCGATCTCATAGCGGCACGGCCTCTTGAGTGACGATCTGTCCAAACCGGCCAGTGAGGGCTCCTTCTGAGACGACATCAACTTTAATGCCTAGTAATTCCCGCAGGTCCATCAGCAGGCCACCTTGGTCGAATAATGAACGGCCGGGCTCGAAGTGAACGAGGAAATCGACGTCGGAAGTCTCAATCGTGTCTCCGCGCGCGACGGAACCGAAAATGCGAACATCGGAGGCCCCGTATCGCTTGGCGATTATGAGAATCGTTTCACGATGTTGGAGGATTTTCGCTTTGCTTAACATCACCATGATCGTCCCTCGAAGGGGAGGGTCTGTCCAGTCTATTACAGCCGGGGGGAATCGACAGATGACAAGAATGTCACAGGTTTTGGCGCATTTAAAACTTCATTCCCATCCCCAGTATCAGCGAATATCGCTCAAATCCGGCGATTTCAAAAACGCTGCTGCGCGCCGGGCGTTTTGGGCGGCGCAGCACCGTCGCATCTGTGGAGCGCATCTCCCGATCGGAAGCTGCGCGTTGGCAAACAGTTCTTTGACAATCAAACCGGACCCTCGTACTCGCCGCGAACCCTACGCACACCGCTGCGTACCCTTGGCCATCTTGGCGTACCCGGACTCTTGCGGTCGATTTGCCGTAACCCTCGGCCATGCTGGAAGTTGATTTTCGGGAGCAAAATAATGATTGAAAATAACGCCTGCGCGTTGTGTCGATGGGTTACGCCGCTGCGTCAGCAACGACACGGCTGACTGCGTTCTGGCGGATCGCGATCGTCCACGCCGCGATCGCCAGTGTCATCACCGCCGCCAGGATGAACGGGGCGGTGTGATGACGGCTGTACAACGCGGCGGCGATCAGCGGGCCGATCACGCGCGCCAGGCTGCCGAGCATGTGGTAGAAGCCGAAGACCGTCCCCTGCATCCGCGGGTCGGAATTCTGGCTGACCAGCGACGACAGTGTCGGCCCCTGCAGGCTGCGGCCGGTGGCGTTGCATAAGCCGGCGAATAGCATGACCGCGACGGCCAGGTGTACCGTCGGTATCACTTGGCCGATGTAGGCGTAAGTGCTCATCGCGATCGTCACCAGGATCGGGCCGGCGATCACCAGCTTCCATTCGCCGAACCGCTTGGTCCATTTGCCGATCATGCGGCCCTGCACCACGATGATCACCACGCCGGCGAACATGAAGAACAGGCCGACCTGCAGTTCCTTAAAGCCGTAGGTGTCTTTGCCGAAGATCGCGAAGACGGTTTCCATCATCACGAACGCCATCATCGTGAAGAACCAAATGCCCAGCAGGTGCACCAGTTGCGGGTTCTGAAAAATCGGCTTGAACCGCGAAGGGTGCAGCCAGGCTTGGGATTCTTCGTTGCGGGCGTGACGGGCCGGCTCAGGCAGGCGGACGGCGGTCATCACCGCCGCCACGCCGCTGGCGAGTGCGGCCGCGACGGCGGGTAATGCTTGGTGGAAGTAGGCCAGCACTCCGCCGATCGCCGGCCCGAGCGCGAAGCCGATCCCGAACGCCGCGCCCAGCATCCCCATGCCCTTGGCGCGGGTTTCTTTGGTCGTGATGTCGCTGATATACGCCTGCGCGGTGGAGATATTCCCGCCGCTAATGCCGTCAATGATGCGCGAGATGTAAACGAGCCACAGCCCGAAAATCGCCGGCTGCCAATCCCACATCATCGCGACGGCCAGCAGCGCGTACCCCGCGACCGACCCGATCTGCGACAGCAACAAGATCGGCCGGCGGCCGAAGCGGTCGCTCGCCATCCCGAGGACCGGCGTGGCGAGCAACTGACAGAAGGAATAGATGGCGAACAGGATTCCGATCTGAAAATCGCTGGCCTGATACCGTTGTGCGTAAAACGGCAGCGAAGGAATGATCAGCCCGAACCCCAACAGGTCGGCCAGCACGATCAGAAACAGCGCCATCATCGCGCCCTTAGGCGGTTCGATGGGTGTCTGCGGTGTTTCGTATTCCAAAGGGCTGGCGTCGGACATCGATCCCGTTATAGCAGTTTGGTCGTTGCGGTTCACGCGCTACCGGCTGAGGCGGGTGAAGGATCATGGATTCTCCGATAGCGAAACTGTCCGCCGCAACGTGAGATAATGCAGAGAGCAAGATGATCCGCGCCCGTAAGGGGTAGTGGGTCAGTCTGAAAAATTTTGCAACGCATTGCTTGGAACGCTCTACCGTACCACGGGCCTCCGGCCCGTGCGGGCGATTAGGAATAGCCAAAGTCGTTCATTTTTTGAGGTTCGTGCGCCACCGGCGCGGGCCGGAGGGCCGTGGTACGGTCGAGGTTTTCAAACTGACCCACTACCCGTAAAGGAGTTGTCATGGACTTGGCCACGCAGTCGTCTCCGAATAAACCCGTTTTCAGCCTCATTTCGATCCTGTCGATCGTGGCGGCGATCTTCAGCTTCCGCACCGGCGCAGGCGCGGGGTTTTTACTGGCGTTGGTGGCCATCGCGCTGGGCGCGCTCGGATTGGTGATGTCGATCCTTCCCGGCAAACGCGGCGGCTTGCTGTCGCTGTTCTCTATCTTCGCCGGCGCGATTGGGATCATCGCTGCGGTGTTCAAGTTGCTGGGGAATGTGCTGGGGTAGGATTGCTTCCTTCATACACAACTGGCCGCTGAAGCGGCCAGTCCAGAGGCGTTGAACGTAAAGCGTGACGTTCCTCCAATTCAATTCCGGACTGGCCGCTTCAGCGGCCAGTATTACCGTCAAACACCTTACCCATAGACGCGTCGATCACTTTCCGCCAAGATCGCAGGTATGGCCTACGTCACTCAACGTCTTTGGAATACTGATGCTCCCGGCGCGCAAGGCAATGAACCGATCGACATCCCCACGCTGACGTTTTACCCTGCGGAGAACCCCAACGGCGCCGCCGTCATCGTTTGCCCCGGCGGCGGGTATCACGGCCTTGCGGCGCACGAAGGCGAGCCGTTCGCGATCTACCTCAACACGCTGGGCATCACGTCGTACTTGCTGAAGTATCGGCTGGCGCCCAAGTACAAAAACCCGGCGATGCACCACGACGCCAGCCGGGCCATCCGCACGGTTCGCGCGAACGCGGCCGCGTGGAAGATCGACCCGAAACGCATCGGCGTGATGGGCTTTAGTGCCGGCGGGCATCTGGCGTCAAGCGTGTCGGTGCATTTCGATCACGGCGATGCAACCGCAACGGACCCGATCGACCGCGTGAGCAATCGGCCGGACGTGTCGATCCTCTGCTATCCCGTCATCACGATGATGGACGACTTCACACACAAGGGCAGCCAGCAGGGCTTAATCGGTAACGACGCGCCGCTGGAACTCAAGCGCAAGATGAGCAGCGAGCTGCAGGTGACGAAAGACACGCCCCCGGCGTTCCTCTACCACCGCTTCGGCGACGCTGGCGTCCCGCTGGAAAACCCGCTGCAGTACGCCGCCGCGTGTCGGAAGGTTGGAGTCCGCTGCGAACTCCACGTCTACGACGCCGACGGCCACGGCCAGGGTTTTGCGAAGGATGCCCTCGACGCCGACTGGACCGTGCGGCTGGCGAACTGGTTGAAGAAGCAGGGGTTCTGAACGAACACGAAGAAGCGCCATGCTATTCTTCATCGCCTCGTAGTTTCCGATGCTCAACATTTAGTCGTAGAAAAGGCCAAAAGAAATGCGGGAGTCACAAACACGTCGGCTACAAGCAGTAGCGGAGTGCTCGCTGCAGTGATGACGATCCGTAAAGCTTGCTCTCCCGATGGCATAGGCTGGCTGTTTGGCAGGAGGACGACATCAACGTCCCGGGGGTATTCACCATCTTGCTCGTACAACGGGCGGGTTGACGGAAGGCCGGTGTATCTATCTTTGGTCAACACAATTCGTCCTCGACGATCGATCAGAAATCCCGCGCATTTCCACATCTGCCAATCCATTCCATAAACTCCGTCGCTAAAACGTTCGTCTTGGTGAAAGCGACCGGCTTTTTTAGCCTCGTCGTATTCGGTGAAGTTGGATCTGTCCAATTGGACGTGAGCCACGGCGTAAAAACTTGCCGCCGGGACTTGCTGTTCCATTTCATCTCGTGAGCGGGCCGGTCCGATGTATGTCAGCGGAGCGATAGCACGTCCGCTTGTATCGAGTGGCAGGAGGAATCGATGGGAACCAAAACCCGAACCGGGCGACACGTACTCAAATACAGTGCGGGTTCGCCCGGCCGAATCCGTGGCGGTGCCGACATAGCGTGGCAGTTGAATCTTTCCACTGGTCGCTTCGTTCCAACGAGCGGAAGTAAGGCAGCCGCATTGTGTAAACGGAAGTATGAGGACGGCAAAAACCCAAAAGATGCGCATGATGAAAAGTGTAGTAAACAAATTAGTGTATACAAACAAATTCTTCAGGCTTCTTCGGTATCGTTCTGGACGCAGAGTTAGACGAGTTAAAGAATCTTACGCCTTCGCCGCAGGCTTCGGCTTCTTGATGACCTTCAACTCCACCGCTTCCGGCAGCTTCGAGTAGTAATCGTCCAGCGGGTAGCACCCGCTGATCAAGCCGTTGCGGGGGGCGGTGGTGCAGTCGCTGAAGGTGCGGCAGATGAGCTTCATCTTCAGCGGCCGGCCGGCGATCATGTCCAGCGGCAGGTCGGGGTAGCTCAGGACCATCCGGCCGAGGCCGACGCTGTCGACCCAGCCTTGCCGCACGCACGCCTGCGCGACTTGCGGCAGGTAATCCTGCAAATACGTGTAGCCGGTGCCGACGAGGATCAGGTCTTGGAACTTCTGCTTGAGATCGCGGACGACGGTGAGGTGTCGCTGCACGCCGATCAGCGGTTCTTCCGGCGGCTGGTAGCCGTCGCTGGGCGGGTAGAACGCCGGGCGGCTCAGGTGCGGATTGTAATACGGACTGGCGGCGGTGATGTTCACCAGGCGGATGTCGAGGCTGCGCAGCAGTTCCAAAAACCGAATCGGCTCGGCTAAGTCGATCTCCAGCGGGTTGTTCGGGTTCTGCCCGAAGCCGTAGACATACGGCAGCGGGAATTCTTCCGGGATGCCGGGGCCGAGCTTGCCGGGCACGCTCTTGGCTGGGTCGGGCTTGTAGGGGACTTGGTCGAAGATGCTGACGCGGACGCCGATCTTTAGTTTCGTTTCGGCGCGGATGGCGCTGACGATTTCGCGCAGGTAGCGCGTGCGGTTCTCGAACGATCCGCCGAACTCGCCCGGCCGCGTGTGCCCGCCGAGCAGTTCGTGGCCGAGGTAGCCGTGGCAGTGCTTCACGTCGACGAACTCAAAGCCCACCTTCTCCGCGAGCTTCGCGGCGATGCGGTAGTTGTCGATGATCCGCCGCAGATCGCCGTCGCTGAGCGTGCGGCTGTCGTCGGTAATCTTCAGCCGCTTGTCGAGCACCGGATGGCGGAACGCGATGAGCGGTTCACCATTGTGCTTGTCGTTGGGTTTGCTGTAACGGCCGGAGTGCGTGAGCTGAATGCCGATGCAGAGGTCTTTGGTGTCTCCCACGGCGGAGCGGTGAGCGTCGGTCAGCGTGTTGTACAGGGTTTCAAAGTCGCCGATCGTCGATTCGTTCAGCATGATCTGGTTCGGGTTGGCGCGTCCGTCGTGCTGAACCGCAACGGCCTCGCCGCCCCAGATGAGTTTGGCCCCGCTGAGCCCGAAGTGCTTCCATCGGCGGATCGTGTGCTCGCTCGGCCGGCCGTCAGTGGTACCGTCCCAGCCTTCCATCGGGTGGATGCAGAATGCGTTACCGATCGAAACGTTCCCCTTGCGGATCGGCTTAGCCATCGGCGAATCCGGGCCGGACTCCAGCGTGGTGTCGCAGAGGATTTCCGGCGCGACTTCCTTCGCGTACGCCTGAAAAGCCTCTACGGTTTTGATGCTGCCGATGCGTGTGATGGGGCGGTCCGCCATGGTCGAATTGCTCCGGGTAGAGGCGGTGGACCATACAATAAAAAAATGCCTCTCGCTACCAATCGATTGTTCCCGCCGAGCCGATGCGGGCTAAGTTCAAGGAAGATCGAGGGTTGTCTTTGCGGAAGAGAGAAGTTGACCGTTCCGTGTAAATCCGGGAAAGTAAGGCGATTGTACGAGTGTGCAGGTTCGTCATCGGAGCATCAATTCGACCCGTTCCGACTTTGCCGGGCGTACGATTTATCCGGCGTTGTTCGGGATCCATTCGGGTTTATTCCCTTGCCATCGCCTGTTTTATCGGACGGAATTTGCTTGTCACCAACCTGCTGTCGCTTACCCTCGGTGGCTAGCGTCGGTTTTTTATCTTGGTCGGTTGCCGTAAGGAGTTAGACATGAAAGTGCGTTGTATGGGCCTGCGTATCGGTGCGATGTTGAAGCGAAACAATGAAGTCGTGGTTGCACAGGCAGCCACCGCGGCGATCGAGCCGCTGGAAACGCGGTGTCTGATGTCCAGCTACAGTGCCGCGGTGTTGGCCGACGCGCCGCGCGGGTACTTTCAACTGAATGAATCGGGCGCGTCTCAGTTCGCGCTCAACAACCCCAGCGCCACCGGCGGATCGACGCTGGTCGGTCAATACTACAACAATCCCGATCACAGCCAGCCCGGCATCGCCGGAACCGCCGGCGATACCGCCACACAGTTCAACGTCAACGGGCTCAATCAGGATGTCCACAACATTCAGGACAGCAAGACCTACTCCGGCCTGACGGTCGAGGCGTGGGTGCGGCCGACGCAGACCAACAATCAGGGCATCCTGGTGAACACCAACAGCGCCGGCGTGTACACCGATTGGACGTTCAATCTGCGGATCATCAACATCGCCGGGAGGCCGCACTTCGCGTTCTACACGTTTGATGGCGCAGGCAAGATGTTTGTCGCCAGCCAGGAAGTGGTCGCGGGCAATCTCTATCACTTGGCCGCGACCGCAAAGAACGGCCGGGCGTCGGCGCTCTATATCAACGGCGCCAAGGCGGCTGGCACGTACTACAGCAACGGCGTGGCGCAGCCGGGCGTGGTGGCGGTGGGCACACTGGCAAATTACAAAACGTGGTTTATCGGATCAGTCGTCGGCGGCGACGGGCTGGATCCGTTCTATCAGGATTTCTTCCACGGCACGATCGACGAAGTAGCGATGTACCCCGTGAGACTAACGAGCGAGCAGATCGCCAACCACTACACGGTTGGCGCTGCTGCATCACCGGCTGGGACGATTACCGGGACGATCTTTGAAGACGTCAACGGCAACTCTTCCGGCGGCGTCGGCGAAGGTCCGCTGGCCGGTTGGACGGTCTTCCTCGACACCGACCGCGACGGCCAACTCGACGTCGGTGAACTGTCGACCGCGACCAACTCCGGCGGCGTTTACACATTTAACGGCGTCGTGCCCGGATCCTACCGTTTGCAGGAAGTGATCCCTTCAGGATGGATCGGCGTTTCCCCACGGTTCGGCTCGGCCGACGTGACGGTGACGGCCAGCCAGATCACCCGAAGGGATTTCGCCGCGGCCCGCCCGATTGTGATCAGCGGAAGCGTGTTCGGCGACATCAACCACGACGGCATTCGCAACGGTGCTGACTCGGGTATTCAAGGTGAAACCGTTTACCTCGATATCAATAACGACGGCACGCCCAACTCCGGTGACTTCATCACCACCACCAACGCCAACGGCGGGTACACTTTCGCCCAGTTGCCGCCGGCCACTTATGTTTTGCGGGTGGAGACGCATACCTCGCTGAGTATCGCCACGTCGCCGCGCGTGCTGACGCTGGCGATGATCAGCGGTCAGGTGCTGACGGATCTGAACATCGGCTTCCGTTAAACGGAAAGGAATGGATCGATCCAAGCCGTCACGTCAATTCGACGGAGTGCCGGTAGTGCGTCAGTCTGCAAACTCGACCGTACCACGGGCCTCCGGCTGCTGTGTTCAAACCCCGCGAACACACAAGTGTCGTCATCCTGAGGTACGCCGAAGGATCTCGAATCTCGAGCGGTATTCGGCGTCCGAGATGCTTCGGAGTACCTCAGCATGACGTGTTTTTGGGGGTTTGGACACAGCAGCCGGAGGCCCGTGCTGACGGCGCAGGAATGTCTGCGAGGTCAAGCTTTTCGAAGGACAGACTCTATCGGCACGGGCCGGAGGCCCGTGATACGGTCGAGTTTCCAACAGACGCAATCGCTGACATTTCGCACGGACCCGCCGCCTTATCGCCGACTACGCTTCCAGATTCAACCACTTCACCTGTTCCGGCGAGAGCTTGATGCTCAAGCCTTCCATGCTCGTGCGTGTTTCGGACAAGATTCGCGGGCCGATCAGCGCGAACGTCGGGAACGGCTGGCTCATCACATACGCCAACGCGATCGAGATCGGCGTGACGTTCAGCTTTTTCGCCAGTTCGTAAACGCGCTGCTTCCGCTGGAAGTTATCTTCGCTGTACCAACTGTTGACCAAGTCCTTGTCGGTCAGCTTGTCGGGCGCGGAGCGATCGGTGAAGAACCCGCGGGCCTGGCTGGACCAGCTGATGACCGACAATTGCGTCTTGGTCAGCCACGCGCGCGATTCCGGATCGCTGCATGCGACGCATCCGCCCCAGACGGGTTTGACCATCCTCGCCAGACTGAAGTTGTTGCTGACGACCGAGAAGCCCTGTAATCCCTTGGATTTTGCGTAGTCATTCGCTTCCTGCACGCGCGCCAGTGTCCAGTTGCTCCCGCCGAAGGCTTTGATCCGGCCGGCCTTGACGTGCTCGTTCAACACGTCGACGAACGCACTGACCGGATACTCGAGGTTGTCGCGGTGCATCATATAGATGTCGGCGTAATCGGTCTGCAGGCGTTCGAGCGAGGTTTTTAATTGCGCTGTCAGACTGATCGGATCGCAATTGGGAGTGTGGCAGCCTTTGACGATGACGACAACCTGCTCGCGAACGCCGCGGTTCTTCATCCACTGGCCCAGCAGTTTTTCCATGATGCCGCCGCCGTAACCGAAGGCGGTGTCGAACATGTTTCCCCCACGGGAGAAAAAGTCGTCGAACATGACGGCGGCGTGAGGCATGGTGCGCTGGTTGTCGCAGCCCATCGCCAGACGGCTGACTTTTTTGTCCAGGTGCGGGATGTTGCCATACACCATGTTGTTTTCGGGCCGGACTTTAAGCGGCTGGCGGTCGACGGTGTGAAGCATCTTGTCGGGCTTTTCCATCTCGTACGTCAGGCCGATCGCTTCGCGCCAGCGGTCGAGCGTTGAGATGTTGCCCAGCGTGTCGTCCCAACTCATCGCCGGCGACGGCGCTTGTTTCTTCCCAGCCAGCACGGCGTTGCCGAACACGTCGGCTTCAAGCCCGAAACTGGTGTTGGATGCCTCGAGGACGTGCTCAGTCGGTTCTTTTTCGCCTTTGCGATGGACGATGATCTTGCCCGCATCCGGCCCGCCACGGCTGGCGGTGTAGGGGTTGGGGACGGTAATTTTGCCATCGCTCCCGAAGATGCGGACGATGTTTTCCTGGTTGACGCCGACACCCGTGGCGATCTGCGCGAGAATATTGCCGGGGAACTTAAGCGTGCCGACGGCCCACTCGTCCACGCCGGTCTGCCCGAGGTGGGCGGCGCCTTTGACGTCGATCGGATCGGCAAAGTCCTGCCCGGTGGCAGCACCGGCGACCAGCCGGGCGTAGCTGGCGGTATAGCAACCGACGTCCATGATCCCACCGCCGGCGAAATCATTCTTGAACAGGCGGCTTTCAGCATTAAAACCAGCCTGAAAACTGAAGGTAGCGTTGATCACGCGGACCTCGCCGATCACTTTCTCCTTCAGCAGTTCGACGAGCTTGGCTGTCTGCGGGTGGCAGCGGTACATGAACGCTTCCATCATGAACACGTCATTGATGACGGCGGCTTCGAGCATCGCCATCGCTTCGGCCTGGTTGACGGCGAACGGCTTTTCCACCAACACGTGCTTCTTCGCCCTCGCGGCCCGGATGGCAAGCTCCGCGTGCTGCGGGTGCGGCA
The DNA here is from genome assembly GCA_038229715.1 of Tepidisphaerales bacterium. Classification (GTDB taxonomy): domain Bacteria; phylum Planctomycetota; class Phycisphaerae; order Tepidisphaerales; family Tepidisphaeraceae; genus JANMES01. Next base: position 40,409 of record JBBROD010000016.1, on the reverse strand, counting down.
CGGCGATGTAGACCGCGTTCACGTCTTTGTCGGCCAGCAAGGCGTCGTAAGACCCGTACGCCTTGGTCGCGCCGTGATCGGCGGCGAACTTGTCGGCCTTGGCTTGATCGCGCGAGCCGGCTGCGTACAACTTGCCGGTCTTGGCGAGTTTCAGTCCGGTCGCAAATGCCTTGGCAATCGAGCCACAGCCGATGATGCCCCAGTTGATCGTGCCGCTCATGTCAAAACTCCTGATCGTTAGAAAGGGTTCGCGAATGTTCTGTTTGGTCCGCCAAGTTAACACATTCGACGCGAAATACAGCCTTGCCATGGCCTAAATGGTCGGCAACAGGTCATATTTAGTCGCATGGATAGCGAATGGTTGATGGGAATCGAATGGGGGACGATTTTTCGGTCCTCGTCGGCCGACATCGGCTGAGCAACAGGGGAATCGCCTACGCGCTGGGGCACGCTGATCCGTTTACGTTCAGCAAACAGTTCAAGCGGTTTGTGGGGATGTCGCCGGCGGCGTTTCGGAAACGGGCGTAATCAATGCAGCATCGCCGTAGGGTGGGCGTGGAGCGATTGCAGTTCCGCTTTGACCTTTTCCAGATCCGCTTTAAACGCGGCGAGGGTCGTTAGCTTGTTGGCGATCGCCTGCCCAAGGACTCGCCCGGCGGCGACATCGGACGGGTAATGCACACCGCCGACGACACGATCCCAGCCGACTTGCCGGCCTTGTTCGAGCAACGCGGCGCGATGCTCGGGGAAAATGTCCGCCAATACCAGCGCAAACAGGATGCCGCGGGTGGCATGGCCGGACGGGTACGAGCCTTCGTTTTCCAGCGTCACGCACGGATGCACTTCGGCGTTTACGTACGGCGGGCGCGGATGATCCCAATGCTCCTTGGCGGTCCGGCTGAAAGATTTGGAGTCGGTCTCCAAGTCCTTGAACATGGCCGCCGTCAGCGGGCATTTCTCGGCGGTGAAGCCTTCGCCGATGATCGGGGCGAACTGGAAAACCACGAACTTCTCGTTGAGCTTTAAGCGAGCCTCTTCGTCTTTCGTGCGGGTGGATTGAATCGCAAGGATCTGTGTGATCTCCGATTTCTGCTCGGCCGAGCCTTTCGTCGGTGGTTCGGGCAGGATCGCCAGCCAGTTGATGTCGTCCTGCGCGAGGTACTTCATCGGCGGATGCGTCTTCTCGACACCCGCGGCAACGAGGAACAATAAAGCGGCAACGCCAACGATTCGTGATTTCTTCAACATGGTTTTCTCCTAAAAGACCGACAGCCCATTTCATGGCGAAACGGGCCGTCGGTGGTGAGGTCAGATTACGACTACTGCAGAGGGCCAGCAATGCTCCAGATGACCTTGCCGGGCTGATTGGCATCCGACCCGTAGGTCAGGCCGCCTGCACCGTAAGCTTGCAAGGCGTTGCCCGGGAGCATGCTCGCCGGGATTTGGGCGTCCACCCAGGACGTATAGGCGACATGTCCGTCGGCGAACAGCAGCATCCCGCCGGAACGGTGACGCGTCGTGTAACGCTTCCAGTTACTCTTGGGCTGGGCGGCGTTGTTGTTCAGGCCGGCTGCGTTGATCTTTGTTCCATAAACCGTCGGGAAGGTCGCGGCATACTTTTGTACGGTCTGATCGGTGTATTCGCCGGTGTTGGCGACTTTTTCAAGGATCGTGACGACTTCCGATGCCGGACGAAGGTGCGACTGGCGGATCACCGGGATCGTCGTGACCACCTTGGTGCGGGCGGCATTCCAGGTGTCGCCGAGCTTGGAGTTGAACACGTAAGACAGGTTGAACTTGAACTTGTTACCCGGAAACGTCACCGCACCGGACGAGTCAAGGCCGTTCAGAAGAAAGTATTCGCCCTGAACGACGTCATTCGTGCCCTGCGTGAAGGCCGGGCCGGCGGTCGGGCAAAGAAAAAGGTTGTTGGCAGGTGGAGTCGGTAGAGCGACCCCATTGAAGTCGTCCTTCAAAAGATCGTAGTACGACTTGCCGCTAATCGCTTTGGGGATGGCGTTGAACCAGATGCTCGAGTCATCCACGCCCACCACGCCGGTAGTGCCGTTACCTGGGCCGAACATGTTGCTGGTGGTGTCAGAGCCGTCCGGGCCTTTCTGTGGCAATGTTCCCTTGTTCGTGACGCAATAGATTTCAATGCCCAACCCCATCTGCTTCAGGTTCGACATGCACTGGGTCTCCTGTGCCTGCTTACGCGCCTTATTCAGGGCGGGCAGCAGAATGGAGATCAACAGCGCGATAATACCAATAACTACAAGAAGCTCGACGAGAGTAAAACCCCGAATAATCTTACGATTTGAATGCATATCCGTGCCTTGTTAAATGCGGAACCCCCCGGGGATTCCAAGCATGGATTGAACATGACTTGGGGCAAGTCCTTATGAGCAATGCGCAGGAATTTCGCTAGAAATTGATTTAGATTGGGTTAAGGGAAAACCTGAAGCTGCAAACCATGCAGTGAGTACGCTTATATCCGCGCCATCGTTAAGAAAAACTCTGCTTGACGTTAACTGCAGAATAAAATTGAGTACCTTACCCCCCGAGCAACCCCGGCGGGAGATTCAGCCCGCCGGTGAGCTTGGACATCTCGGCCTGCAGTTGCTCGCCGGCCTGGGTTTGGGCGGCGGACACGGCGGCGACGATCACGTCTTCCAAAAACTCCAGATCGGTGGTGTCTCCCTTGGTCTTGTCGATCTTGAGGTTTACCAACTGCATCTTCCCGTTGACGGTGGCGGTGACCAACCCGCCAGCCGCCTCGGCGGTGATCTGACGGCGGGCCATCTCCTCCTGCATCTGCGCCATCTTGGACTGCATCTCCTGGGCCATTTTCATCATGTCGCCGAGGTTGCCGAGATTCTTAAGGGCATCAAACATCGTTGGAACTCCTTTGGAAATGCAGTATTCAGCGGCGAGGGGCATGGTGCAAGTCGGGAAAGCATTTCTTGCTTGGCTCTTGCCCCTTGCCCCTGAATACTTGCCCCTCCAGCTACGTCTCTATTTTTACAATCGTTCCGCCGAACTGATCGAGAACGGCCCGCACGTACGGGTCCTGCTTGGCGACGTCGATTTGCTCCGCGGTCAATCGAGGGGGCGGCGGGGCGATCGGGACGCCGGGCGCGGTCTCCGCGGCTTGCGATTTTGCGGGTGCAGCCGGTCGCATAGGCGCCGGCGTTGGCGCATCGGCCGCTTCGCCGATACGGAACGCGATCCCCACGCCTTGCCCGAACGACTCGGCGATTTTTCCGCGAATCATCTCTTTCTTGCCGTTGCGGTCGAAGCTGCGGATCAGCCCTTCGAGTTGCGGGTTCACCTCCACAACGGCGGTGCCGTTTTCGATCCCGAGCAATCGCCCCTGCGATAGGATGCCGTGTACGCCCGGCGATTCGTCCTTCAGACTCGCCAGCACGGCGGACCACTTATCGGAGAATTCCCCCGCGCCAACGGATTCAACATTGCTCGTCGCCGCCGCTTGCGGCTTGGCGGGCGCGGCCGCTTTAAACGCCGCGAACATCGACCGCTTCGGACCGTCAAACACCTTGCCGACTTCCGGCAGCGCGTCCGTCTCTTCCTCCCTCTCCCCAGCGGGGAGAGGGCCGGGGTGAGGGGAGGAACACGAGTCGTCAGACGGCGCGGATTGCATACCAGCGTTGGTATTGGATTGTTCGGCGAGGGATGTCGCCAGAATTGGGGCGTTTCTCCCCTCACCCCCGCCCTCTCCCGGAGTACCAGGCGAGGGAGCGAAGGCGTCGCGGACTTGGCCGCGGGCGGTTTCAGGCGACGCCGGCGGTGTCAGATCAGACTTTTTTTTTTGCCCCGGCGAGCCTCCGCCCGCCAGCAGATCGGACACCGACGCGAACTGCTCCGCCAGCGCCAGCCGGGCCATCGTCGCGTCGACCAGCGCCCGCCCGGCCTGGCTCACGCGCACTTGCCGGCGCAGCTCTTCGAGAATCGCGATGTCCTGCGAGAGCGTCATCGAGTCGAACCGCTCGGCCTGCTTCACCAGATCGGTCACCGGCAAACCCGGCACTTCCACCAGCTTCGACTGCGCCCCGCAGGTCCGCAAGATCAGCAGGTTCCGCAGGTGATCGACCAGCGACGCGATCAGCGAATCGACCGACAACCCGCCGGCCAGGATGGCTTCGGTCTGCTGCAGGGTGCTGGCGACATCGCCTTGCCCGAGGGCGTCGGCGAGGTTGAACAGTAGCGCGGTCTTCGGCAGGCCGAGCAGTTGTTCGATCATTTCAACGGTCAGGTCTTTCTCGCCGAGGCTCAGCAGACGGTCGAGCAGCGATAGCGAATCGCGCATCGAGCCGGCCCCGGCTTTGGCGACGAGCAGCAACGCGTCGTCGTCGGCTTTGATTTTTTCCTTTTTGCAGATCTCTTTCAGATGGTCGGCGATCTCGCGGGTGGGAATGTTGCGGAAATCATACCGCTGACACCGGCTGAGAATCGTCGCCAGCACTTTTTCGGGCTCCGTCGTCGCCAAGATGAATTTGACGTGGGCCGGCGGTTCTTCAAGTGTCCTGAGCAGCGCATTAAAAGCGCTTTTCGAGAGCATGTGGACTTCATCAATGATGTAAATCTTGAACCGGCCCGGCGGGGAGTTATACGCCCCTTCGATCACCTCGCGAATGTTATCCACGCCGGTGTTACTGGCGGCGTCGATCTCGATGACCGACATGTCCTCGCCACGTGCGATCGCCAGGCAGCTGGAGCACTTGTTGCACGGCGTTTCCGCCGGCTTATCGCCGCTCTGGCAATTCAGGCACTTGGCGAGGATACGGGCGGTGGAGGTTTTCCCGGTTCCGCGCGTCCCGCAGAACAAAAACGCATGGGCGATCCGACCGCTACTGATGGCTTTTTTCAGCGTGCGCGAAATGTGCTCCTGCCCGATGAGTTCATCGAACGTGGTGGAGCGATATTTTCGAGCCAAAACGGTATAGGCCATGAGCGACCGGCGAGTGTAACACCCGACCGCGCGGGTGAAAAGAAATCGACCGCCCGATGAAACCAAAGGCCAGGGCTTTCCCTGTAACGAGACGATTCTGCTAAAAATACGGGCCAGCGACTCGCCGGGCCGCTTTCGCAGCACGGTTTTTGACTTGCCAGCCAGGGTCGCTAGCCTGTTCGGTTTACTTTTCAAGAAGGAGTTGTTGTGGGACACGAAGACATTCGCATCGGCACGTTGGTTAAAATGAGCGACGCGGTCAAGCATCTCCCGCAATTGTTGCCTCATGGATTTGAAAGCTTCTCTCTCACGTTCTGGCAGGAACTGAACGTCGATCTGGCCGACACCGCCAAAAAGGTCAAAGACATCCTCGGCGACAAGGCCGTCATCAGCACGGTCGGGTTTTTTGGCAATCCGCTGATGAAGCCCGAGCACGCCGAGGGATTCGGCAAGTGTATCGAGGCGGCGAATCTGTTCGGTGCGAAAATCGTCAGCGGGTTTGCCGGCGCGATTGAAGGTAAGCCGCTCCCGGAATCGATGCCTCAGTTCAAAAAAGTGTGGGGCGAGCTGGCCAAGAAGGCAGAAGACAAAGGCGTGAAGATCGCGTTTGAGAACTGCGACATGGGCGGCATGTGGGCGTCGCCTAAATACAACATCGCCAATATGTGTACCGGCTGGGAGATGATGTTCAACGAGGTGACCTCGCCGGCGCTCGGCTTGGAGTGGGAACCCTGCCACCAAATGGTGTCGCTGGTCGACCCGCTGCCGCAGCTTCGCAAGTGGGTGAACAAGGTGTACCACGTCCACGGGAAGGACGCGACGATCGCCTGGGACGTGCTCAAAACCTCCGGCCTGCGCGGCGGTAAGCAGTGGTGCTGGCACCGCACGCCGGGCTTCGGCGACACCAATTGGACCGACGTGATCTCCATCCTCCGCCAGGCCAAATGGACCGGCCAAATCGACATCGAAGGATGGCACGACCCGGTCTACCGCGGCGACCTGGAATACACGGGACAAGTCCACGCCCTGAACTACCTCAAACACTGCCGCGGCGGGGCGTTCGTGCCGAACCCGGTGTGAGGCTTGGGCGAGGAAAACATCAGGCGACAATCTTATGTCCGCGAGGCGGCAATTTTTTGACGCACAGGATAACCACGGCGCATACCGCCGGCGTGTGGGCAGGCAACTGGGAAATCGACGAAAATCTCTCCCCGCTCGATCGAACGTGCCTGACCCAATCCGACCACACCAGCTTCCACTGCTACGGCAAGCCCGAGCGACTGGAAAAAGTCATCGGCTGGCTCGCCCGCTTCGATCGGCCCAAGCTGTGCACCGAATACATTGCCCGCACTACGGGACTCACAGAGCTTCGTATTCCAGATTCATCAGTGGCAAATCCGGAGAGCCTTCACTATCCGTAGGTCACCCGGTAAACTAATGACAATAAAGATGCGAAGTGCGAGTATTGTACCTCACCCGATCCCGTATCAAGGAAGCAAGCGATGGCTTGCACCAACGATTTGCGGATGTATCCCTAAAGGCGTCCGCACACTCTACGAGCCGTTTGCTGGTTCTGCCGCCGTTAGCCTTTACGCTGCGGCAAGTGCTTCGGCAGATTATTTCGTGATAGGCGATCTCCATAAACCCATTTCGGATTTATGGGGGGCGATTATCAACACACCGCACGATCTGGCAGACGAATACGAACGGCTGTGGCAAGAGCAACCGACCTTGGGCAAAGCCCATTTCAATGAAGTAAGAACGGCTTTTAACAAAGAGCCGCAACCTGCCACTTTTCTCTACCTCCTCGCCAGGTGCGTTAAAGCTGCAATTCGATACAACAGAAGCGGCGAATTTAACAACACCGCCGACCATCGGCGGCGCGGCGCGCGGCCCGACACCATGCGCGACAATATAGTTCGGGCGGCAAAACTTTTCGCGGGTAAATCGCAAGTCTGCGCCGCGCACTATCTCGAAACGCTGCGAGATGCGGAAACTTCCGACGTGATTTACCTTGATCCACCCTATCAGGGCACGAGCGGCGAGCGCGACAGTCGATACGTGAAGGGGATGAGCTTCTCTGAATTCTGCGATGGATTACACGGTCTCGTCGGAAGAAACTTGTCACTCATCATTTCGTACGACGGGCGCATGGGTGACAAAGTCTACGGTCAGCGTCTTCCGGATTCCTTGAAATTGCGGATGTTTGAAGTGAAAGCAGGAAGATCAACGCAGGAAACCTTGCTGGGTCGTGACGGGGTGACTTATGAATCCCTCTACATCTCCGAATGCTTGCTAAATCGTATCGAGCGTCTGCCGCAATTGTTGGTAGAGCCTGCGCGCGCCCCTGAAGAATTGCTCCTTTTTTGAGAAATTGACATGGGGAAGGTGAACTATTCCGCCGAACTATTGGCTGCCGTTGCAAAGGTAACGACCAAGCGAGGAAAAGTTCTTGTCGAACATATCTTGAAACACGGGAGTGTTTCGACGGAAGACTTGGAAATAATCTATGCCTTAACAGACGCTGCCAGTGCGGCTCGTGATGTCAGAGATGCCGGTGTGCCGTCGGCGAAGACGTCGGGAAAGCGTAAGACCGGCCGACAGATGGCGGTCTACTCATTCGGCGATCCGTCGCTCATCCGTGGCGATCGATTTCAGGGACGAAAAGCGTTCGCGAAAGGTTTCAAAGAGATATTGATCAACAAGTACGGCGCAAAGTGCTCGCTTTGTTCTACCCCATACGAGCCGCGCTATCTCCAGATCGATCATCGTGTCCCGTATCAGATCGCTGGTGACTCGGGGGACACTGAACGACCTCTTGAAGAATACATGCTTCTCTGCGGATCCTGCCAACGCTCAAAATCGTGGTCTTGCGAACACTGCGACAACTGGCGAGAGGGGCGCCAGCCACAGATTTGCCGTACCTGTTACTGGGCCGTGCCCGAGGATTACACCCATATCGCTTTGAAGGATCACCGTCGATTGGAGATCGTTTGGCTTGGCGAAAGTGAGGTGTCCGATCATACCAAGCTCAAATCGCTTGCCGCCAGGAATACCGTGGCACTACCGAAGTATGCAAAATCCGCCCTTGCCGAACATGTGAATCGACAGCTTGGCAAATGACAGAGAAGGAACAGGGCAAGTAGAGAAATGTGATCCGGAATATATTTCTTAAGCAAAGAAGCCCGAACGGCTTTCGTCATTCGGGCTTCGTCATTCATTCGGATTTCTGGTTTCGGGATTCGGGTTTAATCTTTACGCCGATTCCTTCATTCGTTCCGGCTTCAGTTCAAACAGATTCTGCCGGCCTTCGACGATGTCTTCGGTGATGAGGTACTTGCCGCCTTGGCCGTGGTCGGGGAGCTTGTACATCAGGTCGAGCATGATCTCTTCGCACACGGCCCGCAGCGCGCGGGCACCGGTGTCGCGCTTTAAGGCTCGCTCGGCGATCAACTCCAGCGCGCCGGCGGTGAACTCTACTTCGCTGCCTTCCAGGCGGAACATCTTCTTGTACTGCTTCACGATCGCGTTCTTCGGCTCGGTGAGGATGTTCACCAGCGTCGGCACATCCAGCGGCTCGAGCGTCGCACACAGCGGCAATCGCCCGACGAATTCGGGGATCATGCCGAACTGCACCAAGTCTTCCGGCTGAACCTGCGACAGCACGTCGGAGCGCTCGCGATTGCTTTCGACCGGGCTGTTCTCGCTGCCGAAGCCGATCATGCGTTTGCCGAGGCGCTTGCGGATGATGTCTTCCAATCCGACGAACGTGCCGCCGGCGATGAACAGGATTTGCGTCGTGTCCATCTGGATATACTGCTGTTCCGGATGCTTGCGCCCGCCCTGCGGCGGGATGTTGGCGATCGTGCCTTCGAGCATTTTTAGCAATGCCTGCTGCACGCCTTCGCCGGACACGTCGCGGGTGATGCTGACGTTGTTTTGCGTTTTGCCGATCTTGTCGATTTCGTCGACGTACACGATACCGCGCTGGGCCGATTCCAGATCGTAGTCGGCGTTCTGCAGCAGCTTGAGCAGTATGTTTTCGACGTCTTCGCCGACGTAGCCGGCCTCGGTAAGCGTGGTCGCGTCACCGATGGCGAACGGCACGTTCAGGATGCGGGCCAGCGTCTTGGCGAGCAGGGTTTTACCGCTGCCGGTCGGGCCGATCAGGAGAACGTTGGATTTATCGATTTCGACGTCGTTGGTCGGCGCCGCGCCTTCAGCGCTGGTGGTTTCCTGCGTGCTCAGTCGCTTGTAGTGATTGTGCACCGCGACCGAGAGCGCCTTCTTCGCGTAGTTCTGCCCGACCACGTACTGGTCGAGATATTCTTTGATTTCACGCGGCGTGGGGATGCTGCTGAACATCGGGCCGGTGGTGGTCATCTTCCGCTTTTCCTGGCGGATGATGTTGTGGGCCAGGTCCACGCAGTTGGCGCAGATGTAGACGTCGGAAGGCCCTTCGACCATAGGCCCCACGTCGCGGCTGGACTTGCCGCAGAACGAGCAGGTGGTGATCCGGCGACCGCGGAAACCGCCCGGAGGCGTGTTCGATCCGCCGCCCGCCGCGCCACCGCCGCCTGCTGGGGGCTGCTGGTTTCCGCCGTTTCCACCGCCGGGTCGAGTCGTATTTGCCATCGCGCTTGTCGCCTTCCTCTGCCAACCTGTAGGCGGCCGATAAACCGCGTTACAGTCGATTGTTATGAGCTGCTCTTGTCCGATCGTTAATAATCGGTGCAGCCTTGTAGTATCGAATCTTAATGGGGAGGGACTTGACCGCAGAATTCGATCGTCGATCGATTAAACTGCGACCCCTGATCACCCATCGATGCGCATCTTAACCATAGTTCAACACAAAAAGAAAACGCAATTTTTCGGGCCCGTTTTTACGATTTTACCCCAGCGATTATCGGCCAGCGACTTATAACGGCGGGCGATCTGTTGAATTCCCCTTCGCTTCCGATGGACGGGTCGCAGCCATCAGGATGGCTTTGGCTTTTTCGAATTCTTCCGAGCTCATCTGGCCGGACCGGTGCAATTGCCGCAAGTCCGCTAATGTAAACCCCGCTCCGGCGGATTGATCGTTGTCGCTCCGCATCCACTGGTTGAGCGCCCGTACCGCCAGATAGCCCAGCACGGCGATGACCAATAGCGCGACGACGCCCTTGAGGATCGAAAAAACGTCCATCTCCGCCAACCCGTTCCATCGCATGATGGTGATGCTACGCCGCCGACCGATCGGAGGCAATTGCGGATTGGGGGAGACGTTCAGCGTCCCCGGGCGTTAAAATGAGTCGATGCATCCAAATCGAATCATCCCACTGATGGGCCTGATACTTTTGGGCAACGTCGTCTCTGCGGCGGAACTGACCGTTGGGCCTGGCAAGGCGTTTGCGCGAATCGAAGACGGTGTCGCGGCCGCTAAGGCGGGGGATTCGGTTGTCGTCTACCCGCGCGAGAAGAATCAGCCGTACGAGAAAGTCGCGCTGCAGATCCGCACGGCCAAGCTGACGATTCGGGCCGCCGGGAAGGATCGCGTCAAACTCAGCGGCCGCGGGTATGACTACAGCGGCGCGGGGAAAGTGCCGCGGGCGATCGTGCAGTTCAACGCGGGGGCCGACGGGTGTTTGCTGGAAGGGTTTGAACTGTCCGACGCGCACAACGCAAGTCACAACGGCGCCGGCGTGCGGATCAACCAGGCGAACGACATTTCCGTGTTGCACTGCGACATTCACGACAACGACATGGGCGCCATGTCCAACGGCGACGGCACGGATCGCACGGGACGCAACCAGTTGTTTGAATCCTGCAGCATCCACGCCAACGGCAGCGACAAGGAGCCGGGCTACAACCACAACCTGTACCTCGGCGGCACGAGTGTGAAGCTGATCGCCTGCGAGATTTTCAAAAGCACCACCGGCCACAACGTTAAAAGCCGGGCGCATCAAACGTTCATCCTCAACTGCCACATCCACGATGCAGCCAACCGCGAGATTGACTTAGTCGACTCGGCCGACACCGCCCAGCCTCATAGCGATGCGGTGCTGGTGGGCAACATCATCGTGAAAGACTTTAATTGCGCCGGCAACCGCGGCGTGATCCATTTCGGCCAGGACGGCGGGAAAGAACACGACGGCGCGCTCTGGCTGGCGCACAACTCGATCATCACGCCGTTCGTCTCGCCGGTGGTGACGCTTTCAGCACCGAAGGCGTCGGCGAAGCTTTACAACAACCTCGTCCACGACGGCCCCGACCGCCAGCACGGCCAGCAACTGATCGACCACGGCAAAGCCGGTGCGGCGGCGGTCGAGGGATCGAACAATTTCCTGTCGAGCGGTTTCGCCGAAAAACTTCCGGCATCGATCGAGAAGACGATCTTCGGAAATCCCAACGAACGCTGGCCGATGCCGAATGCGGATAAGAACGAGTTTCGTCTGAGCAGCAAATCGCTGGCCATCAACGCAGGGCGGGCGCTGCCGGAGGAAATGACGAAACTACTTGGAGAGAAGCTATATGAATACGGCATCCCCCTGAATCGCACGCCGCGAAAAGACGACGGCAAGCCAGACATCGGGGCTTGCGAGAACTGACCCGCCGTGCTCGCCGTTGAGCTGCATCGGCTGATCCCATCGCCACCGCCGCCGATGCGTTTGCCGAATTGTCGGCCGTTCAATATGTTTAGAGCTTCTATCGCAACGTGCCTTTTGTCGTAGCGTGAGAAGGACCGTTTTTCGTCATCCTGAGGTACGCCGAAGGATCTCGAACCTCGAAAGCCGCTAGCAATTCGAGATCCTTCGGCGTACCTCAGGATGACGATTTCTGAGTTTGCACGCTACATCAAATTGCGCACTGCTCTAAGCCTGACCCGCGCTAGCTCCAGTGCCCCGGTGCGCGGTCGTAGATCGCGAGCAGCTCGTCCAGATGCGTTTCGTAAGACAGCCGCGGCCGAAGCGCGAGACATGCCTCGCGCGCGGAGGCGCGGGCGGCGGGATCGGCCCATTTCTGCATCGCGGCGGCTAACGAAGGGATGTCGGTGGCGGTCGGCAGCACGCTGCCGTGTACACCGTCGGTCATGATTTCGGTCGCGCCGTTCTGCCTGGTCGATATCACCGGCACGCCCATCGCCAGCGCTTCGAGCACCACCAGGCTGCACGGATCGTGACGCGTCGGCAGGACAAAGAGATCAGCGGCGGCGTAGGCGGCGTAGACGTCGTCGGAACGCCCGGCAAAAATCACATGCCCGCCGACGCCGCTGCGGGTCGCCAGGCGCTTGTAAAACGTCACATCGCCGGAACCGACGACCAGCAGTTTCATGTCCACGTTGGCTTGACGCACGACCGCTAGCGCCCGCAGCGCCTCGGCCAGTCCTTTGCGCGCGAAATCCTGCGCGACCATCACCGCCAGCGTCGTGCTCTCGGAAATCTGATACTGCGATCGCATTTCAGCCCTCGCCTGTGGGCGGGCGGCGGGATCGAACTTCTGCAGATCGACGGCATTAAACAGCGTGGCCAGCTTGTGGTCGGGCAGCGGATAAAACGCCCGCACGGATTGCTTCACGTAGTCCGACAGGCACAGCACGATCGGCGGATGGGCCTTGGTCAGCAATCGCTTCTCGACCGAAGCAAACGCCCGCCGGCGAGAGTTCAGGCGATTCAGCACCGATGACACAACCCGCGCCAGGAAACCGGATTTCTTGTGATGCCCGCCGACCACCGCTTCAATCGCCAACCCCGCGTGCGGGTGGTACACGTCGGCATTTCGCATGGGGAGCATGGCGTGGATGATGTCGTACGGCGCGATGTGCAGATGCGATTCAAACTGTTTGAGGAAGGATTTGTACTGCCCGGTGCGGGTCCATTGTTCGGTGGTGAGGTGAACGCAGGTGATGTCGCTGAACATGACCGGAAAGCTGGTCGCCACGATCGACACTTGATGCCCACGGCGTGTAAGCCCGCGGGCCAGATCGACGGTGTACCGCTCCGCACCGCCGCGACGCGGATCGGCGTGTAAAATGACTAACGCGATTTTCAACTCGTTTACCTTACCTGCCTCAACACAACCCTCACCACCAAGTCATCAGTCGTTCAGGATAATTCCATAGGCCGATGACCTCCGAAGCGTACGATGTTTTACGTCGGGATGGAAATATTCCTTTCCGGCTGAGCGGCGTTGAGCTTGGCGTCGTGACGGGCAATCTTCGCCACTTTGCGGAGCACCGCTTTCTTGATCCCCTCGCAACCGGGCAGGCCACGCTGCTCGGCGTAGCGTTTGAGCCAGGCGTCGCGCTGGGCGTCGGTGATCGGTAGCTTGGTCGTGCTGTACCAGAACTGAGCGATGTCTTTAATGATCCAACGCCCGCGCGTGAAGATCGATTCCAGCCGCGCCACGCGGGCGGTGTCGATGAGACGCAAGTCCATATCTTCAGCGTCAGGCTTGGCGAGGAAGTGACACAAATACAGATCGCGGTGATGCAGGTTTGCGCGGTGTAATTTGGCAGCGAGGTCGGCCGTTGGTTTGAGGAGTTGATCAAAGGAAAATCCCTTTTCGACCAGCTTGTCCGCGGGCGTGTAACCTTCGAGATGCTTCAGGATGACAAAGCTCCGCCGGTCGAGCATCACGCCCCACGACACCAGCGGCACGGTCGGGATTTTCTCGTACACCAGCGCGGCCATTCCCTGATATTCGATCTGCGCCGGCGTTTTAAAACCGCGTTCGGGTGGATAGCGCTTCACATGCAGGCGAGCGGGCTTGCCCTCAAACTCCAAGTCGAGCGTGCAGTTTTCGCGATCCTCCAGCACCCGCCAAGGCTTGATCGACGGGTGTTTGAAAATGTTGTCCGCGGTCACGCCCGCCGCTTGCAGCAGGGCGTGATATTCAGGCAGGGCGTTCATGCGATTCTTCGGCTGCTGAAACATTTACGCGCCTCTGCGCTTAAGGAACCGGCTGATTCCGGGCTTGAAAATCAACTTGCCCACCACCAGCATATCGATCACAAAAAACCCACGGCCGAAGCGCTGCTCGATGTCCTGAATATTGATTCCCCGATCGGCCAGATAAGTGGCGAACTGCGCAATTACGCCTTTCTGGTCTTTCCCCGGCACACAGATCACCGCGAGCACGGAATTCATGGAACGGCGAGTTTACTCGATCGATCCGCGATCGCCTAACAGCGATCATACGCCCTGTAACACCGAGACACGGAGCAAAGCACAAAGCTGACATGAGAATAGGCCCTCTGTGCTGCCACTGCGTCTCGGTGTGTCTCGGTGACTTTGTGTCGCATGGTTTGGCTTTCCACGCAGCATCGCTCTTTTCTTGACGCTCTTTCCCCCCTCGGATACCGTCCACTGCGATGCCCAAACGCACGCCTTTCTACGACTACCACGTCTCCTCCGGCGGAAAAATGGTCGACTTTGCAGGGTGGGAAATGCCCATCCTCTACCGCGGGATCGTGGACGAGCACGAGCAGACGCGCAAGAGCGGCTCGATCTTCGACGTCTCCCACATGGGGCGCATCAGCTTCTAAGGCAAAGACACCGTCGCGTTCCTGAACAAGCTCCTCACTCGCGACTGCACCAAGCAATACGTCGGCCAAAGCCGCTACTCGCTGGTCTGCAACGAGGCCGGCGGGATTCTGGATGACATCATCATCAGCCGTGATGAAAAGAACTGGATGATGGTCTGCAACGCCAGCAACCGCGAAAAGCTGTGGAAGCATTTCGGCGATGTCCGCCGGCAGTTTGATTTCGACATCGACATGGTCGACCAGACCGAAAGCACCGCGATGATCGCCATCCAGGGCCCGAAGGTGATCGACCGCCTGAGCGGCGTGCTGCCCGGCGACCTGAAGGCGATCAAACGTTACCACTTCGTCACCGAAAGCTTCATGCTGATTAAGTTCACCGTCTTCCGCTCCGGCTACACCGGCGAAGACGGGATCGAACTGGTCCTGCCGGCAAAAATGGCGAGCATGGCGATCAAACTGCTGGCCGGGAAGGGCGAGAGCGAAACCAGCAGCATCCGCTTAGCGGGGCTGGGCGCGCGCGACACGCTGCGCCTCGAAGCCGGCATGCCGCTGTACGGCCATGAGTTAGGCGAGACGATCGACCCGATCAGCGCCGGCCTGAGTTGGGCGGTGAACCTCGATCACGATTTCATCGGCGCAGAAGTCTTGCGGAAGATCGCCGCTGACGGGCCGAAGCGTAAGCTGGTCGGATTAGAGCTTGACGGCCGCCGCATCGCCCGGCAGGGCACGCCGATCGTCAAGGACGGCGCGGTCATCGGCGAAGTCACCAGCGGCACGTTCAGCCCGACGCTGCAGAAGTCGATCGCGATGGCCTTCGTCGACGCCGCCCACACCGCCGAGGGCACCGATATGCAGGCCGACTTAAAAGGCACGATGAATGCGGCTAAGATTGTGAAGCTGCCGTTCTACAAGCGAAGTTAGGAAACCAGAATGACGAAACCCGAAATCCGAATGAATGACGAATGACGAAGCCCGAATGACGAAAGAGGTATTTTTTTTCGTCATTCGGATTTCGTCATTCATTCGGATTTCGGGTTTCGTCATTCGGATTTAAGGATTAACCATGAGCGTCCCCACCGATCGCAAGTACCTCCCGAGCCACGAATGGCACAAGCCCGACGGCGACGTCGTCATCATGGGCATCACCCAGCAGGCGGCCGACGAGCTGACGGACGTGACTTACGTCTCGCTCCCCAAGGTCGGCGATGTGATCAGCGCCAACAGCCGCTTCGGCGAGATCGAATCGGTTAAAGCCACCAGCGATTTGAACAGCGGCATCAGCGGCAAGGTTGTGGCCGTCAACGATGCGTTGACCGGCGACCCCGGCTTGGTCAACCGCGATCCGTTTGAGGGCGGCTGGATGATTAAGGTTACGCCTTCCAACAAATCCGAGCTCGACGCTTTGCTCGCCGCCGACAAGTACGCGGCGCAGAGCGGGCACTAATTCAAGAAGTTGAACCACAGAGCACGCAGAGTTTCACAGAGAAACACAGAGACAACGCTTTGCTCTTCACCTCTGTGTTTCTCTGTGAAACTCTGCGTGCTCCGTGGTTTATCTTTCTGCTAAACTGCCCGCCGATGCCGTGCTCCGACAAACCCTTCGGCGAATTGTTCCGCCAGATGAATCAGGCTATCAAAAAGTAGTTCACCGCAAGCGCTGCAACGGGGGCGCGCACAACCCAAACGCGAGCCGCACACCAAAGCCGCCGTCGCCCCGGCCGCGCCATCCGATGAAGGTCGTCATTCCTCAGAGTGCCTCGGAACGACGGTACTCGATGCGAGAGAATTGCACCGAGTCCTCGTCACACGGCGGGCGTGATATCCGGCCCATCCTGTTTAGTTTGAAAAATAACCAATCAATTGCAACAGACTGAGGGGTTTCGGCAACGCGCGCCCGAAGGATTTTGCTAAACTCTGCACCTGAATAATGGAGGAGGCAATCATGCGATCTCGAATACTGTGGATGGCGGCCCTGACGATGGTGATGTGTTCATTCGCCCGAGCGGAGAAGTCGCTGAGCGCGTATCAGCAGAAGATTTTCGACGAGACGACGGCCGGTCTTTCGTCGGTTGAAACCGCGCTGGCCGATGCCAGTGCGAAACTCACCGCCGGCGATATCGACGGCGCGAGCGGCGGCTACAACACCGCCGTGCGGAACTACAACACTCACATTCGGCGCCTGAGCCAGCTGCCGGCCGAAAACGGCGCAACCGTCGCGCTGCGAGAGAAGGCGCAATCGATCGGGGCCGAGCTAAAGAAAGCCGGCGACGCGCTCAAGGCCGGCCCGGTTAAGGCGCCTCCCGCACCGGCCGGTGGCGCGGCGGACAAACCCGCGGATAAGCCCGCGCCCGCCGCAAAGCTCGACTACAAGCAGGAAGAAGAACTCAAAAACGCGCGATTCTATCTCACCGAGATCGAGCCCAGCGCCAAGCGAATCGCCGAACTCACCGCCGGCAAGCTCGACGCCGAAGCCATCACCGAGGCTCTCAATTTGATGAAGTTCGCGCGCCAGCGGATGGGCTACGCCGTCGATCGGCTCAACGCCCTGCCGGCTGGGAACGCCAGCGTCGCTGCAGAGTCGAAACGATACAACGATTTCCTGGCTCAGTTCACCGCTGCACAAGCGGCGATCGAAAAAGCCGCGCCCGACGCCGACAAGCAGATCGCCGCGCTCGGCCAGCAGATGACCGATGACTTGGCGATGGTCGAAAGCTGGTCGACGAGTCTGGGTGATCCGCAGTCGCTGTTCGATAGCCGACCGAATGACGCGATCGCCGCGGTCGGTCAATTGCCGCAGATGCGCGAAGCCATGAGCGCCATGCTCAAGCGTTGGACCGCCCGCGCCACCGATAAGCCCAACGATAGAACCGCCCAAGACATGGTCGGCAAGCTCAAGTATGTCGATCGCCAGCTCTCGGATCTGGACGAGTACACCAAGAAGCTTTCCAAGTCGCTGCCGAAAGGCATCGACACCGACCTGGCCGCGGCGAACAAGCTGATTGAAACCGCAGTAACCGAGCGGCGGCCGCTTTATTTCAAGCCCGACAGTGGCATCGCCCACCGGATTGAGTTTGCCGCCCAAAAGGTGGCCATCCTCAAAGCCATTGATCCCACCGCCGCCGCGACGGCCGAGAAATTGCTTGTGGCCACCCGAGAAAAATCGCTCGCCGCGCAGAAATCGCTTTCGCAGGACATCATTCAGGGCAATAAAAAGCCCGAAGAAAAATACAGCGGGGCCGACAAGGAAGCACTTCGTCAGCGCATCATCACTGAATGGAAAGATGCCCATCCGAATCTGGAAGTCGTCGCGGTGGTTTTCAACACCCCCGGCTGGAGCCGCACCACGCGCTGGGATTGGAGCCGCGGCAATCAGGGGTTTGAAAAGGTCGATTTCGACCACATCCAACCGAAGCTGTTTTATAAACTGGATGAAACGCTCGCGGTTGAGATGCCCGTGGACGTGTACAAGGATTACATGAAAGACGCCCGCATCGACATCAAGCCGTGGGACGTGGAAAAGGAACCGCCGGTGATGCGAACGTATCTGCTTGCGCACGTGAAGTAGCAGCTCACTGCATCGCCGCTGGCATGGCGAGGCGCTGGCCGCCCCGTGGTACCGCGCGGAAGACGATGCGTTCACCTTCCCGCAGGCCGCGGCGGCAAGCAGTTGGGAATGCCCTTCAGGATCGTCATCATCGCAAGCAGATCGTCGTAGACATCGCCGCAGCGGCCGCAGATCAGCACGAGCATGTCCGCCAACTTCGCTCAAGCCGTCGCTTCTGCTGCGTCATCGAACTGCTGGTGGCGTTCCGGCCGGTCTAAGGTGTGCGTCGTCGCCAGAAGGGGCCGTCGTTGGCGCGATGGATTTGATCGCTCGCTCGAGATCGTGCACGGCGTTCATCGCGTCCGATTTCGGCTCTGCGACTGTTGCGACCTTCATGTCGGCAAGTGCTTGATGCATCGCGTCTCGTACGGCGATGTCTGGATCGAACCGCCGCTTGCGCTGCGGATAGTCGGATGCGGCAATCAAGTCGGCTGCGGCGAGCCGAATCGGCCAGTCCTGCTTGCTCAGAAATACGCGGGTGTAGTGATGTTGAAGCGCTGGCTCCCATGCGGAATCGGTCTTTTCGGATCGTATATAGGCCCATAACATTCCGGCCGCCGCCGCGCGTCGAAAGCCTTCCGGCCAACCCTTATCGCGAAGCATCGACACGATCGCCGGGCTAACGACGTTTGGCTTTCGGATGAGAAGGTCATGAAGCACACCGTGTACGATATTGTCGCGATCATTATTGTCAGATCGGTTTTCCGGCGTCGGATCAAGGAGGCGCTTGACCCACATTCGGGCGCGATCGTCTGAGTCTTCAAATGCGGAACCGCCCGTAGCGCGAATCGCGTAGTCCAACTGATTCAGCAACGAGGGAGATAGTCGGCAAGCCGGGTCGCTCCAAATTTTAAGCATTCCTAATAGTGCATCCTCACGCCCGCGTGTCTCACGCAATGTCGAACGATCGGAAAGACCTGCCAACGCATCTGAACGCAACGCTTCGTTCTCGGATGAAATAGCAACGACCTTAATCAGTGCTGCCACCCGCGCATCCGCCGGAACAAGCGCCAACTCACGCAGGCGTGCGAAGCGAGCGCGATTTTCATCCGTGAAGTCTTTCACAGCAACGGGGGCCGACGCGCCGTTGACGTGCTCGTGCCGGCCGCCTACACCGCGCTTCACGGTGAGGATGAATTTCTGCCGAGCCTCGAGCATCTTCGGTACGTCCCATTCGAGTTGCGCGGCATAACCAGCGGACAGGCGTAGTTCGATCGTGTCGCCAGGCTTGAGCGGAAACGCATCGCCAGCAATCGGCTGGGCGAACACCTCTTTGACAGAAAACGTCACGTCGTAAGAATCGACGAACCTGCCTCGAACTGTTGCCGCGTTCGCTCGAACAACTTCTGCGGCTATCACGCCAAAGCCTTCGGCGAGTTGAGCTAAGACTGGTCCAGGTCCAACCCGAGCGGCGAGCGCGGGATGCACCGCTGCCGCGAAAAAGATTAGGCAGGCGGACGAAAAGGCAGTGCGATGCAAACGTGTCATTTGGCTTTCGACGTCGGACCCTCCATTTTGTTGCGAAAATTCTGAATGGCGTGAGGACGTTGGCGATTCGGAAGCAGAAACGCTAGACGCCCAGCCGCGCTTTCCACGCCGCCAACTGTTCCTCAAACGGCTTCCCCCCTGCGGCACCAGCGCTTTGATAGCGATTCACCACGTTCGCAGCGCCGAGGCAGGTATACACATCGTCGGTCACCTTGATTGGAGGGCGGGTGTCCTCACCCGCCGGTGCCTGAGATGAATTCGCGGCGGTCGGGGACGACCGCCCTCCAGTCGAATGAGCGATCACCTCGTTGAACGCCGCCACGCTCAACTGCTGGAGCGAATGCTTCCCTTCCTTCTCGCACTTCGCCACGAGCGTTCCGACGATGTGGTGGGCCGTGCGGAAGGGGATGCCCGCCGTCACGAGGTATTCAGCGAGCGACGTCGCATCGAGGAATCCGCGGTCCAGCGTCGGCTCGATGCGGGCCTTGTCGTAGCTGGCGCTGTTCACGATCGCAGCGGCCATGGTGAGACACGACGAAACCGTGTCATACGCGCGGAAGACGATGCGCTTGTCTTCCTGCAGATCTCTGTTGTATCCAATCGGTAAACCTTTGAGGATCGTCATCAGCGCGAACAGGTCGCCGTAGACGTTCCCGCACCGGCCGCGGATCAGCTCCAGCATGTCCGGGTTCCGCTTCTGCGGCATCATCGAACTGCTGGTCGTGTACCGGTCGGCGATCTTGATGAAGCCGAACTCGGTCGTCATGTAAATGATCCACTGCTCGGCCCAGCGGGAGAGGTGCTGGGCGGTCATGGCTAGCGCGTATACGAAATCACATGCCATATCTCGCGATGCCGTGTGTTCGATACTGCTTGTCGGTGATTGATTGAACCCAAGTTTGCTGGCGGTAAAGTCAGCGTCGATCGGCAACGAACTGCCGGCAATCGCGCCACTACCAAGTGGCGAGGCAACGGGCTTTCGGCCGTCGTTGTCACCGACTGAAACGAACCTCACGAGGTCGCGGTCAAACATCTCGCACCATGCGAGGCCTTCAGCGCCGGCCGAGATCGGCTGCGCTCGTTGCATGTGCGTGAAAGATGGCATCACAGTGGTTGAAGAACGCTCGGCTAGCGCAACGAACGCTTTGCAAAGATTGAGATATGGTGTCTGTCCTTTGCGAAATACTAAATTGCGGATCCACAGCAGCAAATCCGTCGCCACCTGATCATTCCGGCTCCGCCCCGTGTGCAGCTTCCGCCCCGGCTCGCCGATGCGTTCAGTCAGGGCGCTTTCCACGCACATGTGGATGTCTTCCAGCTCCGGCTTGAACCCCGCCCACTTCGGCCCGTCACGGTCGATCTCGGCCTCGATCTCCTTCAGCCCCGCCACGATCGCCGCCAGGTCTTTGCCAGAGATGAGCTTTACTTTCGCCAGCATCGTCGCGTGCGCGATGCTGCCGGCGACGTCGACCTTGTACAGCCGCCAGTCGTAGCTCATCGATTCGACGAACGTCTGCGCGATGGCGTCGGTCGCCTCGCCGATTCTCGCCTGCCAACTTTTGTCTGCCTGCTTCGGGTCTGCCATAGGTTTGAGATTGTAGCCGATCGATCTGTGTGGGGCATCGTCCCCGTTAGCCGCCCCGCTTGCGGGGCGCGAACCGCTCGACGGACCCAACGCGCCCCGCAAGCGGGACAGCTAACCGGAGGATTGGCGTTATCCAAGCCGTTTCAGCCACCGCTGGACGAAATCGCGGACGATCGCCGGGCCTTGTTCCATGAGCGTGCCGAGGGTTTGG
This sequence comes from Tepidisphaerales bacterium, assembly GCA_038229715.1. Taxonomy (GTDB): domain Bacteria; phylum Planctomycetota; class Phycisphaerae; order Tepidisphaerales; family Tepidisphaeraceae; genus JANMES01. Next base: position 19,029 of record JBBROD010000016.1, on the reverse strand, counting down.
GCGTTGGCGATCGCGGCGTGGAAGGCCGGGTCGTCGCTGATCGAGTCGGCGGCGGCGTCGGTCCAGAAACTTTCGTCCACCGCGGCCGCCAAGTGCGGGTGGCGGGCGGCGAAGGCGGTCCATTCCTCGCGGATTGCGGATTGCACGTGTTGGTGGAATTCAGTGGATTGCATGGCGGTCTCCGGTAGGGCGGGACAGCAGTCCCGCCGAGGGGTGAAGAAGGCGGGATTGCTATCCCGCCCTACATTTATTTCGAGCCGAACCACGACAGGGGGACGGACTGGAGACTGCGGATCTGCGCCAGCGCCTGGTCGATCGCATCGAGGTTCCGCTGCGCGGTGTCGGCGGTCTGGTGGTCGGCCAGTTGCTGCTGCGCCATTGCCTCCAGCGCGGCGGCGTACGCCCGGCGGTGCTCGATGATCCATTCAGCGTCGACCGCGGGCTGCTCGCGGACGTCGGCGTCGAAGGCGGTATCGAGCTGCTTGCGACGTAGCGCGTGCAGTTGATCGACCGCCGCCGCGAACGACGATTGCGTGGCCTTGGCGTTAACGATTCCCTGCCGGCTGTGATCGAGCAGGTCGATCTGCACCTGCGCATACGGCGCGCAGCCGGTAAGGCCGAGTGCCAAAACCGCCGCCCCGTACCACGGTCCTCTGGCCCGTGCGCGACGACGTGGTGCGTCAGCGAATCGCGATTTACCGAACATGCAAATCCAGCGACACAGGCCGGCGGCGCGTGATAGACGTGACGTTTTCATTTGCTGCCTCCAATCGTGCGAATGAGTTGTTCCTGCGTCGCGGTGAGTTTGCTCATCGCGTCGCTGTTGCTACGGACGACGGCGATGAGCTGATCGAGCTGCACGTGATCGCTTAGGATGCGGGCGTGGGCTTCGTCCAGCTGCTGCTCGCGCGTGCCGCTGAGCTTGCGTTCCCAGAACCACATCAGGCCCATCAGCCCCGCGACGCCGAGGTTGGCGAGCTGCGTGAAACCGGGGATTTGCGTGAGGTCCATGAAGGTTGTCCTTTCTGAATGGGGGATCGACTGAGGTCGATGCCGGTCACGGTGGGGCAGGCGCAGGAATCACACTGAGTTGATTTAATTCCCGCGCCGCCCGACGCAGATCGAGATTCCTCGGCGTACCTCGGAATGACGGTGTTGGATGAGCGAGAATTAAATCGAGTCCGCATCACTTGTCGCCGGGGCGAACAGCTTTTCCGGTTTCGTCGATGTTGTCGGTCCAGACGACGTCTTTGCCGATCGATCCAAAGCCGTACCGCGCGCTGCCGGTGTAGAATGTGTTGCGGTGGATGTTCACGTTCCGCCCGCCGCCGTCGTCGGCGTAGGCGTGCACGGGGAAGTTCCCGCCGAGACAAAAGTTGCCGTCGAACGTTACGTCGCGGGCGCTCAGTTGCAGGAACAGCGCGGAGTTGGCGTGGCAGTCGGGCAGGTCGTTGGGCAAGTCGAAGAAATTACCGGTGATGCGGATATTCCGCCCGCCGCGGATTTGCACGCCGTCGGCGTGGGCAGTTGGGGATTGCCATCCCAGCTCGGCGACGTAGTTGCCTTGGATGAGCGCGTTTTCGATCGGCTTGAACCCATCGCCGGCGCTGCGATGGAGGTAACTGCTCAGGCAATCAAAGTTGCGCCCGTAGAGAGCAGCGCTAGAGACGTTGAAGATTTCGCACTGCTCGATGATCAGCCGGCCGGCGTTTTGATCGCAGCGAAAGCCGTACGGATTCCCGCCGCCGTCGATCCGGCAGTGGCGGAACGTGACCGCCTGCCCGGCCGCCAGCGTGATCGTCTGCGTGCCGGTGAGTGACAGGCGCTCGTACACTTTGCCGGGTTCGATCGAAAGTTTAGCGGCGGGCGTGAGCGTGACGTCCGCTGGCACGCTGGTGGTGACGCGGCTGGGGCGGCTCGTCGACTTGGCTGCCGGTTGTGTCGCGGGCTGTGACGCGGGCGCGGTCGTCGGCTTCACCGCCGGCGGCGCGGCGACCAGCGCGTACGTCTTCCCGCCGAGCTTGAACCGCGCCGCCGGCTTGCTCGCGTCGGTCAGCGGGACGATGACATACGTCGTCCCGCCGACGGTGATCTGGCCGACCGGCTCGGCGTACACGCGCGTCGCGAGCAGCATGAGGAGGACGACCATCACCAAACAAAACCGCAGATTGCCTGTAGACATGATAAATCCTCTGAAAAAATGCTTCCGGCGACTCGTCCCGCAGGGGAGAGGCTGGGTGAGGGGTGAAACGCTCGGCGGTGAATGGCGTTGCTTCGCGGATCACTCCACTAAGAGCGACCCTTTGCGAAACTTCATCGTTCGGCGTCTTACGTCTCTCCCCTCACCCCAGCCCTCTCCCCGCTGGGAAGAGGGAGCGAGGCTACAACTGAATCAACCCGTGGGCCGACTCGTTGCGGAACTCAAGCGTGTACTCGCCGATGACCTGGCCGGACTCTTTGTCTCCCGTCACGGCCAGCGGCTTGTAGTGGAAGCTGCGCCCGCTGAGCGGCATGACCTCGACGCGGCTGCTGTCGAGCAGCAGCACTTTTCCGGCCGGCATGTACCGGCTGAGGACGATCCGGCAGACGCCGAAATCGCTCTCGTACGTGCTCACCAGGTCGCGGAAGCTGTCGGTCTGGCTGGTGAATCGCCGGCTGCTGGCGACGAACTCGTTGATCGAGCGTTTCTCGGCCCCGCCGACCACGATCAAGTCGATGTTGCCGTTGCTGGTCTTCCAAATGCGGCGAAGCGCTTCGTTCAACTGCGCTTCGACCAACGTCGAACTGGTCGGGAAATTGTCGCTCCCGGGCGCGAAGCGGTTGGTGCTGATCGACGCGAGAATACCGCGCATGGTGCGACGCACCGTGCTGCTTCCCTCCGGGTTGGCGGCGGGGGCGCGGCCGTTGAGGACGGAGTTCTCCAGGTCGCGCATCAGCTCGCGGGTGCGCTGCTGCTTCTGGTAATCCAACTCGTCGGCCACGCCCAGTTGCCGGACCGCCAGTTCGCTCCCGCTGACTTCGACGGTAGCGGCGAAGATCTGCGTGAAGTTGCTACGACGCGAGCGCGATGTGAATCGTGCGTCGGCCGCGTCGGCGCCTTCCAGCGCGGCGTTGCCGAGAATCGAAACACCCGCGTTGTCGGAAAGATTCTCAGCCGTCGTCGAGCCGTACCCGCGGACGATCGTCAGCGTATTGCCGCTGATCGCGGTGACCAGCAGCACTTCGCCGGACCCGTCAGGGCGAACCTGATCGCCGACGCGGAAGATCGTGCCATCAGCGACGACAACGCTGGTGTCGGTCAATGCGTCGGTAAAGCTGTTAGCGCCGAGCGTGGTGGTGTTGGGGAGCAGCGTGTCCTCGAGCCACTCGTGAACGGTCGCGCGAGCCGGGCGGGCCGGATCGCCGAGTGCGTCGAGCAGCGGGGTTTCGTGCGGAGAACTGATCGCGACGAGGTCGGACACGTCTTCGGCGATCTCGGGAAGCGTCGCGCCGGCGGTGTAAGTGGCTTTTCCAGAAAATGGCATGGGTAACTCCTTGGAAGAAACGATGAAGTAGGAACGATAAACGATGAAGAAAATGCAACCGACAGTGCGTGTCGCGAGGGATCGAAGATCCCTGTTGAACGCTCGTTAGCGGAGCGCGCGTCGCACTCGCAGATACTCAACCAGCAATCGCCGGTTGTGGGAACGACGCAACTCGCTCGCGAGTTCGAGCAATCGCGATCGCGCCGCGTCCCCCGGCGACTGCAACGGCATCGGCGACGGCGGCGGGGCGTCGAACGTCTCGACGGTGCTCGCAGTGGAATCGATGGTCTCGGACATGGGAACCTCCTTTCTTTTGTCAGGACTGAGGGCCGAGTGAGGAGCGAGGTCTGAGCGATTCTTCACTCAGTCCTCAGTCCTCGGCCCTCAGTCCTTTTTGGTTAATAACCCAACTCCCGCAGCACGATTTCCCTCGGCACGCCGATCTCGAGCTTGGCTTTGGCTTCGTCGAGCTCGTCCTGATCGCTCAGCGGCAGCGGGTTGGCCCAGTGGAGTTCGATCTGGCGTTCTTCGGGCGTGGTGTGGAACACGCCGGCGGCATCGAGCCAGGCGAGAGACAATTCGCACAAACGGCTGATGGCGAGGTTGAACGTGATGCGCTTTTTTTCCGTCTTGCTCAGCAGCGATTGCATGGTGACGCGAAGGGCGGCTGCGCTGGTGAGATGGCCGAGCTTGTTTTTCACACCTCCGCTGGCGACGGGGCTCACGCCGCTGGTTTTGTCCAGGGCTTCGCGGATTTCGCCGATGTGCGTATCCTCCGACGGGTTGGACGAATCACCGCCGAACTCGATGACGTCGGCTTCGGTGTTATCGGTCGACCACATTCGGCCGGGCGTGACGGGCATGTCGGTGAAGTTCTCGATCCCTTTACCGAGGTACATTTTGAAGCATTGCAGCGTGATGCGGTGGGCGCGATCGCTGAGGCGCGTGTTCAGCTCGTCCTGAAGCGGGATGAGCGGCTCGACATCGCTTACGCCGGCGAACTCGAACGGGAGCGCGATGTTCTGGATGTGCACCAGCGGAATTTGCCCGAGCGAGTTTTTGCCCGTGGCGATCAGCTTTCCGTCCTCGTAGCGCTGCCAGGCATCGGGCGTAAGGAGTTCAACAACTTGCACTTTGCGCAAACCGCTGGTGCTGTTGAACGAGATGAGGGGAGGACGCAGCGCATTTTTAGCAGCGCTGTAGAGGCGATCGAGCCAAGCCGACTGCTGCGTGACGGGATCGGAAGGTTTGGCGCAGGTCATCATCTCAAACACCTGTCCGTACGCTTCCACGACGCGATAGTCGTCCTGCGCCAAAAGAGGCAGCGCCCGTGCCGGTTCGATCGTCTCGAAGCGAATCAGCCTCGCCAGCGCCGCGAAATCGAGGGCTGCTGTAGAGCGGGTTGATGGCGTTGAGACGGAATCGGTTGCGTCCGGCACGGACGGCTGCATTGTGGGAGGCGACGCTTCAGGGCGCATCGCCTCGGCGGGATCGTTGGTTGAATCGGCCGGCGCTCGGCCGAGCGATTGCGTGTCGCCGCAGGGGGATTGTTGATCGCTTGCGAGTTCGCGGGGCGTCGCGTGCAGCTTGCAAAGATCGAGCTTCACCAGCACGTCAACAAACCCGTACACGCTGGCCAGCTGCGAAAGCTGCTGCAGGAAAATCATCCCGCCATTGGCGGCGATGATTTGGCGAAGCAACTCGGTGATCGCTTCGCGACGATTCGCATCCGGCGCAGCCGACGCGATCACCAATGGCTTGCCGAACAAATACTCCACCATCGTCTCGACGCGCCAGGCGATATCGTTCTCGATCACCACTTCCTTGCGGGCGATGTCTTCCACGCGGAGGGAGTTGCTCACGTCCTCCCCGCTGCGGAATCCGGTGATGCGGGCGGGCAAGCCCCATTCTTGCGATTGACGGTAGGGCTTGTCGTCAGAGAGGTTGTCGAACGTGCGCATCGGGTTGGCGTAATACGCCCACAGCCGGCGGAATCGCGGGCGATCGCACTGCAGTTGGTTGATCGCCGCGTTGAGGCGATCGGGGGAGATCGAAAGTGCCTGAAGTTGAAAAGCCATCGCACGCTCCGGCTGAGGACCAAGGAGTGGGTCGTCCGATGCGACCCGTTCATGGTTGCGGGTGGTGCTGCGCGCCCGGCGAGGCGGGCGCGCAACGCCGGCGCGGGGCCGGCGAGTTGCTTAGCGAATCTGCAAATAAAAATTCAGTTTTTGTGTTTTGCGCGTGTTGCTAATGAAGCGTGACGGGGGAAGCAGCGGTTGGGAGGGAAACAAACCGGGCTTGCCACTTAAGTGGCAAGCCCAGGGTGCGTACGGTTTTCAGATTTGTCAGCGAAGCGAATCGTTCAATCCACCCACGTGTCTTCAGTATGCGGGCGATCGTCCACGACGGGCGATGCGAGGGACATCGTCACTTGTGATACCGGTGCGACCGGCGCGTCAGTCATCACGCGACGCTGACTGATCGCCGCCATCAGGCGGCGGACGTGGCTTTCGAGCGCGGACCGGCCTTCGGTGGTCAGCGCCAGGCTGGTGACGGGCTTGCCGTCGCGGATTTGCTTGTCGATCGCGATGAAACCCGCAGACTGCAGGCGACGGGCATGGCTGGCGAGGTTGCCGTCGGTCAGCTTGGTCTGACGACGCAGATTGACGAATTCCTGCCGACTATCGACGGCGAGCGCGGTTAGAATCTTGAGTCGGCCGGGATTGGCGATAAGGTTTTCAGGTGACATGCGGAATTTATCGGACGAATGCCGCCCGAGACTTGAAAACTCCTTTGGAACACAAAGGGTGTAACTTTGCGGCGGTTCGATCGCACAATCGGGATGACACGATGCGGCTACCATCGGTGAACCAATTCGGCTTTTTGGCGCTGATCCTGCTATCGCTGGCAGCGGGGCCGGCGACTCGTTCGGCGGGGCTCGCGGAACGAACCGTCCGCGATCTGGCGAACGTCGAGCATCGCCTGCCGGACCCGAAATCCAAGGCAACCGTACTGCTGTTCGTCGGGATCGAGTGCCCGGTTTCAAACGGGTACGTCCCGGAAATCAATCGGCTGGCGAAAGCGTACAGCCGCCAGAGCGTGATGTTTGTGGTGATCTATTCCGGGGCGGACGTAACCCCTGCCGCTGCGGAGAAGCACGTTAAAGCGTTTGCGATCGCCCCGCCGGCGGTGGTCGATGCCGATTGCTCGATCGCTAACGCCGTCGGCGCGACGATGACGCTGGAGGCGGCGGTCGTGCTGGCGGATGGGTCGCTCGTCTACCGCGGGCGGATCGACGATCAGTACGCGTCGCTGGGCAAAAAGCGATTCGCTGCGAGTACGCATGATCTGCAGGACGTGCTGGACGACGTGTTGGCGGGCAAAGCGGTCGAGCCGAGGTTCACTCGGGCGGTGGGATGCGCGATCGTGAAACCGGACGGGAAAAAACCATGAAACGAATCGGTATTATTGTCGTATTGCTGATTTTCTCCGCCAAGGCGCAAGCAGCGGGGGCGGTGACTTACTCGCGCGATATTGCGCCGGTTATCTACAACAACTGCGTATCGTGTCATCGCCCGGGGGAAGTCGCGCCGTTCTCGCTGCTGACGTTCGACGACGCGAAGAAGCGGGCGGATCAGCTGGCGGAAGTGACGCAGTCGAAATACATGCCGCCCTGGAAGGCCGAGCCGGGGTTCGGGGAGTTTGTCAGCACGAGGCATTTGACGGACGCGCAGATCGCGCTGTTCAGTCAGTGGCTTAAAGCGGGCGCGCCCGAGGGCGATCCGAAGGATCTGCCGAAAATGCCGAAGTTTGTAGACGGCTGGCAGCTCGGCGAGCCGGATTTAATCGTGAAGGTCGATCGGTCGTATACGCTAAAAGCCGCCGGCAAGGATGAGTACCGCTGCTTCGTTCTGCCGCTCAATCTGACGGAAACGAAGTACGTAACGGCGGTGGAGTTTCGGCCGAGCAACCGGAAGATCGTGCATCACGCGATCCTGTATCTCGACACCAAGGGGCGCGCGCGGAAGCTCGATGCCGCCGACCCGCTGCCCGGTTATGCCCGCATGGGCGTGCCGGGGTTTATCCCGAGCGGCAGTCTGGGTGGATGGGCGCCGGGCGCTTTCGTCACGCCTTTGCCGGCCGGCATTGCGCGTGAAGTGCCCAAGGGTTCGGACCTGATCATCCAAACGCATCTCCATCCCTCGGGCAAGGAAGAATCGGAGCAATCGAGCGTGGGCATTTACTTCGCAAAAGAGCCGCCCAAAAAACCGTTGGCCGGCTTGGCGCTGCGCAGCCGGGAGATCGACATCCCGGCGGGGAAGAAGGATTACACACTGACGGATTCTCTGGAGCTGCCGGTGGACGTGAAGGTCATCGGCGTGACGCCTCACGCGCACCTGATCTGCAAAGACATGCACGCCTGGGCCACGCTTCCTGACGGGACGAAGCAGGAACTGATCTGGATCAAGGATTGGGATTTTGATTGGCAGGAGCAGTATCAATACAAAACGCCGTTGAGTTTGCCGAAGGGCACGAAGCTGGAGATGCGGTACGTGTACGACAACTCCGCCGACAACTTGCACAATCCCAGTAGTCCGCCGCAGCGCGTGAAGTTCGGCGAGCAGACGACGGACGAGATGGCGTTTCTGTTCATGTCTGTGGTCACGGAAAAGCCCGCGGATCGGCTGGCGTTGCTCGGGGCGATGCTGAGGCACAAGGGCGGGCGGGAAGACGATTAACTAAACCCGAATAGCGAAATCCGAACGACGAATTCGCTGGTATCGCGGATTCGTCATTCATTTCGGCAACTGTCTGGTCGGCCGGAATTTTTCCTCGCCGCCGTTCCCGCAAGGTATACTATTCACCAATCCAGCAGGGATTGCCGACGAGTTTCACGGCCCCCTCACTCCTTCGGGCCGCAAGCGGAACAACTCGCCGGCGCCTGCTTCCTATCACAAGCGAGGTGCCCAATGCCTTCTTACACGACGGCGGATATCAGAAATGTCTTGGTATGTGGCCACGGCGGATCAGGAAAGACGGCGCTGGTGGATGCGATGCTCTTGGCCAGCGGCACGGTCAACCGTCGTGGCAATACATTGGATGGTTCAAGCTTTTCAGACTTCGAGAAAGATGAGAAGGAGCATCGGCATTCGATCTACTCCGCCGTCCTGCACGCGGATCATCTTGGCAAGCGGATCAACCTGATCGACGCGCCCGGCTCGCCGGACCTGATCGGCGCTGCGTACGCCTCTATGCCTGCGGTGGAAACGGTGCTGGTGGTCGTCAACGCGCAGAACGGGATCGAAGTCGTCACCCGCCGATTGATGGACGCAGCCAGGGAGCGCAATTTGCCGCGCGCGATCGTCGTGAACAAGATGGACTTGCTCGCGGCTGACAAAATCGAATCGCTGATGAACCAAATCCGCGAAACCTTCGGCCCCGAGTGCCTGCCGATCAACCTCCCTAGCGGCAACGCCAAGGCGGTGGTCGAATGCCTGCTCAACAGCCGCGGCGAGAGTGATTTTGATTCCGTCCGCCGTTGTCACGCGGCGATTCTCGATCAGATCGTCGAGATGGACGACAACCTGATGGAAAAATACCTGGGAGGCGAAGAGCCCGACTACACCGCGCTCCACGCGCCATTTGAAAGAGCGATGGACGAAGCCCACGTCGTGCCCGTTTGTTTCACCGACGCGAGAGACAACATCGGCGTGGCCGAGCTGCTCGACGCGATCGCGAAACACTTCCCAAGTCCTGAAGAAGGAAACCTCCGCCCGTTCGTCAGCGGCGACGCGGGCGCGGAAAAGCCGTTCGCGTACTGGAATGACCCCGCCAAGCCGCTGCTGGCGCATGTGTTCAAGGTGACGGCTGATCCGTTCGTCGGCAAGCTGGCGATTTTTCGCGTCCACCAAGGCCAATGCACTGGGCAATCGCAGGTGTACATGGGGCATAACAAAAAACCCGTCAAACTCGGGCACGTGTTTCACTTGCAGGGAAAAGAACACAAGGAAGTAAACCAGATCATCGCCGGCGATATCGGCGCTGTCGCGAAGATCGAAGACCTGCACGCCGGCGATGTGGTACACGACGATCACGCGCTCGATAGCGTGCATCTCAAGACGCAAACTTACCCCACCAGCATGTACGGGCTGGCCATCACGCCCAAAGCGCGCGGCGATGAAACCAAGCTCTCGACGCAACTAACGAAAATCGCTGAAGAAGACCCGACGTTCCATTGGCACACCGATCGCCAGACGCACGAGGTGGTGATCAATGGCATTGGTGAGCTGCACCTGCGGCTGGTTTTAGAGAAACTCGCCGCCCGCGGGCTGCATGTTGATACCAAGCCGCCGAAGATCGCGTATCGCGAGACGATCACGCTGTCAGCGGAAGGCCACCACCGCCACAAGAAGCAGACCGGCGGGGCGGGGCAGTTCGGCGAGGTGAAGCTCCGTATCGAGCCGCTGAAGCGCGGGCAGGGTTTTGAATTCGTCGACGAAGTGTTCGGCGGGGCGATTCCCGGCCAGTACATCCCGGCGATTGAGAAGGGCGTTCGCGATGCGATCGACGCCGGCGCGATTGCCGGCTACCCGATCCAGGACGTGCGCGTCGTCGTGCTCGACGGCAAGCATCACCCGGTCGACAGCAAGGAAATCGCCTTCCGCACGGCTGGTAAATACGCATTCCGCGATGCGATCGCCAAGGCGCACCCCGTGCTGCTCGAGCCGATTGTGAGCATGGAAGTCACCGTGCCCGAGCACAGCGTAGGCAGCATCACCGGCGATTTATCCGGCAAACGCGGGCGAATCCAATCCACCGACGTCGCCCCCGGCGGAATGGCGATGGTGAAGGCGCTCGCACCGCTGTCGGAAGTCATGCAATACCAAAGTCAGTTGAAGAGCGTCACCGGCGGGCAAGGCACGTTTGCGATGGAACTCAGCCACTACGAACCGGTTCCCGCGAACGTGCAACAGCACATTGCGTCAGCGTATAAACCGGCGGCGGAAGAAGAATAAATCTATATCAACGCGCGTCTTGCCGTAGCGTGAGAATGACCGTTTGTCGTCATCCTGAGGTACGCCGACGGATATAGAACCTCGAAAGACGCTCGTAATTCGAGATCCCTCGGCGTACCTCAGGATGACGAATTCTGAGTTTGCACGCTACATCAAATTACGCACCGCTCTAAGGATAAAGGCGGAAGGATGAAGGATGAAAAAAAATTACACTTCATCCTTTGATTCGACCCATCCCTTTTCCTGATACTCGCTCAGCCGGTACTGCAGTGTGCGCCGGCTGATGCCGAGCTCTTTGGCGGCGGCGGTGCGGTTGCCGTTGTTTCTGGCAAGCGTGTCCAGGATGTGTCTTCGCTCGATTTCTTCCAGCGTTTTTCCGGGCTCGGCGGAGTCGGCCGTCAGTTGCGCGTCGGGGATGATCGGTAGTTGGCTGGCGGGGCTTCGCTTCCAGGCGCGGTCGAGCGCGGTTTCCAGATCGTCCAATCGACAGGGCTTGGTGAGAAAGTCGACGACGTCCAGCCGGATAGCGGCTTGAGCGGCGCTCAGATCGCCGAAGCCGGTGAGAATGATGACGGCCGTCTGCGGCCAGCGCTGGCGGATCTGCTCGAACAGCTCGATCCCGCCCATGCCGGGCAGATTCAGATCGAGCAGCGCGATATCGCGGGCCGATTCGCCCATCTCGCGCAGCGCCTCTTCGCCGCTGCGGGCGGTGTCGACGACGAATCCCCACGAGCTCATCGCTGATGAGAGAATTTCCCGCAGCCGCGGTTCGTCTTCCACAAACATCACGCTCGGCGGACGACGGGTTGGCAGGGCGGTCGGCATCGGTGGCTATTGAACCTCAAATCGCGGGCGATACCAAATTTGCACAGATATGTTTTCAGTAGGACAGACATTCTTGTCTGTCACGGGCGGATGTACTCATCCGTCCGCACCCATCGCAAGTAGCTTAAGAGTACGAGTCGCGGAGTACCTCGCCTCGTGACAGACAGGAATGTCTGTCCTACCACAAACGCACATTACACCAGCTGATCCAGCCCACTGAACCCGATTACCTCGTGCGAGAAGAACGGCTCCGCGTGAGCCGTCCCGATTCGGCTGCCGAAGTAGGCGGTCAGGGTTTTCACCATCTCGGGCACTTTGTTGTGGTCGAACTGGCTTTTGTACGCAGCCACCGCTTCCCATTTTGTTTCGACCGTGTCGCTCACGTCGATGCAGAACGTGGGGTTGAAGTTCATCCGCAGGTGCGTGCAGTAATAGTAGATGATGTTTTTCGTGTGCCACGGCTCGCCGGGGATGGTGCTTTTGGTGAGCTTGGCGTCGAAGCGGGCGTCTTCGCAGATGCGCGTTACAGCGACGTGATCGGGATGGGCGTCAATTGGGTACGGGATAAACATCGTCGTCGGCCGGTGCCGGCGGAGGACGGCGGCGACTTTGTGGCGGGCTTCGATCGAATGAACCACCTCGCGGTTTTTCAAGCCGACGAGCGTGCGCTCGACGCCGAGGATTTTCGCCGCTGCGGCTTTTTCGACAGCGCGGATTTCCTCGCTGCCGTTGGGCGTGGGCTCGCCGGTGGTCATGTCGACCAGGTGAACCTTATGCCCTTGCTTGTGGAGCTTGGCGATCGTGCCGCCCATGCCGAGCTCCTGGTCGTCAGGATGCGGGCCGAAAACGAGGAAGGATGACATGTTGCTCCTGTAAATCCGAATGACGAAAGCCGGAACTTAAAATCCGAATGACGAAACCCGAAATCCGAATGAATGACGAAATCCGAATGACGAATAACGAAAAACTCAATACTCGGAAGTTCGACATTCTGGTTTCGTCATTCGTCATTCATTCGGATTTCGGGTTTCGTCATTCGTCATTCATTCGGATTTCGGGTTTCGTCATTCGGATTTTAAGTTTTGGCCGTCGTCATTCGGATTTCAAGTTCCGGTTTTCTCATGGGTCATTTCGACAGACCGATACACCTTTTCCAACCCCGCCACCATCACTTTCGTTTCAAACCGTGACAGCGCAAACGCCCGTCCCGCGTCGCCCATCGTTTGCCGCTGGGCGGGGTTATCAAATAATAGCGCGATTTTCTGTGCGAGGAGATTTTTATCAAACGGCGGCAGCACGTAACCGCTCACGTCGTCCAGCACGCCTTCTTTGGCGCCGTCGATGTCGTAGGTAATCACCGGCTTGCCGGCGAGTTGGCCTTGCGGGAGCGCCCGCGCAAGCCCTTCGCGGCGCGACGGATGCACCAGGATGTCCATCGCGCCGGCCAACTGCGGGATTTTCGTTGGCGAAACCATGCCGGTGAAGATGAAGCGGCCTTTGAGGTTCATTTCCTTGATCCGCGCCTCGAACTTCGGCCGCAGCGTGCCGTCGCCGATCCAAAGCCAGCGGAGGTTCGGGTATCGCTCGCACAGGCGCGGGGCGATGTCGAGCAGATCGTCGTGACCTTTCAAATCAAACAGCCTTGCGATCGTGCCGACCGCGACATGCTCATCGGCCAATCCCAATTCGCGGCGAACCGTCGCGCGATCCACCGGCGGGTTGACGAACTGGCTCGTCTCCATGCCGCTATAGACCGTGACGTACTGCTCGAACCGCCCGATATTCACAGCCAGCGACTGATCGCGCATGGAGTCGGCCACGCAGACGATCCTTGAACTGATCGGCGCGGTCCGGCGTTCAAGCCACTTGTAGATGCGGTTCACCGTCGCGCTGGTCGATGCGGTAAACGCCAGCCCATGGATGGTGTGGACGATGCCCTTGCAACCGGCCTTGTGCGCCGCCCATCGGCCGATGATGCCGGCCTTGCTGCTGTGCGTGTGGACGATGTCCGGCTTGATCTCCCGCAGCATCGCCACCAGCCGGCGGTACGATTTCCAATCCTCGCGTGGTTCGATCGCACGGTGCATTTCATTCAGCACAATGACTTTGTAGCCGTACTCCTGCGCCCGCTTCATCAGCGACCCTTCCGGCCCGAGCGCCGGCCCGGTGATCAGCGTCACGTCGTGCCCGAGATGGTGCTGGCCTTCACAGGAAAGCAGCGTGTTCTCCTGCGCGCCGCCGATGATCAGGCGAGTGATGAGGTGGACGATTTTCATATCAAACCGAGTGCCTAGTTGAAATCCGAATGACGAAAGCCTGCGTGAAATCCGAATGACGAAACCCGAAATCCGAATGAATGACGAAATCCGAATGACGAATAACGAAAAAATTCAATACTCGGAAGTTCGACATTCGGATTTCGTCATTCGTCATTGATTCGGGCTTCGGATTTCGTCATTCGTCATTCATTCGGATTTCGGGTTTCGTCATTCGGATTTCATTTGGATATCGGGTTTCACCCATCATTCCTCGTTCAACGCTTCTTCATCGCCCGCCGCGTGGGCATCGTGCTCTTCCCAAGTATAGATCCAGTGTAAGAACAACCCGTGCGGCGGAGCGGTTGAGCCGGCGGCGGTGCGGTCCTTGGCTTCAAGCATTTTCGGAATATCGCTCGGCTTGAATCGCCCGAGGCCGACTTCCACCAGCGTGCCGACCATGATTCTAACCATGTTCCACAAAAAACCGTTGCCTTCAACGCCGATGACGAGCCGCGGGTTGCGGTAGGAGACGCTGCATTCGTAAATCGTGCGGATGGTGGTCGCCCGCTTGTGGCCGGGGCGGGCGAAACTGGTGAAATCGTGCGCGCCTTCGAAATACTTTGCAGCGGCGATCATCGAGTCGACGTCCAACTCGTGCCAGCGATGCCACGATAGATCGGCCGCGAACAGCGGGCGGTCGTACGCGTTCCAGATGTCGTACTGGTATCGCTTGGACCGCGTGCTGAGGATCGCGTGGAAACTGTCGGGCACCGGCTCGATGCTGCGGACGAGGATGTCGTCGGGCAGGCGGTGGTTCACGGCGCGGCGCATGCCCTCGGTGGGGATTTGAAGTTGGTCGGTGTCGAAATGGGCGATTTGTCCTTTGGCATGTACGCCGGTATCTGTCCGGCTGGAGCCGACGATCGTCACGGGATGCCCGACGACGCCTTGCAGAATGCGGGTGAGCTTTTCCTGAATGGTCGGCAGCCCTTCGCCTTCCGGCGGGCGCGGGCCGTTGTAGTTCGGCTGGGCGAGTTGGAACTGCCACCCGTAGTAACCCGTTCCGCGGTAGGCGATCGTCATTTTGTACCGCTGCGTGGGCATGGGCAGGGGATGATACAGGGAAATCACGCGATCTGCTCCTTCGCGGAGCATTCGCTTGCGGGTCTGTTCGAACGGTTGGCGATTGCGTCAATTGGGAACTCACCTGTACCACGGGCCTCCGGCCCGTGCCGATCGAGTCGGTCCTTCGAAAAACTTGAGCTCGCAGACATTTCAGCGCCGTTAGCACGGGCCGGAGGCCCGTGGTACTGTCGAGTTTTCAGATCGACCACCACCGAGCGTTCGGTTGCGGCTTCGCGGACGTAGGTGCTTTCCCGTATACTCACCGGCCTATGTCGGCGAAGGTTATCGACGGCGTCGCGTTAGCGGCGACATTCAGGGAACGGGTCAAAACCCGCATCGCGGAACTGGCGGGTAAGGGGCATCGCGTCCACCTGACGGCGATGCTCGTCGGCGCGACGCCGGCCGGGGCGCTGTACGCGGAACGGCAAGGGGAAGCCTGCCGGGCGCTGGGGATCGACTACACGCTCCTGCACATTCCCGATGACGTCAGCCAGCGCTATATGAAGAAGGAAATCCGCCGGCTGAACAAGGACAAAACCGTCACCGGTATTATGATGCACCTGCCGCTGCCGGCGCACATGGATCGGGCGCGTCTGCAGTACGAAATCGACGTGGTGAAAGACGTTGAAGGCGTCAACCCCGCCAATATCGGCTACGTCGTGTACGGCCATACGCTGATCGCGCCCTGCACGGCTGGCGCGGTGATCGAGCTGATTTTGTCGACGGGCGTGGAGATCGAAGGCGCCAACGCCGTCGTGATCGGCGCGAGCGAGATTGTCGGCAAACCCGTCTCGCTGCTGCTGCTGGAGAAGATGGCGACCGTCACGACGTGTCACATCGCCACGCGCGATCTGAAATCGCACACAAAAAACGCGGATATTCTGGTGGTCGCCGTTGGCAAGCCGGGCCTGATCGGGCCGGAGCATGTCAAGCCCGGGGCGGTCGTGATCGACGTGGGTATTAGCCGCGTGAAGCAGCCGGACGGATCGACCAAGACGGTCGGCGATTTGCAGTTCAACGCGGTGAAAGAAATCGCCGGCCACATCACGCCCGTCCCCGGCGGGGTGGGGCCGATGACCGTCGTGATGCTGCTGAAGAACACGCTGCGGAGCGCGGAGATTTTGTACGAGGGGTGAGAAGCTTCATGGGCAACGTCGCTGCTTGAAAATAGAATGCGACACAGAGGCACAGAGACACAGAGGCAAGCACAGAGACAAACAAAAACGAATTCTCTGTGCTTAACTCTGTGTCTCTGTGCCTCTGTGTCGCATAAATTCGTTGGTGGAAATCGCGAAATGAGTTGTCGTTCCAATGGGAGTCGCTATGCAACGCATCGCTGCCTGCTTATTCCTCTTGCTCACTAACTTCGCCTTTGCCGACACAATGACTGTCCGCGTTCCCGACGGCGGGATCGAGCCGCAGGCGGCTGTCGATGGCAAGGGGACGATTCATCTTATCTACTACAAAGGCCCCGATAATCGCGGCGATCTGTTCTACACCACGACTACCGACGGCAAGACATTCACTCCCGCACTCCAGGTGAACTCGCAGAAGGGCAGCGCGCTGTCGGTCGGCAGCGTCCGCGGGGCGCAGATGGCGCTCGGGCGTGACGGGCGCGTGCATGTCGCGTGGATGGGGTCGAGCATCGCGGAACCAAAAGCGCCGGGCAACGCCACGCCGCTGCTTTACACGCGGATGGGACTGGACGGCGCGTTCGAGCCGCAGCGCAATGTGATCGGCAAGCAAATCGGGCTGGACGGCGGTCCGTCGATCGCGGCTGACGACGCGGGGCACGTTTACATCGCGTGGCACGCACCGGGCCGGGCCAATGCGGGCGAGGCGGATCGGCGCGTGTGGGTCGCCCGGTCGATCAACGATGGCGGGGCGTTTGAGCCGGAGATTCAGGTGGCCGGGCAGGGCGTTTGCGCCTGTTGCAGCCTGAAGATCGCAATCGATCCCGACGGCAAACTCTTCGGCGTGTTTCGGCAGGCGAAGGAAAAAACCCAACGCGGAACGGTTTACTTCGGCTACGGGATGCTGGGGAACGTCTCGTTCGAGCGCGAGATCGCGCCAATGCAGTCGGGCAAATGCATCCTGAGCACGTTCGCGCTCGGCCAGGCCGCCGACGCAAGAATCTTGGGGTACGAAACGGCCGGCGAGGTGTTTCTCAATCTCATCCCAAAGGCCGGCCCGAGCCGGGCGAAGGAGATTTCCGTCGGCGAAGGCAAACATCCGTCCATCGCCATCAACGCCAAAGGCGACATTCTCGTCGCCCGCGCCGTCGGTACCGGCTGGGCGAAAGGCGGCTCGATCGCGTGGCAAATCTTCGACGCAGCCGGCGAACCCAAGGCCGATCAGGCAGGCACCGCCAACGACCTGCCCGCCTGGAGCTACCCCGCGGCGGTGGCGAAGCCCGACGGCGGTTTCGTGATTTTCTACTAACACAAAAATGTGTTGCCACAGATGGGGCACAGATGAACACTGATAAGAAAAGATGCGACACGGAGGCACAGAGGCACGGAGAAATGCACAGAGCAATGCTTTTGATTTTCCTCTCTGTGCTTAACTCTGTGCCTCTGTGACTCTGTGTCGCATGTTCCCCGCATGATCTGTGTTCATCCGTGCCCCATCTGTGGCAAAAATTCTCTTCTCACGGCCCCGTCAACCACGGCTGCTTGCGGAACTTCGCCGGTGTCGTGCCCACGTGCTCTCGAAACGCTCTGCAGAAATAGTTCGCGTTGGTAAACCCGCATCGGCGGGCGATCAATTCCAGTTTGTCGCCGCTGGATCGCAGCGCGTCGGCGGCGCGGCGGAGGCGCTGCTGCGTGAGATAGTCGATCGGGCTCACGCCGATCGCGGCGCGAAACAGGCGCGTGACGTGCTCGCGCGAGCAGTCCATAGCAACGGCCAGTTGAGCGATACCGAAATCCGCATCCCCGGCGTGTTCGCTGATCAGCCGCAGCGCCTGCGTCACGCGCGGCGAGGTATCCAGCCGCGCGCGGTTGGCGGTGCTGAAAATCTCCATAAGCAACTGATACACCATCGCCGATTGCACGTAGCGATCGGGCAGCCGGCCGGTTTCCTTCGCGTGCGCCAGCGCCAAAATCATCGGGCCGATGCGCCCTTCAGTGCCCAGGTTCATCACATGGCCGAACGATTGGGTCAGGCGCTGGTACCAGTCGAGGACTTCCGAACCGTCCAGGCAGACGAACGTGAATTCGTAAGGCTGAAACGTATGCGGGGCAAAACCGTACTCGAATTCGCCGGGGATGATCGAAACCCACGCCCACCCGGCCGGCAGTTCGGTGCGCCCGCGTTCGTCGTGATAAAAGCCGGTACCGGCCAGCGTGTACTGCACCACCATTTGCGGCCGATCGGTGCGCTTGCGGCTGTTGTAGTAATACGATTCGTCCGTGCGAACCTGATGCCCAGCGCCGACCAGCCAAAGGAGCGGCTCTTCGGTCCGCAGGCGGGGGTCTGATAGGTTATCGGACGGAGCGACCGCCATATCACAATTGTACTAGTTTTGTCTCATCGCTGCTATGTACAGTCGGCTGAGGGTTGATAAATTAGTCACAACTTCAACTTTTTTAATGGAGAACCGCTCATGGCCACCGCCACCCTCACCGCAGTAGCACCGAAGCAGGACGAATCCAAACTCGGTCACGCCGCCCACACCAAGGCCGCGGATTCGCAGGAAGGGCTGAAAGGGAAAATCACCCGCCCGATCCACATCACGTTTTTGGGGGCCGGCTCGGGGTTCTGCCCCGCGCTTTGTAAAGACGTACTGCTCATCCCCGGGGCCGATCGCGGCGAACTGCGACTGGTGGACATCGACGGCGAACGTTTGGCGACCATGCTCAAGGTCATCACCCAACTGATCAAAGACGCCGGGCGAAGTGACGGATGGAGCGTCCGCGCCAGCGCCAACCGCCGCGAGATGCTGCCCGGAAGCGATTACACCGTCTGCTGCGTCGAAGTCTCGGGCTTGTCCTGCGTGGCGTGGGATAACGACATTCCGCTGAAGTACGGCGTGGATCAGTGCATCGGCGATACGGTCGGGCCCGGCGGGCTCTTCAAAGGGCTGCGCACCGTGCCGGTTTTCCTCGACATCCTGCGCGACATGCGCGACCTGTGCCCGCAGGCGATCATGCTCAACTACACCAACCCGATGAGCATGTTGGTGCTTGCCGCCGGGCGGGCCGTGCCGGAAATTCAAGTCGTCGGGCTTTGCCATAGCGTGCAAGGCACCAGCCACATGCTGGCCGGGTTTGCCGGTGT